>NZ_QJKG01000002.1:0-967242 GCF_003202095.1 Pseudomonas sp. LAIL14HWK12:I1
GATCGTAGCCCTTTCAACGCCACCTTAACTATTTAACTCATTGAATATCAAGGAGTTTTTCGTTCCGATGTCGCTGGAAGTGGGGCGCATTATAAGGGGATTCGAAACCGCGTCAACCGTTAATTTCAAGAAACCTTAACATCGCTGAAAAGCAAAGCGGGGAGGCCTGACGGCCTCCCCGCTTTTCAGCAACACCGGACAGCTCTACAGCACGCCCGCATCACGCAAGCGCCGCACCTCTCCCGCTTGCAGCCCCAACACTTCCTCCAGCACCAACTCAGTGTGCTCACCCAACAGTGGCGGCGCCCGGCGATACTCCACTGGCGTCTCCGACAACCGTATCGGGCTTGCCACCTGCGGAACGCTACCCGCCAACGGATGGGGAATGCTCACCGCCAAACCCCGAGCCAGCACCTGAGGGTCCTGAAACATCTGCGCCAGGTCATTGATCGGCCCACATGGCACGCCCGCAGCTTCCAACTGGCTTACCCACTCCGCCGTGGTCTTGAACACCGTGGCCTGGCGGATCAAAGGAATCAGCTCCGCCCGGTTGGCTACCCGCAGCTTGTTAGTGGCGAAACGCGGATCATCCGCCCATTGTGGCTGCCCGGCCACTTCGGCGAACTTGCGGAACTGACTGTCGTTGCCCACGGTAAGAATGAAGTCACCATCCGCCGTCGGGAAATCCTGGTAGGGCACTATATTGGGATGCGCATTACCTAGCCGGCGAGGCGGGACACCCGTAGTCAGGTAATTCATTGCCTGGTTCGCCAGGCAAGCCACCTGCACATCGAGCAATGCCATATCGACATGTTGCCCCACCCCGGCCTGATCCCGGTGGGCGAGGGCAGCGAGCATCGCCACCGTGGAATACAGCCCGGTAAGGATGTCGGTAAGCGCCACCCCCACCTTGACCGGCCCTGCACCTTCCTCGCCCTCCGGGCGACCGGTCAGGCTCATCAGCCCGCCCAACCCCTGAATCATGAAATCGTAACCCGCACGCTTGGCATAGGGGCCGGTCTGGCCAAACCCCGTGATGGAGCAATAGATAAGCTGCGGATTGATCGCCTTCAGGCTCTGGTAGTCCAACCCATAAGCAGCCAGACCGCCCACCTTGAAGTTCTCGATGACGATATCGGACTTGGCTGCCAGCTCACGCACCAGGCGCTGCCCCTCAGGCTGGGTGAAGTCGATGGTCACCGAGCGCTTGTTGCGGTTGGCCGACAGGTAATAAGCCGCCTCGCTGGTATTGTCACCCGCAGCATCCTTCAGGAAGGGCGGGCCCCACGCGCGCGTGTCATCACCACTGCCCGGGCGCTCGACCTTGATCACGTCAGCGCCCAGGTCAGCGAGAATCTGGCCAGACCATGGGCCAGCCAACACGCGCGAAAGGTCCAGCACCCGCAGATGTGATAGCGCGCCCATGGGCTGGCTCCTTATTAATAGAAGGCCTGGATACCGGTTTGCGCACGCCCCAGGATCAATGCATGCACGTCGTGCGTGCCTTCGTAGGTGTTGACGACCTCCAGATTGACCAGGTGACGGGCCACGCCGAACTCGTCGGAGATGCCATTACCACCCAGCATGTCACGCGCCATGCGGGCAATATCTAGCGCCTTGCCGCAGGAGTTGCGCTTCATGATCGAAGTGATCTCCACCGCAGCCGTCCCTTCGTCCTTCATGCGCCCCAAGCGCAGGCAGCCCTGCAGTGCCAGGGTGATTTCGGTCTGCATGTCAGCCAGCTTCTTCTGGATCAGCTGATTGGCAGCCAGCGGGCGACCGAATTGCTGGCGATCCAGCGTGTACTGACGCGCAGTGTGCCAGCAGGCTTCCGCAGCACCCAGCGCCCCCCAGGAGATGCCATAACGGGCTGAGTTAAGGCAAGTGAACGGACCTTTGAGGCCGCGCACATCCGGGAAGATGTTCTCTTCTGGCACGAACACATTGTCCATGACGACTTCACCGGTAATGGAGGCGCGCAGGCCAACCTTGCCATGGATAGCCGGCGCACTCAGGCCTTCCCAGCCCTTTTCCAGCACAAAGCCGCGGATATCACCGGCATCGTCCTTGGCCCAGACCACGAATACATCAGCGATCGGGCTGTTGGTAATCCACATCTTGCTGCCGGTCAGGCGGTAGCCGCCATCTACCTTCCTGGCGCGGGTAATCATCGAGCCTGGGTCAGAGCCGTGGTTAGGCTCAGTCAGGCCGAAACAACCGATCCACTCACCACTGGCCAGCTTGGGCAGGTATTTCTGCTTTTGTGCTTCGGTACCGAACTCATTGATCGGGACCATGACCAGCGACGACTGCACACTCATCATCGAGCGGTAGCCCGAGTCGATACGCTCCACTTCACGCGCAATCAGGCCATAGCACACGTAGTTCAGGCCGCTGCCGCCGTACTGCTCAGGGATGGTGGCCCCCAGCAGGCCGACTTCACCCATCTCGCGGAAGATCGCCGGGTCAGTCTGCTCGTGGCGGAACGCTTCAAGTACACGAGGGGCCAGCTTGTCCTGGGCGAACTGATAAGCGCTGTCACGCACCATGCGCTCTTCTTCAGTGAGCTGCTGATCCAGCAGCAGCGGGTCGATCCAGTTGAAGCTTGCTTTACCGGCCATGAGCGAAATCCTCGAAATAGGGGGCAGTTTCTTGTGCCTTTGAGCCTAGGCCTGATCGGCCGCCGGGACAAACGAGGATTGCGCACCAATTAGTGATAATTTGTCACTTCGTAAATCGGCAAAACGCCATATTGACAGCCTTACAAGTGAGGTTGACGTACATGCGCCGCAAGATCCCCAGTACCGCCGCCTTGGTTTGCTTCGAGGCGGCAGCACGCAACGAGAGCTTTACCAAGGCCGCCCAGGAGCTGGCCCTGACCCAGGGCGCCGTTTGTCGCCAAATTGGCGGCCTGGAGGCCTTTCTCAATGTGGAACTGTTCCGACGCTCGCGCCGCGGCGTGAAGCTGACCGAAGCAGGCCTTTCCTATAGCCGTCAGGTTGCCGCCCAACTGGACGCCGTGGAGCGCGATACCTTGTCGGTGATGGGCCAGCAGGGGGCCAGCGTGATCGAACTGGCAGTGGTGCCTACCTTCGGCACTCAATGGCTGCTTCCGCGCCTCAAGGACTTCCAGCAACGCCACCCGGAGGTCACGGTCAACCTCACCAACCGAACCCGGCCATTCCTGTTCGCCGACACTTCGTTCGATGCCGCAATCTATTTCGGTGATGCTGACTGGTCCGGCACCCAGTCTCACCGGCTGATGGGGGAAAACCCGGTCCCCGTCTGCAGCCCGGCATTGCTGGCCGGGCAGGGCATGCTTGAAGCACAGCGCATCGCCCAACTACCTCTGCTGCAGCAAAGCACGCGCCCCTATGCCTGGCGGCAATGGTTCGGCAGCTTGGGGATGAATGTGGAGCGCGACATGACAGGGCCGCGCTATGAACTATTCTCGATGCTCGCCCAGGCGGCCATACATGAAATGGGGATCGCGCTGATTCCGCCGTTCCTGATCCAGCGCGAACTGGAGGAGGGTAGGCTGGTGGTCGCTAACAGGCATGCCCTCGATAGCGACAAGGCCTACTATCTAATGATTCCGGAGCGCAAGGTGGAATCGGCATCACTACGCGCCTTCCGGGACTGGCTGGTAAGCCAGGCCCACGCCTACACCGCAAGAAAATGAGCAGTGCGACAAATTGACCCTGTAGTCAATTATTTTAAACACCTACAGATATATGGATTTGTCGCATATCCGTAAACTGTTATGCAAGCCAGAAAATACCCTTTAACCCTGCTAAGCGCGCGGCCTTGCGGGTTATTTTGCGACACTCAGCGTGCCGTAAGCGAAATGACTGAAAAATTTTTGTTTTTTTCTCCTAATCTGCCAATAGCCCATGCTTGACGGGCTACAGCCTTACTACTGCGACAAGCGGTCACAGGGTGACTTGTAGTTTTAACTTCGTTTCGCTCCAGAACCGGTTGAAGGCCCCTTGGTTCGTCTGCAAAATGCTTCGCCCGCCCGGGAACTGGCGGGTCGGCGCTCCACAGCCGCCCCAGTGCACCATCCGAAGTGTGCTGGCTTCTACAAAGACAAAAGGTCACCGCAGGAGAAAAGTCGTGCACATTGGTGTTCCTCTCGAGACGCAGACCGGTGAGACAAGGGTCGCTGCGACCCCGGAAACCATCAAGAAACTGATTGGCCAGGGCCATCAGGTCACCGTCCAACGGGGGGCAGGGCTTAACGCCGCCATTCCGGACAGTGCCTATGAGGCCGTGGGTGCTTCCATGGGGAATGCCGCCGACGCCTACGGCGCCCAATTGGTACTCAAAGTGGTCGCCCCCAACGACCAGGAACTGACCCTGATCAACAGTGGCAGCCTTCTGGTGGGCATGCTCAACCCCTTCAACAGCGAACTGATCGGCAAAATGGCCGAACGCGGCATTACCGCCTTCGCCCTGGAAGCCGCACCGCGTACATCGCGGGCGCAAAGCCTGGACGTGCTGTCGTCGCAAGCCAACATCGCCGGTTACAAGGCTGTGTTGCTGGCGGCCCATCACTACCCGCGCTTCATGCCCATGCTGATGACCGCTGCCGGTACCGTTAAGGCCGCGCGCGTGTTGATTCTGGGTGCGGGCGTTGCCGGCCTGCAGGCCATCGCCACGGCCAAGCGCCTGGGCGCTGTGATCGAAGCGTCCGACGTACGCCCGGCCGTGAAAGAGCAGATCGAGTCGCTGGGCGCCAAGTTCATCGACGTGCCCTACGAGACCGATGAGGAGCGCGAATGCGCCGAAGGGGTGGGTGGTTACGCCCGCCCGATGCCGGCCAGCTGGATGCAACGCCAGGCCCAGGCCGTGCATGAGCGCGCCAAGCAGGCGGATATCGTCATCACCACCGCACTGATCCCCGGCCGCAAGGCTCCGACCTTGCTCAGCGCCGAAACCGTCGCGCAAATGAAGCCTGGCTCGGTGGTCATCGACCTCGCTGCAGCCCAGGGTGGCAACTGTCCGCTGACGGTTGCTGACCAGGTCGTGCAGGAAAACGGCGTGACCATTGTCGGCCCGACCAACCTGCCTGCCCAAGTGGGTGCCGATGCCTCGGCGCTGTATGCACGCAACCTGCTGGACTTCATGAAGCTGCTGTTCGACAAGGACGGCGCACTGGTCATCAACCTCGAAGACGACATCGTCGCGGCCTGCCTCATGTGCCGCGATGGCCAGGTCGTCCGCAAGAACGGCTAAGGAGCACGACAATGGAAGATATGCTGATTTCCCACGGCATCTACAACCTGATCATCTTCGTGCTGGCCATCTATGTGGGCTACCACGTGGTCTGGAACGTCACCCCGGCATTGCACACCCCATTGATGGCGGTCACCAATGCCATCTCGGCAATCGTTATCGTCGGCGCCATGCTGGCCGCAGCCCTGACCGTTACCCCGGCAGGCAAGCTGATGGGCACCCTGGCCGTGGCCCTGGCCGCGGTCAACGTGTTCGGTGGCTTCCTGGTCACCCGCCGTATGCTTGAGATGTTCAAGAAGAAAGCCAAGAACGAGGGGCAGAAGTAAGCATGAGCATGAATCTGGTAACACTTCTGTACCTGGTTGCGTCGATCTGCTTCATCCAGGCGCTCAAGGGCCTGTCGCACCCGACCACTTCGCGGCGCGGCAACCTGTTCGGCATGATCGGCATGGGGATCGCCATCCTCACAACCGTCGGCCTTATCTATAAGCTGGGGGCAGAGCTTGCTACTGCCGGCATCGGCTACGTGATCGTCGGCCTGCTGGTTGGTGGTACCGCCGGTTCGATCATGGCCAAGCGCGTCGAAATGACCAAGATGCCGGAGCTGGTCGCCTTCATGCACAGCATGATCGGCCTTGCTGCGGTGTTCATTGCCATCGCCGCCGTGTTGGAGCCGCAGTCGATGGGCATCGTTGCCGCCATCACCGACCCGATCCCTACCGGCAACCGTCTGGAGTTGTTCCTGGGTGCTGCAATCGGTGCCATCACCTTCTCCGGCTCGGTAATCGCCTTCGGCAAGCTGTCGGGCAAGTACAAGTTCCGCCTGTTCCAGGGCGCACCGGTACAGTTCGCCGGCCAGCATAAGCTGAACCTGATCCTCGGCCTGACCACCATTGCCCTGGGCCTGCTGTTCACCTTCACCGGCCACTACAGTGCCTTCACCCTGATGCTGGTTCTGGCCTTCATCATGGGTGTGCTGATCATTATTCCGATCGGTGGCGCCGACATGCCGGTGGTGGTGTCGATGCTCAACAGCTACTCGGGCTGGGCTGCGGCCGGCATCGGTTTCTCGCTGAACAACTCGATGCTGATCATTGCAGGTTCGCTGGTAGGTTCGTCCGGCGCCATCCTCTCGTACATCATGTGCAAGGCGATGAACCGTTCGTTCTTCAACGTCATCCTTGGCGGCTTCGGCGGTGACACCGATACGGGTGCGGCGCAAGGCTCCAAAGAGCAGCGCCCGGTGAAGTCCGGCTCGGCCGACGACGCCACTTTCCTGCTCAGCAACGCCGACAGCGTAATCATCGTGCCGGGATATGGCCTGGCGGTGGCCCGTGCCCAGCACGCGCTGAAGGAGCTGACCGAAAAGCTGACCCACAACGGCGTAACCGTGAAGTACGCGATCCACCCAGTGGCAGGCCGCATGCCCGGGCACATGAACGTATTGCTGGCCGAGGCCGAAGTACCTTACGACCAGGTGTTCGAAATGGAAGACATCAACGCCGAATTCGGTCAGGCCGACGTGGTGTTGGTGCTGGGTGCCAACGATGTGGTCAACCCGGCGGCGAAGAACGATCCGAAATCGCCCATTGCCGGCATGCCGATCCTCGAAGCCTTCAAGGCCAAGACCATCATCGTCAACAAACGCTCCATGGCCAGCGGCTATGCCGGCCTGGACAACGAACTGTTCTACCTGGACAAGACCATGATGGTGTTCGGTGACGCCAAGAAAGTGATCGAAGACATGGTCAAGGCTGTGGACTGATACCCACGGCTGAAAACCAGCGGATATAAAGGAAGCCCCGGTCAGAATCTGCCGGGGCTTTTCTTTTATTGATCCGGATCAACGGCTCTACTTCAGGGCTTCTCATACGACCATGGTCGTGGGACGGCAATGGGCGAAATCTCTAGACTGCGCTGCAGTAGTTTCAGTAGCCCGAGATAACAATCCATGTACCGTGATCGTATCCGCTTGTCCTCCCTGCACAGCAAGGTAATGAGTGCGGCTGATGCCGCTGGTCTGATCGAGGACGGCATGACCGTCGGCATGAGCGGTTTCACCCGCGCCGGTGAAGCCAAAGCCGTACCGCATGCACTGGCCGAACGTGCCAAGCAGTCGCCACTGAAAATCAGCCTGATGACCGGCGCCAGCCTGGGCAACGACCTGGACAAGCAACTGACCGAGGCCGGCGTGCTGGCTCGCCGCATGCCATTCCAGGTCGACAGCACCCTGCGCAAGGCCATCAACGACGGCCAGGTGATGTTCATCGACCAGCACCTGTCGGAAACCGTCGAGCAACTGCGCAACCAGCAGCTGAAACTGCCGGACATCGCCGTCATCGAAGCCGTGGCCATTACCGAGCAAGGCCACATCGTGCCAACCACGTCGGTAGGCAACTCGGCCAGCTTCGCGATCTTCGCCAAGCAGGTGATTGTCGAGATCAACCTCTCGCACAACCCCAACCTGGAAGGCCTGCACGACATCTATATCCCGACCTACCGCCCGACCCGCACGCCAATCCCGCTGGTCAAGGTCGATGACCGTATCGGCAGCACCGCCATCCCGATCGACCCGGCCAAGATCGTCGGCATCGTCATCAGCGACCAGCCGGACTCCCCATCCACCGTGCTGCCGCCGGATGACGAAACCCAAGGCATTGCCGACCACCTGATCAACTTCCTCAAGAAAGAAGTTGAAGCTGGTCGCATGACCAACAAGCTCGGCCCGCTGCAGGCCGGTATCGGCAGCATTGCCAACGCCGTAATGTGCGGCCTGATCGAATCGCCGTTCGAAGACCTGACCATGTACTCCGAAGTACTGCAGGACTCCACCTTCGACCTGATCGATGCCGGCAAGCTGAGCTTCGCTTCGGGCAGCTCGATCACCTTGTCCACTCGCCGTAATGCCGACGTATTCGGCAATCTTGAGCGCTACAAGGACAAGCTGGTGCTGCGCCCGCAAGAGATCTCCAACCACCCGGAAGTGGTGCGTCGCCTGGGCATCATTGGTATCAACACCGCACTGGAGTTCGATATCTACGGCAACGTCAACTCCACCCACGTGTGCGGCACCAAAATGATGAACGGCATTGGTGGCTCGGGTGACTTCGCCCGTAACGCCCACCTCGCTGTGTTCGTCACCAAGTCGATTGCCAAAGGCGGCGCGATTTCCAGTGTGGTGCCGATGGTCAGCCATGTCGACCACACCGAGCACGACGTGGACATCCTGGTCACCGAGCAAGGCCTGGCCGACCTGCGTGGCTTGGCACCACGCGAGCGGGCACGGGCGATTATCGACAACTGTGTGCACCCAGACTACCGCGCTGCGCTGAACGATTACTTCGATCGTGCCTGCCAGCGTGGCGGCCATACCCCGCACATTCTGCGTGAAGCGCTGAGCTGGCACGAAAACCTGGAAGAAACCGGGCGCATGCTGGCTAGCTGATCAATTCGTGATCCGGAACAGCGTGTGCTGTTCCGGTCACGCGCTCTGCAGGAGCGGCTTTAGCCGGGAATACCGGCACAGCCGGTGCCATCCTCCGTGTCGCCTGTTCCGCGGGCAAGCCCGCTTCCGCAACACCCTTACAATCTCCATTAAAAACTGTTCTACTGTACTGGTATTTCTGCCAGTCCCTTCCTCCTGAAATTCCCCCATCAGCCAAAAACGCACCAATAGCGTGCAGACCAGTACAGTTGCGCTTGTTTCGGGTGCAACAGTAGGGTTACACAGTTAACTGAGTCATCGTCTTTCAACTGAACTGTATCTACTGTTATGGACGACAGAGGAGGATCATTGGCATCAGTTAAATCACTACCTAATCCCGCCATAAGCGGAAGGATGAAGCATCATGGAACGTACCCTCAGTTCCGGTCTGGTTTTTGAAAGCAACGCCCAGCAATCCAACGCCTCGCTGCCGCTGCGCGCACTGTCCACCCTGCTGCTTTGGCAGCGCCGTATGGCTAGCCGCCGTCAATTGGCTCGCCTGGACGCCCGTCTGCTGGCCGACGCCGGTATCAGCGAGTCGCAGCGTTACGAAGAGCTGAGCAAGCCTTTCTGGCGCTAAGCACCGGCTTGCCGGCTTCGGCCGGCACCGCGAATTCCCGAAACCCGTTGCAGGTAACTGCAACGGGTTTTTTGCATTCAGGCCGCATGCTAGAGCCTCTCGCAAACAAATAGGTACAGTTTTGATAATCCAAAAAAACATAGATACAGTTTGTTAGCGCGCTTTTCATTAACATCCAGAAACACCGGCGCGTGATACGCTTGGCTTCACAGTCTGGTAGAACCCACTGTTAAAAGTACCGTGACGAGCTGTGCGAGCGTCCGATAAGCAGAACCACCCGACCCTAGTCCAGGAGTCCACGATCATGTCCCGTAAATACCTGATTGGCGCCGCCCTGATGCTGAGCCTCGCCGGCACCGCAAACGCCACCAGCTTCGTTGTCACCACCGACGCCGTCGTTGGCGCGGTAGCCGCGTCCACCGATGCCACTTCCGATATCTCCTCCTCGTTCAAAGACGACAAGATCGTCAAGGCCGCCCGCGACGATGCCGCTGCCTTTGTTGGCAGCCAGGGCGACATCCGCGGTGCCAAACTGGAAAGCGCCTTCTTGCACATCCGCTCGCAAGCACCCGCGTTGCAGGCCAGCGATGCGCAACTGGCCCAGGCCATCCTGGCACTCTGACGCCAGCTGAGCCCTCTGGCTGTGCTGGTGGCTACCAGCACAGCCATCCAGCCTTTGCGCCCCACCTTTCCAGCTGTTGTAGAGCCCATGCGTTATCTGTTGCCGCTGCTGTTTTCCGTTGCAGGCATGGCCAGCGTCCATGCCATGGATACCACCACGCAAAGCCTGGTCATTACCGGCTATGTCACCAGCCAGGTCACCACTGCACCCTTCGATCGCAAACTGGTCCGCCAGGCGCGCGACGATGCGGCGGCCTTCGTGGCCAGCGACGGCCAGATCCGCGGTGTGCGGCTGGAAGCTGCGCTGGAATCATTACGCCACAATTGTGCACGGCACGCCGTCGGCGACCTGGAACTGGCGCAGGCAATTCTCGTCCAATAACTACATCTGACTCCCTGTATTTTTCGGAGATGCTCCATGCGTAAACCGCTGATTGCCGCTACCCTCGGCATGCTGCTGCTGGCCGACCTGGCCCAGGCACAGACCCTGGTGGCCACCAGCAATATCATCGTGCGTGCCTTTGGCCGCTCGATCGACTTCACCTCGGACACCACCACCTCGATTCGCGACTCCAAAGTGGTGCGCGAAGCCCATGACGACGCTGCAAGCTTCGTCGCCAGCAACGGTGACATTCGCGGCGCCCAGCTTGAGGCGGCCTTCAACACCCTGCGCGAGCGCGTGCCAGAAGCGCGTGGCGCCAGCGACCAGGTATTGGCCGAAGCCATCCTCGCACTGTGAAACGCGTGCGTGCCTGGCTGCTCGGCTGCGCCCTGACGCTGCCCGGCACGCCCGTATTGGCCGACCTGCAGCTTCAGCTGCAGGCAACCGGCCTGGACCCGCAGCAAACCCAAGCCACCCAGGCCCTGCTCGATGAGGCCTTGGGCAAGCTGCCCCCCCGATTCAAGCAGCAGCTGGACCGCCGCGTGCGGGTCAGCTGGAGCGACAGCATGCCGGCAGATGCCTACGGCCAGGCATCGCTGGTGTCCACCCTTGAGCTCAATCGACGCCTGCTGCCCGGTCTCACCGACGGCAGCGCTGCTACCGAACGCACCAACCGCCCCCATGGCACGGTGCGCGAAGAATTGCTGGCCACCGTGCTGCACGAGCTTACCCATATCTACGACCGTGCCCGGCTGTGGCCCGCTGCCGAGCATTCGCTGATTGCCCGCTGCAAGCGCCAGCAAGGCACGCTGGGCAAAATCGGCCTGCCCGAAGCGTGCCGGGGCCAGGCCGAACGCCGCTTCACCCTCAGCGACGACCCGCGTTTGCTCGACCTGGCGGGTTGGCAACAGTACGTAGGCCGTCGTGGCGAGCGCGAGCAGCACAATGGTCAGTTCGTGCGCAGCCCCGACAGTTATGAACTGAGCAGCCCCAAGGAGTACATCGCGGTCAACATGGAGTACTTCCTCCTCGACCCGAGCTACGGTTGCCGCCGCCCGGCGCTGAACCAGTACCTGCGCGAGCACTTCGGCTGGGCACCGCAACAGGACACCTGCGCCAAGGGCCTGCCGTTCATCAATGCCGGCAGCGACTTTGCCCGCCAGCCGCTGGGTGAAATCGACCCTGAGCGGGTCTATGAAGTGGACTACCTGCTGGCCGAAGCCAACCAGAATCTGGTCAGCCGCTGGGGCCACAGCATGCTGCGTCTGGTGATCTGCAAGCCGGGCCGCCCACGCGGGCCGGACTGCCGCCTGGACCTCGACCAGAGCCTGGTGCTGTCGTATCGCGCTTTCGTCAACGATGTGCAGCTGTCCAGCTGGGACGGCCTGGTCGGCAACTACCCCTCGCGGCTATTCGTGTTGCCGCTGGGCCAGGTAATCGACGAGTACACCAAGACCGAGCTGCGCAGCCTGGCTTCCGTGCCCTTGAGGCTAAACCGCGACGAAATCGAGCGCCTCGTACGCCAGGCCGCCGAAATGCACTGGAGCTACGACGGCAATTACTGGTTCCTGTCCAACAACTGTGCCGTGGAGTCGTTGAAATTGCTGCGCAGCGGTACCGCCAACCCACGCCTCAACGACCTCGACAGCATCATGCCCAACGGCTTGCTGGCAGTGCTCAAGGGCAGGGGGCTGGCAGACACCAGCGTGCTGGATGACCCGCGTGAGGCGCTGCGCCTGGGCTACCGGTTCGATTCCTATCGCGACCGCTACCAGGCCATGTTCGAGGTGCTGCGCAAACAGCTGCCGATCAAGCAGGCCCTGGTCGAAGACTGGCTGGCACTGGATGCCGAGCAGCGCCGTCCATGGTTTGCCAAGGCCGACCTGCGCACCAGCGCCGCGTTACTGCTGCTCGAACAGGCCAGCTTGCGCCGGCAACTGCTGCTGGCCCAGGACGAGGTCAAGCAGCGCTACCTGAATGCCGCTGCCTTGAAAGATGGCAGCGTCAGCAAGGCCGATGCGACCCTCAAGCAGATGCTCGCCAACAGCGGCTTTCTCAGCCGCCCGGCAGAACTGCTCGATGCCAAGGGCTACGGGCTGCCGCAGCCCGACGAGCGCAAGCACCTTGAGCAGGTGAGCAGCGAACGCCAGGCACAGTTGTTGCGTTTGAGCACCAGCCTGGACAAAGAGGTGAGGGCGCTGCTGGAGCCGTCTCGGGCCAAGGAAATTGCGGCTGTCGAGGCCAATGTGAAGCAGATTGGCGAACATTTGCGGGCACTGCACAAGGCAGCGGGAGGCCTGCAGCTGTGATGTTGCCTACAGTTTCTCTTCTGCCTCCGAAGGCAAATCCTCATCCAGGTGCAACCAAGGCAACCGGCTACCCACCCAGATATGCCGGTTGGCCCTGACCCGCTCCGGGTGATCCAGCGTCGCCACCGTCACATCGACCGTTTCCGGGCTATGGGTAGTCATCAGCGCCACATGCGCCCCGCACTGCCCACAGAAGTACCGGCTGCAACTGGCCGGCGCCACATAGCAGTTCGGCTCACCCGCCAACCACTGAAACCCCGCGCGGGGCAGGGTGAGCCAGGTCACCACCAACCCACCGCTTACCCGCCGGCAAATCGAACAATGGCAGTGGGCGATGTCTGTCAGGTCACCCACCAGCCGGTAACGCAAGGCGCCACAATGGCAGCCCCCTTCGGTTACATCCTGCATCACCTACCTCTCGTCGCCTTTGCTTCGGCGAAAGCTGGCTGAAAGCTTGCGCTCATAGGATAGCCCCCACTACCGGCACAAGACCGGTCAGCCAGGGCACCCGGTAATTACCGAGCCCGGCCCAATCAACAACAACAATGGTGATTCTGATGTATTCCTGTGCCCGCCTTCCTGCAGTCCCCCTCCGCATGCTCCCTGCGCAGCGCCCGACGCGCTGATCCGCCCGAATCGACATTCCTTTCGCCGCGCCACGCCTGGAGTATTGCCATGCTGACCTTCCTCGGCTTTGCCATGGTCATCACCTTCATGTACCTGATCATGACCAAGCGCCTGTCGGCCTTGATCGCGCTGATTCTGGTACCGATCCTGTTCGCCCTGTTCGGCGGTTTCTCCGCCAAGATCGGCCCCATGATGCTCGAAGGCATCAGCAAGCTCGCGCCCACCGGTGTGATGCTGATGTTCGCCATCCTCTATTTCGCCTTGATGATCGACTCCGGTCTGTTCGACCCGGCCGTGCGCAAGATCCTCAAACTGGTCAAGGGCGACCCGCTTAAAGTCTCTGTCGGTACCGCCGTGCTGGCCCTGGTGGTCTCGCTCGACGGTGACGGCGCCACCACCTACATGATCTGCTGCGCCGCCATGCTGCCGATGTACAGCCGCCTGGGCATGAGCCCGCGGATCATGGCCGGCCTGATCATCCTGGCCGGTGGGGTGATGAACATGACGCCGTGGGGTGGCCCGACCGCCCGCGCCGCCAGTGCCCTGCACGTAGACCCGTCGGACATTTTCGTACCGATGATCCCGGCCATGCTGTTCGGCGTGCTGGCAATTCTGGCCATCGCCTACATGTACGGTAAACGTGAACGTGCCCGCCTGGGTGAACTGCACCTGCCGACTGACGACATCGACCACAGCGAAATTACCGTTTCGCAGTACCCTGACGCGCGCCGGCCCAAACTGCTGTACTTCAACGGTGCCCTGACTGCTGCCCTGATGGTCGCACTGATTGCCGGTGTGCTGCCGCTGCCCGTGCTGTTCATGATTGCCTTCAGCATCGCCATGATCGTCAACTACCCGTGCCTGCAGCAGCAAAAGGATCGCATCGCCGCCCACGCTGGCAGCGTGCTGGCCGTGACCGGGCTGATCTTCGCCGCCGGTATCTTTACTGGCATCCTGTCGGGTACCGGCATGGTCGATGCCATGTCCAAGAGCCTGCTGGCCGTCATCCCCGAAGCACTGGGCCCTTACCTGGCGGTGATCACCGCGATCGTGAGCATGCCGTTCACCTTCTTCATGTCCAACGATGCCTTCTACTACGGCGTGCTGCCGGTACTGGCCGAAGCCGCCAGCCACTACGGCATCACCCCGGTGGAAATGGCCCGTGCATCGATCGTCGGGCAACCGGTTCACCTGCTTAGCCCCTTGGTGCCGTCGACCTACCTGCTGGTGGCCCTGGCCGGCATCGAGTTTGGCGATCATCAGCGCTTCACGCTCAAGTGGGCAGTGCTGGTATGCCTGTGCATAATGTTCGCCGCGCTGCTGATGGGCATTTTCCCGCTGTTCAGTAGTCTTTAATAAACGCGTATTAGTCTGACGCGACGCGCCTCGACAGGGGCGTGTCGCCTTTATCGTTCGAAGGAAAACACATGGAATGGCTGACCAGCCCGGAAATCTGGGTTGCCTTTTTCACCCTTACCGCGCTTGAGATCGTCCTCGGTATCGACAACATCATCATGATCTCGATCCTGGTCAGCCGCATGCCCAAGCACATGCAGCCACGCACCCGGATCTTCGGCCTGGCCCTGGCCATGGTCACCCGTATCATGCTGCTGCTATCGATTACCTGGGTCATGCGCCTTACCGCCGACCTGTTCGTGGTGTTCGGCCAAGGCATCTCCGGACGTGACCTGATCCTGTTCTTCGGTGGCCTGTTCCTGCTGTGGAAAAGCTCGCAAGAGATCTACCACGGCCTGGAAGGCGAGGACGAAAACGCCGAAGAGCCGAAAGGTGCGGGCGGCAAGTTCTTCTACACCATCATCCAGATCGCCATCATCGACATCGTGTTCTCGCTGGACTCGGTAATTACTGCGGTGGGTATGGTTTCCCACGTACCGGTGATGATTGCCGCCATCGTCGTTGCCGTGCTGGTGATGATGCTGTGCGCCGGCGCCATCAGCAATTTCATCGACAAGCACCCGTCGCTGAAGATGCTCGCGCTGTCGTTCCTGATCGTGGTCGGTACCGTGCTGATCGCCGAAGCGTTCGAGGTGCATGTGCCGAAGGGCTACGTCTACTTCGCCATGGCCTTCTCGCTGGCGGTGGAAGCCATCAACATCCGCATGCGCACCGCCCTGGCCCGCAAGGAAGGCAAAGAGCATGAGCCGGTGAAACTGCGCAAGGACATTCCGGGTCAGTAAGACCAGGAAGCGCAAACCACAAAGGGTCCTTCGCAGGGCCCTTTTTCATGTCTGATCGGTTTCAAACACATGACAGCCATGCGAAGCTGGCGACAGCTGCGCAAAACAACTAAAGCTTTGAGTGAGCACCGAAAATTCTTCAAACGCTCACGTTTCTTTTCTTGGCCCGCTGGGCCAGTGCAACAGGGGGCTTTCGCCATGCTGACCCTGCTCAACCTGCTCTCGGCCGTGACGCTTCTGGTCTGGGGCACCCACATCGTACGTACCGGCATTCTCCGCGTGTTCGGCTCGAACCTGCGGCGCATCATCAGCCAGAACATGGACAAGCGCCCGCTGGCGTTCATTGCCGGCATACTGGTCACGGCCATGGTGCAGAGCAGTAACGCCACGGCCATGCTGGTCACGTCCTTCGTCGGCCAGGGCCTGATGGCCATGACCCCGGCCCTGGCGATCATGCTGGGTGCCGATGTGGGTACCGCGCTGATGGCCCGGGTACTCACTTTCGACCTGTCCTGGTTATCACCCCTGCTGATATTCCTGGGCGTGATCTTCTTCCTCTCACGTAAGCAGACACGGGCTGGCCAACTGGGCCGTGTCGGTATCGGGCTTGGCCTGATCATCCTGGCACTGGAGCTGATCGTGCAGGCAGCTGCGCCGATCACCCACGCCCAAGGCGTGAAAGTGCTGTTTGCTTCGCTGACCGGCGACATCATGCTCGACGCCTTGGTCGGCGCCATGTTCGCCATGATTTCCTATTCCAGCCTCGCCGCCGTGCTGCTTACCGCAACATTGGCCGGTGCCGAGGTCATCAGCCTGCCGGTGGCCATTGGCCTTGTGGTCGGTGCCAACATCGGTAGCGGCTTACTGGCCTTCATCAGCACCAGCATGCAGAACACTGCCGGGCGCCGTGTGGCGTTGGGCAGCTTGCTCTACAAGCTGATCGGCCTGCTGCTGATCATCCCTGTGCTGCACCCATTGGTGGAGTGGATGGACTCGCTCAGCTTCAGCCCGCAAGAGCTGGTCATCGGCTTCCACCTGCTCTACAACACCCTGCGCTGCCTGCTCATGCTGCCCACGGTCAAACTCATGGGCCGGCTGTGCAACAGCCTGCTGCCCGAGCGGGAAAACGGCAACGGCCAGATCCGACCGCGCCACCTCGACGCCTCGGCGCTGGAAACACCCAGCCTGGCGCTTGCCAACGCTGCCCGCGAAACCCTGCGTCTGGGCGATATCGTCGACAGCCTGCTTGAAGCCATGCTGGGGGCCCTGCGCGGCACCCAGACTGCCCTGCCACAGCAGGTTCGCGCCCTGGGTGAGGATGCCGACGCCCTGTACAGCGCCATCAAGCTTTACCTTGCGCAGATGTCGCGCGAAGATCTCAGCGAGCAGGACAACCGCCGCTGGGCCGAGATCATCGAGCTGGCCATCAACCTCAAGCTCGCCTGCGACCTCATCGAGCGCATGTTGCGCAAGGTCCAGCAGCAGAAAACCAGCCAGCGCCGGGAGTTTTCCCAGGTGGGGCTGGAAGAGCTGACCGGGCTGCAGGAGCAATTGTTAGCCAACCTGCGCCTTGGCCTGTCGGTATTCCTTAGCGCCGACCCGGAAAGCGCCCGCTTGCTGCTCAAGGAAAAACGCCGTTTTCGCGCCCAGGAACGGCGCCTGGCGCATGCCCACGTCAGCCGCTTGCAGCGTAAGGTGGTGCAAAGCATCGAAACCAGTTCGCTACACTTGGAGCTGATCGCCGACATGAAGCGGTTGAACTCTTTGTTCTGCAGCAGTGCCTATGTGGTACTGGGCGGCTCCGACACCGGCGGGCTGATGCTCGACAGTGTGCCGGACGAAGCCCGCCTGCCGTGAATGCCTACCTGAGGACCGAAGCTCGCCCATGCGTTGCCTGATGTTCGTTTGCCTGCTGATCTGCAGCCTGCCCTCATTGGCCCTCGACCGCTCGCGGGTTGAGGGCTACCTGCTGCCCAACGGCCTGCAGGTCATTCTAAAAAACGGCTACGAGCGCGACCATGTGGCGATTCGCCTGGTGGTCGGGGTGGGCCTGGACGACTTCGATTGCGAACAGAAAGAGCTGCCGCACCTGCTTGAGCACCTGCTGTTCAGCGGCATCGACGAAACCGGCGAGGGCGGCCTTGAAGAGCGCCTGCAATCGCTCGGCGGCGAGTGGAATGCCTACACCAGCAGCGCCGACACCACGTTTGTCATCGAAGCCCCCGCACGCAACCAGCGAAAAGTGCTCGACCTGCTGCTGGCGGTAATCCGCGACACCCGTATCGATGACAAAGCCCTGGTCACCGCCAAGCGCATCATCGAGCGCGAAGATGGTGGCCACTATGGGCACCTGCAGCGCTGGCTCGACCGCCAGGATATCGGCCACCCTGCCAGTGACCAGCTGGCGACCGAGCTGGGCCTGAAATGTCCGGAGCGCTCCAATATCGACGACATGACCCTGGAGCAGGTACAAGCCTTGCGTGACCGCTGGTACGCCGCCAACAACATGACCCTGATCATGGTCGGCGGCCTCGATCGCTTGCTGCCAGCCTACCTGGAACGCACCTTTGGCGAACTGCCAGCCACCGAGCCGGAAGAGCGCCGCAACCTGGAAAGCATTACCCAGCAGGCCGAGCAGCGCCGCGACCTGACCCGGGGCTGGTTGGGCGATAGCGTCAAGCTGCATTGGTTGTTCATCGAGCCGGTCCTGGACAACGACCATCAGGCCACCCTCGACCTGCTGTCGCGTTACCTGGACTGGGCGCTGTACGACCAGCTACGCCTGCGCAACGGGCTGTCCTACGGGCCATCGGTGCAGCGTGAAAGCTTTGGCGATACCGGCCTGCTCAGCCTCAATGCCGACCTGGAACGCGACGACATCGACAAGGCGGTGAAGGTGATGCGGGCGTTGTTCGAGCACCTGCGCAAGGAAGGCCTCGACCCGGACACCTTCGCCCGCGTCAAGGACGCCAGCGTTGCCAAGGAAAGCTGGAGCACCCAGGGCAACAGTGCCTTGGCCGACTACTATTGGGGGGCGCTGAACGACTACACCGACGGGCGCTTTGCCAACCCGGTGCGCAAGTTGCGACAGGTTAGCCTGGAGCAGGCCAATGAGGCGCTGAAGGCATTGCTGAAGGAAGAGGGTTACTTGCGTATCGAGAAGCCGTTGCTTGGCTATGACGAGCTGTACGGGCTGGCCGCGCTGGTGGTGGGGCTGATATTGGCGGCCGGGTTGCTGCGCTGGCGGCGGCATGGCCCGCAACGGCCGAGTGGTGCTACACGAGAACGGTAGATCAGCGGTATCCTTTTGCCAGTACCGGCCTCTTCGCGGGCATGCCCGCGAAGAGGCCCGGCACAGCCACCTCATCCTTTCTGTTGTAGCCCCTAATGCCCCAAATACCCCGCATAGTCCTGCGCATCATCGAACTGCTCAAACGCTACCCCGGCATCATCGCGCTCTGTGGTTTCCTCTCTGGTATCGGCAGCTTCATCCTGGTCGACCGCCAAGCCGGCCTGGCCAGCTGGGTAGCCGTGCTCATGCTGATCAGCTGGGTCTGGCTGATGCTGGAGAACACCCTGACCGGCCTGTTCGCCCGCACCTTCAATCGCGAAATCCCGCAGCCGCTGCTGCGCTACGCGACGCAGATGATCCACCAGGAAACGCTGTTTTTCGTGCTGCCGTTCTTCTTCATCACCACCACCTGGAACAGCGGCCAGCTGGTGTTTACCGGTTTGCTCGGCGCCGCAGGCCTGATTTCGATCATCGACCCGCTGTACTACAAGTGGCTGGCGCCTCGGCGCTGGCTGTTCCTGGCGCTGCATACCCTGACATTGTTTGCCGCCCTGCTGACCGCGCTGCCGATCATCCTGCACCTGACCACCGCGCAAAGCTTCAAGCTGGCCCTGATCGCCGCCATGGCCCTGTCGTTCCCCAGCCTGGCCAGCAGCTTCCCGATCAATACCTGGCGGCGCGGCGTCGCCTTGGTGCTGGTTACCCTGTCGGTGGGTGCCGGGGGCTGGCTGCTGCGTTCCTGGGTGCCGCCGGCCACCCTGTGGATGACCGAAGTGGCGGTGAGCACCGAAGTGCTGAATCGCCAACCGGGCGACTCGCTGGACGAAATAGCCGCCAGCCGCATTCGCAGCAGCGGCCTGTATGCCTACACCGCCATCAACGCACCACGCGGCCTGAACGAGCGGATTTACCACGTGTGGCAGAAGGACGGCAAAGAGGTCGACCGCATCGCTCTGGACATCCACGGCGGGCGCAAGGAAGGCTACCGGGCCTGGACCCACAAGCAGAACTTCCCGCCAAACCCGGTGGGCAAATGGCAGGTGCGGGTGTTGACCGAGGATGGCCAGGTGATTGGCGTGCTGCGCTTCAAGGTGGTCGATGACGCGCCGGCACAGTGATTGAATGGGGGCCGCTTTGCGGCCTCCAAACCCAACAGACAGCACATAATCACCAAACAGCCCATGGCTGCTGCGCTATGATCAGCCCCAAAGCCTTAGCGCCGAGTCAGTAGCATGGAGCCAATGACCCCCCCCAGTGCCACCCTGGACACCAGCAGCCAACCGGCCTGCCTGCGTATAACCGGTGACTGGACCCTGGCGCACTACGCCAGCCTCAAGCGCGAGAGCGAACGCCTGCGAGCGCAGTCCACCCCCGACACCGTCGCCGACCTCAGCCAGCTGGGCCGCCTGGACACTGCGGGCGCCTCGTTGCTGGCCGAACTGCTGGGTTCCGAGCGCCTGTCCCACTGCACCCAAGACCTGCCCGAAGCCAGCCGTGCGCTGCTCAAGAACGTTTACTGTTCGGTGCAGGACTACTGCATCCCGGTCAAGGAACCCGAACGCAATGTGCTGATCTTGCTGCTGGAACGCATCGGCCGCGCCGTCGGCACGTTGTGGCAGGACAGCATGCAATTGCTGGGCTTTGTCGGCGTGATCCTCGAAACCTTGCTGCGTCGAGCCCTGCAACCACACCGCTGGCGCATTACCCCGGTTGTGGCCCACATCGAGCAGACCGGCCTGGACGCCGCCCCTATCGTCGCCTTGCTGACCTTCCTGGTGGGTGCGGTGGTGGCCTTTCTCGGCGCCACGGTGCTGGCCGACTTCGGTGCAACGGTCTTCACGGTCGACCTGGTGGCATTCTCGTTTCTGCGCGAGTTCGCCGTGCTGCTCACCGCCATCCTCATGGCCGGCCGCACCGCCAGCGCGTTCACCGCGCAGATCGGCTCGATGAAGGCCAACGAGGAAATCGACGCCATCCGCACCCTGGGCCTGAACCCGATGGAACTGCTGGTGGTTCCACGGGTACTTGCACTGCTGATCTCACTGCCACTGCTCACCTTCGTCGCGATGATTTGCGGCATTGTCGGTGGCGCAGTGGTATGCGCCCTGACGCTGGATATCTCACCGGCCATGTTCCTTTCACTGCTGCAAAGCGACATCGGCGTGCAGCACTTCCTGGTGGGCCTGGCCAAGGCGCCGTTCTTCGCCTTCCTTATCGCGGCCATCGGCTGCCTGGAAGGCTTCAAGGTCAGTGGCAGCGCCGAGTCGGTAGGCGCGCATACAACATCGGCAGTGGTGCAATCGATTTTCGTGGTCATCGTGCTGGACGCGGTGGCTGCCCTGTTCTTCATGGAGATGGGCTGGTGAGTGGCCAGGAAACCGTTATCGAGGCGCGCGGCATCTGCAACCGCTTCGGCCGCCAGGTGGTGCATGAAAACCTCGACCTGGACTTGTACCGCGGCGAAATCCTCGCCGTGGTAGGCGGTTCGGGCAGCGGCAAGTCGGTGCTGCTGCGCAGCATCATTGGCCTGCGCCGGCCCAACGAAGGGCAGATCAAGGTGTTTGGCCAGGACCTCGCCGGCCTGCGTGAAGCGCAGCGTTCCCTGGTCGAGCGGCGCTTTGGCGTGTTGTTCCAGAAGGGCGCGCTGTTCTCTTCGCTGACCGTTACCGAGAACGTGGCCTTGCCGCTGATCGAACACGCCGGGCTGTCCCGCGCCGACGCCGAACACCTGGCAGGCGTTAAGCTGGCCCTGGCCGGGCTGCCGATATCCGCCGCCGACAAGTACCCGTCTTCGCTGTCGGGGGGCATGATCAAACGTGCCGCGCTGGCCCGAGCCCTGGCTCTGGACCCTGACATCCTGTTCCTCGATGAACCCACCGCAGGCCTGGACCCGATCGGCGCTGCCGCGTTCGACCAGCTGATCCTTACCCTGCGCGATGCCCTTGGCCTGCCGGTGTTCCTCATCACCCACGACCTCGACACCCTGTACACCATCACCGACCGCATCGCGGTGCTGTCACAAAAGAAGGTTTTGGTGGCCGGCCCGCTGGCTGAAGTCGAGCAGACCAACGACGCCTGGATTCAAGAATACTTTCATGGCCCCCGCGGGCGTGCAGCCGAGCAGGCCGCCACCCGTGCCGGGCAGGAGCGCTGAGCAATGGAAACCCGAGCCCATCACGTACTAATCGGCCTGGTCACCGTCCTGGTGGTGGCCGGCGCCATGTTGTTTGGCCTGTGGCTGACCAAGTCCAGTGTCGATGACGCGTTCAAGGACTACGAAGTGGTGTTCAACGAGGCCGTTTCCGGCCTGTCCCGTGGCAGCCCGGTGCAGTACAACGGCATCAAGGTGGGCGATGTGTCCACCTTGCGCCTGGACCCGAAAGACCCGCGCCGGGTACTGGCCCGCGTTCGTCTGAGCGGCGATACCCCGGTGAAGGAAGACACCCAGGCCAAACTGACCCTGGCCGGCGTGACCGGCAACGCGTTCATCCAGCTCAGCGGCGGCACGCCACAGAGCCCCGAGCTGAAGGGCAAGGACGGCAAGCTGCCGGTCATCATCGCCTCGCCGTCGCCCATCTCGCGCCTGCTCAATGACAGCAGCGACCTGGTCACCAACATCAACATGCTGTTGCACAACGCCAACCAGATGTTCTCCGAAGACAATATCGGCCACCTCAGCAGCACCTTGGCCAACCTCGACAAGACCACCGGCGCCTTCGCCGGCCAGCACGGCAGCATCGCCGAGGCCATTGAGCAACTGGTGCAGGTAGGCAAGCAGGCCAGCGCCACCCTGGTCGAAACCCAAACGTTGATGCGCAATGCCAACGGGCTGCTGGGCAGCGAAGGCAAACAGGCGATCGGCAGCGCCGAGCAGGCCATGCAGTCGCTGGCCGAAAGCACTGCCACCATCAACAATCTGCTGAAAAACAACAGCGAGGCCATCGGCGACGGCGCCCAGGGCCTGAACCAGCTCACACCTGCCATTCGCGAACTGCGCGAAACCCTTAACGCACTCAAAGGTATTTCCCGGCAACTGGAGGCCGACCCCAGCGGCTACCTGCTCGGCCGCGACAACAACAAGGAGTTCCAGCCATGAAACCGTCGCTGCGCCTGCTGGCCCTGGCGGCCGCGCTGAGCCTGGCCAGTGCCTGCTCGATCCTGCCCAAGAGCGAGCCCGTCGACCTCTATCGCTTGCCGGTTAACCAGCCCAGCCGCACCGCAGCGCCGCTGGACTGGTCATTGCGGCTGAACAAGCCGCTGGCCAGTGAAGTGCTGGCCGGCCCGCGCATTGCCGTGATTCCACAGGGCGATGTGGTCAGCAGCTACAAAGGTGCACGCTGGAGCGATGCCGCCCCGGTGCTGCTGCGCAATCGCCTGCTCGATGGCTTCCAGCGCGATGGCCAGGTACAGCGCCTGAGCGCCGACGACAGCAACCTGCAGGCCGACTACGAGCTGGCTGGCGAGCTGCAGGCATTCCAGAGTGAGTACCGCCCGGGCGGCGCGGTGGAGGTGGTGATTCGCTATGACGCTCGGCTGGTTCAGGGCCGTAACCAGCGCATCCTCGCCAGCAAGCGTTTCGAGGTCCGCCAGCCGCTGGCCGACAAGCAGGTGTCAGCGGTGGTCGCCGGTTTCGGCCAGGCCAGCGACCAGCTGGTGGGGCACGTTGTGACCTGGACCGTCGACCAGGCCAGCCAGGCACAGCGCAAAGTTCAGGCGAAGAACCAGTAGCAGACGAAGATCGCTGCGACCACGCCAGAGAACTCGGCCAGCAGTGCGCAACCGACCGCGTGGCGCACGCGCTGGATACCCACCGCGCCAAAGTACACGGCCAGCACGTAGAAGGTCGTTTCAGTACTGCCCTGGATGGTCGCCGCTACCAGGGCCGGGAAGCTGTCTACACCCTGCGTCTGCATGGTCTCGATCAGCATGGCCCGCGCTGCGCTGCCGGAGAACGGCTTGACCAGCGCTGTGGGCAGGCCCTCGACGAAGCGGGTGTCCAGGCCCAGCCAGTTCACCGCATGGCGGATACCGTCCAGGGCCAGCTCCAGCGCGCCTGAAGCACGCAGTACACCCACCGCTACCAGCATCGCCACCAGGTAGGGCAGCAGGTTCTTGGCCACATCGAAGCCTTCCTTGGCCCCATCGACAAAGGCTTCATACACCTTGACCCGCTTCAGGGCGCCAATCACCAGGAACAGCATGATCACGCCAAACAGTGTGAGGTTGCCCAGGACCGACGACAGGCTGGCCAGCGCGGCGGCCGACAGGGTGCAGAGAAACGCCATGAAGCCTCCCAGCAGCAACGCGCCGGGAATGAAGTAGGCGAGCACCACCGGGTCCCATAGACGCAGGCGCTGCATAACCGCCACCGACAGCAGCCCGACCAAGGTCGAGACACTGGTGGCCAGCAGGATGGGCAGGAACACCATGGTCGGGTCTGGCGCGCCTTGCTGGGCCCGGTACATGAAGATGGTCACCGGCAGCAGCGTCAGCGACGAGGCGTTGAGCACCAGGAACAGGATCTGCGCGTTGCTGGCCGTAGTGCTGCTGGGGTTGAGCTCCTGCAGCGCACGCATGGCCTTCAGGCCAATCGGCGTGGCGGCATTGTCCAGCCCCAGGCCATTGGCCGCGAAGTTCATGGTGATCAGGCCCAGGGCAGGGTGGCCGGGCGGCACTTCCGGCATCAGGCGGGCGAACAGCGGGCCCAACACCTTGGCCAGCCATTCAACGATACCGGCCTTTTCGGCGATCTTGAGAAAGCCCAGCCACAGGGTCAGTGTGCCGAACAGCAGCACCATCACCTCGACCGACAGCTTGGCCATGGCGAAGATGCTTTCGACCATTGCCGCGAAGATCCCGGCATTACCACCTACCAGCCATTGGGCCAGGGCGGACACTGCCGCCACCAGGAAAAAGCCAAGCCAAAGGCCGTTGAGCATCCGCGTATTCCCCCTGAAAAATGCCCGAATGATAGCGGAAGTTGCTTGTACCGGGGCCTGCGATCCAGACAGACAACAAAAAGCCCCGACAAGTCGGGGCTTTTTGGGACAGCAATCAGGTTCAGCGCTTGGCGGCTTCGCCAACCACTGCGGCTTCCTGTTTGTCGGCCATCAGCGAGGCGTAGTACTTCTCGCCCTTGGCAGCGTCGTACATGCCTTCCCAGCGAGCGATGACCAACGCAGCCAGGGCGTTGCCTACAACGTTCAGCGCGGTACGGGCCATGTCCATGATGCGGTCGACACCGGCGATGAAGGCCAGGCCTTCGAGCGGGATGCCCACGCTGCCCAGGGTGGCCAGCAGCACCACGAACGACACGCCCGGCACACCAGCGATGCCTTTGGAAGTGACCATCAGGGTCAGCACCAGCAGCAGCTGCTGGCTCCACGACAGGTCGATACCGTAGAGCTGGGCGATGAAGATGGCCGCGATGCTCTGGTACAGGGTCGAACCGTCGAGGTTGAAGGAGTAGCCCGTCGGTACCACGAACGAGCAGATCGACTTCGGCGCGCCGTACTTCTCCATCTTCTCGATCACGCGCGGCAGCACGGTTTCGGAGCTGGAGGTGGAGTAGGCCAGAATCAGCTCATCTTTCATGATGCGCATGATCTTGATCACCGAGAAGCCGAACACGCGGGCAACCAGGCCCAGCACCATGAAGGCGAAGAAGGCGATGGCGAAATACACCAGCAGTACCAGCTTGGCCAACGGCAGCAGCGAGCT
Source organism: Pseudomonas sp. LAIL14HWK12:I1 (assembly GCF_003202095.1). Classification (NCBI taxonomy): domain Bacteria; kingdom Pseudomonadati; phylum Pseudomonadota; class Gammaproteobacteria; order Pseudomonadales; family Pseudomonadaceae; genus Pseudomonas; species Pseudomonas sp. LAIL14HWK12:I1. The sequence continues at coordinate 25,452 of NZ_QJKG01000002.1, forward strand.
GAAGCCGAAGTTGGCCACGGTCACGGCAATCAGGGCGAACACACCGATCGGGGCATAGTTCATGATCATGTGGGTGACCTTGAACATGGTTTCCGATACGGCCTGGAAGGTGCGTACCAGCGGGTCGCGCAGCTCGGCCTGCAGGCTCGACAGGCCCAGGCCGAACATGACCGAGAAGAAGATGATCGGCAGCATTTCGCCACGCATCAGCGCTGCGAAGATGTTCGACGGAATCAGGTTCAGCAGGGTCTCGATGAACGCGTGCTCATGCTGTACCTCGGCCGCAGTGGCCTGGTACTTGGAGATGTCCACGGTACCCAGGGTGCTCATGTCGATGCCGGCGCCCGGGTGGAACAGGTTGGCCAACACCAGGCCCACGACGATGGCGATGGTGGTCACCACTTCGAAGTAGATGATGGTCTTCAGGCCGATGCTGCCCAGTTTTTTCGCATCGCCAACCCCGGCGATACCCACGATCAACGACGAAATCACGATCGGGACGACGATCATCTTGATCAGGCGAATGAAGATGTCACCGGCGGGCTGGAGGACGTTGCTGATCCACCATGCCTTTTCTGCACTGAAATGATTCAGTAGCGCGCCGATTGCAACGCCCAGGACCAGACCGATGACGATCTGCCAGGCGAGGCTCAGTTTTGCCTTCTTCATGTCTTTACCCTTTGTTCTAGTGGTCATGGCACCCGACGAAAACACGCGTAACAGAGCCATCGGCAAGGCCTCTGGCTTCAAGCGCACCCATCTGGCGACTTCATGTAAGGACACCGCAGGCGAGCGACAGGGCGCTCTGACCAGCGAAAAAGGCGGCAACTATTGCGATGGGAAAGGGGGAAATCTAATGCCGGAAGCGCATGACCCATGCCGATCATGCATAGTGTTTCATGCCAAAACAGAGGGTTCGCAAGTGCTTGATTTATAACGTTCGGAATCCCGAACAAGACCAAACCGCCATTTTTCGGCAGATTTGACGGTACACAAAGGGCATGAAAGATGGCTTGTTCGACAATCCGAATGGCCGAAATACCACTTGAAGAAGGGCTCGCAAGGCCGAAAAAAATTTGATGTACGGTCGAGACAAAATGTGTCTCAAGGATGAAATCGCGCAAGGAAGAGGGCGTTTCCTACATGGCTCCTCGGAAGTCAGGTCTGGTCAGGTATCCCTTTGACACCGCCGACCTGATACTTCCGATTCCGCCTTTCCTGACCCGGCCCATCGCTGGAGGCACTCCCTGTACCCCTAGGCCACTCCGATCCTGAAACAATCAGAACAGCCCGGCCCCTTGGTCATGTGCTGCCCCTCCTCGGGGCGGCGCATCATAGAAGGCTGAAATATAGAAAGGTTCAGCTTCTATTACGTGACAGTCGATGACCTTTCATCCGTACCGGCAATAAATGCTCAGTACCAGTTCGGGTCACGCTTAAGCTGCTCCTGCAGCATCGCCTTCATGCCGTCGTCAGGGTCGCCCAGCCAGCGATATTGCGCGTGGCGTGTAGGCGACTTGTCGCTCGGCAAGCCTTCGGGTACCTCCACGAGCATCCCGTAGGCATCCTCCTTGTCCCAGCTGAACGCAACGATCAGCCGCTTGTAGGTGCAGTTGTCCTGTGCCTCGCACAACGCACCGACCAGGTACTTGTCGCCATCTTCGGTAGTGGCGGACATCTGCTGCTGGGAACTGCCGGTCAGATTGACCACCCAATCGGGCAGGCGTTCCTCGCCTTTGATCGTGTCCTGCCAGGTTTCCCGGTACTCCGGGTCCGAGCCGAGCAACTGGTCGACCCGGACCTGGCCGTCATTGGCCGCCATCGCCGCCGCGCTGCCACCCAGCATCAGGGCGGCAGCCAGGGCTGTAAAAAGCTTCCTGCCCATCTTCAACCTCGTCCACGTCCAAAGAAGAAGGAGGCTACGAACAACACCAGGAAGACAATGAACAGGATCTTCGCGATACCCGTCGCAGCGCCCGCGATACCACCGAAGCCCAGTACGGCAGCGACAATGGCGATGATGAGGAAAGTGATAGCCCAGCTCAGCATGGTGGTTCTCCTTTCTTTTTCAGAATCGGTGCGGCCGGCAGGTCAGAAGACCCAACGGTCCTGGGGTACGACATTTTCCAGGGTGGCCGGTGAGGCGGAGGCCTGGCCGGCAGGCGATGGCTCAGCTGCCTTGACCAGGGTATTGGCACGGGTCGCCTGAATCTGCGTCAACAGCGCAGTCTGCGCTGCCACTTGCTCAGCCAGACGCGCGGTCTGCCAGCTGTAATAGAAAAGGCCAGCGGCCAAGGTCAGCAGCAGCGCCATGCCGACAGACAACATCTGGCGCAGGGGCAGGGCGACGTTCTGCGAGCGGTTGACGGATTGGCGGTTCATGCCGGCTCCTCCTGCTGTAATTTTTGTTCAAACCTGAACAGGTAATTGCAGCCTGCATGCCAGCCTTTTGATTTTAAAAAATACGTTTAAAATCAATAACTTATAATTAACATAAACATTCGACAGGGACGTATCCTGCACGATGCCGCCCGAGGGGTCGTGCGAATTGCACGATCAGCCTTCCGCTTTCGTCGCCACTTTGAGCAGGTCGGCATCCACCCCGCGCACGCCAATGATCTGCCGGGCGATCTCCACGGCGATGGTTTTCTGCTCAGCGCTGACAACCTCGCCCGACAGCCGCACCATGCCCGCTTCACTGGCAACTTTCAGCTTCAGGCCATCGAGGTTACGGCTGAAGCGGTAGCTGTTCTGGATCTTGTCGATGATCCAGCTGTCGCCTGGCTGTGGACCCGTTGGGGCCCCTACCGGTGTTTCGCGGGCCTTGGCCATGGCGGCGGTATCGAGGCTGACCAGGTTGTTGACCAGGTACACTCCGTCGGTGGTACGCGCTATCACGCCGGCCAGCTCCTTGGCTTCGGCGCTGTCGACCTTGCCGCGCAAGGTCACCACGCCTTCGCTACTTTGTACTTCTATAGGCGCCTTCTCGGTGGTGCGGCTCCACAACAGCCGGGCACGGATCACCGCCGCCAGGGTGGCGTCCTCCAGGCGTTGGGCGTAGGCACGTAGCGCCAACGGACGCTCAACCAGTCGGGCGTTGACCTGCAGCTGGTTTTCCACGTGTTCGATGCCCCGTGTGGCACGGGCCACATCTTCGGCCAGCTGCCGCTCTACCTCGTTCTCCACCTCGCCGGAAAGCCGTGCATGCTTGCCGTCTACATCAACCCTGATACGGAACGGGTCAAGCATGCGGTTCAAAGACAGGGCGGTTTGCAGGGCGCCTTCCAGGCGCGCGTCCCGCACAGGGTCGGCGATAGCCGGGGTGAAAACGGGCAGCAGGGCGGCTGTGAACACGGCTGTACGCAAGGAAAAGAGCATGGCAGTGCCTCCTTTTTTGGGCAAAAGGTAAAAACCTTCGCAACCAATGTGCCACTGCATACCTCTAAGCAAATCAATGGTATTTCACGGCCTGCAGTAAGCATCAGGCCATTGGCTAGCATGCAAAGGGCAGAATCCTTCAGAATTGACCATGCAACTTGCCCGATTTTTCCCACACTAAATGAAGATCTATCCCTAAGGAGCGCAGGAAATGGAATCAGCCCAGGACAACCAAGGCCGCATTCTGCTGGTGGATGACGAGTCCGCGATCCTGCGCACCTTCCGCTACTGCCTGGAAGACGAAGGCTACAGCGTGGCCACAGCCAACAGCGCGGCCCAGGCCGAAACGCTGTTGCAGCGCCAGGTGTTCGACCTTTGCTTCCTGGATTTGCGCCTGGGCGAGGACAACGGCCTGGACGTACTGGCGCAGATGCGCATCCAGGCACCCTGGATGCGTGTGGTGATCGTGACCGCGCACTCGGCAATCGATACAGCGGTGGATGCCATCCAGGCCGGCGCCGCCGACTACCTGGTCAAGCCATGCAGCCCCGATCAGTTGCGCCTGGCCACCGCCAAGCAGCTGGAAGTGCGCCAGCTTTCTGCGCGCCTGGAGGCCCTGGAAGGCGAAATGCGCAAACCCAAGGACGGCCTGGACTCGCACAGCCCGGCCATGATGGCGGTGCTGGAAACTGCCCGCCAGGTCGCCACCACCGACGCCAACATCCTCATTCTTGGCGAGTCCGGTACAGGTAAAGGCGAGTTGGCCCGGGCCATCCATGGCTGGAGCAAACGTGCCCGCAAAGCCTGCGTGACCATCAACTGCCCGTCGCTGAACGCCGAGCTGATGGAAAGCGAACTGTTCGGCCACACCCGTGGCGCCTTTACCGGTGCCAGCGAAAGCACGTTGGGGCGGGTCAGCCAGGCTGATGGGGGTACGTTGTTCCTCGACGAGATCGGCGACTTCCCGCTGACCCTGCAACCCAAGTTGCTGCGGTTCATTCAGGACAAGGAATACGAGCGCGTGGGCGACCCCGTGACACGGCGTGCAGATGTACGCATCCTGGCCGCCACCAACCTCAACCTGGAAGAGATGGTGCGCGAAAGCCGCTTCCGCGAAGACCTGCTATACCGCCTGAACGTCATCACCCTGCACCTGCCGCCCCTGCGCGAGCGCAGTGAAGACATCCTGACCCTGGCCGACCGCTTCCTTGCCCGCTTCGTCAAGGAATACTCCCGCCCCGCCCGGGGCTTCAGCGACGAAGCGCGCAACGCCCTGCTCAACTACCGCTGGCCCGGCAACATTCGCGAACTGCGTAACGTGGTAGAGCGGGCCAGTATCATCTGCCCGCAGGAGCGCGTGGAAATCAGCCACCTCGGGATGGGCGAACAACCGGCTGGCAATGCCCCGCGTGTCGGTGCCGCGCTGAGCCTGGACGAGCTGGAGCGCGCCCACATCGGCGCGGTGCTGGCTGCCAGCGACACCCTCGACCAGGCCGCCAAAACCTTGGGCATCGACGCCTCCACCCTGTACCGCAAGCGCAAGCAGTACAACCTATGAAGTGGCCGCCCATGAAGCTGCGCACGCGGCTTTTCCTGAGTATCTCGGCACTGGTCACGGTGGCCTTGCTCGGGCTGCTGCTGGGCCTGGTCAGCGTGCTGCAGATGGCTACCGCGCAACAGCAGCTGGTGCGTGACACCACCCACGTCCTGGAAGTGGGGCTGAAGTTGCGGCAGAACCTTGGCGAACAGTTGACCCTGATCCTTGATGAAGGCACGGCCCCGGAAAACCTCCGGCTGCTGCAAGAAAACTTCCAGGCCTTGCTGAACCAAGGCCTGGAGCAAGGCGGAGAGCGCACCGGCTTCAGCAAGGCCGGCAGTAACTACCAGACGTTCCTGCAAGCCTACCGTGACAGCCCCGCGCCCGCTCGTAGCATGGGTGTCGACCACCCCTTGGGGGCCGCCTTCAACCAGGTGCGTACCGACCTGATCGATTCCCACAAACAGGCGCTGGACCTCATCACCCGCAGCGAGGAATACAGCCGTGACCGCGCCCTGCTGGTCAGCGGTGTGCTTGGCCTGATGGGCCTTGTGGTGCTGGTGCTGGGCTTCATTACTGCGCACAACATCGCCCGACGTTTTGGCCAACCGATCGAAGCCTTGGCCAAAGCAGCCGACCAGCTGGGCAAGGGCAACTTTGACGTCACCCTGCCAGTCACCCAGGCCACCGAGCTGAACCAGCTGACCCGCCGCTTTGGCATCATGGCCGATGCCTTGCGCAAGCACCAGGCCACCAACGTCGACGAACTGCTGGCCGGGCAGCAGCGCCTGCAGGCCGTGCTCGACAGCATCGACGATGGCCTGCTGATCATCGACCGCCAGGGCCGCCTGGAACACCTCAACCCGGTGGCGCAGCGCCAGCTGGGCTGGAATGATAGCCGCGTGGGCAGCAGCCTGGCCGAAGCCCTGCGACGGCCGGAGCTGGAGCAGCAGCTGCGTCAGGTGCTGCGCGGTGGCAATCTGGACCGCCCGCCGGAAGACCTGACCATGGAGGTGGATGAAGAAACGCGCTTGCTGACCTACAGCCTGACCCCGGTGAGCCACCCGCAAGGGCCGATCCTTGGCGCGGTGATGGTGCTGCACGATGTGACCGAGCAACGGGCCTTCGAACGCGTGCGCAGTGAGTTCGTACTGCGCGCGTCCCACGAACTGCGCACCCCGGTAACCGGCATGCACATGGCCTTCGGGCTGTTGCGCGAGCGAGTCAAGTTTCCGCCTGAGGCACGCGAGAATGACTTGCTGGAAACCATCGGCGAAGAAATGCAGCGGCTTACCCAACTGATCAACGACCTGCTCAACTTCTCTCGTTACCAGAGCGGGCTGCAGAAACTCGACCTGGCCCCCTGTGCCATCGACGAATTGCTGGAGCGCGCACAACTGCGTTTTGCCGAACAGGCGGCAAACAAGCAGGTTGAACTGGTCAAGGCACTTGAACCACCGCTCCCGCGTATTCAGGCCGACGTTGCGCAACTTGATCGGGTTCTGGACAACCTGCTGCACAACGCCATCCGCCATACCGCCAACGGCGGGCGCATCCGCCTGCATGCGCGGCGGCATGCCGAGCGGGTGATCATCAGCGTCGAGGACACAGGCGAAGGGATTGCCTATGGGCAGCAAGGGCGCATTTTCGAGCCGTTTGTACAGGTAGGGCGCAAGAAGGGCGGTGCAGGGCTAGGATTGGCGCTGTGCAAGGAAATCGTGCAGCTGCATGGCGGGCGCATGGGCGTGTTTTCCCGGCCAGGGCAGGGGACACAGTTCTACATGGCGCTGCCAGTTTGAGTATCGCCTGTGCCGGCCTCTTCGCAGGCGCAGGACTTCTCAATGTTCAACCCGACGCGGCAACTGCCCGCGGGTCACCAGCTCGGCAAACTGCCGGGCGTTTAGCGGTCGGGCAAACAGCCAGCCCTGGCCGTAATTGACCCCTTCACTGTTCAGCAACACCGCCTGGTCCTCGCATTCGATGCCTTCGGCAATCACCCGCAGGTGCAGGTCATGGGCCATGCGAATGATATGCGGGGCAACCCCGCTGCTGGCGGCATCGTGGCCCAGCGCATCGATGAAGGCCTTGTCGATCTTCAGGCAATCCACCGGCAGGGTTTGCAGATAGGCCAGGCTGCAATAGCCGGTACCGAAGTCGTCGATCAGCACCTGATGCCCCACGGCGCGTAGCGCCTGCAGGTTGTCACGTGCCACCACCACGTCGATCAAGCCGCGCTCGGTCACCTCGAACGCAATCTGGCTAGCGGCCACCCGGTGCAGGGCCAGCAGGCGCGCCGCCACCCGGCCAATACGCGGCACCATCACATCGCAGGCGGCCAGGTTCACCGATATGTACAGTTTGGGGTGCGACCGCAGCAGCTGCCCCAGCTGTTCGAGGACGCGCTGCAGGACAAAGTCAGTGATCTGACATATCTGCCCGGTGTTTTCCGCCAATGGGATAAACAGGTCCGGGCTGGTCAGCGTGCCATCCGGGCGGCGCCAGCGCACCAGAGCCTCGGCGCCTACACAGCGCCGTGTGTCGAGTTCGAAGATCGGCTGGTAGAGCACCTGCAGCTCTCCACGGCGCAAGGCATTCTGCAACTCCGAGCTCATCGACCGCCGTTGCAGGATCAACTGCAGCACCAGCCAGCCGATGCAGCAGGCAGCCAACACGCTGCCAGGGAACAGCAGCCAGAGCATGCCATTCATTCTCAACGGCAGGCTGGCCCGTGGGGCAATCAGCACCAATTGGTAATCCGGCGACTTGGTGGGCATGCGGTAGATCAGCCGGTCACTGAGTTCGAGCAACGACTTGTGGCTGGTCGACCAGGCCGAGGGCGGCGGCCACACCTGTGGCGGGCCGAGCACGGGTATGGCGCGGGCACCGTTGTCCAGCACCACTACCAGGCTGCCGCCCGGTGGCAGGTCGACCACGTCGGTCAGGTGCCCACGCGAGGTGGAGACCACGAACTTGCCCCGGCCCAGCATCAACGCAGCCAGGTTCTCGTTCGGCTCGGTCGTGGTGTTCAACCAGTAGCTGTAGGTCGGCCCTTGGATGTCGGGTGCCCGCAAAGGCTCGAATGCCCGCTCATCGCCACGGTTGGAGCAGGCGACGTCACCATCCACATAGGCCGCTTCATAAATGAACCGCGAACTCAGGCCAACCTGCTGCAACGCCGCCAACATCGCCGGGCTGCAGCCACGCAAGGGTTGGGCCTGCAGCAGGTCGACCCCTTCGCGCAACTGGCCGAATACCTGCTCGAGGCGGTCGAGAAAACGCTCGCCCTGGGCGTTCATCTGTTCGCTCTCGCTTTGCTTCATCTGCTGCAGGGCAATGCCGATGCTGGCAGTAAGCAAAAGTGCTGCGCTGGCCAATGCTGCCAAGGTGGCCAGCATCCAGGGACGGTAAAAAAATTGGCGCAGCGTAGAAATGAGAGCTGACATCGAAGGCATCCAGTTGATTACCAAGGTATAGCAACTGGATCAAGAATCATCCTCGCCGTTTAGCGCCTCGCTGCGGGCTCAACGCATCCGGTTGAGCACCTGCAGCATCGCTGCCGTCTGCGCATCGGGCATGCCGTCGAAGCGCTGGGGACGGAAGCGCATCTGGAACGCAGCAATCACGTGGCGGGTGGCGACATCCAGCACCCCGGTCTGCTCGACTTGGTAGCCAAACCGCGCCAGTTCCTGCTGGTACCAGCCCACGCTTGGCGGGTTGACGCTGAAGTAGGCCTGTTGGCGCGCCACGGCATTGGCATCAGGCCAGATACCCAGCCCGGCATCGGCCAGGCGCTTCCATGGGAACAGCGGCCCCGGGTCCAGCTTGCGTGATGGTGCGATATCACTGTGACCAATGATGTGCCGAGGCTCGATGTTGTTACGTTTGACGATGTCCTTGAGCAGCGCGATCAGCGACTGAACCTGCGCTTCGCTATAAGGGTGCCAGACCCGGCCATTCGGCGTGTCGGTGAAGCCCGGGTTGACGATCTCGATCCCGATGGACGACGAGTTCAGCCAGGTGCGCCCCTGCCATTGGCTGTCGCCGGCATGCCAGGCACGACGGTTTTCATCCACCAGTTGATACACCGTGGCCGGACCGTCGCCGATCAGGTAATGGCTGCTGACCTCACCCTGGGTAAGCAACGCCAGGGAGCGCTCCAGGGATGCATTGGTGTAATGCAGTACAACGAACTGGATGCGGTTGTCCTGGTTGGCCGAGGGGTGGCTGCGGTCGATGCGCAACCCCGTCGAACATCCGGCAACAGACAACAGCAAAAAGCAAATCAGCGTTTTTTTAAGCGTGGAAAGCACGTCAGTGGCCTCAGCGAATGAGGGCTACAGTATAACGTGCTCCCCATGGCCGCGCTTACCGTGGATCAGTGTTAGCAAACGCTAGCTCTGCTCGACGCGGTTACGTCCCAGCTCCTTGGCCCGGTACAGCGCCGCATCGGCGCGCTTGAGCACCTGGTCGCCACGCTCGCCAGAGCGAAACGCCCCCAGGCCGATAGAGGTGGTGATCACCACCCGCTCGCCCTTGAAGTGGAACGGGCAGGCCTCCACCGTGGCGCGCAGTACTTCCGCCATCTGGGCCGCTGCCGCGGGTGAAGTCTGCGGCAGTAACAGGACAAACTCTTCGCCCCCGAAACGGGCAATGAAGTCACGACCACGCAGGCGTTTGCGCAGCTGGTCAGCAACAATCTTGAGCACCTTGTCCCCGGCCAGGTGCCCATAGCTGTCGTTTATGCGCTTGAAGTGGTCCAGGTCGAGAATCGCCATGGCCAGATGGCCGCCGGCCTCTTGCCATTCGAGTATTTCGCGTTCTACCCGCTCGCTCCAGGCCGCACGATTGGGCAAGCCGGTGAGCGGGTCGAGCAGGGCTTTTTGCCGTTGCTCTTCCAGGTGTTCACGGTAGCCGAGCGCTTCATGCTCCATGTTCGCCACCCGTTCCGACAAGCCTTGCAGGCGCCCTGCCAGCTCCTGCTCGCGGCGATCACGCTCAAGCTTGTGCTCGTCCATGGTGACCAATAGGCCTTCCAGCCGGTTTTCCAGGATGTGCTTGAGGCTGTCCACATCGGCGGCGCCTTGCACGCTGCTTTGCAAGCCGTCGACGTGCTCGCGCAGCTGGGTATCCAGTTCGCGGGCAGCGCTGCTGTTGTCGGCATGGCCGGCGCTGGCCTCCTGCAGGTGGCTCTGGAAGCCTTCCAGGCGTTCGTTGAGCTGTTGCAGGTAGGTTTCGAATTCGTGCTGGCCGCTGTCGGTTATTGCCAGCATCAGCACAGCCAGGTCATCCAGCACCGGGATCAGCTCGTACCAGTTCAGGCCACGGGCAACCCGCTCGCGCATTTCCAGCGCCTGGGCCTTGTGCCGCTCGGGCAGGCTGAGGTCATCAAGCAGGCCGATCAGGGTCTGCTCGATGTGCGCGGCAACCTGGCTGTAGGGTGGCTCGACGGCATAGGGCAGGGCATAGGGGCCATCTTCGCCGAACGTCTCTTCGAGCGTGGGTGCCGGTTGTGCTGCTGCCATAGGTTCGCTGGCGGTCGCGTCAGGCTCCAGTACGTCCTCCTGCAGCGGGTGCGGGACGGCGAGTGTTTCAGCCGTTTCGATCAGCGCTGGGCCCTGTAGCTCCGGCTCGGGTTCCGCCGCTACGGTCGCTTCGGTGACAGGGGCCGGCAACGGTTGCAGCGCATCCACATCGTCGGGCTGCGGGGCTTCAAGAGGGGGCTGCGCAACCTGAGGCGGCGCTTCGGCAGCAGGCACTGCCACCGGCTCAGGGACTGGCTCGCCTTGCGGGTCATCCTCGCGGCTACCGAACAAGCGCTGCAAGAAACCAGGCCGGGCTTCATCCTCCGTTTTACCAAGCGCCGACAGGGCACGGCCCTGCAAACCACTCAACTCGCCCAGCAGCGGCGGCAGATCGCGGGACTGGGCAACTCCACCCTCGAGCTTCTTCGCCAGTTTTTTCAGCGGACGCGAGATATCGCTGGGCAGCGACAGACCTTGCAATTGGCCAACCAGCGCGGCGAGCGCATCGCTGACCTGGTTCATGCGGGTTTCGCGGCGCTGTTCGGAGTCCAGCACCGCCTTTTCAAGGCGCGGGATCAAACCGGCGAGGCCGGCGTCCATGTTGTCACTGCGGATGACTTCGCGCATTTCCTTCATGCACGCGTCCACCACCTTGTCACTGCCTTCCGCAGCCAGGCTGCTGCGCACCAGGCCACGACGAAGCAGGTCGAGACGGGCGTCCCACCGGCGTTCGAGCTTTTCTTGCTGCTCGATGCTTTTAAGGTATTTTTCTTTCCAGCGCTCAGCGTCTTCAGTCATGCCCGGGTCCGCAAACGGTGATGGCAATTAGCTCAAGACCGGCAGCGTATCCACAGTCAATGCATCAGGCAATCGAATCTCGACTGCAACGGGAAGGTGGTCGGAAATTGGCCGCGCCAGCACCTCGACACGCTCCAGCGTGAGGCTTGGGCTGAGCAGGATATGGTCCAGGCAACGCTGTGGTCGCCAGCTGGGGAAGGTGGCCTCGACTTGCGGGGCAATCAGGCCCAGGTCGCGCAGCGGCGAGTGCTCCAGCAGGTCGGTGGCATGGGTGTTCATGTCGCCCATCAGCACCTGATGACGATAACCACCAATCAGCTCGCGGATATAACCCAGTTGCAGGGCACGCGTCCTGGCGCCGAGCGCCAGGTGCATCATCACCACGATCAACGCATCCTCGCCCTCACCAAAACGCACCAGGATCGCCCCACGGCCGGCCGGGCCTGGCAACGGGTGGTCTTCGAGCACCTGCGGCTTCAGGCGGCTGAGCACGCCATTGCTGTGCTGGGCGAAACGCCCGAGGTTGCGGTTGAGTTGCTGGTACCAGTAGGGGAAGGCCCCCAATTGAGCCAGGAGCTCGACCTGGTTGATGTAACCCGAGCGCAGGCTGCCACCGTCGGCTTCCTGCAAGGCCACCAGGTCGAAGTCGCCCAGCAGTTCGCCGATTTTCTGCAGGTTGCCGGCACGCCCGTTATGCGGCAGCAAGTGCTGCCAGCTGCGGGTCAGATAATGCCGGTAGCGTTCGGTGCTGATGCCAACCTGAATATTGAAACTGAGCAGCCGCAGCCGACCATCCTCGGGCAGGCCAGAGGCCTGCAGGTGATGCTCGTTGACCTGCGGCTGGTGCAGGCCAATGCCACGCGTGGCTCGGAAGCGGGGCATGGGTTACGCCGCTTACTTAGCGGCGCGCTCCTTGTCGATCAGCTGGTCGGCAACGTTCAGCACGCCTTCCGGCCCGCCAGCGGTGCCCAGGTCGAAGCGGTACTTGCCGTTGACGACCATGCTCGGTACGCCGGTGATTTCGTACTTTTTCGCCAGCTCTTTGGCCTGGTTGACCTGGCCCTTGATGGCGAATGAGTCGAAGGTGGCGAGGAACTTGTCCTTGTCCACGCCTTGGGTGGCGAGGAAGTCGGCCATGTCGTTCTTGTCGGTCAGGCGTTTGTGTTGGTTCTGGATGGCATCGAACACCGCCGCGTGAACCTTGTGCTCGACGCCCATGGCTTCGAGGGTGAGGAACATCTGGCCGTGGGCGTCCCATGGGCCGCCGAACATGGCCGGTACGCGCTTGAAGTTGACGTCCTTGGGCAGTTTTTCGACCCATGGGTTGATGACCGGTTCGAAGTGGTAGCAATGTGGGCAGCCGTACCAGAACAGCTCGACCACTTCGACTTTGCCAGGCACGGAAACCGGAACAGGGTTGCTCAGCTCGATGTATTCCTTGCCGGCGACAGGCTCGGCGGCCTGGACGGCAGTCATACCGAACACGCTGGCGGCGACCAGCGCAGCGCTGAGAATCAGTTTACGCATGCTTTACTCCTGAGCAGTCATGGGTCGCCACGACGCGACCTGCACTAGGACAGGCCGGGAAGGGCTCGAGTTCTGTAGTGTAACGGCTGCGGACTGAAAAAAGGGCGGCCCGGCCGCCCTTTCATCATTGGCCTACAACATTAACTGAAAGTTAATGCAGGCCCTGGATGTAGCTGGCCAACGCTTCGATGTCGTGGTTGCTCAGCTTGCCGGCGATGGTGCGCATGGTCATCGCATCGCCATCGTTGGTGCGGTTGCCTTCGCGGAAGTCCGTGAGCTGCTTGGTCACGTACTGCGAATGCTGCCCGCCCAGGTGCGGGAAGCCAGCCAGGGCGATGCCCGCGCCATTCGGTGAGTGGCAGCCTGTGCAGGCCGGCATGCCTTTTTCCAGGTCGCCGCCGTTGAACAGCGCACGGCCACGCTCGACCAGCTTGGGATCGGCGGCCCCCACGCTGCCTTTCTGGCTGGCGAAGTAGGCGGCAATGTCAGCCAGGTCCTGGTCGCTGAACGCGGCCAACATGCCGGTCATTTCCAGCACGGTGCGCTTGCCCGACTTGATGTCGTGCAGTTGTTTTTCCAGGTAACGCTGGCCTTGGCCGGCCAATTTAGGGAAGTTCGGTGCCAGGCTGTTGCCGTCGGGGTTGTGGCAGGCGCCACAAACGGCCGTCTTGGCCTGGCCGGCGGCGGCATCGCCTTTGATAGGTTGCGCAGCAGTGGCCGCACCTGCGACACCCAGGGTCAACAGCAGACTCACGACTAGTTTGTTCATCAGCTAATCCAACACGGCTAAGGGTGAAATGTTATGTATCGGGACTGCCGCTCATCCAAAGGATGACCAAACGGTAGTCCTCGGCACTGCAGTCCATGCACAATCCACGCGGCGGCATAGCCTTGAAACCCTGGGTCACGTGCTTCACCAGTACCTCCATGCCTTGCGCCAGCCTTGGCTCCCATGCTGCCCGGTCACCCCGTCTGGGTGCCTGTGGCAACTGCCCGGTGTGACAGGCCGCACACGTGCGGTTGTACAACACCTCGGGATCCTGTGTAGCCTGTGCGCTGAAAACCGGCAGGAACATACCGACAGCAAGCAGCCATTTCGCCATGCGGAACGACCTTCAGGGTTGGGGGCCGCGCTGCGTTCTGTTGCGCGAGCTATTGTTCGACACCCCATGCTCCTTCCCCTTCGCTGGGAGAATGAGCACACAAAAACTGGGGCATTATATACTTCCGCCATCCAAACGGAAACGACACCGCTTGCCAGGCTCGGGCCTTCAGAGTCAGGCAACACCCACATCGGATATCCCATGCAAGTCAAGAACCCCATCCTCGGCCTCTGCCAGAAAGCCAAATTCGCCCTCAGCGCAGCCAAGGTCGAACAATGCCCGGACGACCAGGGTTACGAGGTGGCTTTCGCCGGCCGCTCCAACGCCGGCAAATCCAGCGCCCTCAACACCCTGACTCATGCCAGCCTGGCGCGTACCTCGAAAACCCCCGGGCGCACCCAGCTGTTGAATTTCTTCAGTCTGGACGATGAACGGCGTTTGGTCGACCTGCCGGGCTACGGTTATGCAAAAGTGCCGATTCCGCTCAAGCAGCACTGGCAGAAACACCTGGAAGCCTACCTGGGCAGCCGTGAGTGCCTGCGTGGCGTGATCCTGATGATGGACGTGCGCCACCCGATGACCGACTTCGACAAAATGATGCTCGACTGGGCCAAGGCCAGCAGCATGCCGATGCACATCCTGCTGACAAAGGCTGACAAGCTGACCCACGGCGCGGGCAAGAACACCCTGCTCAAAGTGCAGTCGGAAATCCGCAAGGGCTGGGGTGATGGCGTGACCATCCAGCTGTTCTCGGCGCCCAAGCGCCTGGGCGTGGAAGACGCCTACAGGGTGCTGGCAGACTGGATGGAGCTGGAAGACAAGCCGGTAGCCTAAGACTAGAGCATCCCTGTGGGAGCGGGCTTGCCCGCGAAGATTCCAGCGCGGAGCATGGCCTGGGCTTCGCCCAGGTTTGCGGGCCAGCCCGCTCCCACAGTGTACTTCGCCAGGTTCAAGTCAAATTCCGGGCAAAAAAAACCCCGGACTTCGTATGGGGAGGGGGAAGTTCGGGGTCCAAGTCCGGACCGCTAGGGCGGGGTCCAGATATCTGCCAACACTTAACACAACATAGGAGCATCGAAGGGCTTCACCAGCCATTCAGTTACTCTGAGTTCCGCTTCACCGGTTTAGTTCCAAAGCCTTGAAAACTATTTGCGATAGTTTCATGAAACTTCAGCACCCATGGCACTGAGCGGTGCCAGGATCCGCGTCACTACGTCGCAGATCCTACACAGCTTTCCCCGCTCAATCAGTGAGCTTCGTCCCAATTCGCGCCAATTCCTGCTTCCACCAGCAGCGGCACATCCAGTTCCGCCGCCTTGCTCATGTGCTGGCGAATTTCATCTTTCACCTGCTGAACCAGGTCTTCACGCACCTCAAGTACCAGTTCGTCGTGTACCTGCAGGATCACCCGGGCATCCAGCCCGCTCTCGCTCAGCCAGTTGTCCACATTGACCATGGCCCGCTTGATGATGTCGGCCGCGGTGCCTTGCATCGGCGCGTTGATCGCCGTGCGCTCGGCGCCTTTGCGCAGGGCCGGGTTCTTGGCGTTGATGTCCGGCAGGTACAGCCTGCGGCCGAACAAGGTTTCGACAAAGCCTTGCTCGGCGGCCTGGGCGCGGGTGCGCTCCATGTAGGCCAGCACGCCCGGGTAGCGGGCGAAGTAACGGTCGATGTAATCCTGCGACTGTTTGCGGTCGACACCGATCTGCTTGGCCAGGCCGAAGGCGCTCATGCCATAGATCAGGCCGAAGTTGATGGCCTTGGCCTTGCGGCGTTGGTCGGTTGTGACGTCTTCCAGGGCCACACCGAACACTTCCGCGGCCGTGGCGCGGTGCACGTCCAAGTCATTGCGGAAGGCGTGCAACAAGCCTTCGTCCTTGGCGAGGTGGGCCATGATGCGCAGCTCGATCTGCGAATAGTCCGCCGCCAGCAGCTTGTAACCGGGGCTGGCGATGAAGGCCTGACGAATACGACGGCCTTCGGCAGTGCGGATCGGGATGTTCTGCAGGTTCGGGTCGCTGGACGACAGCCGGCCGGTGGCAGCTACCGCCTGCTGGTAGGAGGTATGGATACGCCCGGTGCGCGGGTTGATCTGGCCCGGCAGCTTGTCGGTGTAGGTGCTCTTGAGCTTGCTCAGGCTGCGGTACTGCATCAGCACTTCGGGCAGCGGGTAGCCTTGTACGGCCAGCTCGTCGAGCACGGCTTCGGCAGTGGATGGCTGGCCTTTGGCCGTCTTGCTCAGCACCGGCATGCCCAGCTTGTCGTAGAGGATCGAACCCAGCTGCTTGGGCGAGCCGAGGTTGAATTCCTCACCGGCCAGCTCATAGGCGCGCTGTTCCAGCTCGGCCATCTTCACGCCCAGTTCACCACTCTGTACCTGCAGCAGTGCGGCATCGACCAACGCACCCTGGCGCTCGATCTTGGCCAGCACCGGCACCAACGGCATTTCGATGTCCATCAGCACCGGCTGCACACTCGGCGTCTGCGCCAGGCGCGCTTGCAGGGCGTGATGCAGGCGCAGGGTGATGTCGGCATCTTCGGCGGCATACGGACCGGCCTTGTCCAGGTGGATCTGGTTGAAGGTGAGCTGCTTGGCGCCCTTGCCGGCGATATCCTCGAAGGCGATGGTGGTGTGGTCGAGGTACTTCTGCGCCAGGCTGTCCATGTCGTGGCGGGTAGCCGTGGAGTTCAGCACATACGACTCGAGCATGGTGTCGTACGCCACGCCGCGCATGTCGATGGCAGGCGAGCCGTTGGCCAGGATGTTGATGTCGTACTTGGCGTTCTGCCCGACCTTGGCCTTGGCCGGGTCTTCCAGCAGCGGCTTCAGGGCGAGCAGCACGGCCTCGCGGTCCAGCTGGGCCGGCGCGCCTTCGTAATCGTGGGCCAAGGGCACATAGGCTGCTTCATGTGGCTCGACGGCGAACGACAGGCCAACCAGCTGTGCCTGCTGGGCGTCCAGGCCGGTGGTCTCGGTGTCGAAGGCAAACAACGGCGCCTGGCGCAGCTTCTCCAGCCAGGCATCGAAACGGGCCTGGTCGAGGATGGTCTCGTACCTGGGCTCGGCCTTGGCGGCTGGCGCCTCTACCGGTGCCACGTCATCACCGGCCTTGGCCGCGTCACGCTGCACCTCGGCGACCCAGCTCTTGAACTCCATCTCGGTGTATAGCGCCAGCAGCGCTTCACGGTCCGGCTCGCCGCACACCAGTGCATCCACTTCGACATCCAGCGGCACGTCGACCTTGATGGTGGCCAGTTCATAGGACAGGAACGCCGCATCGCGGTGCTCTTGCAGCTTGGCCGGCAAGGTCTTGGCGCCGCGAATGGCCAGCGCCGGGACCTTGTCCAGGTTGGCGTACAAGTCGCTGAGGCCGCCGCCGATGCCGGTCAGCAGGCCCACGGCGGTCTTTTCGCCCACACCCGGCACGCCTGGAATGTTGTCGACCTTGTCGCCCATCAGGGCGAGGAAGTCGATGATGTGTTCCGGGCCGACGCCAAATTTCTCGTGCACGCCAGCCACGTCCAGCACGCTTCCGGTCATGGTGTTGACCAAGGTAATGTGCCCGTCCACCAGCTGCGCCATGTCCTTGTCACCGGTCGAGATGATCACCGGGCGCCCTTGGGCCGCGCTGCTGCGGGCCAGGGTGCCGATGACGTCGTCAGCCTCGACACCCTCGACGCACAGCAACGGGTAGCCCAGCGCCCTCACGCTGGCATGCAGCGGCTCGACCTGCACGCGCAGGTCGTCGGGCATGCTGGGGCGGTTGGCCTTGTACTCGGCGAACATGGCATCGCGGAATGTGCCGCCTTTTGCGTCGAACACCACCGCGAACAGGCTGTCGGGGTATTGCTTGCGCAGGCTCTTGAGCATGTTCAGCACACCCTTCACCGCACCGGTCGGCATGCCCTTGGACGTGGTCAGCGGCGGCAGCGCGTGGAAAGCGCGGTACAGGTAGGAGGAACCGTCCACCAGGACGAGGGGCGCTTGGCTCATGAGCAGAATCAACCTTTTCGACGGGTCCGGCGCTAGAATAGCCAGAATCATTGACGACAAAGGGACTAGGTTATCATGCGTACACTCAATCGCCTGTTACTGCTCGGCCTGTTGGCAACCATGCCTGTCGTTACCCTGGCGGCGGACGACGCCCCCTCGGCCGATCCCGAGGTGACCATTCGCACGGAAGGCGACAAAACCATCCAGGAATACCGGCAGAACGGCTTCCTGTATGCGATCAAGATCACGCCGAAAAACGGCAAGCCTTATTTCCTGGTACGCGCCGATGGCTCTGATGGCAATTTCATTCGTTCCGACCAGCCGGACATGCTGATTCCGTCCTGGAAGATCTTCGAGTGGTAATCTGACGCGCACCGTTCACATCAACCCGGCACTTCCCGGCGGAAGTGCCCGTATGGGCAATTTTTCATCATGTCAGTCTTCACCCCCGTGACCCGGCCTGAGCTGGAAACCTTTCTGGCGCCGTACGAGCTGGGCCGTTTGCTCGACTTCCAGGGCATTGCCGCCGGCACCGAGAACAGCAATTTCTTCGTCAGCCTCGAACAGGGGGAGTTCGTCCTGACGCTGATCGAGCGTGGGCCGAGCGAGGACATGCCGTTCTTCATCGAGCTGCTCGACACCCTGCACGCTGCCGACATGCCGGTGCCCTATGCCATTCGTGACCGCGACGGCAATGGCCTGCGCGAGCTGTGCGGCAAGCCTGCGCTGTTGCAACCACGCCTGTCGGGCAAGCACATCAAAGCGCCGAACAACCAGCACTGCGCCCAGGTCGGCGAGCTGCTGGCGCACATCCACCTGGCCACCCGCGAGCACATCATCGAGCGCCGCACCGACCGTGGCCTGGACTGGATGCTGGCCTCGGGTGCCGAGCTGCTGCCACGCCTGACTGCCGGGCAAGCCGCACTGCTGCAGCCGGCGCTGGATGAAATCACCGCGCACAAGGCGCAGATCCTGGCCTTGCCACGGGCCAACCTGCATGCCGACCTGTTCCGCGACAACGTGATGTTCGAAGGCACCCACCTGACCGGTGTGATCGACTTTTACAACGCCTGCTCGGGGCCGATGCTGTATGACATCGCCATCACCGTGAACGACTGGTGCCTGGATGAACACGGCGCGATCGATGTGCCACGCGCCCAGGCGCTGCTGGCGGCCTATGCGGCGCTGCGGCCGTTCACGGCGGCCGAGGCCGAGCTGTGGCCGGAAATGTTGCGGGTAGGGTGCGTGCGCTTCTGGCTGTCGCGCCTGATTGCGGCGGAATCGTTTGCCGGGATGGATGTGATGATCCATGACCCGAGCGAGTTCGAGGTGCGTCTGGCACAGCGCCAGCAGGTGGCTTTGCACCTGCCGTTCGCCCTCTGATACCGGGTCTGCTTCTTCGCGGGTGAACCCGCTCCCACAGGTACAGCGATAGGCTTGAGACTAGCGCTATCTCTGTGGGAGCGGGTTTACCCGCGAATAGGCCGGAACAGGCTTACAGCTGTTCCAGACACCCAACCAGGTCACCGCCCAACTTCTCCAGCAAGCGCTCATAGCCCTTGCCATCCACCGGGTCGGTACCGCCCAAGGCATCCAGCTCGGCCAGGCGCACCGGCAACCCGGCGGTCAGGGTCTCGGCCAGTCGTGGTCGCAGCGGCGGTTCGCTGAACACACAGGTTTTACCCACTTCCTGCAGGCGCTTGCGCATGGCAGCAACATGCTGCGCGCCCGGCTGCACCTCGGAGGCCACGCTGAACACGCCCGTGTGTTTCAGGCCGTACTCGGCCTCGAAGTAGTCGAACGCTTCGTGGAACACGAAGTACGGCTTGCCGGCGATACTGGCCACTCGCGCCTTGATTCGCCCATCCATCGCATCCAGGCGCGCATCGAACGCCTTGAGGTTGCTCTGGTAGCGGGCAGCGTTGGCCGGGTCAACCTGAGCCAGGTCAGTGGCCATTTTCGCCGCGATTACCCGCGCATTGACCGACGACAGCCACAAATGTGCATCGAGGCTGCCCGGGCGGTGATCGTGGTCATGGTCGTCGTGATCCTCTTCCTCATGGGAGTGGCTGTCCTCGCCAAAATGACGCAACTTCATGCCCGTCAGCGACTGCACGGCCACCGTGGGCTTGCTGCGGCTGCCCAGCACCCGTGGCAGGAAGTTCTCCATGTCCGGGCCGATCCAGTACAGCAAGTCGGCATCGCCTACCCGCCGCACGTCGGAAGGGCGCAGCGCGTAGTGGTGGGGTGAAGCGCCTGGCGGCAACAGCACGTCAGGGCTGCCAACGCCATCCTGCACGGCGGCGGCAATCTGCTGCAGGGGTTTGATACTGGTGAGCACACGCACATCGGCCTGGGCAGAAAATGCGATGAAAGCGACAAACAGGGCTAGGAATCGGGACACGGTGGATACTCGAGTCGTCAGAAACAGGTAACATAATAACGTCTCCATCCAGAACCGTCGCTGCCCATGTCCATCACGCCGCTGGCCAACCGTCCTCACGATCACTCCCATTGCGTACACAGCGCACTGGCTGAAGCCGACGCCTTGTGCACCCGCCAGGGCCTGCGCCTGACCGCGCTGCGCCGCCGTGTGCTGGAACTGGTGTGGCAAAGCCACAAGCCGCTGGGCGCCTACGACATCCTCGCCGTGCTCAGCGAGCAGGACGGCCGCCGCGCCGCCCCGCCTACGGTGTACCGCGCGCTGGACTTCCTGCTGGAAAACGGCCTGGTGCACCGCATCGCCTCGCTCAACGCCTTCATCGGCTGCAGCCACCCCGAGCACGTGCACCAAGGCCAGTTCCTGATCTGCCGGGCCTGCCATGTGGCCATCGAGCTGGAGCAAAGCAGCATCAGCGAGGCCATCATCAACAGCGCCAAGGGCGTGGGCTTCATGGTCGAGACCCAGACCGTAGAAGTGGTCGGCCTGTGCGGCAACTGCCGGAGCGCGGCATGAGCGATGCGCTGATCCGCCTGGAACAGGTGGGCGTTACCTTTGCCGGCGAGGCAGTACTCGACAGCATCGACCTGTCGGTGGCACCCGGCCAGATCGTCACCCTGATCGGCCCCAACGGGGCGGGCAAAACCACCCTGGTGCGCGCCGTGCTCGGGTTGCTCAAGCCGCATCGCGGCAAGGTGTGGCGCAAGCCGAAACTGCGTATTGGCTACATGCCGCAGAAGATCCAGGTCGATGCCACACTGCCGCTGTCGGTGCTGCGCTTCTTGCGCTTGGTGCCCGGCGTAGACCGCGCGGCAGCCTTGTCGGCGTTGCAGGAAGTGGGTGCCGAGCAGGTCATCGACAGCCCGATCCAGACTATTTCCGGCGGCGAGATGCAGCGCGTGCTGCTGGCCCGTGCGCTGCTGCGCGAACCTCAGTTGCTGGTGCTCGACGAGCCGGTGCAGGGCGTGGATGTGGTCGGCCAGACCGAGCTGTACAACCTCATCACCCGCCTGCGCGACCGCCACGGCTGCGGCGTGCTGATGGTGTCCCACGACCTGCACCTGGTGATGAGCGCCACCGACCAGGTGGTGTGCCTGAACCGCCACGTGTGCTGCTCGGGCCACCCGGAGCAAGTCAGCAACGACCCGGCCTTCGTCGAACTGTTCGGCCAGAACGCCCCGAGCCTGGCCGTTTACCACCACCATCACGACCACAGCCACGACCTGCACGGCTCGGTCGTCGCCCCCGGCACCCATGTTCACGGAGAGCACTGCAAGCATGGCTGATTTTCTTCTTTACGCCTTGCTTGCGGGTTTGTCCCTGGCAGTAGTTGCGGGCCCACTCGGCTCTTTCGTGGTGTGGCGGCGCATGGCGTATTTCGGCGATACGCTGTCCCACGCCGCGCTGCTGGGCGTGGCAATGGGTTTCGTGCTGGACGTAAGCCCGGCCTTGGCGGTAACCGTGGGCTGCCTGTTGCTGGCAATCCTGCTGGTCACCTTGCAACAGCGCCAACCGCTGGCCTCCGACACGCTGCTGGGCATCCTCGCCCCCAGTACCCTGTCGCTGGGCCTGGTGGTACTGAGCTTCATGCACGATGTGCGCATCGACCTGATGGCCTACCTGTTCGGCGACCTGCTAGCCATCAGCACCACCGACCTCGCCTGGATTCTCGGCGGCAGTGCGCTGGTCCTGCTGCTGCTCGCCGTGCTGTGGCGGCCGTTGCTGGCAGTTACCGTGCACGAAGAACTGGCGATGGTCGAAGGCCTGCCCGTTGCGGGCCTGCGCATGGCATTGATGCTGCTGATTGCGGTGGTGATTGCCGTCGCCATGAAGATCGTCGGTGTATTGCTGATCACTTCGCTGCTGATCATCCCCGCCGCTGCGGCGCAACGTCACGCACGCTCCCCCGAGCAGATGGCCCTGGGCGCCAGCCTGCTCGGCGTTACCGCCGTTTGCGGTGGCCTGGCCATGTCCTGGTTCAAGGATACCCCCGCCGGCCCGTCGATCGTGGTCTGCGCGGCGGTGCTATTCTTGCTGAGCCTGGCCCTGCCAAAACGCTGAAAGACAGGGCGTGTGATGGCACGCCTTGCAACCTTTTGCCGGGTAAAGGGTCTGTAAGACCTGTTTTCGAGCGTGCGCACCTGGGTGTAGACTTGCTCGCTTTTTGCGCAAATAGAGAGTCGCAGGAATGAAGCCGTTCGCCTCCCGTTATCTGCTTGTTGCCGCGTTTTCCCTGTTCCTGGCTGCTTGCTCCAGCGCGCCGGTCGAACAGGCCGCTGTACCTGCCCAAGCCGATGCCTGGCAGCAGTTGCAACAAAACATCGCCAGCAATGAGCTGGCCACCGCCGAAGACCAGCTGGCAGCCCTTCAGGCCCAGTCGCCGGATGACGCGCGCCTGGAGCAATACCAGCGTCAGTTGGCCGAAGCCTATCTGCAACGCAGTCAGATCGTCCTGCAAAAGGGCGATGTGAACGCAGCAGCTACCGCCCTGGCCCGTGCCCGTGCACTGATGCCGCAAGCCCCGGCGGTGACCGGTGGCGATCCCCTGTCCCAGGCACGCAAGGCCGAGCTGGAGAAGGCAGAAGCTGCCTTGAAAGCTGCTGAAGCGAAGCCCAAGGCACGCATCATCGACCCTACAGCGCCAAGCACGGTGGTGGCCTTGAAGACCACCGACAGCCGCGCCATGCGCCGCCAGCTCGATGACATTGCCGCCGACGTGGTGAGCTATGGCTGCGAAGTGGTGTTCCAGGTGCCGCGTACGGACGATGCCCCTTGGCTGAAGACCTTGCTGGAGAAACGCGTGCGCAAGATCGACAGTGGTTTCGAGCTGAAGCAGAAGCATGAAATTCAGCGCTCGCTGCCGGCCCAAGTGGTTTTGGTGCCGCACCCGCAATAAAACTTTAGAGCCCTATCGCCGGCAAGCCAGCTCCCACAGGTAGCGCACAACGCCCAAGGCCTGCGCAGTACCTGTGGAAGCTGGCTTGCCGGCGATGGGCTGCAAAGCAGCCCCTTAGGCCGGCACAGCCTCCGCAGCAGCTTCCCGCTCCCACACCCGATGCCCCTCAACCGCTTTGACAAAGGCATCCACGGCTTTTTGGTCATCCGCCAGCAGCAAGCCCTTGTCTTCCTTAAGTCCCAGGCCGGTCGCCAGTTCCTTGGTCAACACCATAGCCTTCAGGTGCTTGTAGCCTTCCAGCAAGAAGTGTTTGGCTAGCCCGCTGGCTGCCAAGGCATCCGTCGAAGCCTTACCTGATGGCACGACAATCCCGTCGAACATGATCGATGGCATCCCCTCCATCGATGCCTCCACCGGCAGTTGCTTGCCATCCGTCGCCTTTACCGGCGCCGAGGTCGGCCCCAACAGCATCGGCCGGGCACTGTGCGCTTCCAGGGCCTTGATCAGTTTGTCCACGCTTGCAGCGTCCACGCCATTGGCCACCAGCACGGCAATCTTGCGCCCCTTGATACCCACCGAACCTGGGTGGTTCATCTGGCTCAAGGCCGGTGATTGCGCCAGCTGGCTGCCCTTCACCTGCACCGTACCCGCTTTCGGCGCAGGCAGGCCCAGGTTGGCTGCAACTGCCGCCGCCAGCTTCAAATCGATATTGGCGAGAATTTCATTCACTTCCCGGGCGCGGATATGTTCGCGCTCCACTTTGCCCAACTCGAAGCTGTAAGCCTTGATGATGTGCTGCTGTTCGGTCGGGCTCATGCTCTGGAAGAACAGCCGGGCTTGCGAGAAGTGATCACCGAACGACTCGCTGCGCTGACGAATCTTGTGCGCATCGATACGCTCCTGGTAGCTCTCGAAACCACCGTCCTGCGCCGCTGCCGGGGTTTCCTTTGGCCAACCACCGTCGATCGAGTTTGGCTCGTAGGACGCCCGCCCCTTGTGCACGACGTGCTGGTGCAGGGCATCACGCTGGTTGTTGTGGTTAGGCGCTACCGGGCGGTTGATCGGGATCTGGTGGAAGTTCGGCCCGCCCAGGCGGCTGATCTGGGTATCGGTGTACGAGAACAGCCGGCCCTGTAGCAGTGGGTCATTGGTAAAGTCGATTCCAGGCACGATATGGCCTGGGCAGAACGCCACCTGTTCGACCTCGGCAAAGAAATTGTCCGGGTTACGGTTCAGCACCATCTTGCCCAAGGGCGTTACGGGCACCAGTTCTTCCGGGATGATCTTGGTCGGGTCCAACAAGTCGAAGTCGAACTTGTGCTCGTCGGCCTCCGGCACGATCTGCACGCCGAGTTCCCATTCCGGGTAATCGCCGGTCTCGATCGCCTCCCACAAGTCACGGCGCTGGAAGTCAGTGTCCTTGCCCGCCAGTTTCTGCGCCTCGTCCCACAGCAGCGAATGCACGCCCTGGCGCGGCTTCCAGTGGAACTTGACGAAACTGGCCACGCCCTCGGCGTTGATCAGGCGGAAGGTATGCACGCCAAAGCCTTCCATCATGCGCAAGCTGCGCGGGATAGCCCGGTCGGACATGGCCCACATCACCATGTGGGCCGACTCCGGCACCAGCGAAACGAAATCCCAGAACGTATCGTGGGCCGAGCCACCGGTAGGAATCTCGTTATGCGGCTCGGGTTTGACCGCATGCACAAAATCGGGGAACTTGATGGCATCCTGGATGAAGAAGACCGGCATGTTGTTGCCGACCAGGTCGAAGTTACCTTCGTCGGTATAGAACTTGACCGCGAAACCGCGCACATCACGCACGGTATCCCCCGAACCACGGGGACCCTGCACAGTGGAAAAGCGTACAAACACCGGTGTGATCTTGTCGGGATCTTGCAGGAAACCGGCTTTGGTCAGATCCGCATGGTTGCCATAACTCTGAAAGTAGCCGTGCGCCCCGGTACCACGGGCATGCACGATGCGCTCCGGGATGCGCTCATGGTCGAAGTGGGTGATCTTCTCGCGCATGATGAAGTCTTCGAGCAGCGACGGCCCTCGTGCGCCAGCCTTGAGGCTGTTCTGGTTGTCGGCAATCTTCACGCCCTGGTTGGTGCGCAGAGCCTGGCCGGTAGCGTCGCTGCGGAAGGTTTCCAGGCTCTGCAACTTGGCATTGGTATTGGCCCGGTCCGGGGTCTGGGTGCCAGCGGCTTCACTCTGCTTGGGCGCGTCCGTTTTCTTGCTGGGCATGGTCGTCTCTCCTCATCAGTCTTCAGGCGTGCCCGTTGCGGGCTTGTTCAACTAGTGACTGGAAGGCTTTGCCGAGCGTTCAATCAGGATTACCGGTTGTCGCGATATGCCCGATGGATTGGTGCATTACGAAATAAATGCTAAGAACAGCTATGGGAAAAGGCTAAAATGCGCGACCCCAGCTAACCGCTGACCCAAATTTCATGCGCCCCACAAGGTTCGCTACGTGATCGAGTTCCAACAGGTACATAAAACCTACCGCGTTGCCGGTAGGGAAATCCCCGCACTGAATCCGACCAGCCTGACCATCGAAGATGGCCAGGTGTTCGGCCTGATCGGCCATTCCGGCGCCGGCAAAAGCACCATGCTGCGCCTGATCAACCGCCTGGAAGAGCCCTCCGGCGGCAAGATCATCGTCGACGGCGAAGACGTCACCGCGTTCAACGCCAGCCAGTTGCGCGGCTTCCGCCAGCAGGTCGGGATGATCTTCCAGCACTTCAACCTGCTGGCCTCCAAGACCGTCGCCGACAACGTCGCCCTGCCACTGACCCTGGCCGGCGAGCTGTCGCGCAGCCAAATCGACAAACGTGTCACCGAGCTGCTGGCCCGTGTAGGCCTGCAAGACCACGCCAAAAAGTACCCGGCGCAGCTGTCCGGTGGCCAGAAGCAGCGCGTCGGCATCGCCCGCGCCCTGTCCACCAACCCGAAGATCCTGCTGTGCGACGAGGCTACCAGTGCCCTCGACCCGCAAACCACGGCTTCGGTCCTGCAATTGCTGGCCGAGATCAACCGTGAGCTGAAGCTGACCATCGTGCTGATCACCCATGAAATGGACGTGATCCGCCGTGTCTGCGACCGCGTGGCAGTGATGGACGCCGGCCAGATCGTCGAGCAAGGCTCGGTGGCCGATGTGTTCCTGCACCCGCAGCACCCCACCACCAAGCGCTTTGTCCAGGAGGACGAGCAAGTCGACGAAGGCGAACAGCGCGACGATTTCGCCCATGTACCAGGCCGTATCGTGCGCCTGACCTTCCAGGGCGACGCCACCTACGCGCCGCTGCTGGGCACCGTGGCCCGCGAAACCGGTGTGGACTACAGCATCCTCGCCGGGCGTATCGACCGCATCAAGGATGTCCCCTATGGCCAGCTCACCCTCGCCCTGATCGGCGGTGACATGGAAGCGGCATTCGCCCGCTTCAAGGCAGCTGACGTACATATGGAGGTACTGCGTTGATGGACGCCCTGAATTTCTTTGCAAACGTCGACTGGGCCGAAATCTGGCTGGCCACCGTCGATACCATGATCATGTTGTTCGGCTCGTTGTTCTTCACCGTGCTGCTGGGCCTGCCGCTGGGCGTGCTGCTGTTCCTCTGCGGGCCTAAGCAGATGTTCGAGCAAAAGGGCGTGTATGCGCTGCTGTCGCTGGTGGTGAACATCCTGCGCTCGCTGCCGTTCATCATCCTGCTGATCGTGATGATCCCGTTCACCGTACTGATCACCGGCACCTCGCTGGGCGTTGCCGGCGCCATTCCGCCGCTGGTGGTAGGTGCCACGCCGTTCTTCGCGCGCCTGGTGGAAACGGCCCTGCGTGAAGTGGACCGCGGCATCATCGAAGCTACCCAGTCGATGGGCGCCACCACCCGCCAGATCATCACCAGTGCGCTGCTGCCGGAAGCCCGCCCGGGCATCTTCGCGGCCATCACCGTAACGGCCATCACCCTGGTGTCGTACACCGCCATGGCCGGTGTGGTCGGTGCCGGTGGCCTGGGCGACCTGGCGATTCGCTTCGGTTACCAGCGCTTCCAGACCGATGTAATGGTAGTGACCGTGGTATTGCTGCTGGTACTGGTTCAAGTACTGCAGAGCGTGGGCGACAAACTGGTCGTGCATTTTTCCCGTAAGTAACCCCAATGGGGTCGGCCCGGCCGACCCGTTCGGGGGCCGTCGCGGCCCTCACAAGGAGTGATTGATGAAGAAGCTGCTTGCTGTCGCTGCCGCTGTCGCGGCCTTCTCGGCCCACGCCGATACCCTGACCGTTGCCGCCACCCCGGTGCCGCACGCCGAGATCCTCAACTTCGTCAAACCACAGCTGGCGAAAGAGGGCGTGGAGCTGAAGGTGAAGGAGTTCACCGACTATATCCAGCCGAACGTGCAGGTGGCCGAAAAGCGCCTGGACGCCAACTTCTTCCAGCACCAGCCGTACCTGGATGAGTTCAACAAGGCCAAGGGCACCCAACTGGTGAGCGTAGCCGGCGTGCACATCGAGCCGCTGGGCGTGTACTCGACCAAGATCAAGAAGCTGGACGAGTTGTCTTCCGGCGCCACCGTGGTCATCCCCAACGACGCCACCAACGGCGGCCGCGCCCTGCTGCTGCTGGACAAGGCCGGTGTGATCAAGCTGAAGGACAACAAGAACATCCTGTCCACCGTGAAGGATGTTGCCGAGAACCCGAAAAGCATCAAGTTCCGTGAGCTGGAAGCGGCCACCATCCCGCGCGTGCTGACCCAGGTCGATGCCGCCCTGATCAACACCAACTACGCGCTGGAAGCCAAGCTGAACCCGGAGAAGGACGCGCTGGCCATCGAAGGCAGCGACTCGCCTTACGTGAACATCCTGGTTGCCCGCCCGGACAACAAAGACTCGGAAGACATGAAGAAACTGGCCGCTGCGCTGCACTCGCCTGAGGTGAAGCAGTTCATCGTCGAGAAATACAAGGGCGCTGTGGTTCCGGCGTTCTGATCCGAAATCCCCGGGGCCGCTTTGCGGCCCTTTCGCGGCACAAGGCCTGCAAAGCAGGCTCGAAATCTCAATCCCGCTTCACAAGCCCGGGCAACTGCGCCACCAGCTTCTGGTTGTTGAACGGCGCACGAATGAAACCACGCTGACGCCCATCCGGCCCCACAACCGCCAGGTTACCGCTGTGATCCACGGTATACCCCGGCTTGCTGGTATCGGCCGGAATGAACGGAATGCTCAAGGCATTAGCCAACTTCTGGGTATCCTCGATCGACCCCGCCACCCCGACAAAGTCCTTGTCGAAATAGCCCAGGTATTGCTTCAACTGGTTAGGCGTGTCGCGGTTCGGGTCCACACTCACCAACACCACCTGCAGCCGGTCAACGGCTTCCTTGGGCAGCTCACTCTTCACCTGGCGCAACTGGGCCAAGGTAGTCGGGCAGATGTCCGGGCAGTAGGTGTAGCCAAAGAACAGCAGCGACCATTTGCCCTTCAGGTCATCCAGTCGCACTGGCTGGCCGTCCTGGTTGGTCATGGTCACATCCGCCACGGTACGGCTCTGCGGCAGCAGGATGATGCCGGCGTCGATCAGCTCGGTAGGGTTGGGCTGGTCGCGGCCATTGAGCACCTTGTTGACAGTCAGGCCCATGATCAGCGCGACCAGGGCAACGAGGATAAAGACGGTTTTCTGGGTTCGGGTCATAGGTTCAGCAACAGGTAGTGGTCGAGGAGCAACGCGATGAACAGCGCGAACAGGTAGCCGATAGAGTACTTGAAGGTACCGATCGCCGCGTGCGGCCGGCTGCCACGGTACAACACCCAGGCCCAATGCAGGAAGCGCAGGCCCAGCGCCAGGGCACAGGCCAGGTACAGCGGGCCGCTCATGTGGATGGCATACGGCAACAGGCTGACCGCCAGCAATACCAGGGTGTACAGCAGGATATGCAGCTTGGTGTAGCGCTCGCCGTGGGTCACCGGCAGCATCGGGATATCGGCCTTGGCGTATTCCTCCTTGCGGTGGATGGCCAAGGCCCAGAAGTGCGGTGGCGTCCAGGCGAAGATGATCAGCACCAGCAGCAAGGGTTCGGCGCTGACATGGCCGCTTACGGCCACCCAGCCGAGCAGCGGCGGGGCGGCGCCGGCCAAGCCACCGATGACGATGTTCTGTGGCGTGGCACGCTTGAGAAAGCCGGTGTAGAGCACCGCATAGCCAAGCAAGGACGCCAGGGTTAGCCAGGCGGTCAGGGCGTTGGTGAACACCAGCAGCAGCGCCATGCCCAACACTGCGAGCGCCAAGGCGAACGACAGTGCGGGCAGTGGCTCGACCCGGCCTTGGGCCAGGGGCCGCTTGTGGGTACGGGCCATCAGCGCATCGATGCGCCGATCCACCACATGGTTGACCACCGCTGCACCACCTGCACACAAGCCGATGCCCAGGTTGCCGAACAGCAGCACGCTCCAGCTCACCCCGGCCCGGGTAGCGAGGAACATGCCTGCCAGCGAGGTAATCAGCATCAGCACCACCACCTTGGGCTTGGTCAGCTCCAGGTAATCGCGCCAGCTGGCCCGCCGTGCACTCAGAAGCGTCGCCACGAATCGTTCCTCATGTGAAGGGAAGTGCCCACGCCGGCCACCGGCCGCAGGCGCCAGCCGTGGCCGACACCCACGCGCAACTTGTCGACCACGCGAATGCGGTAGTTCACCAGCACCATGCTCAGCAGCAACATCGCCCCACCCGCGTTGTGCGCCACAGCCACCACCAGTGGCAGGTGGAACAACACATTGCTGATGCCCAGGCCCACTTGCAGGGCCAGCGCCAACAGTACCAGCCGCGCCAGACCGGGGAGGCCACAGCGGTGCAGCTTCCAGCTGAGCATCAAAAGCACGCAAGTCACCAACAGTGCCCCCAGCCGGTGGCTGATGTGGATGGCCGTGCGTGCATCACTGTCCAGTTGCCCGCCGAGGTAGTTGGGGCCGACGTGTTGGGTCAGATGGAAGCCGTTGCTGAAGTCCGCCGCCGGCCACCACTGGCCATGGCAAGTGGGCAGGTCAATGCAGGCGACCGCTGCGTAGTTGGCACTGACCCAACCGCCCAGGGCGATCTGGCCGATCACCACCAGCAGGGCCAATGCAGCGATCCGGCGCAAGCTCAACGGCAACTTGGGCAATGGCGCAAAAGCCCGGGATAGACGCAGGGATAGCAGGAACAGCAGGCTCAACGTAGTGAACCCGCCGAGCAAGTGCGCGGTAACCACCTGTGGCCACAGCTTCAGGGTAACTGTCCACATGCCGAAAGCCGCCTGGGCCAGCACCACGCCCAGTAACAACACAGGCAGGCGATAGGGCTGGCCATCGCGGGCATGCCGGCGCACCGCCTGAAAGGCGAGCAGGGCAATCACCACGGCCAGCGTGCCGGCGAAGTAGCGATGGACCATCTCGGCCCAGCCCTTGGCCTCTTCCACGGGGTGATCGGGGAAGTGCAGCTCGGCATGGGCCAATTGGGCCTCGCTCTTGGGCACGCTGATGAAGCCGTAGCAACCTGGCCAGTCCGGGCAGCCCAGGCCGGCGTGGGTCAGGCGGGTATAGGCACCGAGCAGGACGACCAGCAGTGCCAGCAGGGTGGCGAATACAGCCAAGCGGAATCCAGGTCTGGCCATGGCAGGCTCCTAGCCGATGTTGGACAGCTTGAGCAGGTGGCGCAGATCGTCCAGCACATGCTTGCCGTTGACCTTGCCGTCGTAACGCAGCACCAGGTTGCCGTGCGGGTCGACGATCCACAGCTGCGGGCCAGGCTCGCCAACCTTCTGCAGGTAGTGCTGGGCATCCAGCGGGTAACGTTGCAGTTGCGGGTACTCACGGCCAAGCAGCGCCTGGTAGTCGGCGCTCAGCGGCTGGGCGGCGGCCAGCGCATGGCTGGCGCGGCTGGCATCGCGGCCCAGGCCGACCTGGATCTGCCGGGCCAGGTACACCAGGCGCTGGCAGTCCTCGGCGCAGGCCTCAGGCGCGCTGACCAGCAGCTGCCAGCGCTCGTCCTCACCCGCCACGCCGATATCGGCACGGCTTTCACCATTGCCGATCATGGCGCCGTGGTAGCTGCGGCCATCCGGCACCCAGAACTGAAGTTTGTACATGCTGGTGGCCAAAATCATCGGCCCGAGCACCACCAGCAAAATCAGTAATAGCTGCAAACGCCCGCGGGCTCTGGGTTTGCCACGTTCAGGCACGTCCAGTGGAGTGGCGGTGGCCATGGCGTTTCTCCTTGTTGTGGTGCCAGCCAAAGTAGAGGTAGAGCAGAACCAATGCGGCAGAAAGGGCAAACCACTGCACGGCGTACCCCAGGTGTTTTTCCGGGCCCATGGCGACTACTGGCCAATCCAGGCGATAGGCTGCCGGGCCTGGTTCCAGACGCAGCTCATGGGCGTAGCCTTCGCGGTCCAGTTGCGGCCAGAGCTGTGCGGCATCAACGGCCGTGAGCAGATGCGGCCATTGGCCGCCTTCCGGGTCGGGATGCAGCTGGAACGTGCTGCCGGGTGATACGTACACTGAAGCGTCCAGCGCCATGGCCTGGGAAGGGGTATCGAAATGCACAGGCACGCGGCGGTCTGGCCAGGGCAGCCAGCCGCGGTTGACCAGCAGCCACAGGCCGCTGGCCTGGTCATGGAAGGGTTGCAGCAGTTCCACACCGGCCTGGCCGTCGCGCATGCGGTTGTCCAGCAACAGGCTGTGCCCGGCGTCGAAGCGGCCATAGAGGTGAACGCGGCGGAAGGCGTTGTCTTCGTTTGATACGAGCTGGGCCGTGGCGATCGGGGCTTCGATTCGCCGTTCGGCATAGCTGGCCAGCAGCGTACGCTTTTCCTCGGCACGGCCGAGTTGCCAGCAGCCAAGCGCTATCAGGCCCGGCAGCAGCGCAAGCATCGCCAGGGTCGGTACCCAGCCTGGGCGAAACGGCCTCACGGGCGCCTCGCTATACTTATCCACATCACCGCATCCCCCCCGGAGTAGCGCCATGCTCAAGGCCGCGATTGTCCTGATGCTGTTGGCCACGATTGCCAGCCTGTTCAGTGGCCTGGTGTTTCTGGTCAAAGACGATGAAAACTCGACCCGCCTGCTCAAGGCGCTGACCGTGCGGGTGACCCTGGCGGCCCTGACAGTCGGCCTGGTCGCCTGGGGCTTTATCAGTGGTCAGCTGGTTTCGCATGCTCCCTTCTGAATGTGCAGTTGGTTTGATGGCCTCATCGCCAGCAAGCCAGCTCCCACAGGAACCCCACATGCCTCAGGGTCAGTGCCCCCCTGTGGGAGCTGGCTTGCCGGCGATTGGCCCTAGAGCACATACACGAAGATGAACAACCCCACCCAAACCACATCAACGAAGTGCCAGTACCAACTGGCCGCCTCGAAGCCGAAGTGTTTCTCCGGGTTGAAGTGCCCACGCAAAATGCGCACGAACATCACGATCAGGATGATCGTCCCCAACGTCACGTGGGCGCCGTGGAAGCCGGTCAGCATGAAGAACGTCGCACCATAGATCCCCGAACCCAGCGTCAGCCCCAGCTTGGTATAGGCCTCGTGGTACTCGTAGGCCTGCAACGTAATGAAGCTGATACCCAGAAGAATGGTCAGCGCCATCCAGAACTTCAGTGGCCCACGGTGATCACGGCGCAGCGCATGGTGCGCAATGGTGATGGTCACACTGGAACTGACCAGCAGGATGGTGTTGATCAGCGGCAGGTGCCACGGGTCGATCACTTCCTTGGGCGGCGGGAACAGTTTCGGGTCGGGCGTGTGCAGCAGCGGCCAGGTGAACTCGAAAGTCGGCCACAACATGTGCGCAACCCCTTTGGCCCCTTCGCCCCCCAGCCACGGCCCGGCCAGCACACGCACGTAGAACAGCGCACCGAAAAAGGCGAGGAAGAACATCACCTCGGAGAAGATGAACCAGCTCATGCCCCAGCGGAACGAGCGGTCCAGCTGCGGGCTGTACAACCCCGCGCGGCTCTCCTTCACCACGGCGCCGAACCAGCCAAACAGCATGTAGGCCAGGAACAATGCACCCACGAAGAAAATCAGCGGCCCGTGCGATTCCGGGTGGCCGGCCTTCATGTCATTGAACCAGGTGCCCAGGCCGAACACCGTGATGAACATGCCGATGGTGGCGATGATCGGCCACTTGCTCTGCGCCGGAACGTAGTAGTGCTCATGACTTGCCATTGCTGTTCTCCTTCCCTTAACGGGCGCCCTGAACGTCCTGGGCCGCAACATGCGCGACCGGCGGGTGGCGAGCGGTGATGTCGAACAAGGTGTAGGCCAGTGTCAGGTGCTTCACGCTGGCCGGCAGGTCGCGGTCGACGATGAAGCGCACCGGCATCTCGATGCGTTCGCCGGGCTGCAGCACCTGCTGGGTAAAGCAGAAGCACTCGGTCTTGTGGAAATACGCGGCGGCCTCGGCCGGGGTAATGCTGGGTATCGCCTGCGCACTCATCGGCCGGTCGGTCGGGTTGTGGGCAATGAAGATCATCTGGTTCACCGCACCCGGGTTGACCTCCAACTGGTCAGCCGTGGAGTAGAAATCCCAGACCATGTCGCTGGCATTGGTCGACATGAACTGCACCCGCACCGAACGCGACGGGTCGCTGACCTGGCTGCCTTCGTATTGCCCGCCAGTCTTGCCGTTGATGCCAAAGGCCTTGCACATCACGTCGTAGATCGGCACCAGGGCGAAGCCGAAGGCGAACATCACCACCGTCAGCATCAGCAGGCGCGTTACCAGGCGTTTGAGCGACAGGCCGTTCATGGCGGGCTTCCTATTTCACTTCCGGTGGCGTCTGGAAGGTGTGGTAGGGCGCAGGCGAGGGGATCGACCACTCAAGGCCCTCGGCGCCATCCCAAGGCTTGGCCGGTGCCGGCGCGCCGCCACGGATGCACTTGATGACGATGAACAGGAAGAAGATTTGCGTGGCACCGAACATGAAGGCCCCGATCGACGACACCATGTTGAAGTCGGCGAACTGCAGGTTGTAGTCCGGAATGCGCCGTGGCATGCCGGCCAGCCCCACGAAGTGCATGGGGAAGAAGGCCATGTTCATACCGATGAACGACAGCCAGAAGTGCAGCTTGCCGAGGGTTTCGTCGTACATGTGGCCGGTCCATTTCGGCAGCCAGTAGTAGGCCGAGGCGAAGATGCCGAAGATCGCCCCGGGCACCAGCACGTAGTGGAAGTGTGCGACCACGAAGTAGGTGTCGTGGTACTGGAAGTCCGCCGGGGCGATGGCCAGCATCAAGCCGGAGAAGCCGCCGATGGTGAACAGGATGACGAAGGCGATGGCAAACAGCATCGGCGTCTCGAAGGTGAGCGAGCCTTCCCACATGGTGCTGACCCAGTTGAACACCTTCACCCCGGTGGGCACGGCGATCAGCATGGTGGCGTACATGAAGAACAGTTCGCCCACCACCGGGATGCCGACCACGAACATGTGGTGGGCCCAGACGATGAACGACAGGAAGGCAATCGCGCCGGTGGCGTACACCATCGAGGTGTAGCCGAACAGCGGCTTGCGCGAGAACGCCGGGATGATCGAGCTGACCGCACCGAAGGCGGGCAGGATCATGATGTACACCTCGGGGTGGCCGAAGAACCAGAACACATGCTGGAACAGCACCGGGTCACCGCCACCGGCGGCGCTGAAGAAGCTGGTACCGAAGTGGATGTCCATCAGCATCATGGTCACCACACCGGCCAGCACCGGCATCACCGCAATCAGCAGGAACGCGGTAATCAGCCAGGTCCAGACGAACAGCGGCATTTTCATCAGGGTCATGCCGGGGGCACGCAGGTTGAGGATGGTGGCGATCACGTTGATCGCGCCCATGATCGAGCTGATGCCCATCAGGTGGATGGCGAAGATGAAGAAGGTGACGCTGGCCGGTGCATAGGTGGTGGACAGCGGGGCGTAGAAGGTCCAGCCAAAATTCGGCCCGCCGCCGGGGCTGAACAGGGTCGACACCAGCAACAGAAACGCCGCCGGCAACAACCAGAAGCTGAAGTTGTTCATGCGCGGCAGGGCCATGTCGGGCGCGCCGATCATCAACGGGATCATCCAGTTGGCCAGGCCGACGAAGGCCGGCATCACCGCGCCGAACACCATGATCAGGCCGTGCATGGTTGTCATCTGGTTGAAGAACGCCGGTTCCACGATTTGCAGCCCGGGCTGGAACAGCTCGGCGCGAATCACCATGGCGAACGAGCCGCCAAGCAGGAACATGATGAAGCTGAACCACAGGTACATCGTGCCGATGTCTTTATGGTTGGTGGTCAGCACCCAGCGCATCAGGCCCTTGGCCGGGCCGTGGGCGTGCTCATGGCCGTGGGCGTGGTCGTCGATCACTGTGCTCATGTCCTGTCTCCTGCAACCCATTGATTGCCGCGAGTAACCCGGTTCATTGCGCTTCTGCCTGCTTCAGCGCCAGCACGTCCTTCGGCGTGACCATGTCGCCCTTGTTGTTGCCCCAGGCGTTGCGCTCGTAGGTGACCACGGCGGCAATATCCACTTCCGAGAGCTGCTTGCCGAATGCAGCCATGGCGGTACCGGGTTTGCCGTGGAAGACGATGCTCAGGTGGCCTTCCTTGGGCCCGGTAGCGATCTTCGAGCCCTTCAATGCCGGGAACATCGGTGGCAAGCCCTGGCCTTCGGCCTGGTGACAGGCCACGCAGGTGGTGTGGTAGACCTTGTCGCCACGCTCCACCAGCTCTTCCAGGGTCCATTCCTTGCTGGTCAGCTCCTTGAGCTTGGCGGCTTCGGCTTTGCGCTCACCCAGCCAGGTGTCGTAGTCGGCCTTGGATTTCACCTCGACCACCACCGGCATGAAACCGTGATCCTTACCGCACAGCTCGGTGCACTGGCCGCGATAGATGCCGGGCTTCTCGATACGGGTCCAGGCTTCGTTGACGAAGCCGGGGATGGCATCGCGCTTGACCGCAAAAGCCGGCACCCACCAGGAGTGGATAACGTCGGCGGCCGTTACCAGGAAGCGCACTTTGGCACCCACCGGCAGCACCAGCGGTTGGTCGACTTCGAGCAGGTAGTGCTCGTCCTTGGGGGCTTTGTTGTGAATCTGGTCGGCGGGGGTGGCCAGGTTGCTGAAGAACTCCACGTCCTGGCCCAGGTATTTGTAGTGCCACTTCCACTGGTAGCCGGTGACCTGAATGTCGATGTCCGACTCGCTGGCGTCGTAGATGTCGATCAGGGTCTTGGTGGCCGGGATGGCCATGGCCACCAGAATCAGGAAGGGCACCACGGTCCAGAGGATTTCCACCCAGGTATGCTCGTGGAAATGCGCGGCCTGCTGACCGGTGGAACGGCGGTGGATGACCATCGACCAGAACATCGCGCCGAAAACCACGATGCCGATGATCACGCAGACCCAGAAGATGGTCATGTGCAGGTCGAAGACGGCGTTGGAGACTTCCGTCGCCCCCGGGTGCATGTTCACGGTCCAGGCGGCGTTGGCCTGACCAAAAACCGACCACAACAGGAGGCCCATCCAGACATGTGGATGTCGCATCATTGCGGGTTCCCCTTCTAATTCTTGTTGTCCCGGAGGCGTGGCCTGCGGCAAGAGGGAACGGCGGTCAAGACTGCCTGGCTTCGACGACCGAGCCCCTGCTAAAAGCAGTCGGGCCTCATCAACGAATCACGTTCACCGGGAGTATAGACAGCGACCAATGGCACGCAATGAAGCCTGTGAAATGAACTTCACGAAATGGCCAAATTGCCTGAAAACCGCACGCTTGAGGGGGCATGGCGCAATAATGGCACCTTGATATGCCTGAGAGCGCACACGTTTGCGAGATTTATAACAAATAGGTCTTAGGTATTCTGTATACCGAGCTAATTTAGTGTCTTCCGTTTGAAACGTAATGTCCCTGGAGTTGTCATGAACATCGCTGCTGTACGCGAGCAGGTAAGCCAAGCCCATCAACATGAAGGCCAGACTGGCCAATTGAAACAGCGTCTCGAGCTGCAACTGCCGCACCTGCACCCCTCGATCCAACTGCCTGAGCAGGACGCCCAGGGTACTTTGGCGCGCTTCGTCAGCGCCTACATCGACCAGGTTCCGGAACTGCTGGAGGCCGCACATGCGGTTGCCCGCGAGGCCGGGATCGAGTCGCAGATCAAGCCGGTACTGAAAATTGCCGAAGCCTACTTCCTGCAGCCGCCCAGCGTGATGCAAGGGCATGTGGGCCTGGACTGCCTGCTGGACGAGGCCTACCTGGCGCACCGGCTGGTGGAAGAGGTGAACGATCTGTATATCCGTCACTTCCAGCAGCCGCTGATCCCGGTCGATACGACCGTCGCCAATCTGATTGCCCACCAGCTGATTGGCGAGGAATTTGCCAACCAGCTGGATGAAGTGGTGCATCACTCGGTTGACGAAATGCTCAATGACGAGAGTTTTGCGGTGGAGTCAGTGGAGGCTTATCGCGAAAAACTGAGCAGCCCGGCAACTGGCGAGGCCTGGAAGCGCTGGCCGTGCCTGTCGCGGCAGCTGGGTGTGGAGCTGGGTCAGCCGGCCTGAATCCAGAGCCCGGTGAGATCCCTGTAGGAGCGGCACAAGGCTGCTCCTACAAAAATCACCCTGTTAAGGATCGGTATCAGGTACCAAGCCCCGCCGTAGTCCGCAACCGCCCCTCGATCCGCCGCTTCAAGCGCCGCTGTTCTATCAGCAACCGCGCCCCATTCGCCGCATTGCTGCGGCCCCAGTCTTCAAGCAGCTCAAGGCACGAGTGGTCGATGTAGCTCAGGTTACCCAACGGCACATGCAGCGTGGTCCCCGCCGGTACACTATCCAGCACCTGAGTCAGCGCCGGCACCTTGAGGAACGTCGCCGCACCGCTAAGCCGCAGCTCCATGTGCCCAGCCTTCTCCAGGCTCACCAGATTGATCTTCAGCCGCGCCGCCTTGAACGCCAGCTTCAGCAAGGTCAGGGCAAAGCCAAGCAGCACGCCGGTCAGCAGGTCGGTAAAGATGATCGCCAGCGCTGTCGCCGCATAGGTGAACATCGGCATGCGGCCATAACGGCCCAATCCGCGAAACGCCTTGAAGTCCACAAGCTTTACCCCGGTAAACACCAGCACACCCGCCAGGCTCGCCACCGGAATCTGTTGCAGCACGCTACTCAGCGCCACTACGAACGCCAGCAGCCAAAGGCCATGGAAGATCGCCGAAGCCCGGGTTTGCGCACCCGCTTGCACATTCGCCGAACTGCGCACGATCACGCCAGTCATCGGCAAAGCACCCAACACACCGCAGAGCATGTTGCCGATCCCCTGGGCCGACAACTCACGGTCGAAGTCCGAGCGCTGGCCGCTGTGCATGCGGTCTACCGCCGCAGCCGACAGCAGGGTTTCAGCGCTGGCAATGAACGCCAGGGCGAAGGCTGCGACCAGCAGGGTAGGGTCGGCCAACTGCATCAGATCTTCCGGGCGGATCCAGTCGATGGCCTCGGACAAGTCTGCCGGCACCTGCACCCGGTTGACCGGCAAGGCCAGCCACATGCTGATGCCGGTCATCGCCGCAACACCCAGCAGGGCACCCGGGACGAAGCGCAGCCGCTGCGGCCGCAAGCGCTCCCAGCCCCACAGGATGGCGATGGTACCCAGGCCCAGCGCACCGGCCATCCAGCCGGTACCAGCGCTTTCCTGTGGCAAGGCTGCGGCCACGGTTGCCGGGAACTCCAGCAGGTTCTGCATGCCGGAAGGCTGGGGCGCGGTGTCGAACATGACATGCACTTGCGACAGCACGATCAGCACGCCAATCCCTGCCAGCATGCCGTACACCACCGCTGGCGCGGTGACGCGGAACCAGCATCCCAGGCGCAGGCGCCCAGCCAGCAACTGCAGTAACCCGGCCAGCAGCAGTATCGGCCCCAGCATGGCCATGCCGTGCTGGCGCACCAGCTCGAACACCAGCACCGCCAAGCCGGCGGCCGGGCCGCTGACTTGTAGCGGCGAACCGGCGAGGAAACCCACGACAATGCCGCCGATAATGCCGGTAATCAGGCCTTTGGCCGGCGGCATGCCCGAGGCGATCGCAATGCCCATGCACAACGGCAAGGCCACCAGAAAGACCACCACCGACGCCAGCAACTCACGCGGCAGGGCCGCTTTCAACTGTGTAATGTTCACCGTGTTTCTCCATTCTCAGTCACACGGCCATTCCCCTGGCCGTGGGCACGTTTGCCCCTGACGAGCGCGCAGGCGCGGGCCGCCAGCGGGCGTGCCGGCAGGGCAGTCAGGGAATTCAAGGCAGCAGAAGGCCGCGCCACACCCTGAAGGGTGCAGCCGGCTATCAAAGTTCTAGCGGTGGATGGGTCGCTTAGTAGCGGCCTCTCGGGGTAGCGCAGGGGACCGGCTCGCCAGCAGCCAGGGGCAAGAAGCTGTCGCTGGCGGCATCGTAGGCTTCGATCTTGCTGGTCTCGATGTCGTAGACCCAGCCATGGATGTACAGCTCACCGGCTGCCAGGCGCGAGGCAACCGAAGGATGGGTACGCAAGTGATGCAGTTGGGCGATGACGTTTTCCTTGGTCAGCACCTGCATCGTCTCGTGTTCGCTACCGCACGAGCAGTTGTTCTCGACCACGGTGCGCGCCACTTCAGCGTGACGCAACCAGGCGGAAACGGTTGGCATCTTGGTCAGCGATTGCGGGTTGAGTACCGCACGCATGGCGCCGCAGTCGGAGTGGCCACATACGATGATGTGGTGCACTTTCAGTGCAAGTACGGCGTACTCGATCGCGCTGGAAACACCGCCATTCATCTGGCCGTAAGGCGGTACCACGTTACCCACGTTACGGGTCACGAACAGGTCGCCTGGCGAGCTTTGGGTGATCAGCTCGGGGACGATGCGCGAGTCGGCGCAGGTAATGAACATGGCACGCGGCGTTTGCGCAGTGGCGAGCTTCTTGAACAGCTCTTGCTGCTCGGGGAAGACGTCATGGTGAAAGCGCAGGAAGCCGTCGACGATGTGCTTCAGGGCTGCATCGGCGCCCTCGGCGGGTACATCCGGAACGACCTTGGATGGGTCCTTGACGGGCATGATTCATCCTCTTGACGGTGTGTAGGTAAATCCATTTTACCGGTGAAAGATTCTGGCTATGCAGGGATTTAGATGACACGCACGGGCCATTGATCACAGTCGGTGTGGACTGATTTCCTACGCTAGCGGGGAAAACTTAACTGAAACTTAATTCGACGGCTCTAGAACGGGCGTTCCAGACAGGAAAGGCGGGATCTGGATAATAGCAAAAAAGCATCAGTTGCCAATATAGATTAGCAAAATTATTGGGTGTCATTAGCTGAGTTGCAGGCATCAGAACAACGCCATCTGGCCCCCAGGTGGGCAGAATGCCGAGCAATCCAGCGCCTGCGCTTCCCGCCCCTCAAAGTTCAGCCGCTTCATGGCCTTGGCAAAACGCTGGGCCAACAGCTCGGCAAACACCCCTTCGCCGCGCATGCGCGCGCCAAACCGGCTGTCGTACAGCTCGCCGCCCCGGCTCTGGCGAATCAGGCTCAGTACATGCGCAGCCCGTTGCGGGTAATGGTCCTGCAGCCACTGCTCGAACAAGGGCGCCACCTCCAGCGGCAGGCGGAGCATCATGTAGGCCGCGCTCTGTGCGCCGGCTTCCTTGGCCGCCTCCAACAGGCGTTCCAGTTCACTGTCATTGATCATCGGAATCATCGGCGAACACAACACACCCACCGGCACACCCGCTTCGCGCAATACCCGGATAGCCCTCAACCGAGCGCCGGGAGAGGCCGCGCGTGGCTCCAGCACCCGCTTGAGATCATCGTCCAGCGTGGTCAGGCTGAT
This sequence comes from Pseudomonas sp. LAIL14HWK12:I1, assembly GCF_003202095.1. Taxonomy (NCBI): domain Bacteria; kingdom Pseudomonadati; phylum Pseudomonadota; class Gammaproteobacteria; order Pseudomonadales; family Pseudomonadaceae; genus Pseudomonas; species Pseudomonas sp. LAIL14HWK12:I1. The sequence goes on from NZ_QJKG01000002.1 coordinate 66,500, forward strand.
CATTACCCGCGCCAGGCGCTGGCGGGCCATCTCGGCCAGCAAGTCGAGATCACGCAACACCAGCGAACCCTTGGTGACAATGGTCACCGGATGGCGAAAACGCAGCAAAACCTCAAGCAGCCGCCGGGTGAGCATGTGCTCCCGCTCGATCGGTTGGTAAGGGTCGGTGTTGGAGCCCAGGTTGATCGGCGCGCACACGTAGCCCGGTTTGCTCAATTGTTGCGCAAGCACCTCGGCGGCGTTGGTCTTGGCAATCAGCTTGGTCTCGAAATCGAGGCCGGGGGAAAGGTCCCAATAGGCGTGCGAGGGGCGGGCATAGCAGTAGATGCAACCATGCTCGCAGCCACGGTAAGGGTTGATGGAGCGGTCGAAGGGCAGATCGGGCGAGGTGTTACGACTGATCACCGACTTGGCGGTCTCGACCCGCACTTCAGTGCCTTGCGTCTGTGGCACTTCCTGGTACCAGCCATCATCCACTGCCACCGAATGGCTCGGGGCAAAGCGGTTATGGGGGTTGTGCGCCGTGCCACGGCCCTTTCGCGGTGCTGGAGCAATCATGGCTCACCTCTATACTGTATCCATATACAGTATAATGCACGCCAGAATCTTTCCAGCACCTCTGGTCTGGCTACTTCAGGCCATGCCAGCTCAGGTACGCTGCCTGTTCAGGTTGCCGCCCCAGAAACACCTCGATGCCTTCGCGCAGTGGGCGCGATGCACCCGGGGCGAACAACGCGTCCTGCAGGGCCTGGCCCGTGGCCCGGTTCAACAGGCCCTCGGCCTCGAAGCGTGTGAACACGTCAAAGGCCTGCACATCCGACCACAGGTAGGCGTAATAACCCGCATCGTAGCCATTCACCAGGTGCTCGAAGGCATGCGCCGGGTGCTCGAAATCAGCGAGTGGCCAGTAGCCACAGCGCTCACGGGCCTCATTCAGGCGCTGCTCAAAGGACCTGCCATCGTTCGGTGCGGCATGCAGGTCCATGTCGAACAGCGCCAGGCTCAGATGACGCGCGATTTCCTCCACGCCCTGCTGCCGCAGCGCCTCCAGGCATTCATCGGCTTGCCGCCGGGTCAGCGGGCTGCCATCGCTTGCATGAGCCGAAATCGACACCAGGTAATCAGCATCCCAGACCCAACGCTCGAACAGCTTGCCAAACAGCTCCACACCATCGGTGCCCAGTTCGGTCACGTTGGACATCACGTGGTTCGTCGTACGCACCAGTAAATGGTGCAGGGCATGGCCGAACTCATGGAACAACTTGCGCAGTGACAAGTGGTCGAGCAATGGCTGGCTACCTGGCGGTGCCTGCGGCACATCGCTGAAAACCACCACCGACGCGGCCTGGTAGATACCCTCGGCATCGACCCGGCGGTTGCGTAGGTATGTGGTGACCACGGCGTCTGGCTGCTTTCCGGCATGCTGCACGGCATCCAGATACAGAAAACCGATGAAGGCGTTGTCCTGCCACACCTCGAACGGCTGCACGCTTTCATCCCAGGTAGCGAGCGGCTTAGGCTGGAGCACCACACCAAACAGCCTCTGCGCCAGCGCCTGTAGCGCGCTGACAACCGTGTTCAGCGGAAAGTAGTCACGCAGGATTTCGCTGGACAACTCGCCGCGCGAAGACGCCTGCAAGTAGTCGTAGTCCCAAGGTTGCGGATTCTCCAGCCCGTGATCGGCAGCCTGACGCGCCACCTGTGAGCGCCAGCGCAACATGGCCGGGCGCACATCATCGGCCAAAGCATGAAGAAAGCCGCGCACCTGAGCCACGGAACCCGCACTCTTCACATGCAGGCTCTGCTCCAGATGGCCGGAAAAACCGAGCAGAAGGGCCTTTTCCTCGCGCAGTTGGGCCAAGTGCTGCAGATATGAGCGGTTGTCCAGTTTGAGATCCTGGCTGACGCCACGGGCGTGGAATGCCCGGTAAACACGCTCACGTAGCTGGCGGTTGGCGGCATGCTTGAGCACCTCATCAGTGGTCACGCTGTCACAGGCTATCAACCAGCCCGGCTCACCGCTTTCCTGCGCCCGTGCAGCCAATGTGTCGCGTATCCGCTGTGGGATGCCGCTCAATTCGGACTCATCGGCAATACTCAGCCCTGGCCGGTTGATGTTGCTGCGAAATGCGTTGCAGGCAACAGCGATCTGCGCCTGAAGGTCTGCCAGGCGCGCCTTGCCAGCGGCATCGAGCAACGCCCCGCTGGAGGCGAACTTGTCCAGATGCCAACGCAAGGTGGCGCGTTTCTGGGCATCCAACTGCTTGCCAATGTCACTGTTGGCCAAACGCTCATAGAGTGCATGCAAACCCATGTTGACGAACTTCTGTTCGAAACATGCCGTCGCTTTACCGTAAAACTCGATGATGGCGTTGGCCCAGGCTTCATCCCGGCCAACCAATGGCGAGGCGGCATACAACACCGCCAGTAGCTGGCTGTCCAGGCCGTCCACCGCCAGCACCATGTCATCCCAGGTGGGCATGGCCTGCTGATCACGGATGATGCGCTCGATCCCTTGCTCGTGCGCCAGTAGCACATGATCGAAAGCCGCACGCATGCTTTCAAGGGTGATGGAAGGGAAATCGATAGGGATGTGGCTAGCTTGCAGCAGAGGGTTGTCCATGGCACGTCACTTTGCTCGTGGAAAGAAGCAAGAGAGCGTGCATGGCCAGCGTATGCCGGAGGGCCTGACTATCTACCACCCGGGCTTTGCACCCGGGTGGCACGACAGCATTACTCAGCCGGTTTCTTCAGCTTCGGATTCGGGAAGAACTGCACCGTCTGCACCTTGGCCGGCGTGGCCTTGGGTGCCAGGTGGTTGACCCGGGTGCCAAGCTCCTTGGGCACCGAAAGCCCCTGCTCGTTGAGGGTGTCGGTGAAGCCGCAGGCCACACACTCACGGTGCGGGGTGTCGTCTTCGCTCCACATCATCAGCTTGTCAGGCTCGCTGCACGCCGGGCATACCGCCCCGGCAATGAAGCGTTTCTTGGTCTTGTTCACGGCAACCTCGCTCATGCTGCGGCGCTCTCGGTGAGGCCACTGTGGCGCAGCAACGCATCGATGGAAGGCTCACGCCCACGGAAGTCGACAAACAGCTCCATTGGCTCGCGCGAACCACCACGGGCCAGGATCGCCTCACGGAACGCGCGGCCAGTTTCGGCATTCAGCACGCCTTCTTCCTCGAAACGCGAGAAGGCGTCGGCCGACAGCACTTCGGCCCACTTGTAGCTGTAGTAGCCGGCTGCGTAACCGCCCGCGAAAATGTGCGCAAAGCTGTTGGGGAAGCGGTTGTACGCCGGTGGGCGCATCACCGACACCTCGTCGCGCACGCCTTCGAGCACCTGCAACACGCTGCGGCCGTCGCCATGGGTCGCATGCAGTTCGAAGTCGAACAGCGAGAACTCCAGCTGGCGCACCATCATCATGCCCGACTGGAAGTTCTTTGCCGCCAGCATCTTGTCCAGCAGGTCCTGGGGCAGGGGGGCGCCAGTTTCGTAGTGGGCGGAGATCAGCGCCAGGCCTTCCGGCTCCCAGCACCAGTTTTCCATGAACTGGCTCGGCAGCTCGACCGCGTCCCAGGCCACGCCGTTGATGCCGGATACACCGGCATGCTCGATGCGGGTCAGCATGTGGTGCAGGCCATGGCCGAACTCGTGGAACAGGGTGGTGACTTCATCGTGGGTCAGCAACGCCGGCTTGCCGGGTGCGGCCGGGGTGAAGTTGCACACCAGGTTGGCCACCGGGCTCTGCAGCTCGCCAGCAGCAGTGCGGCGACGGTCGCGGGCGCCGTCCATCCAGGCGCCGCCGCGCTTGTTGGCACGGGCGTACAGGTCGAAGAAGAAGCGGCCGACGTGCTGGCCGTTTTCCTTGATTTCGAACAGACGCACGTCCGGGTGCCAGCTGTCGAAGCCCTTGAGCTCAGCGATTTCAATGCCGTACAGGCGCTGCACGATGCTGAACAGGCCGCTCAGCACCTTGTCGATCGGGAAGTAAGCACGCAGGGCTTCCTGCGAAACGCTGTAGCGTTGCTCGCGCAGTTTCTCGCCAAAGTAGCCGGCGTCCCAGCTGGCCAGCTCAGGGCAGCCTTGTTCGGCGGCGTAGGCTTTCAGTTGCTCCAGGTCCTGGGCGGCAAATGGCTTGGAACGCTTGGCCAGGTCACGCAGGAAGTTCAGCACCTGGTCGCTGGACTCGGCCATCTTGGTGGCCAGGCTCAGCTCGGCGTAGTTCTTGTAGCCCAACAGTTCGGCCAGCTCCTGGCGCAGGCCGAGGATTTCCTGCATCACCGGGCCGTTGTCGAACTGGCCGGCGTTCGGGCCCTGGTCCGAGGCGCGGGTGCAGTAGGCGGCGTACAGCTCTTCGCGCAGGGCGCGATCACTGGCGTAGGTCATGACTGCGTAGTAGCTGGGGAATTCCAGGGTGATCAGCCAGCCGTCGAGGCCCTTGGCCTGGGCAGCGGCGGCCATTTGCGCCTTGGCCGAGTCGGTCAGGCCAGCCAGCGCGGCTTCGTCGGTGACGTGCTTGGTCCAGGCCTGGGTCGCATCGAGCAGCTGGTTGGAGAAGCGGCTACCCAGCTCGCTGAGCTTGCTCTGCACTTCGGCGTAACGCTGCTGCTTGTCTGCCGGCAGGTCGATGCCCGACAGGCGGAAGTCACGCAGGGCATGCTCGAGGATAGTCTTTTGCGCCACGTCGAAACCGGCGGCTTCGGGGCTGTTGATCAAAGCCTGGTAGGCGTCGAACAGCGCACGGTTCTGACCCAGTTCGGTAGAGTAGGCGCTCAACGCCGGCAGGCACGACTCATAGGCCTCGCGCAGTTCAGCGCTGTTGCACACCGCATTCAGGTGGCTGACCGGGCTCCAGGCAGCACCCAGGCGGTCGTTCAGTTCATCCATGGCCAGTACCAGGCCAGCCCAGGAGGGGTTCTTGCCCTGCTTGTCGAGGATCTCGGCAATGGCTTTACGGTTGTCGGCCAGGATCGCTTCGATCGCCGGCAACACGTGTTCGGCACGGATTTGCGAGAAGGGCGGCAGATCGTGGGATTGCAGAAGCGGGTTGTTCGCAGTCACGGTTTGGATACCTTGGCAGAAGAAACACTGCCCCATCTTAATTACAATCGACGCCGACCGCAGCAGGCAGCCTGCCTATCGGCACAGATGAGAGACGCTATCATGGCCATCCGAAGCTTCCAGCAACACACTCCGAAAGTTGGATCACGGGCCTTTATCGACCGTTCGGCGGTAGTGCTGGGCGATGTGGAGATTGGCGAAGACAGCTCGGTCTGGCCGTTGACCGTGGTGCGCGGCGACATGCACCGCATTCGTATCGGCGCACGCACCAGCGTGCAGGATGGCAGCGTGCTGCACATCACCCATGCCGGCCCTTTCAACCCGGACGGCTTCCCGCTGATCATCGGCGACGAAGTGACCATCGGCCACAAAGTGATGCTGCACGGCTGCACCCTGGGCAACCGCATTCTGGTCGGCATGGGCAGCACCATCATGGACGGCGCCATCGTCGAGGACGAAGTGATCATCGGCGCCGGCAGCCTGGTGCCGCCCGGCAAACGCTTGGTCAGTGGCTACCTGTACATGGGCAGCCCGGTGAAACAGGCCCGGCTGCTGAACGACAACGAGCGCGCATTCTTCTCCTACAGCGCCGGCAACTACGTGAAGCTCAAGGACCAGCACCTGGCCGAAGGCTACGACCAACCGGAATGACCGCATTCGCGGGCAAGCCCGCGAAGAAGGCAATGCAGCACTCAAGTGGAACTCAGTAAATGCATCAGCAAAACATTCTGTTCGACCTCGACGGCACCCTGACCGACCCACGCCTGGGCATCACCCGTTCAATCCAGTATGCCTTGGCCAAGCTGGGCATCGACGAACCCGACCTTACCCGCCTCGAGCACTTCATCGGCCCACCCCTGCTGCAGGCCTTCATGCAGTTCTACAGCTTCGACGAAGCCAAGGCCTGGGAGGCGGTGAACTTCTACCGGGAGCGCTTCCGCGTAACCGGCCTGTACGAAAACCTTGTGTTCCAGGGTGTGCCGGAGTTGCTTGAAGCCCTGACCGGGCAAGGCCGCACGCTGTACATCGCCACCTCCAAACCCTGGGAGTTCGCCCGTGAAATCGCCCGGCACTTCGCCTTCGACCACCACTTCAAGGTGATCTACGGCAGCGAACTGGACGGCACCCGAACCAACAAGGTCGAGCTGATTCGCCACCTGCTGGACGAAGAAGGGCTGGACCCGGCCCAGACACTGATGATCGGCGACCGCAAGCATGACCTGATTGGCGCACGCAGCAATGGCTTGCAGGCCGTGGCGGTGGGGTATGGTTTTGGTAGCCAGGAGGAGTTGATGGCGGAGGAACCGGCCTATCATTTTGCGACCTTGGCCGAGATGCATCAGGCATTTATCAAGGCTTGATGGCCCTGGGGGCTGCTTTGCAGCCCCAAAATCTCACTGGCTAACCATCAACCCCTGTAACGCCGCCTTCCTTTCAGAAATCGGCAACCGTCCCAGTTGCTCGACCCGCTCATAAAACCGCCCCCAATCCCCACCCACCTCGCGGAACAGCGCCTCAAAAGCCGGCACCCATTGGTCATAAAGCCCGAACGGCAACAACTTGGCATTGCTCAACGGCCCATACACCCAGGCGTCATAGCGTTTGTCCCCCCCCCACTGGCCATCACGCACCTGCCGGTACTCGCGCCTCAAGCGCTCGAACTCGGCCCGCTTGGCCTGCCGCTTGTGCGCTTCGTCCAGTGTGCCTGAATAGATCGCCTGCAGCCGTTCACGGCTGGCCAGCACCAGCCGGATGAACTGCTCACGCTGCTGCCCCTGATCCCCGCCAATGGCGGCAAGCCCACGCGCCACGCGCCATTGCCGCGTGCCTTCCTGCTCGACGAAGGAGGCAAACGACTCGTTGAACTCGGTGTCGTTCTGCACATAAAAGCGCTGGTGAGCCAGTTCATGGAAGATCAGCGTGGCCAGGCGCTCGTCGCCCCAGCCCACCATCGAAGAAAGAATCGGGTCATCGAACCAACCCAGCGTCGAATACGCCTCCACACCGCCAACGTACACATCCAGCCCGTCTTGCCGCATCAGCGCCGCCGCCCCACGGGCCGCGCCTTGCTGGTAGTAGCCGCGATACGCCACGCACCCCGCGATCGGGAAGCAGTGCGTAATAGGCTGCAACGACAGCTCGGGCGTGGCGAAGACATTCCACACCACATAAGGCCGGCCAATGTCGGCGTAAACCCGGTAGCTGCGGTTATCCGGCAGTTTCAGCTGCTGGCTGGCGAATACCCGCGCCTGTTCAGCGTGTGCCAGGTGCGATCGTAATTGCGGGGGCGTCGCCGGGTCGGCTATCACCTGCGCGACAGGCTGCCGCGCACGCAGCAATTGCCACTGGCCCTCAGCCAACTGCCCATAGTAGGCAACGCTGCTGCAACCGTTCAGCAGGAGCGCGGCCAGCAGGGGAACCAAAGGGATGAAAACGCGGTCGAGTGCCCCAGGGCCTGAGCGCTGCATAAGAAAAAGTCGAAGCATCCGGGACTGTCTGACTCGCTCAAGGCCGATTCACTCCAAGACTATCTCGCCAAGGGGGAGTTTCGCCATGCGTGCATTGTTGGTCGCCGGTTCACTGTCGCTACTTTGTGCCTGTTCAACGTTGCCAGACCCGGACCCGAACCAGGCCTGGATCGACCTCACCCCCTACGACAACACGTCGCTGCACGCCGTGCAGGTCGACGAACGAGAGTGGGTCGACAGCCGCTATTTTGAGGTACCGCCTGGCAGCCACGAGCTGACCGTGCGCTACCAGTTTCCGGTTACCCCCAGCAATATCGGCCCGGTCGATGAGCCGCTGTGGCGCGATTGCCAGGTCAAGCTGACCTTCAAGGACTTCAGCGCCGGGCAGCGCTACCAGCTGCAAGCCGGCAGCATTGGCTTCCGCCCCTGGATCAAGCTCTACGACCAGCAGCAAAAACTGCTCGGCCAAGGCCTGCCTGCAGGCTGCCAACGCACCTGAACCCCGCAAACGGCGCTATGCTTGTACCTTGTACATCGCAAGTGGGAGTCTTGCCATGCGCCAGCCCATGATGCTGATCGCCCTCAGTGCACTGGGGGCTTGCGCCAGCCCCTTGCCGCCCGTCGACCCCAAGCAGGCCTGGGTCGACCTCTACACCATGACCCCCGGCCGGGTGATCATGGCCGACCGCCTTGACGGGAAACGCCTGGAGGATGGCCGTTACTTCCAGGTAACCCCCGGCAAGCACGAACTGGTGGTGCGCTTCGATTATGAAATCTACTCCGGCGGCATCATGAGCGAGCCCCGGGACCGCACCTGCTACCTGACCGTGCGCTTTGACAACTTCAAGGCCGGCGAGCGCTATCGCCTGGAGGCACGGGCTCCGGTGATGGAGCCGCAGGTGCTGCTGTACGACGCCAGCCGCAAGGTGCTGGTGAACGAGCCTAGCAATGTGTTCTGTATTCCGTGAAAGCCGGGGCTGCCACGCAGCCCCGGGTCTCATGGCTACCGGTCATTCTTCTGGTAGATGATCTTCTTCGTCCCGCCATCGCAGGTCCCGACCACCATATTCTGGTCCTTGACCTCGCTGTTGGGCACGATCTCCAAGGTGTAGGAAGGCACGCCCTGCGCCTGGATCTTGGCCTCGATCTCGGCTTTCAGCTCCTCGCACGGTTTCACTGCCGCCAACGTGGAGGTGGCGGCCAGGGAAGCCAACACGGCGATTGCTACGCGAATCATGGAACGGCTCCTGAAGAGGCAGCGTGCTGCCGACGCTGTTTAGACTACAGCAAACCGCCACCGTTGCGCCGCTTCAGCCAACCAGCGCGGCATCCAGGCTGATCTTCGCGTTCAGCACCTTGGACACCGGGCAACCTTCCTTGGCCTTGTTGGCTATCTCCAGAAACTGCGCTTCGCTTGTACCAGGCACCTTGGCCCTGAGCACCAGGTGCACGGCTGTAATGGCAAAGCCATCAGGCAGCTTGTCTAGCGTCACCTCGGCAGCAGTGTCGATCCGGTCCGCCGTGAGCCCCGCTTCACCAAGCATCATCGACAGCGCCATCGAAAAACAGCCCGCATGGGCTGCACCGATCAACTCTTCCGGATTGGTGCCCGGCGAGCCCTCAAAGCGGGTGTTGAAGCCATAAGGGTTCTGCTTGAGCGCGCCGCTTTCTGTGGAAAGCAGGCCAGTGCCGTCCTTCAGGCCACCTTGCCAGATCGCCGATGCTGTCTTTTTCATGCTGCCTCCTTGTCTTTCGGTTACGTGCTTATGGGTTCAGAGGCCAGCCGCCTACAGCAAGTTCAGACCAATCTCACAGCAAGCATTGAATCCCCCGAATATGCCCATACAGAGATCAAAAGGCCTCTGGCCAACCACCTTTGCGGAGGCTCCAATGACGCAACTGCGCGACCTGAAAATTTCCACCCTCGATCTGGTGCCCGTACGCGCCGACGCCGGCCCCGCGCAGTCGCTGCGCAATTCGCTGGACCTGGCACAACACGTCGAGCGCTTTGGCTACAACCGCTTCTGGGTGGCCGAGCACCACAACATGGACGGCATCGCCAGTTCAGCCACCTCGGTGCTGATCGGTTATCTGGCAGGGGGGACGTCGACCATTCGCGTGGGCTCAGGAGGGGTGATGCTGCCCAACCATGCGCCACTGGTGATCGCCGAGCAATTTGGCACCCTGGCCAGCCTGTACCCCGGGCGAATCGACCTGGGCCTGGGCCGTGCGCCAGGTTCCGACCAGATGACGGCTTACGCCTTGCGCCGAGATCGCGCCGGTGGCCCGGACGACTTCCCGGACGATGTCGAGGAGCTTTCGCGCTACCTCGGCCCACGCACCGATGATCAAAAAGTGATCGCCGTACCGGGGCATGACACCGACGTACCCATGTGGTTGCTGGGTTCCAGCCTGTTCAGCGCCCAGCTGGCCGGGATGCGCGGCATGCCCTACGCCTTCGCCTCGCACTTCGCACCGCGCTACATGCACGAAGCCATCCGCGTTTACCGCAACCACTTCAAACCATCGACCACGCTGGACAAGCCGTATGTGATGCTGGGCATTCCCATGGTGGTGGCCGAAACCGATGAAAAGGCCGAGTACCTGGCTACCTCGGTGTACCAGCGCATCCTGGCGCTGATTCGCGGGCAGAGCCTGATGCAAAAGCCGCCAGTGGAAAGCATGGATGGGCTATGGCTGCCGCATGAGCGGGATGCTGTGGGTAGCTTCCTGGGCCTGGCGATGATCGGTAGCCCGCAGAAAGTACGGGCCAAGGTGGAGGTGCTGCTGGAGCAAACCGGAGCGGATGAGCTGATCTTTACCTGTGACTTGTATGAGCATGCGGACCGGGTGAGGTCCTATGAACTGTTGGCGCAGGCCTTGAAAACCGAGTGACCTCCTTCGCGGGCTTGCCCGCGAAGGAGCCAACACTTCAACCGCGGCGGTACACAATCTCCTTGGTACCGGCCTCACAGCTGCCAATCACCTTGCCGGCCGGCTCGCCTTTGTTGACGATCTCCAGCTTGTATCCGGTGACGCCCTTGGCATCCAGCTTGGCCGCAATCTCCGCCTTCAGCTCCTCGCACGGCTTGCCCGCCGCCATGGCGCCGCCAGCCAGGGTCATAAGGCCCAGGGCCAGAATCAGTTTGTTCATCGATCGCTTTCCTTGTGCAGATGAAATCAGAAAGGGCGCCCGCCAAGGCGCCCCCTTCCTAAATACCCCATCAAGCCGGGATCATCTACCCCGGCGCAGCATCAGCTGTTGGCGATACGGAAACCGACTTTCAGCGTGACCTGGAAGTGCGCGGCCTTGTTATCGCGGATATGACCACGGGTATCGACCACTTCGAACCACTCCAGGTGCTTGATGCTCTTGCCCGCTTCGGCCAGGGCATTGTTGATCGCCTCTTCGATGCTGGTAGGCGAAGACCCCACCAGTTCGATCTTCTTGTACGTGTGATGATCGGTCATGAGCGTTCTCCTTGGGTGACGGTGATTTTTTAGCCTAGCAGCGCAGGCCTGGTTTATCTGCGAGCCGTCACCCACGGCCAAAGTTCGATCGCACTTTCACGCATACCAACGGTCGCACTCCTTACAGCCCATACTGCAAAGGAGAGTCAACATGCACCGTAACTCGCTGCGTAAAACGTCCCTGGAAAGCATGGAAGCAGAGATCGAGAGCCTTCTGAAAAGCCTGGAGAACCTCAAGCACGATGCGTCGGAAGAGTCCCAGAAGTCGGTGAAGGCAATCCGCAGCAACGCTGAGAGTGCCCTCCGTCATTCGCGCAGCCTGCTGAGCGATGCCTATGAAGAAGTGAAGCAGCGCACCCGTCAGACCGGCATCGCCACCCGCGACTACGCCCAGGAACACCCGTACACCACCGCTGGCGTGGCCATTGGGGCACTGGGCCTGCTGGCGGCCTACCTGATGTGCAAACGAAACTAGGCGCTCTGCCGCGCCAATTCGGCACGTAGCCACTGCGCCAACTGCTCGGCGCGCCCGTCTGCGGCGCGCCTGGGCACCCACAATGCCAACGCGGCAGGGGTAGGGGAAAAGCCCCACGGCGCACTCAAGCGGCACGCACGCAAGTCATCAGCAACCAATGGCTGTGGCGCAATCGCCACACCCAACCCCGCCACAGCGGCTTCCAGCAAGTAATACAGGTGCTCGAACGCCTGGCCATAGTGAATGGCTGCAGGGTCCAGTCTCTGTTCCTGCGCCCAGGTAGGCCAGGCCTGCGGGCGCGAGGTGGTGTGCAGCAAGGCTTCGCCCAGTAACGCCTTGGCAGGCGCTCCCTGCAAGCGTTCAAAGCCGGCGTAATGGGGGCTCACAACTGGCCCGATACGTTCCTCGGCCAGTACATACACCTGCATGTCCGCAGGCCACGGGGGTTCGGCATACACCAGCAGCGCGTCCAGCCCAGGCCGCCGCGGGTCGAGGTCACCTTCACCCGCCGACAGGTGCAAGCGCAGCTCGGGCAAATCCGCCTGTAGCCGCCCCAGCCGTGGGATGAACCAGCGCGCCAACAGGCTACCGGAGCAGCCCAACACGAACGGCGCTTCGCTGACATCACGGCTGAGCTCGGCACACACGCTGCGCAGCCGGTCGAAGGCTTCGCCACTGGCATCGCGCAGGCGCACCCCGGCATCTGTGAGTTTGATGCCGCGCCCGTCCTTGACGAACAGGGCCACGCCCAAGTGCTCTTCAAGCACTTTGATCTGCCGGCTGACGGCACCGTGGGTCACATGAAGGGCCTCGGCCGCCTGGCTGACGCTGTTAAGCCGGGCAGCGGCTTCAAAGGCTCGCAGTGCATTGAGGGGAGGGAGGTCGTGGGCCATTTTACCTGTGAGTTTTTCTGACAAGTTTGCGCAATCTTATCGGTTTTCAGCCGGGCTTGCCGTGGTTAGAGTAAAGCCCATCACTCATTCATTACGCCCTGGAGCGCCCCATGACCCAGTCCCAATACCGCCCCGGCCCCGACGCCAACGGCCTGTTCGGCTCGTTCGGCGGCCGCTACGTGGCCGAAACCCTGATGCCACTGGTGCTGGACCTGGCCCGCGAATACGAAGCGGCCAAGGCAGACCCCAAGTTCCTCGAAGAACTGGCCTACTTCCAGCGCGACTACATCGGCCGCCCGAACCCGCTGTACTTCGCCGAGCGCCTGACCGAACACTGTGGCGGCGCCAAGATCTTCTTCAAGCGTGAAGAGCTCAACCACACCGGCGCGCACAAGGTGAACAACTGCATCGGCCAGGTGCTGCTGGCCAAGCGCATGGGCAAGAAGCGCCTGATCGCCGAAACCGGCGCCGGCATGCATGGCGTGGCCACCGCCACCGTCGCTGCCCGCTTCGGCCTGCCTTGCGTGATCTACATGGGCGCCACCGACATCGAGCGCCAGCAGGCCAACGTGTTCCGCATGAAGCTGCTGGGCGCCGAGATCGTCCCGGTCACTGCCGGCACCGGCACCCTGAAAGACGCCATGAACGAAGCCCTGCGCGACTGGGTGACCAACGTCGAAGACACCTTCTACCTGATCGGTACCGTGGCCGGCCCACACCCGTACCCGGCCATGGTCCGTGACTTCCAGTCGATCATCGGCAAGGAAACCCGCGCCCAGCTGCAAGAAAAGGAAGGCCGCCTGCCAGACAGCCTGGTTGCCTGCGTGGGGGGTGGCTCCAACGCCATGGGCCTGTTCCATGAGTTCCTCGAAGAACCAAGCGTGCAGATCATCGGCGTCGAAGCTGGTGGCCACGGCGTACACACCGACAAGCACGCCGCCAGCCTGAACGGCGGTGTACCGGGCGTGCTCCACGGCAACCGCACCTACCTGCTGCAGGATGAAGACGGCCAGATCACCGACGCCCACTCGATTTCCGCAGGCCTGGACTACCCGGGCATCGGCCCGGAGCACGCCTACCTGCACGAAGTGAAGCGCGTCGAGTACGTCAGCATCACCGACGACGAAGCGCTGGATGCGTTCCACGCCACCTGCCGCCTGGAAGGCATCATCCCGGCCCTGGAAAGCTCCCACGCCCTGGCCGAAGCGATCAAGCGCGCACCGAAGCTGCCCAAGGACCACCTGATGGTCGTGTGCCTGTCGGGCCGCGGCGACAAAGACATGCAAACCGTCATGAACCACATGGCCGCCCAGGAGAAACAGGCATGAGCCGTCTTGAACAACGCTTCGCCGAACTGAAGGCCGAAGGCCGTTCGGCACTGGTCACCTTCGTCACCGCAGGCGACCCGGGCTACGACGCTTCGCTGCAGATCCTCAAGGGCCTGCCGGCCGCTGGCGCCGACGTGATCGAACTGGGCATGCCGTTCACCGACCCGATGGCCGACGGCGTGGCCATCCAGCTGGCCACCCTGCGCGCCCTGGAGGCTGGCCAGACGCTGGCCAAGACCCTGCAGATGGTTCGCGAATTCCGTGTGGATAACCACACCACGCCGATCGTGCTGATGGGCTACTACAACCCGATCCACCGCTTTGGCGTGGAAAAGTTCGTGGCTGAAGCCAAGCAAGCCGGCGTCGATGGCCTGATCATCGTCGACCTGCCGCCCGAACACGACGCCGAACTGGCCACCCCGGCCCAGGCTGCAGGCATCGACTTCATCCGCCTGACCACCCCGACCACCGACGATGCGCGCCTGCCGCGCGTGCTGGAGCGCAGCTCCGGGTTCGTCTACTACGTGTCGGTGGCCGGTGTGACCGGTGCCGGCTCGGCGACCACCGAGCACGTGACCGAGGCCATTGCCCGCCTGCGTCGGCATACCGATCTGCCGATCAGCGTTGGTTTCGGCATTCGCACCCCGGAGCAGGCCGCGAACATCGCCCGCTTGGCGGATGGTGTGGTGGTGGGGTCGGCGCTGGTCGACAAGATTGCCCAGGCCACTAGTGCGGACCAGGCAGTGAATGATGTGTTGAGCTTGTGCTCGGCACTGGCTGATGGGGTACGCTCGGCTCGCCATTGATTGCGAGGGCTCAGCCCTCGATCGTGGCACAAGGCCGCTCCTACAAGGTATTGCGATCACCTTGTAGGAGCGGCCTTGTGCCACGAAGAGCCCGGCACAGGCAATACAAATCTACCCACCAAAAATCGACAGTTTCAAAGGCCGCACAGCACCCATCCAGATCGCATGGTCCCGGTGGTCCGCCAGCTCATCCCCGGTCAGCGGGTGCATGAACACCACCAACCCCTTGCGGTACAGCGCCAACCAAGGCAACACCACCCCGACAAATTCCGGCTCGAACGCCAGCTGGCAACTCCAGTCCGGGTGCGGCCCCACCGGCTTCTGGTGCATACGCCCCATGGTCACAGGGAACAGCCGCGCCGCCTCCTCACACAGCTCACGTGCCTGCTCCATCGTTGCCGCGTCGTAATAAACGTGTGCGTGGTAGCCCTTGATTCTTTGCACAATAACTCCCGATTACACCGCCATCAGCCACTGCGTTCCTGCTCCAGCCAGCTGACGAACCGCTCGATCAACGCCCCGCGCCGCTTGCGCGGTGGCAAAACCAGATAATAGCCCCGACTCGACGTCAGGCTCCCCTCTAATGGCCGACATAGCAAGCCTTGATCCACCAGGCCATCCACCAGGTGCCGCCAACCGATCGCCACACCCTGACCGGCAATCGCCGCCTGGATCAGCAAGGTGTAGTTGTCAAAGCGCAACTGCCCCGCCGGTGGCGGGCTGGCCACGCCAAACCCGCGAAACACCCCCGTCCAATCAAACCAGCGGCTGGCCTGCTCGCCCTTCAAATGAAGCAAGGGCAATTGTTGCAAAGCCACGGCTGACAAGGGTTTGCCATGGGTCAGCCGGGGGCTGCACACGGGGAAAACTTCCTCATCGAACAGCCAACGGCTTTCGCCTTGATGAAAGCGCCCATCGCCAAACAGCACCGCCACATCGATGTCCGGCCGCAACATGCCCTGGCTGCGCTCACCGGTCACCAGGCTCACATCCACCTGTGGATAAGCTTCGTGAAAGCGCTGCAACCGGGGCATCAGCCAGAACGCGGCAAAGGCAAAGTCGGTGGCCACCTGCAGCACCTCGCGCTGACCACGCCCGCTGGCTTGGGCAATGCCGTCATCCATCGCCTGCAATCCCTGATGCACCTGCTCGAACAGCACCTGTCCGGCTTCGGTCAGCTCGATGCCCCGGTAAATACGGTCGAACAGGCGCGTGCCCAGCTGGGCTTCCAGGCGTTTCACCTGCTGGCTCACGGCCGGTTGTGTGGTACCCAGCTCCAGCGCGGCGGCAGTAAAGCTACGCAAGCGCGCTGCTGCCTCGAACACGCGCAAGGTATCCAGTGACAGCTCGGCGAGGTGATCAAACATAAGCTCAGATAATCCCAGTCATTGCCCGCCATGGGCTTTACCCATGTTAGCCACAGTCGCATCTTGGTAGGCAAGCGGTTCGCATAACCCTCAACGATGGAAGCCACCATGACGCGCCCGAATATCCTGTTCATCATGGCCGACCAGATGGCCGCACCTTTGCTGCCGATCTACGCCCGCTCGCCCATCCAGATGCCGCACCTGAGCCGTCTGGCCGAGCAGGCGGTGGTGTTCGACTCGGCCTACTGCAACAGCCCGCTGTGCGCGCCGTCGCGCTTCACCCTGGTCAGCGGCCAGTTGCCCAGCCGCATAGGTGCCTACGACAACGCCGCCGACTTTCCCGCAGACGTACCGACCTATGCCCACTACCTGCGCCGGCTGGGCTACCGCACAGCACTGTCGGGCAAGATGCACTTCTGCGGCCCGGACCAGCTGCACGGCTACGAAGAACGCTTGACCAGCGATATCTACCCCGCCGACTACGGCTGGGCGGTGAACTGGGACGAACCGGATGTGCGCCCCAGCTGGTACCACAACATGTCCTCGGTGCTGCAGGCCGGCCCATGCGTACGCACCAACCAGCTGGATTTCGACGAAGAGGTGGTGTTCAAGGCGCGCCAGTACCTGTACGACCATGTGCGCGGGAACGATGGCCGGCCGTTCTGCCTGACCGTGTCCATGACCCACCCGCACGACCCGTACACCATCCCCAAGCGCTACTGGGACCGCTACGAGGGTGTGGATATCCCCATGCCCCACGCCGGGTTCAGCCAGTCGGAACTCGACCCACACTCGCAGCGCCTGCTCAAGGTCTACGACCTGTGGAACAAGCCGCTGCCTGTGGAAAAGATCCGCGATGCCCGCCGCGCCTACTTCGGCGCCTGCAGCTATATCGACGACAACATCGGCCAGCTGCTGCAAACCCTGGAGGAATGCAACCTGGCAGACAATACCGTGATCGTGTTCTCCGGCGACCACGGCGACATGCTCGGCGAGCGTGGCCTCTGGTACAAAATGCACTGGTTCGAGATGTCGGCACGGGTGCCGTTGCTGGTTCATGCGCCGAAGCGCTTCGCAGCAGGCCGGGTCAGCGCCTCGGTCTCCACCTGCGACCTGTTGCCAACCCTGGTCGAACTCGCTGGCGGCGCTGTGGATAACCACCTGCACCTGGACGGCCGCTCACTGGTAAGCCACCTGCAAGGGCAGGGCGGCCACGACGAAGTGATCGGCGAATACATGGCCGAAGGCACCGTCGGCCCGCTGATGATGATCCGCCGTGGGCCGTACAAGTTCGTGTACAGCGAAGACGACCCATGCCTACTCTATAATTTGAGCCGCGACCCGCACGAGCGGGAGAACCTCACCGGCAGCCCGGACCATCAGGCGCTGCTGCAGGCATTGGTCGATGAAGCACAGCAGCGTTGGGACATCCCCAGCCTGCGCCAGCAGGTGCTGGCCAGCCAGCGCCGCCGCCGCCTGGTGGCCGAAGCGCTGGCCATCGGCAAGCTGAAAAGCTGGGACCACCAACCGCTGGTGGATGCCAGTCAACAGTACATGCGCAACCACATCGATCTCGATGACCTCGAGCGCAAGGCACGTTATCCACAGCCCGCACCCATGGATTGAGAAGAGAGGCCGCCATGCACAAGTTCTCCGCCGCCGTGTTCGCCCTGGCCCTGGGCACCGCCACGGCCCACGCCGCCGACAGCGACGCGCAATGCAGCACCGTGAAAATGGCCGACCCCGGCTGGAGCGATATCGCTTCGACCAACGCCGTGGCCCGCCTGCTACTGGAAAGCCTGGGCTACCAGGTGAAAATCGACAGCCTGGCCGTACCGATCATCTACGGTGGCCTGAAGGACGGCCGTGTGGATGCCTTCCTCGGCAACTGGATGCCGGCGCATCAAGGCTTCCATGAAAAGTTCATCGCCAACGGCGATGTGCAGCAACTGTCGCGCAACCTGGAAGGCACCGAGTTCACCCTGGCCGTGCCCGATCATGTGTGGAATGCCGGGGTGAAGGACTTTGCCGACCTGCAAAAGCATGCCGACCAATTCGACAAGAAGCTATACGGCATCGGCTCCGGCGCACCGGCCAATCTGTCGCTGAAGGAAATCATCGACAAGAATGATTTCAACCTCGGCCAGTGGAAGCTGGTGGAATCCAGCGAACAG
Organism: Pseudomonas sp. LAIL14HWK12:I1; assembly: GCF_003202095.1. Lineage (NCBI taxonomy): Bacteria > Pseudomonadati > Pseudomonadota > Gammaproteobacteria > Pseudomonadales > Pseudomonadaceae > Pseudomonas > Pseudomonas sp. LAIL14HWK12:I1. The sequence continues at coordinate 84,545 of NZ_QJKG01000002.1, forward strand.
GCCATGCTGGCGCAGGTCGACCGGGCAGTGAAGAAGCAGCAGTTCATCACCTTCCTTGGCTGGACACCGCACCCGATGAACGTGAAGCTGAAGATGCATTACCTGACCGGCGGGGAGAAGTGGTTCGGCAGCAAAGGCGAGGTGTATACGCTGACCCGCAAGGGTTATCCACAGGCCTGCCCGAATGCGGCGAAGCTGCTGGGTAACCTTAGGTTCACGCTGGACATGGAAAACAGCATCATGGCCGAGGTTGTGGACAAGAAGATCAGCTTTGATGAAGCAGCCAAGGGCTGGGTGAAGGCGCATCCCGAGTTGCTGGATGGGTGGTTGGCTGGGGTCACCACCAAATCTGACGGCAATGCCCTGGAGGCCGTCAAAGCCAAACTGTAATCTCGCAAGCAACACACCTCCCCTGAGGGAGCGGGCAAGCTCGCGAAGAGGCCAGCGCGGTGGATGGCACCGGCTTTGCCGGTGTTCGCGGCGGTTCGACGCCTCGACATGCCCGCTCCCACAGGGTTTGGCGAAACCTTAAGGATTGTGGATAAACCATGCATCGCCTCACTCACCTGCTGCCCTTCCTCACCTGGCTCCCCCGCCAATCGGGCCGCAGCCTGCGCCAGGACCTGCTGGTGGGCCTGAGCGGTGCCATCCTTGCCCTGCCGCAATCCATCGCCTACGCCCTGATCGCCGGCCTGCCCGCCGAATATGGCCTGTATGCCGCCATCGTGCCGGTGCTGATCGCTTGCCTATGGGGTTCATCCTGGCACCTGATCTGCGGCCCGACCGCTGCCATTTCCATCGTCCTCTACGCCAGCATCAGCCCGCTGGCCGTGGCGGGCAGCGCCGACTACATCACCCTGGTGCTGCTGTTGACGTTCCTCGGCGGCATCTTCCAGCTACTGCTGGGGCTTGTGCGGTTTGGCGCGCTGGTCAATTTCGTCTCCCATTCCGTGGTGCTCGGTTTCACCCTGGGCGCCGCCATCGTCATCGCCCTGGGCCAACTGCCCAACCTGCTGGGCATGGACCTGCCCAGCCAGGCCACTGCGCTGAAGACCGTGCAGGATCTGGCCAGCCATGCCGGAGAAGTCGACCTGCCTTCACTGGTGCTTGGCCTGGCCACCGTGCTGCTCGGCGTGACCTTGAAACTCTGGCGCCCACGCTGGCCGAGCCTGTTGATAAGCCTGATCCTGGTCAGCCTGCTGGCGTGGCTGTTGCCAGGCTTCTTTGGCCATGTACCACGAGTAGCAGCCTTCACCGGGCAACTTCCCCCGCTTAGCCCGCTGCCCCTGCTGGACGTGGAACTGATGTTGCGCCTGCTGCCCAGCGCCGTGGCAGTGGGTATGCTGGGGCTGGTCACCAGCCTGTCGATTGCCCGCTCTCTCTCGGCACGCTCAGAACAACTGATCGACCCGGATCAGGAAATACGTGCCCAGGGCCTGTCGAACATCGCGGGGGCGTTTTTCTCTGGTTACCTGTCTGCCGGCTCCTTCACCCGCTCGGGCCTGAGCTATGAAGCGGGTGCCCGTTCGCCCATGGCCGGGGTGTTCTCGGCGCTGTGGGTAGCGTTGTTCGCCGTTACCGGCGCCAGGTTGATCGCACACCTGCCGATACCCGCCATGGCCGGCAGCATTTTGCTGATCTGTTGGGGGTTGGTGGACCATCGGGGGATTCGCGCGCTGTTCCGGGTCAGCCGCTCGGAGTTTCTGGTAATGGCACTGACGGCAGCGGCGACCTTGTTGCTGGAATTGCAGACGGCGATCTATGCCGGGGTACTGGCGTCGCTCTTCTTCTATCTGAAGCGCACGTCACGGCCACGGGTACAGCAGAGCCGTGAGGGTGATGCGGATGTATTGCGGGTGGGCGGGTCGATCTTCTTTGGTGCGGCGCATTACCTGCAGGTGCGCTTGCAGCGTTGCCAGGGGCCACATGTGGTGATCGATGCGCGGCAGGTGAATTTTATCGATTACTCGGGTGTGGATATGTTGCACCGCGAGGCGCGTCGGTTGATGCGCACGGGGGGGAGTTTGACCTTGCACCGGGCCAGGCCGCAGGTGGTCGAGGAGTTGCAAAAGCTGGAGGGTGTTGAATTGTGCCCGATCCGGTTTGAGGAATGACCTGACAATTTTGCCAGTTGTGCCAAAAACAAGGCTGCGGAAAATCAGAGGTATCAACAGCGCAAGGACTGCCTCATGGCGTCTTACACAGGGTTCATGGCCTTGATCCTTTTGTCATCCACTGCCTTCGGCGCAACCAGTGACGAATGCATCACCCAGGCGGAGCAGCGAATTTCCCGGCTCGAGTTGCTGATGAACGAACGGGAGGCCTACACGGGCAAGAAGCAATCGGCCGAGAAAATTGCTCACTATGACGAGCAGATCCGCCTGGAGAAATCTCGCCTCCAGGCGAATGGAGGTCGAGTCAGTTGCGCATCAGTTGACGCCGCAGCTCAGCCAGCACCGGCGCCGTGTCCGGACGCACTCCCCGCCAGATGAAGAAGGCTTCAGCCGCCTGCTCAGCCAGCATCCCCAGCCCATCCAGCACCTTGGCCGCCCCCAGCTTGGTAGCCCACTGGCAAAACGGCGTCGGCTCCTTGCCATACATCATGTCGTAGCAAACCGTGCGCCCGGCCTCGACCAGACTGTCGGCAATCGGCGGCAATTCCCCGGCCAGGCTCGCCGAGGTGGCGTTGATGATCACATCCACCGGCTCCTGCAACCAGGCAAACCCGCTGGCCACCACCGGCCCCAATTCATCGAACTCACGCGCCAGCTGCTCGGCCTTTTCCACTGTGCGGTTGGCGATTACCAGCGACTGCGGCTTGTGCGCCAGAATCGGCTCCAGCACGCCGCGCACGGCGCCGCCGGCACCGAGGATGAGAATGCGTTTACCAGCCAGTTCGACGCCGGCATTCAGCGTGAGGTCGCGCACCAGGCCAGCGCCATCGGTGTTGTCGCCCTGCAAGGTACCGTCGGCCAGCTTGCTCAGCGTGTTCACTGCCCCAGCGCGCTGTGCACGAGGGGTCAGGCTGTCGCACAGGCGATAGGCCTCTTCCTTGAACGGCACCGTGACGTTGCCGCCACTGCCTTGCTTGAAGAAGCCGCGCGCGCAATCGCTGAACTCGTCCAGCGGCGCCAGCAGGGTGGTGTATTCCAGGTCCTGGCCGGTCTGCTCGGCGAACAGGCGGTGAATCAGCGGCGACTTGCTGTGGCCGATGGGGTTACCGAAAACGACGTACTGGTCCATGGCGGTTCCTTGGTTGTCCACAGGCTTACTGGCCAAGCCAGTCGCGGTCTTGCAAGAAGTACTCGGTCAGGCGCGCTTCTTCGCTACCGGGCGCAGCCTTCCAGTCGTAGCCCCAACGTACCTGCGGCGGCAGCGACATGAGGATGGACTCGGTACGGCCACCAGACTGCAGGCCGAACAGGGTGCCACGGTCGTAGACCAGGTTGAACTCCACGTAGCGGCCGCGCCGGTATTCCTGAAACTCGCGCTGCTGCGGGGTGTAGGGCGTGTCCTTGCGGCGCTGGATGATCGGCAGGTAGGCGTTGACGTAGGCATCGCCGATGGCGCGGATGAAGGCAAAGCAGGTGTCGAAATCCCACTCGTTCAGGTCATCGAAGAACAGGCCGCCGATGCCGCGTGGCTCGCCACGGTGCTTGAGGTGGAAGTAGCGGTCGCACCAGGCCTTGTAGCGCGGGTACACGTCGGCGCCGAAGGACGCGCAGGCCTGCTCGGCCACGCGGTGCCAGTGGATGCAGTCTTCTTCATTGCCGTAGTACGGGGTCAGGTCGAAGCCACCACCGAACCACCACACAGCTTCTTCACCTTCCTTTTCGGCGATAAAGAAGCGCACGTTGGCGTGGGAAGTAGGCACATGCGGGTTGTGCGGGTGAATCACCAGCGACACGCCCAAGGCCTCGAAACCACGGCCCGCCAGCTCAGGGCGGTGGGCACTGGCCGAGGGCGGCAGACCCGCACCGAACACATGGGAGAAGTTGACCCCGCCTTTCTCGATCACCTTGCCGTCGCCGATCACCCGCGTGCGGCCCCCGCCACCGGCTTCGCGCACCCAGGCGTCCTCGACGAAGCGAGCACCGCCGTCTTCAGCTTCGAGGGCAGAGCAGATGCGGTCTTGCAGGTCGAGCAGGTAGGCTTTCACGGCCTCGGTGCGGCTAGTCATCGGGTCACCAGGAACGGGCAGGGAAGAATTCGCCGCGTAGCATACCACCGCCAGCGCGCGCGCCGCAGTTGACGGCGATCAAGCAAAGGCGTCCGATAGAAGGCCTTTCCCCGATCCCGACGACAGGAGTGCGAGATGGCCAAGCGTATCCAGTTCAGCCAGCATGGCGGCCCGGAAGTGCTGCAGTTTGTGGAATTCGAACCCGCCCCACCGGGGCCGCAGCAGGTGCGCGTGCGTAACCATGCCATCGGCCTGAACTTCATCGATACCTACTTCCGCAGTGGGTTGTATGCGCCGCCGTCCCTGCCTTCAGGCCTGGGCACCGAGGCTGCCGGTGTCGTCGAGGCCGTGGGCGAAGGCGTCACCCGGCTGAAGGTAGGTGACCGTGTGGCCCATGCCGGCGGCCCCCTGGGTGCGTACAGCGAGGTGCATACGTTGCCGGAGGCCAACCTGGTCAAGCTGCCCGACAGCATCAGCTTCGAGCAGGCGGCGGCGGTGATGCTCAAGGGTTTGACCGTGCAGTACCTGCTGAAGCAGACCTATGAGGTGAAGGCGGGTGACGTGATTCTGTTCCACGCGGCGGCTGGCGGTGTGGGTTCGCTGGCGTGCCAGTGGGCCAAGGCCTTGGGCGCCAAGCTGATCGGTACCGTGAGTTCTGCCGAAAAGGCCGAGCGGGCCAAGGCGCTGGGGGCATGGGAAACCATCGACTACAGCCGTGAAGATGTCGCCAAGCGCGTGCTGGAGCTGACCGATGGCAAGAAATGCCCGGTGGTGTACGACGGCGTGGGCGCCGATACCTGGCTGACTTCGCTTGACTGCCTGCAACCGCGTGGATTGATGGTGAGCTTCGGCAATGCCTCGGGCGCGGTGAGCGGGGTGAACCTGGGGATTCTGGCGCAGAAGGGCTCGCTGTATGTCACACGCCCCACGTTGGCGAGCTATGCCAACAATGCCCAGAACACTCAGGCCATGGCCGATGACCTGTTTGCGATGATTGGCAGTGGCAAGCTGGTTGTGGATATCCAGCAGCGGTATCCATTAAGTGAGGCGGCCAAGGCGCAGGCGGAGCTGTCGGCGCGCAGGACTGTGGGGTCGACTGTACTGATCCCCTGAGCCGGGCACATTCCCTGTAGGAGCGGGCATGCCCGCGAAGAAGCCACCGCGATTGATGGCACCGGCTGTGCCCGTGTTCGCGGGTGAACCAGCTCCCCCAGGTGTTGAGTCGGCCCGGATTACAGCAATCCCATTTAGATTGCTTTGCCTTGATTAATCGTCGTAGTGATATCGGCACTGCAAGATTGTCATCTGCCCACCTTCGAAGAGGTAGACCAACCGATGCTCGCGAGTAATGCGGCGAGACCAGAATCCTGAAAGGTCGCCCTTGAGCGGTTCAGGCTTGCCAGTACCTTTGAAAGGAGTACGAAGGCACTCCCTGATCAGTGCGTTGATCGTTGCGAACACATCCGGGTCAGCATCTTTCCAATGGCAGTAGTCTTCCCAACCCTCTGAAGTAAACGCAACGCTTACAGAGTTGCGAGCCTCAGTCTTGTTGCGTTGTTTTGACTTCATGTTCATCTATGGACAGCTCATGGGTAGCAGCTTTACCCGACCGCAGCTGATCAATGGATGCTCGCAAACGCTTGGCATTGGCTGAAGAACCCAGCAGGTACATGGTTTCTTGCATGCCGTTGTAGTCTTCAAGCGAGAGCATAACCACCGGCTCACCGCGCTGGCGGGTAATGATCGCAGGTTCGTGATCCCGACATACATCATCCATCGTCTGCTTCAGGTCGGCGCGAGCCTGGCTAAAAGTCAGTACATGCATTTCTCAAATCCCTCCCAGGCAGGGCCCGGATCAGGTTTTTCTCGACCCATTCAGTTCTGCTGAATGGGCGCTAGGCTTGGTGGCTTCCGATAGTTAATTTGGCAGATACCAACTCAAACATTGTACAAGCCTAGGTACAAACCTCAACATCCCATGGTCGGGAACCTTGAGAATGCAAAGCATAAATTGGATGTCTTCTGGTGGGCAGGTGATTGCTGCCGGCAGCGCTTGTAGGAAATTGCTGTGAAACCAGGCCTACCTGCTCCCACAGCAATGCATTGAATTAAGGGACCCCGCCGTTTTGGGGTGAACAGCTTGTCGGTGGTGGGGTCGACTCGATGCCATCGAGTATCGCCTCAATCACCCCCTCCGCCATTTCAATCGCATGCAGGTTCGACCAGAACATGCCACGGCCTTCTTCGCGCATGTAGTCCAGGGCTTTGTAGCCGGTTTCGTAGGCGCTGCGCAGGTACAGGGCTACATGGACCAGAGCGTCCTCGGCGGAAATGTTCGGGTTGACGGTGAAGAGCGGGTCATGGCCGGCAAGCCAGCTCCCACACCGACCGCACCGGTTTCAAGCCATCTGCAGTACCTGTAGGAGCTGGCTTGCCTGCGATCGAGGGCGAAGGCCTCGCCAGCGGTATCAGCCCGGGCGAACGACTTCGCCGGTTGCCAGGTTGCGAATCACACTCGGGTTCTTCCGCCCGCCCAGCGCCCCACCGAGCACCAGGTCCAACTGGCCGTGGAAGTACTGCTCCACCCGCAACCGGGTCTTCGCCGCCGGGCGCCCGCCGGGGTTGCACGAGGTGGAAATCAATGGCCCCACCAACGCACACAACTCACGCACCACCGGGTGGTCGCTGACCCGCAGCGCCACGGTGTCATGCTGCCCGGTCACCCATTCAGGCAACAGGTCCTGATGGGGCACCAACCAGGTGTTCGGTCCCGGCCAGGTGCTGCCCATGCGGTCGATCCAGTCTTCGGGGAAGTCCTCGAACAGGAAATCGAACTGGCGGATGTTGTCGGCGATCAGAATCAGCCCTTTATCCACAGGCCGCGATTTCAGCGCCAGCAGGCGATACACCGCGTCCTCGTTCCACGGGTCGCAGCCCAGGCCCCAGACCGCTTCCGTCGGGTAGGCGATCACTGCGCCCGCCCGTACCTCACGTGCGGCTTGTTGCACACGAAAACTGCTCACCATTGCTGTCTCTCCGCCTATATACCTTGCTTGTGTGCAGTGTACTTAGCCCGCACGGGCAAACCAACGCCCGGCTTCATTGCTGACCCGGCCTTCCAGCTCCAGCTCGGTCAGTTGCGCCAGCACTTCGGCCAGCGGCAGCTCGCTGCAATGCGCCAGGCTTTCGCTGGTTTGCGGTGCGGCATGCAGCAGGGCAAGCAGGGGATGGTCGAATTTGTCCACAACGGCGGGCGGCAGGTTTTGCCAGCCCTGCAAGCTTTCGAGGATCTGATCCACGCTTTCCACCAGCAGCGCGCCATCGCGGATCAACTGGTGGCAGCCCTTCGAACCCGGGTGGTGAATGGAGCCCGGAATCGCATACACCTCGCGGCCTTGCTCAGCCGCCAGGCGGGCGGTGATCAGCGAACCACTGGCCAGGCTGGCTTCGACCACCAGCACGCCCAGCGACAGCCCACTGATGATGCGATTGCGCCGTGGGAAGTTGCCGGGCAATGGCCCGGCATTCAGCGGGTACTCGGAAACCAGTGCGCCGCCATGGTCGATCATCGCCTGTGCAAGCTCCAGGTGCCGCTGTGGATAAAGTTTTTGCAACCCCGTGCCAAGCACGCCAATCGTCCCCCCACCAGCCTGCAACGCAGCCCGATGAGCGGCACCATCGATACCCACAGCCAAGCCGCTGGTGATAGTAAAACCGGCCTGCACCAGGTAGCGGGAAAATGCCGCAGCGGTGTCGAGCGCCGGTGGTGTGGCACGCCTGCTGCCCACAATAGCCAGCTGTGGACGTTCGAGCAACGCAGGTTCGCCAGCCACGAAAAGCAGCGGTGGCGCATCGTCGATTTCCGCCAGCAATGCAGGGTAATCGGGGCCGTCCCACATCAGTAAATGCTGGCCAGGTCGCTCTAGCCAGGCCATTGCGGCCATTGCGGCCAGTGCGCCATCGCGCACTTCGGCACTGCGCCGCGCGTCAATGGTGATCTGTGGGATGCCCAATGCACGCCAGGCCGAACCCGGTGCACTGAGTGCAGAGGAGGCACTGCCAAAGGCATCGAACAATGTGCGAAAACGTCGCAGTCCCATCCCGTTCAGGCAGTGCAGGCGTAATCATGCATCCAGTTCGGCAGGCGAACAGAGCGACGAATGGTGAATTGGCATAGGGATCATCCTTGATCGAAACAGGGCCATTTACGTGGCACAACTTGTGGATAACTCTGTGAGTAACACTTTGAAAAGCTGTCCATTGATTGAAGGCTATCAAGCCCATAAACACCCTAGACGAGCTTGCCAGGTGCCGAAATCCTCGTTTCCCTTTATTATGTGTGCTCAGTTTTCAACCGAACGCACAGTGACTGCCTGACCTTATGGCCATCTTGAACATTCTCGAATTCCCGGACCCGCGCCTGCGCACCATCGCCAAGCCGGTGACGGTGTTCGACGACGCCCTGCGTCAGCTGATCGACGACATGTTTGAAACCATGTACGAAGCCCCTGGCATCGGCCTGGCCGCCACCCAGGTGAACGTGCACCTGCAGGTCGTGGTCATGGACCTCAGCGAAGACCGCAGCGAGCCGCGCGTCTTCATCAACCCGACGGTCGAAGAGCTGACCCATGACATGGGCCAGTATCAGGAAGGCTGCCTGTCGGTACCGGGCTTCTACGAGAACGTCGACCGCCCGCTGCGCGTACGGGTCAAGGCCCAGGACCGGGACGGCAAGCCGTACGAGCTGGAATGCGAAGGCCTGCTGGCGGTGTGCGTGCAGCACGAATTCGATCACCTCAACGGCAAGCTGTTCGTTGACTACCTGTCGCAGCTCAAGCGCGACCGGATCAAGAAGAAGCTGGAAAAGCAGCACCGCCAGCAAGCCTGATCCCCACCTTCCAGAAGGCTTGCTCCGGCAAGCCTTTTTCTTTTTTGAAGCGAGAACTCCATGCGCATCGTCTTTGCAGGCACTCCAGAGTTTGCCGCCGAACACCTCAAGGCCTTGCTCGACAGCCCCTACGAGATCGTGGCCGTCTACACCCAGCCCGACCGCCCGGCCGGCCGCGGCCAGAAGCTGATGCCGAGCGCGGTCAAGCAACTGGCTGTGGCCCATGACATCCCGGTGTTCCAGCCGCCGACCCTGCGCAACGCCGAAGCCCAGGCCGAACTGGCCGCGCTGAAGCCGGACCTGATGGTGGTGGTCGCCTATGGCCTGATCCTGCCGCAGGTGGTGCTGGATATCCCCCGCCTGGGCTGCATCAACAGCCATGCCTCCCTGCTGCCACGCTGGCGCGGTGCCGCACCGATCCAGCGCGCCGTGGAAGCCGGCGACGCCGAGAGCGGTGTGACCGTGATGCGTATGGAAGCAGGCCTGGACACCGGCCCGATGCTGCTCAAGGTAGCCACCCCGATCAGCGCCGAAGACACCGGCGGCAGCCTGCACGACCGCTTGGCCGAGATGGGCCCGCCAGCAGTCGTCCAGGCCATTGCCGGCCTGGCCGAAGGTTCGCTGCAAGGCGAAGTTCAGAACGACGCCCTGGCCACCTACGCGCACAAGCTGAACAAGGACGAAGCACGCATCGACTGGAGCCGCCCGGCCGTCGAGCTGGAACGCCTGATCCGTGCCTTCAACCCGTGGCCGGTTTGCCACAGCTCCCTCGATGGCGAAAGCGTGAAAGTGCTGACCGCCAACTTGTCCACAGCGACAGGCACCCCCGGCGAGATCCTCTCCGCCACCAAGGACGGCCTGGTGGTCGCCTGCGGTGACCAGGCCCTGAGCCTGACCCGCCTGCAACTGCCCGGCGGCAAGCCGCTGAACTTCAGCGACCTGTTCAACAGCCGTCGCGAGAAATTCGCCAGCGGCAAGGTGCTGGGCCAATGAACCCACGCCTCGCCGCCGCCCGTGCCCTTGCCGCTGTACTTAGCGGCAAGGCTTCGCTGAACAGCTCGCTGCCGGCGCAGCTGGACAAGGTCGACGAGCGCGACCGTGGCCTGACCCAGGACCTGGCGTTCGGCACCGCACGCTGGCAGCCTCGCCTCGACCTGTTGGCCGCGCAACTGCTGCAAAAGCCGTTCAAGGCCGCCGATGCCGATGTGCAGGCGCTGCTGCTGGTCGGCCTGTATCAGTTGTTCTACACCCGTATTCCCGCCCACGCCGCCATCGGCGAAACCGTCGGCTGTGCCGACAAGCTGAAGAAACCGTGGGCCAAAGGGCTGCTCAATGCCGTACTGCGCCGCGCCCAGCGCGAAGGCGAGGAGCTGTTGGCAAGCATGGAGCGCGACCCGGTGGTACGCACCGCCCACCCGCGCTGGCTGCAGAAATCGCTGAAAGCGTTCTGGCCGGAGCAGTGGGAAGCCATCTGCGCCGCCAATAACGCCCACCCACCGATGATTTTGCGAGTAAACCGCCGTCATCACAGCCGCGATGCCTATTTGGCCCTGCTGGCCGAAGCTGGCGTGGCCGCCAGTGCCTGCCAGTTCAGCCGTGACGGCATCGTGCTGGCCGAAGCCTGCGACGTACGCGCCCTGCCAGGCTTTGCTGAAGGCTGGGTGAGCGTGCAGGACGAAGCCGCGCAACTGTCTGCCGATCTGCTTGAACTGGCCCCCGGCCAACGCGTGCTGGACGCCTGCTGTGCACCCGGAGGCAAAACCTGCCACCTGCTCGAAGCCGAATCTGGCCTGGCCCACGTAGTGGCCATCGACCTTGAAGCCAAGCGTCTGACCCGCGTACGCGAGAACCTCGACCGCCTCAAACTCGACGCCGAGCTGATCGCCTGCGATGCCCGCGACACCGCCAGCTGGTGGGACGGCAAGCCGTTCCAGCGCATCCTGCTCGACGCCCCGTGCTCGGCCACTGGCGTGATCCGCCGCCACCCGGACATCAAGCTGACCCGTCAGGCCGACGACATTCCTGCCCTGGCCTCGCTGCAAGGCGAGCTGCTGGATGCCCTGTGGCCGACCCTGGAAGTGGGCGGCATGCTGCTGTACGCCACCTGCTCCAGCCTGCCGACCGAGAACACCGAAGTGATCGACGCCTTCCTGGCCCGCACCCCGGGCGCCCGTGAGCTGGACCTGGCCACCGAGGCCGGCCTGCGCCAGCCCCACGGTCGTCAGTTGCTGGCCCAGGAAGGCGGCCACGACGGTTTCTACTATGCCAAGCTGATCAAGATCGCCGCCTCGCGCGGATAAGAACAAAAGGTAGGGAGTAGCGGATGAAGATCATCATCCTCGGCGCAGGCCAGGTAGGCGGTACGCTGGCAGAGCACCTGGCCAGCGAAGCCAACGACATCACCGTGGTCGACACCGATGGCGACCGCCTGCGCGACCTGGGCGACCGCCTGGACATCCGCACCGTGCAAGGCCGCGGCTCGCTGCCGACGGTGCTGCGCCAGGCAGGCGCTGACGACGCCGACATGCTGGTAGCGGTGACCAACAGCGATGAAACCAACATGGTCGCCTGCCAGGTAGCCTATTCGCTGTTCCACACCCCGACCAAGATCGCCCGGGTACGCGAGTCGGCCTACCTCACCCGCGAAGAGCTGTTCGACAACGACCATATCCCGGTCGACGTGCTGATCAGCCCCGAGCAGGTGGTGACCAACTACATCAAGCGCCTGATCGAACACCCGGGCTCGCTGCAGGTGATCGATTTCGCCGAAGGCAAGGCCCAGTTGGTGGCGGTAAAGGCTTACTACGGTGGCCCGCTGGTCGGCCAGCAACTGCGCCAGATTCGTGCGCACATGCCCAACGTCGATACCCGCGTGGCGGCCATCTTCCGCCGCGACCGGCCGATCACCCCACGGGGCGACACGGTAATCGAAGCTGACGACGAAGTGTTCTTCATTGCCGCGAAGAAGGACATTCGCGCCGTGATGGGCGAGCTACGCCGCATCGACGAAACCAACAAGCGCATTGTCATCGCCGGGGGCGGACAGATCGGCGAACGCTTGGCCGAGGCCATCGAAAGCCGCTACCAGGTGAAGATCATCGAGATGAGCCCGGCCCGTTGCCGGCACCTCTCCGATACCCTGGAAAGCACTGTGGTGCTGCAGGGCAGCGCGTCGGACAAGGACCTGATGCTCGAAGAGAACATCGCCGACGCCGATATTTTCCTGGCCCTGACCAACGACGACGAAGCCAACATCATGTCGTCGCTGCTGGCCAAGCGCCTGGGCGCGGGCAAAGTGATGACCATCATCAACAACCCGGCCTATGTCGACCTGGTGCAGGGCGGCGATATCGACATCGCCATCAGCCCGCAGTTGGCCACCATCGGCACCCTGCTGGCGCACGTGCGCCGTGGCGACATTGTCAGTGTGCACTCGCTGCGCCGTGGCGCGGCCGAGGCCATCGAAGCAGTGGCGCACGGGGATTCGAAGTCGAGCAAGGTGGTGGGCAAGGCGATCGAGGATATTGCCCTGCCGCCGGGCACCACCATTGGCGCGATCATTCGTGACGAAGAGGTGATGATTGCCCACGACGACACCATGATCGAGTCGGGTGACCATGTGATCCTGTTCGTTGTGGATAAAAAGCATATTCGGGATGTGGAAAAGCTGTTCCACGTCGGCTTGAGTTTCTTCTAGGAGAAGAGGGCATGCGCGAATCGCTGGAGAAGATGCTGGCCAAGGGTGTGGATAACCCGCTGCTGAGGTTTGGCTTGGGCAAGGCCTGGCTGGATGAAGGCAACGGCGCTGAAGCGGCGGAGCACCTAGCCCGGTGTGTTGAGCAGGATCCGAAGTACTCCGCAGCCTGGAAGCTGCTGGGCAAGGCGTATCAGTTGCAGGGTGACCTGGCGGCGGCGCGCAAAGCCTGGGAGGAGGGGATCGAGGCAGCTCTGGCCCATGGGGACAAGCAGGCCGAGAAAGAGATGACCGTGTTTCTGAAGAAGCTCAACAAAGTCTGAAATTGCCGGGGCGGCTTTGCAGCCCATCGCAGCGGTTCGTCGCCACGACAAGCCAGCTCCCACAGGGACCGAGTGGGAGCTGGCTTGCCTGCAAATGGGGCGCGAAGCGCCCCCAAAATCTCAGTACCAGCGCGGCTCGCCCGCCGGGCGCTTCTTGAAGCGCTTCATGCTCCACATGTACTGGCTCGGGTACTCGCGCACATAGCGCTCGACCACCTTGCTCATCGCCGCCGCCGACTCGGTCACGTCGGTGCTATACATCGCCTCCGGCGCCGCCTCCAGGAACACCTTGAAGCCCGAGCCATCCGGTAGCCGCAGCGCATGCAGGAACACCCCCACCGCCTTGCCACCGGCCAGCATGTTCGGCACGAACTTGCTGGTCAGCGCCTGGGTACCGAGAAACGGCACGAACACGCCCGCCGATTCCGCTGGCTCCGGGTCGGCAGGGATGCCTACCTGGCCACCTCGGCGCACTTCCTTGATCACGCTGAGAATGCCTTCCTTGGTGGAAGGCGCCACCCGGTTGCCCATCTGCACGCGCTGCTCGCGCAGCAGGTCATCCACTGCCTTGAGCTTGGGTGGGCGGTAAAAGATGATCGGTTTGCACTGGTTGCAGTAGAAGTGGTTCAAAACCTCCCAGTTGCCCAGGTGGCTGGTAATGCCCACCACACCCTTTCCCGAAGCCAGGGCCTGTTCCAGCACTTCCAGGCCGTGCACTTCCTTGACCAGCTCCAGCGAGCGCTGCGGCGGCCAGATCCAGGCACAGGCACTTTCGACAAAGGACTTACCAATATCCCGTAGTGCCTGGCCAACCAGTTGCTCACGGGCAACCGGGTCCATCTCCGGGAAACACTTGGCCAGGTTGATGCGCACCACGTTGCGCGAACTGTTGGGGATCTTCCACATCAGCCAGCCAATACCCGCGCCGACGCGCTGCACAGCGCCCCAGGGCAGCTTGGCAAACAGGCGCAGCACCCCGACCATCAGGGCGCCCTTGAACTTTTCCACAGGCGAATTCCTTATTTCAGCAAGGCGCGCATTGTAACCCCTCAACGCAACAAGGCGGCGTAGCGATCGCAATCGGTGGTGTGGTCCATGACCATGCCGGTGGCCTGCATGAAGGCGTAGCAGATGGTCGGGCCGACGAAAGTGAAGCCGGCTTTCTGCAGGGCCTTGCTCATGGCCTTGGCTTCATCGGTGACCGCCGGCACATCGCTACGGCCCGCGAAATGGTTGACCTTCGGCTCCCCGCCAACGAACGACCATAACCACTCGGCAGGGTTATCCACAGCCAGCCAGGCCTGCGCGTTGCGCCGGGCGGCCTTGAGTTTGAGCCGGTTGCGGATGATGCCGGCATCCTGCATCAGTTCTTCGATGCGTTCGTCGCTCATGGCGGCCAACTGCACAGGGTCGAAGCCGTACATCACCTCGCGATAACGCTCGCGTTTGCGCAAAACAGTGATCCACGAAAGCCCCGCCTGGAACCCTTCAAGCAAAAGCATCTCGAAGAGCAACGCCGGGTCGCGCTGTGGCGTTCCCCATTCCTGGTCATGATAGGCCTGGTACAACGGATCGTCGGTACACCAAAAGCAGCGTGGCATAAGGCTCCAATGAGTAGAGGGCGAGGCGAATCAGGTTATACTCCCGCTCTTTACATCCGCATCCCCAGATACAGGTGAATTTCGTGAGCCAGCCTACGCCAGCCGTGCGTACCTTCCAAGACCTGATCCTCGCCCTGCAAAACTACTGGGCAGCTCAAGGTTGTGTGGTGCTTCAGCCCTACGATATGGAAGTAGGCGCCGGCACTTTCCACACCGCAACATTCCTGCGCGCCGTGGGTCCAGAAACCTGGAACGCCGCCTACGTGCAGCCCAGCCGTCGCCCTGCCGACGGGCGGTATGGCGAGAACCCCAACCGCCTGCAGCACTACTATCAGTTCCAGGTGGTGCTCAAGCCAAACCCGGCCAACTTCCAGGAGCTGTACCTCGGCTCGCTGAAAGCCATCGGCCTGGACCCGCTGGTGCACGACATCCGCTTCGTCGAAGACAACTGGGAATCGCCAACCCTCGGCGCCTGGGGCCTGGGCTGGGAAATCTGGCTGAACGGCATGGAAGTCACCCAGTTCACCTACTTCCAGCAGGTAGGCGGCATCGAGTGCTACCCGGTCACCGGTGAAATCACCTATGGCCTGGAGCGCCTGGCCATGTACATCCAGGGCGTCGACTCGGTGTACGACCTGGTGTGGGCCGACGGCCCGTTCGGCAAGGTCACCTATGGCGACGTGTTCCACCAGAACGAAGTGGAGCAGTCGACCTACAACTTCGAACACGCCAACGTCGACAAGCTGTTCGAACTGTTCGACTTCTACGAAAGCGAAGCCAACCGCCTGATCAAGCTGGAGCTGCCGCTGCCGACCTACGAAATGGTCCTGAAGGCCTCGCACACCTTCAACCTGCTGGACGCCCGCCGCGCCATCTCGGTAACCGAGCGCCAGCGTTACATCCTGCGTGTACGTACCCTGGCCCGGGACGTGGCGCAAAGCTATCTGCAAGCCCGCGCACGCCTGGGCTTCCCGATGGCCACCCCTGAACTGCGTGACGAAGTGTTGGCTAAGCTGGAGGCTGCACAATGAGTGCTCAAGATTTCCTGGTAGAACTGGGCACCGAAGAGCTGCCACCGAAAGCCCTCGCCAGCCTCGGCGAAGCCTTCCTGGCCGGTATCGAGAAGGGCCTGCAGGCTGCTGGCCTGAACTACACCGGCAAGCAGGTTTATGCCGCACCGCGTCGCCTGGCCGTGCTGATTCGCCAGCTGGACGTGCAGCAGCCTGACCGCAGCATCAATATCGACGGCCCACCCCTGCAGGCTGCTTTCAAAGACGGCGAGCCGACCCAGGCTGCCCTGGGCTTCGCCAAGAAGTGTGGCGTGGAGCTGGCCGAAATCGACCAGAGCGGCCCCAAGCTGCGCTTCTCCCAGCACATCCCGGGCAAGGCGACTGCCGGCCTGCTGCCGACCATCGTCGAAGATTCGCTCAACGACCTGCCCATTCCCAAGCGCATGCGCTGGGCGGCCAGCCGTGAAGAGTTCGTGCGCCCGACCCAATGGCTGGTAATGCTGCTGGGCGACCAGGTGGTCGACTGCACCATCCTGTCGCAGAAGGCCGGCCGTGAATCCCGTGGTCACCGCTTCCACCACCCGGAGAACGTGGTCATCACCACCCCGGCCAACTACGTCGAAGACCTGCGCAAAGCCTACGTGCTGGCCGACTTCGCCGAGCGTCGCGAGCTGATCAGCAAGCGTACCGCCGAGCTGGCCATGCAGCAGGAAGGCACTGCCATCGTGCCACCGGCGCTGCTGGACGAAGTGACTGCCTTGGTCGAGTGGCCAGTGCCGCTGGTGTGCTCGTTCGAGGAGCGCTTCCTCGAAGTGCCGCAGGAAGCCCTGATCACCACCATGCAGGACAACCAGAAGTACTTCTGCCTGCTGGACAGCGAAGGCAAGCTGCTGCCGCGCTTCATCACCGTGGCCAACGTTGAAAGCCGCGACCCGAAGCAGATCGTGCAAGGCAACGAGAAGGTCGTGCGCCCACGCCTGACCGACGCCGAGTTCTTCTTCAAGCAAGACAAGAAGCAGCCGCTGGAAACCTTCAACGAGCGCCTGAAGAACGTGGTGTTCCAGGCCCAGCTGGGCACTGTGTACGACAAGGCCGAGCGCGTTTCCAGGCTGGCTGCCTTCATCGCCCCGCTGATCGGCGGCGACGCCCAGCGTGCTGGCCGTGCCGGCCTGCTGTCCAAGTGCGACCTGGCCACCGAGATGGTTGGCGAGTTCCCTGAAATGCAGGGTGTTGCCGGTTACTACTACGCGCTCAACGACGGTGAGCCGGAAGATGTGGCCCTGGCCCTGAACGAGCAGTACATGCCGCGCGGTGCTGGCGCCGAGCTGCCGCAGACCCTTACCGGGGCTGCTGTGGCCATCGCCGACAAGCTCGATACCCTGGTGGGTATCTTCGGTATCGGCATGCTGCCAACCGGCAGCAAAGACCCGTACGCCCTGCGCCGTGCTGCCTTGGGCGTGCTGCGTATCCTGATCGAGAAGCAGCTGGACCTGAACCTGACCGGTGCGGTCGAGTTCGCGGTCAAGCAGTTCGGTGCCAAGGTCAAGGCTGCCGGCTTGTCGGAGCAGGTGCTTGAATTCATCTTCGACCGCCTGCGTGCACGTTACGAAGACGAAGGTATCGATGTGGCCACCTACCTGTCGGTGCGTGCCCTGCAGCCTGGTTCTGCCCTGGACTTCGACCAGCGCGTACAGGCCGTGCAGGCCTTCCGCAAGCTGCCGGAAGCCGAAGCCCTGGCTGCGGTGAACAAGCGTGTGTCGAACCTGCTGAGCAAAGCCGAAGGCGCCATCGCCGAACAGGTCGAGCCGAAGTACTTCGACAATGCCAACGAGTTCTCCCTGTACTCGGCCATCCAGCAGGCCGACCAGGCCGTGCAACCGATGGCTGCTGCACGCCAGTACAGCGAATCGCTGGCCCGCCTGGCGGCCCTGCGTGACCCGGTCGACGCCTTCTTCGAGGCGGTGATGGTCAACGCCGAAGACGCCAAGGTACGCGCCAACCGTTATGCCCTGCTCAGCCGCCTGCGCGGTCTGTTCCTGGGTGTGGCCGACATTTCGCTGCTGGGGTAAGCCTTGAAACTGCTGATTCTCGACCGTGACGGGGTGATCAACCATGACTCCGACGCCTATATCAAGACGCTGGAAGAGTGGGTACCGATCCCAGGTTCGGTCGAAGCGATCGCGCAGTTGAGCAAGGCGGGCTGGACGGTGGCCGTGGCCACCAACCAGTCCGGTATTGCCCGTGGCTATTACACACTGGCAACCCTCGAGGCGATGCACGCGCGCCTGCGCGCGCTGGTGGCAGAGCAGGGCGGCGAAGTGGGCCATATCGTGTATTGCCCGCACGGGCCGGACGAGGGCTGCGATTGCCGCAAGCCCAAGCCTGGCATGCTGCGGGCCATCGCCGAGCATTATCAGGTCGGCCTTGAGGGCATCTGGTTTGTTGGCGACAGCAAAGGTGACCTGGAGGCCGCCCTGGCCGTCGGTGCACAACCCGTGTTGGTGAAAACCGGCAAGGGCGAGCGGACCCTGGAAAAAGGTGTCCCTGAAACTACACTGATTTTCGACGATCTGGCAGCTATCGCCAGAGAACTAATTTAATCAGTGCGCCTTCGGGCGCACTTTTCTCAGGCGGGCATGCCCCGCAATGGTACAAGCCACTATGTCGATCCTGCAGGCGATCAGAATCTTTCTTTTTTACCTGCTGCTGGGCACCAGTTCGCTGCTGTGGTGCTCGCTGAGCTTTTTCGTCGCGCCGTTCCTGTCGTTCCCCAAGCGCTACAAGTTCATCAACGTATATTGGTGCCGCTGCGCGCTGTTTCTGGTGCGCACCATCCTCGGCATCGACTACAAGATCACCGGCGCCGAGAACGTGCCCAATGAGCCTTGCGTGATCCTGTCGAACCACCAGAGCACCTGGGAAACCTTCTTCCTGTCCCAGTACTTCTCGCCGTTGAGCCAAGTGCTCAAGCGCGAACTGCTGTATGTGCCGTTCTTCGGCTGGGCCATGGCCATGCTGCGACCGATCGCGATCAACCGCGACAACCCCAAGGAAGCCCTACGCCAAGTGGCGAGCAAGGGTGACGAACTGCTCAAGCAGAAGACCTGGGTGCTGATTTTCCCCGAAGGCACCCGCGTGCCCTTCGGCACTGTGGGCAAGTTTTCCCGTGGCGGTACCGCTCTGGCGGTAAATGCCGGGCTGCCGGTACTGCCGATTGCCCACAACGCGGGCAAGTTCTGGCCAAAGACGGGTTGGGGCAAACGCTCCGGCACCATCGAGGTGGTCATTGGCGAACCCATGTACGCCAATGGCAGCGGGCCACGTGCCATTGCAGAGCTCAACGACCGCGCCGCAGCGTGGAACGAGGCGACTCAGCGGGCCATGGGTTCGCTGCCACCAGCAGCGGAAAAACCCCAGGAACAGACAGTTTGATGTTCTGTGGATAACTTGTGAGCAGTTTTTCGATCAGATGCTTCAAGTGATCTCTAAGTAGTTGAATTATCTGTTTATTTCTACGTATGACATTTTTCTTAAAATCGTGCATAAGTTTTTTCGGGGCATAAAAAAACCGGCTTTTACAGCCGGTTTTTTTATGGCGTGGGGACAGCATCACACCTTGTCGATATCCACATCCTTGGTTTCTTTCAGGCAGAAAATCCCCACCACCAGGCTCACCCCTGTCACCAGAATCGGGTACCACAGCCCGTAGAAAATATCCCCGGTGTACACCACCAACGCGAACGAGACCGTCGGTAGGAAGCCGCCGAACCAGCCGTTGCCAATGTGGTAGGGCAGTGACATCGAGGTGTAGCGGATACGGGTCGGGAACAGTTCGACCATCACCGCCGCCAAGGGGCCGTAGGTCATGGTCGCGATCAGGATCATCGCCACGATCAGCACCACCACCAACACCTGGTTGACCTGCGCCGGGTCGGCCTTGGCCGGGTAACCCGCCTGTTCCACTGCCGAGCGCATGGCCGCTTCATCGAAGCCATTGATGGCCTTGTCGCCAATATTCACCACTACATCACTGCCCGCCACGCTCACCGATTTGTACGGCAAGCCCTGCTTGACCAGGAACGTCTTGACCTTGTCGCACGGGCTGTCGAAACGCGCCTTGCCCACCGGGTCGAACTGGAAGGTGCAGCCTTTAGGGTCGGCGGTTACCACGATCGGCGCCTGTCGGCTGGCGGCATCAATCTGCGGGTTGGCGTAATGGCTCAGCGCCTTGAACAGCGGGAAGTACAGCACGGTGGCCAGCAGCAGGCCGAGCATCAGGATCGGCTTGCGGCCGATACGGTCGGACAACCAGCCGAAGAACACGAAGAACGGCGCACCGATCACCACACTGATGATCAGCAGGGTGTTGGCCTGGGCCGGATCCATCTTCAGCATCTGGGTCATGAAGAACAGCACGTAGAACTGTGCCGTGTAGAAGGTCACGGCTTGCCCGGCGTTGATGCTGAACAGGGCGGTAAGTACCACCTTCAGGTTTGGCCAGGAGGTGAACGACTCACGGATCGGCGATTTGCTGATCTTGCCTTGGGCCTTCATTTTCACGAACGCCGGCGATTCGTGCATGCTCATACGAATCCAGGTCGAGATGGCCAGCAGCACGATCGACAGCAGGAACGGCAGGCGCCAGCCCCAGGTTTCGAACTGGTCGCCGCTGATGTAGCGGCTGCCCAGCACCACCAGCAGCGAAAGCAGCAGCCCAAGGGTGGCGGTGGACTGGATGAAACCGGTGTGGAAGCCACGCTTGCCGGGCGGTGCGTGCTCCGCCACATAAGTGGCAGCACCGCCGTACTCACCGCCCAGCGCCAGCCCCTGCAACATCCGCAGAATCACCAGGATGATCGGTGCTGCGATGCCGATGCTGGCATAGGTGGGCAACAGCCCCACCGCGAAGGTGGACAGGCCCATCAGCACGATGGTGACCAGGAAGGTGTACTTGCGCCCGATCATATCGCCCAGGCGGCCGAACACCAGCGCCCCGAATGGCCGCACCAGGAAGCCGGCAGCAAAGGCCATGAGGGCGAAGATAAAGGCGGTGGTGTCGTTCACCCCAGCGAAGAACTGCTTGCTGATGACCGCTGCCAACGCGCCATAGAGAAAAAAGTCATACCACTCGAAAACCGTCCCGAGGGATGACGCGAAAATGATCTTGCGTTCTTCACGGCGGCTGGAGCTGCTGGCCGCCGCACCCTGCTCTTGGATGTAATCCGACATCGTTGCTGTCCTCGGCCCGCAGGCCACAGTGATTATTCTTGTTGTTCCACTGTCGGCAGCCTCTGACCGCAAGCCGCCGGTACTGCACGCACCCGGTCAGGGCGTCGGTAAGGCGTCTTCATTCAGATAGGTTTGGGTCGCAGCTCCTTTGAGAATCAGTTGCGCCGCCTTTTCGGCGATCATGAGGGTGGGTGAGCAGGTATTGCCGGAAGTGATCTGCGGCATGATGGAAGCATCCGCTACGCGCAGGCCGGGAATGCCGTGTACGCGCAGCTGGTTATCCACAACATCCAGTGCGCCGGAGCCCATGCGGCAGGTACCGACCGGGTGGAAGATGGTGGTGCCGATTTTGCCAGCGGCCTCGAACAGCTCTTCCTCGGTTTGCAGGCCCGGGCCCGGCAGGTATTCCTTGGGCTCGAACGCCGCGAGGGCAGGGGCCTGGACGATACGCCGGGTAAGGCGAATGGCATCGGCAGCGACTCGCAGGTCCTGTGGGTCGCTGAGGTAATTGGGGTCGATCAGCGGCGTGCTGTTCATGTCGGTGCTGCGGATGTCGATACGCCCGCGGCTGGCCGGGCGCAGGTTGCACACCGAAGCGGTGAAAGCCGGAAACTGATGCAACGGCTCACCGAAGCGCTCCAGTGACAGCGGTTGCACATGGTACTGCAGGTTGGCAGTGGCCTGATCCGGGCTTGAACGGACAAATGCACCCAGTTGACTCGGCGCCATGGCCAACGGGCCACTGCGGTCATAGAGGTAGCGCAGGCCCATACCCATCTTGCCCCACAGGCTGTTGGCCATCTGGTTCAAGGTGCGGGTGTTGCGGATCTGGTAGATCAGACGCAGTTGCAGGTGGTCCTGAAGGTTGCCGCCCACCCCCGGCATATCGTGGCGTACACCGATCCCCAGGCCTTCCAGCAGCTGACGCGGGCCGATACCTGAGCGCTGCAAAATGCCAGGTGAACCGACGGCGCCAGCACACAGGATGATCTCGCGGCGCGCCGCAAACTCGTGCCACGCGCCTTGCCAAAACGCTTTCACGGCGCGCGCCCGGGTATTGTTGAGCAGTACCTGGTCAACCTGTACGCCCGTCAGCACGGTGAGGTTGGCGCGGTCCCTGATCGGTCGCAGGAAGGCTTTGGAGGCGTTCCAGCGCACGCCGCTGCGCTGGTTGACCTGAAAGTATCCACAGCCTTGGTTGTCACCGGTGTTGAAGTCATCGACCTTGCCGACGCCGCTTTGCTCAGCGGCATCGCGGAAAGCATCGAGGATCGGCCAGCTGTAGCGCTGGCGTTCGACCCGCCACTCACCTCCACCGCCATGGTGCTCGCTGGCGCCGGCAAAGTGGTTCTCGCTGGCCTTGAACAGCGGCAGTACATCCTTCCACGCCCAGCCGTCATTGCCTTGCTCGGCCCAGCGGTCATAGTCAGCGGCCTGGCCACGCATGTAGATCATGCCGTTGATCGAAGAACAACCACCGAGAACCTTGCCACGCGGGTAGCCCAGGGCGCGACCGCCAAGGCCAGGTTGGGCCTCGGTCTTGAAGCACCAGTCGGTGCGCGGGTTGCCGATGCAATAGAGATAGCCGACGGGAATGTGAATCCAGGGATAGTTGTCGCGACCACCCGCTTCCAGCAGCAGAACGCGGCAGGAAGGTTCGGCGGACAAACGATTGGCCAGCAGGCAACCGGCGGGACCGGCCCCTACGACCACGTAGTCGAAGACAGAATCGGCTGATGGCATGTGCAACCTCGGGCCTGTTTTTTATTCTTGTCCCGATCCATCTTAGTGAGTAATTTCGTGGAGGAAACACGAGATTTCGCGCAACCGCTGTGCGTTTTAGCACAGGAGCAAGCCTGGACAGGCCCATTCGCGGGCCGGAACGAACTGCCAAAAAGGATCAGCATGTTCGACTGGAACGATCTACGGTTTTTTCTTGAGCTGCAACGCAGCGGCCGTCTGTTGACCGCCGCCAAGCGCCTCAACACTACCCACAGCACCGTAGCCCGGCACATCGAGAGTATCGAGCAAAGCCTGGGTACCGCACTGTTTGTACAGCATGCCCAAGGTTATGAGCTGACGCCGTCAGGCCAGGCCCTGCTCAAGCACGCCGAGGCCATGGAAAATGTCGCCCTGCTGGCGCAGGAAGAAATCACCCAGGCCATCACCCCGCTGGGCAAGATTCGCCTGGGGGTGACCGAAGGCATCGGCATCATGTTCTTCACCCCACGCATGAACGCGTTGTTCGAGCGCTACCCCGGCCTGGAAGTGGAGCTGGTAGCCGTACCGCGTTTCGTCAGCATCCTCAATCGCGAAGCAGAAATCAGCATCCACCTGGAACGGCCCAATGCCGACCTGCTGATCACCCGCAAACTTACCGATTACCGCCTGGCGCTGTACGCCAGCCAGAACTATCTGGACCGCGCGCCCCCCCTGCGCAACCGCGAAGACCTGGCCAGGCATAGCTGGATCGGCTACGTAGACGACCTGCTGTTCAGCCAGGAACTGCTGTTTCTCAACAGTTTCTGCCGGGCCCCGAATGTAGTGTTTCGCAGCACCAGCGTAATCGCCCAACAGGCCGCTGCCCGTGCCGGCCTAGGCATCGCCGTGCTGCCCAACTACATGGCTCGCCACGACCCGACGCTGGTGCGCGTGCTGCCGAGCGAGACCATCCAGCGCAGCTACTGGATCTGCACCCGCCGCGAGCTGCACAAATCGGTGCGCCTGCGGGTGGTGTGGGACTACCTGCTGGCGCTATGTGCGGCAGAACAGCACGAATTGCTAGCCCAGTAGTGCCTTGCCGGCCAGCAGCAAGGCCGCCACCCAACCAGCCACTGCAAACATCTGCTGCAAACGCGGCCCGGCCAGCCTGGCCGTCAATGGCCGTGCCAGCAGCAAACCCAGCACCGCGCCGGCGGCGAATGGGGCGCCTACCTGCCAATGCATGACCCCCGCCAGGCTGGCGCTGACCACACTGCCGGTGGATACCAGGGCGATTACTGCCAGCGAAGTGGAAACGATGCTGGCCATGCGCAGGTTGGTATAGCGGTTCAGCGCAGGGATGATGACGAACCCTCCACCCACACCCAACAGGCCGGACATTAACCCGGACAACGCCCCGGTGAAAGCCAGGGCACGCGCGCAGGGAAGGGTCCAGCGCAAGCGGCCCTGCAACGGGTTCAACACACAGGGTTCGATATAGCGATGGGCGTCATTGGCCTCACCGCGCAGCTCCTTGGCAGCCTTGCGCCAGATACGCAGGCAGGCGTACACCAACACACCCGCGAACACCAACTGCAAGGGTGTGTTCGGCAAGCGGTGCGCCAGCATCAGCCCGAACGGCGCGGCAACCACACCCACCATCGCAATGAACAGCGCCGCCCGATAACGCACCAGCCCCTGTCGTAGGCCCAGCACCGCGCCAACCGCTGCAGCCAGGCCTACGGCCAGCAGGCCAACCGGAGCGGCCTCGACCATCGACAGCCCCAGCCCGAACACCAACAAAGGCACTGCGAGAATGCCACCGCCTGCGCCGGTCAATGCCAGGACCGCGCCGATGATCGCGCCCAGGCCCGCCCCCAACAATTGATGTTCGATCACTTCCCACCCTCTGCACCCAACGGCTGCGGCCGAGCCAGCCACTCGCGGCCCTTCAGCATGCCTTGCCAGTACAACGGTGGCAGCGCTTGCGCCTTCAGCAACCAGGCCAGGCGCGTTGGTTTGCGGCCATCCAGCAACCAGCTGGGGAAGCTCGGCGCCAGCTTGCCGCCATAGGTAAACTCGGCCAGGACGATTTTGCCGCGCTCTACAGTCAGCGGGCACGAGCCATAGCCGTCGTACTGGGCGAGGGTAGGCAACCTGCCCAATGCCACCAACACGTTGTTGGCCACGACCGGCGCTTGCTTACGGGCAGCCGCAGCAGTCTTGGCATTGCTGGTGTTGGCCACATCACCCAGGGCATGGATGTTGATGTACTTGCGGTGGCGCAGGGTATGCGGGTCGACATCGACCCAGCCAGCGTTATCGGCCAACGGGCTTTCACGAATGAAGGCCGGCGCCACCTGGGGAGGGACCACATGGAGCATGTCAAAGGCCTCGATGTGCGTTTCGCTGCTGCCGTCGGCCAGGGTGCACACGAAGGTGGCGCGCTTGTTCGGGCCATCCACGGCCACCAGTCGGTGGGAGAAATGGAGGTCCACGGCGTATTTGTCTATGTACTTCATCAGCGCGGGCACATAGTCCGCCACACCGAACAACACAGCACCAGCATTGAAGAAACTGGCTTTCACCGCCCCCAGATGGCCGTGGCGTAACCAGTGGTCGCAAGACAAGTACAACGCCTTCTGCGGCGCGCCCGCACATTTGATCGGCATGGGCGGCTGGCTGAAGATGGCACGGCCTCGCTTGAGCTTCTGCACCAGCTCCCAGGTATAGGGCGCCAGGTCGTAGCGGTAGTTGGAGGTGACACCGTTGCGGCCCAGGGTTTCGCTGAGCCCGTCAATGGCCGCCCAGTCCAGCGTAAGGCCGGGGCAGACTACCAGCTGCTCATAGCTGATGGCGCGACCGTCCTCGAGGACGACCAACTGGCCCAACGGATCGAAAGCCTGCACCCGCGCCTTGACCCAGCGTACCCCGCGCGGAATGGTCGAGGCCATGGTGCGGGCAGTGCTCGGTGCCTTGAACACACCGGCACCGACCATGGTCCAGCCGGGTTGGTAGTAATGCACTTCGGCGGGATCGATCAAGGCAATGTCCAGCGACGGGTCACGGCTGATAAGGCTGGAAGCGGTAGCGATACCGGCGGCACCGGCACCGACGATGACCACCTTGTGATGGTCGGTATTGGCAGGGGACAACAAGGCAGGCATGGCGGTAAATCCTGGAAATCTGATTATGGGGCAGGGCGGTTACAGCTTGTTCAGCGGAATCTTCAGGTAGCTCACGCCATTCTCTTCCGGCGCGGGGAACTGGCCGCTGCGCATGTTCACCTGCACCGAAGGCAGGATCAGCACCGGCATGTCGAGGATCTTGTCGCGCGCTTCACGCATGGCGACAAAACTGTCTTCGTCGATGCCCTGATGAATGTGGATGTTGCTGGCGCGCTGTTCGGCCACGGTAGTGACGTACTGCATGTCGCGGCCACCCGGCAGGTAGTCGTGACACATGAACAGCCGTGTCTGGTCGGGGAAAGCCAGCAATCGACGGATCGAGCGGTACAGGGTGCGGGCATCGGCACCCGGGAAGTCACAGCGGGCAGTACCGTAGTCGGGCATGAACAGGGTATCGCCGACAAACACCGCAATTTCGCCAGCGTCTTCGATCATGAAGCTCATGCACGCGGGCGTGTGCCCCGGAGTGTGCAGGGCACGGGCATGCAGGTTGCCAATGCGGAAACCTTCCTCGTCTACGAACAGTACATCGAACTGGCTGCCATCCCGGGCAAAGCCAGGCTCAGCGTTGAACAACGCACCGAATACTTTCTGCACCTGAGTGATGTGAGCACCGATAGCGGTGTGGCCGCCCAGCTTTTGCTTCAGGTAGGCAGCCGCCGAGAGGTGGTCGGCATGCACATGGGTTTCCAGCACCCACTGAACCTCAGCGCCCAGCGCCTTCACCCGGTCGATCAACTGATCCGCCGAGACGGTGCAGGTACGCCCTGATTTGGGATCATAGTCGAGGACGCTGTCGATCAATGCACACTTGCGCGTTTCGCCATCCATGACCAAGTAGCTAATGGTTGAGGTCGCCTTGTCGAAGAAGGCTTCCACGTGAAGGTTGTTGCCGATGATCATCACGTTCTCCAGATTATCCACCGCGCCTTTTACAGGCGTAGGCAGTGACAGGAGGTTTATCAAGATGCATGCCAGGCTTTTTACTGCGTATGGGCCAATGAAATCGGCCAGGTGCCAATAACTGACAGCAATACTGACACCCCAAATGGCAGTCGACTGACAGCCAATGGCAGTGTTTGGCAGTCCTTGTTACCCTGCGCCGGTACTCCATACGGTGCCGTCATGCCTCAAACCCATCCCCTCATCCTAGCGCTGGTTTCCTACCTTGAGCACGATGCCCTGCCGACCATTGTGCTGGACACCGATTACAACATCCTGGCCGCCAACGCCGCCTATCGCCGCCAGTTCGGCCACCACGAGCAAGCCCCGTTGGGCGAAAAATGCCACAAGGTCTCGCATCACTACGCCGTCCCCTGCGACCAGGCCGGCGAGCATTGCCCGATGCGCAAAGCCTGGGACAGCAAGGTGCCGGAGCGGGTATTGCACATTCATCACACGCCACGTGGCCCCGAGCATGTCGATGTCGAACTGCGCCCCATCCTGGATGAGCAGAGTAGGGTGGTGGCCTTTGTCGAGCGCCTGACTACCATCGCCCTCGCATCGGCTCAGCCCCAGGAACAAGGCCTGGTCGGCCGGGCCCCAGCATTCAAGGTTGCCTTGTCCAGCCTGCAGCGCGCAGCGCCGGCGCAGATCCCGGTTTTATTGCAGGGTGAGTCAGGTACCGGTAAAGAGCTGTTCGCGCGCGCGCTGCACATGGGCAGCCCCAGGGCCAACGGCCCATTGGTAGTGGTCGATTGCACCGGGTTGACCGAGTCGTTGTTCGAGAGTGAGTTGTTCGGCTATGAGAAGGGCGCATTCACCGGCGCCAATCAGCGCAAGATTGGCCTGGCTGAGGCCGCGCATGGCGGTACCCTGTTCCTCGATGAAATTGGCGAAGTACCGTTAGCGATGCAGGTGAAACTGTTACGCCTTATCGAGTCCGGCAGCTTCCGCCCGGTGGGCAGCCTGCGCACGGTGCACTCGGACTTCCGCCTGGTTTCGGCCACACACAAACCGCTCAAGCAAATGGTTGCGCAGGGCACCTTCCGTGAAGACCTGTATTACCGCATCAGTGGTTTCCCCATTCGCCTGCCAGCGCTGCGCGAGCGTGTAGAAGATCTGCCGCTGCTCGCGCAAAGCCTGTTACAGCGAATGGCTGGCAAGCCTACGCCCAGCCTGAGTGAGGATGCCTTGCAGCAGCTTGGGTTACATCCATTTCCGGGCAACATCCGCGAGTTGCGTAACATTCTGGAGCGCGCCCGTTTGTTTGCCGATGACGGGCTGATTCGGCCAGAGCATTTGCCGGAAGATATCGGGCCTACCGAGGTGGTCAAGGGACGCGGCCGTCGCAATGACCTGGGTGAACTGGCGCAGGCGCTGGAGCAGTTCAAGGGCTCACGCAGTGAGCTGGCCAGTCAGCTTGGCATGAGTGAGCGCACGCTGTATCGCCGCTTGAAGTCGCTCGGGCTGAACTAAGCGTGCCCAGACTTTACCGGACCTTTACCTGCGCCCTGACATAAAAGGGCAAAAATCGTGGTCTGATCAGTTATCCGAATCTGGCAGTCAGTGAACGCCAGGCGTTAACAGGCAGAGGCCCCTCTCAAATGAAGAAAACCCTAACCGTGATCTGCGCCGCGCTCATGCTCAGCGCACCGTTGGCCAGCTTCGCACAACCGGGCCCACCCGACCGGCATGATGATGGCCCATCGCACCAAGGCAACCCGCCGCATGGCCAGCCAAAGCAGCAAGGCCGCCATGACAACGGCCGTGCACCCGAGTACCGCAACCCGAACTTCCGCCCGCAGCAGGGCATGCCTGTGCCTCACCAGCAGTGGCAACGAGGGCATGTGGTTGACCCACACTACCGTGGCGACCGCTACTGGGTGACTGACTGGAAAGCACGCCACTTGTATGCGCCACCACGTGACCATCGCTGGTTGTATGTGAATGGCGACTACGTGCTGGTGGCTATTGCCAGTGGTGTGATCGTTAACATTCTCAGCGGTTACTGATTTTCAGACACTAAAAAGCCCGCATCAGCGGGCTTTTTAGTGCGTGCGGATCACACCTGATCAGAAGTCCAGGTTCGATACCGACAGCGCGTTGCTTTCGATGAAGTCTCGGCGCGGCTCGACAGCATCACCCATCAGGGTGTTGAAGATCTGGTCGGCTGCGATCGCATCCTCGATGGTGACCTTGAGCATGCGGCGCACGGTCGGGTCCATGGTGGTTTCCCACAGCTGCTCAGGGTTCATCTCACCCAGCCCTTTATAGCGCTGGATGGTGTGGCGCTTGGTGGTTTCGTTCATTAGCCAGTCCAGGCCTTCCTTGAACTCGACGATTGCCTTACGGCGCTCACCGCGCTGAACGTAAGCACCTTCGCCCAACAAGCTGGATAGCTTGGCACCAACGTTGACTACGGTACGGTAGTCATTGCTGCCGAAGAAGTCCCGGTTGAAGGTGACATAGCTAGCCAGGCCGTGGGAGGTGACTTCCACTTCTGGCAACCATACGTTGCGCTCTTTGTCTTCGCGCAGGCTGGCTTTGTAAACCAGGCCGGACTTCTGGCTGTTGCTCAGGCGCTCTTGGAACTTGACCAGCCAGGCTTGCATCACAGCGTGGTCACCCAACTGCTCCACAGTCACTTCCGGCAGGTAGATGAAGTGCTCGGTGATGTCTTCCGGATACAAGCGCGACAGGCGCTTGAGGGTTTTCATCACGCTGCGGAACTCATTCACCAGGCTTTCCAGCTGCACACCGGAAACCGCCGGCGCCGACTCGTCCAAGTGCAGGCTGGCATCTTCCAGGGCCGACTGGGTCATGTACTCTTCCATGGCCTCGTCGTCCTTGATGTACTGCTCCTGCTTGCCTTTCTTCACCTTGTACAGCGGTGGCTGAGCAATATAGATGTAGCCGCGCTCGACCAGCTCCGGCAGCTGACGGAAGAAGAAGGTCAGCAGCAGGGTGCGGATGTGCGAACCGTCAACGTCAGCATCGGTCATGATGATGATGTTGTGATAACGCAGCTTGTCGATGTTGTACTCTTCGCGGCCGATACCACAGCCCAGCGCGGTGATCAGCGTGCCCACTTCCTGGGACGAGATCATCTTGTCGAAACGTGCTTTCTCAACGTTGAGGATCTTACCCTTCAGCGGCAAGATTGCCTGGGTACGACGGTTACGGCCTTGCTTGGCCGAACCACCGGCGGAGTCACCCTCCACCAGGTACAGTTCGGAAAGGGCAGGGTCCTTCTCCTGGCAGTCCGCCAGTTTGCCTGGCAGGCCGGCGATATCCAGCGCACCTTTGCGGCGAGTCATCTCACGGGCTTTACGTGCGGCTTCACGGGCACGGGCAGCGTCGATCATCTTGCCAACGACAGCCTTGGCCTCGTTCGGATTCTCCAGCAGGAAGTCGGCGAAGTACTTGTTCATCTCTTGTTCCACGGCGGTTTTCACCTCCGAGGAGACCAGTTTGTCTTTGGTCTGCGAGCTGAACTTGGGGTCCGGCACCTTCACCGAGATGATCGCGGTCAGGCCTTCACGGGCATCATCGCCAGTGGTTGCCACCTTGTTCTTCTTGGCCAGGCCTTCCTGCTCGATGTAGCTGTTCAGGCTACGGGTCAGCGAGGAACGGAAGCCGACCAGGTGAGTACCGCCGTCACGCTGCGGAATGTTGTTGGTGAAGCACAACAGGTTTTCGTTGAAGCTGTCGTTCCATTGCAGAGCAACTTCAACACCCACCCCATCGTCACGCTGGACGTTGAAGTGGAACACCTGGGAGTTGACCGGTGTCTTGTTGGTGTTCAGGTACTCGACGAATGCGCGCAGGCCGCCTTCGTACTTGAAGAACTCTTCCTTACCGCTGCGCTCATCCTTCAGCAGAATGCCCACGCCCGAGTTGAGGAACGACAACTCGCGAATACGCTTGGCCAGGATGTCCCAGCTGAAGTGAATGTTCTTGAAGGTTTCAGCCGAAGGCTTGAAGTGAATGTGGGTACCGGTGGTTTCACTGTCACCGACAACCGCCATAGGCGCTTGAGGAACACCGTGAACGTAAGTCTGTTCCCAGATTTTTCCGCTACGGCGAACGGTCAGCACCAGCTTCTCGGACAGGGCGTTCACGACCGAAACACCTACGCCGTGCAGGCCGCCGGACACCTTGTAGGAGTTGTCGTCGAACTTACCGCCGGCGTGCAGCACGGTCATGATGACCTCGGCTGCGGAAACGCCTTCTTCTTTATGCACGTCGACCGGAATGCCGCGACCGTTGTCGCGCACACTGATGGATTCGTCCGGATGGATAATGACAGTGATGTCATCGCAGTGGCCGGCGAGGGCTTCGTCGATGGAGTTGTCGACCACCTCGAAGACCATGTGGTGCAGGCCGCTACCATCATCGGTGTCGCCAATGTACATGCCGGGACGCTTGCGTACGGCATCCAAACCTTTCAGCACCTTGATGCTGGAGGAGTCGTACGTTTGATTTTCGCTCATGCCTTCACTCCCGATGGTCGTGGGTCTGGGTGATACGGCCTTGTTCCACGTGGAACAAAGCAACTGGCGTTTCCGTCTGCCAGCCTTCCCTCAGTAATTCGTGATCTACACAGGTGATGAACACCTGGCAGCGTAATTCTTCAAGCAAGCGGCACAGCGCGCGGCGATGCTGGTCGTCCAGTTCGGACGGCAAGTCATCCACGAGATAAATACAATGACCGCGGCGAGCCTGACTAACGAGGTGGCCCTGGGCAATGCGCAATGCACACACCACCAGCTTTTGCTGACCACGCGACAGGATGTCGGCTGCATTGTTGGCAGCCAGACGAAGACGCAAATCAGCACGCTGCGGACCGGCTTGGGTATGGCCCATCTGCTGATCGCGAAGGAGAGAGGAGGCGAGTACTTCTTGCAGTTCCCGGTCCTTGTCCCAGCCTCGGTAGTAGCTCAGGGTCAACCCGTCCAGCTCGACCAGTTCGCTCAGGGTTCGCTCGAAGACGGGCTTCAAGGCCTTGATGTAGTTGCGACGGTATTCATCTATTTCCGCGCTGGCCAGGCACAGTTCCCGGTCCCAGGCGGCTTGCGAAGCTGGATCAAGTGTACCATGACGCAACCATGAGTTCCGCTGCCGCAGCGCCTTCTGCAGCCGCTGCCAGGCTGGCAAGAAGCGAGGTTCCACGTGGAACACCCCCCAATCCAGAAACTGGCGACGAATTTTCGGGGCACCTTCCAACAGGCGGAAACTGTCTGGGTTGATGAGCTGAAGCGGTAACAACTCCGCCAGTTGCGCCGCGCTGCGCGCATTCTGCCCATCGATGCGAATAGTGAACTCCCCCTGGCGCTCCCGGGAGACGCCCAGGTTGCTGGTGCCCCCCTCGGTCAACTGCACTTCACCAAACACGGTACAGGCAGCCTGTTCGTACTGGATCACCGGGTTCAGGCGTGTGCTGCGGAAAGAGCGCGCCAGCCCCAGCAAATGCACGGCCTCAAGCACGCTGGTCTTGCCGCTGCCGTTGGCGCCATAAAGTATGTTGATACGGGGGGAGGGTAAGAGAGTCACCGGGTGCAAATTGCGCACCGCGGTGACCATGATACGTCGAAGGGACATGTCGCCTGCTATGGGTTACAGACGCATCGGCATGACAACATAGGAAGAATCGTCATTGCCCGCTTCCTGCAGCAGGGCACTGCTGTTGGAATCCGAGAGGATCAGACGAACTTGCTCAGTAGTCATTACGCCCAGCACGTCGAGCAGGTAGCTGACGTTGAAGCCGATTTCCAGCGAGCTACCTTCGTAGTCCACGCTGATTTCTTCCTCTGCTTCTTCCTGCTCGGGGTTGTTGGCCTGGATTTTCAGTTGGCCAGCAGCCAGTTGCAGACGAATGCCGCGGTACTTTTCGTTGGAAAGAATCGCAGTACGGCTGAAGGCTTCACGCAAGGCCTGGCGGTCACCGACCACCAGCTTGTCACCGCCCTTGGGCAGTACGCGCTCGTAGTCCGGGAACTTGCCGTCCACCAGCTTGGAGGTGAACGTGAATTCACCGGTGGTGGCACGGATGTGATGCTGGCCAAGCACGATGCTGACCATGCCTTCCGGGTCCGTGAGCAAACGCGCGAGCTCCAGGATACCTTTACGTGGCACGATGACCTGATGGCGATCATCTTGCTCAATCGGCGCGGTCATGGAGCACAACGCCAGGCGGTGACCATCGGTGGACACTGCGCGCAGGGTGTTGCGGGACACCTCCAGCAGCATGCCGTTCAGGTAGTAGCGCACATCCTGCTGGGCCATGGCGAAGCTGGTGCGCTCGATCAGCCGGCGCAGCTTGCTCTGTTCCAGGTTGCAGGTCAGCGAGCCCGGGCCTTCTTCCACCGTCGGGAAGTCATTGGCTGGCAGGGTAGACAGGGTGAAGCGGCTACGGCCGGCCTTGACCAACAGTTTCTGCTCGTCGACCTTGATATCGATCAGGACGTCGTTCGGCAGGCTTTTGCAGATGTCCATCAGCTTGCGTGCCGGGACAGTGATTTCGCCGGGCTCAGCCGGCTCTTCCAGTTGCACGCGGCCTACCAGTTCGACTTCCAGGTCGGTACCGGTCAACGACAGTTGCTGGCCTTGCACAACCAGCAATACGTTGGACAGGACCGGCAAGGTCTGACGGCGCTCGACGACACCGGCGACCAGTTGCAGGGGTTTCAACAGGGCTTCGCGTTGAATGGTGAAATGCATGGTCTAGTCCCTTGCCTTCAATTAGCTGCGCAGACGGCCATCAGGTCGTCAGCGTCCGCAGCAGGTTCTTGTAGTCCTCGCGGATATCCGCGTCGGATTCCTTCAGTTCGTTGATCTTGCGGCAGGCGTGCAGCACCGTCGTGTGGTCGCGGCCACCAAACATGTCGCCGATTTCCGGCAGACTGTGGTTGGTCAGCTCCTTCGACAGGGCCATGGCCACCTGGCGTGGACGTGCGACAGAACGGGAACGCCGCTTGGACAACAGATCAGAGATCTTGATCTTGTAGTACTCGGCGACGGTTCGCTGAATGTTATCCACACTGACCAGTTTGTCCTGCAGCGCCAGCAGGTCTTTCAGCGACTCGCGGATCAGTTCGATGGTGATATCGCGACCCATGAAGTGCGAGTGGGCGATCACCCGCTTCAAGGCACCTTCCAGCTCACGCACGTTGGAGCGGATACGCTGGGCAATGAAGAAGGCCGCATCATGCGGCAGCTCGACCTTGGCCTGGTCGGCCTTCTTCATCAGGATGGCCACGCGGGTTTCCAGCTCGGGTGGCTCGACGGCCACCGTCAGGCCCCAGCCAAAGCGCGACTTCAAGCGCTCTTCCAGGCCTTCGATCTCCTTGGGGTAACGGTCAGAGGTCAGGATTACCTGCTGGCCGCCCTCAAGCAGGGCGTTGAAGGTGTGGAAAAACTCTTCCTGCGAACGCTCTTTACGTGCAAAGAACTGGATATCGTCGATCAGCAACGCATCGACCGAGCGGTAGAAGCGTTTGAATTCGTTGATAGCGTTCAATTGCAGAGCCTTGACCATGTCCGCGACG
The DNA here is from genome assembly GCF_003202095.1 of Pseudomonas sp. LAIL14HWK12:I1. Classification (NCBI taxonomy): domain Bacteria; kingdom Pseudomonadati; phylum Pseudomonadota; class Gammaproteobacteria; order Pseudomonadales; family Pseudomonadaceae; genus Pseudomonas; species Pseudomonas sp. LAIL14HWK12:I1. The sequence goes on from NZ_QJKG01000002.1 coordinate 118,848, forward strand.
AAGCGCTCCGAATGCAGGTACACGACCTTGGCGTTCGGGTTCTTCTTCAGCAGGTGGTTACCCACAGCATGCATAAGGTGGGTTTTACCCAGGCCCACACCGCCATAGAGGAAAAGCGGGTTGTAGCCATGCTTGGGGTTGTCCGCGACCTGCCAGGCAGCCGCACGTGCCAACTGGTTCGACTTACCTTCGACGAAGGTTTCGAAGGTGAAGGTACGGTTCAGGTAACTGGTGTGCTTGAGCGCACCTTCAACCTGCACGGTGCGCTGCTCGGCCCGACCACCAACGGCGGGTGCCGGAGCCGTTTCGGCCATGGCATCGAAGCTGTCGCGTACGGACGGTTCGGCAAGATCCTCCACCAATACCGGCTCGGTCAATGGCACTGCAACAGGTTCGACCGCTGCCACCGGAGCAGGCTTGTGCTGGCCTTGAGCGAGCGAGGCCGCCACGGCCGCACTGACCGGTGCGTTGGGCGCGGCACGCGGAGCCGAGCTGCGACGGCTACCTATTAACAAGGAAAGGGCAGGCGCAATACCGCTGCCGTTTTCACCTAGCAGCTCAAGCAAGCGACCCAGGTACTTTTCATTGACCCAATCGAGAACGAAACGGTTGGGCGCATAGACGCGCAACTCGTCGCCTTCGGCTTCGACCTGTAGCGGACGGATCCAGGTGTTGAATTGCTGGGCAGGCAGTTCATCGCGCAGAAGCTCCACGCACTGCTGCCAAAGTTCCACTGACACGGATATCCCCTGAGTTTGAAAGCCGGATGAGGCAAAAACAAACCGCCATTGTACCGGTCGGGCGCCCAGTTATCCACATGTGGACACGTTAGGAGCCATGACAAAACAGCCATTTATCGACCAAAACGGCTTTGTCGCGTTGTGAATAAGGTCTGTGGATAACCGACCATGAGGGCTATGCACAACCCTGAGGTCAGGCCTGTTGATAACTCACCTGTGGGTAAGTGGCATTTTAATCCACAGCTTGCCCGCACGAAGAAAACAGGCGCAGCACCGGTTGAGAACACGGTTGTAAAACGCTGTACATGGCGCTATTTGTGGGTTACAGCAGGTTATCCACAGAAGGTTACCCACATAAGATTTATAAGTTCTTCAGAAAAGCTTTTTATATGTCTCTTCTTTTTTTTCATGTTGTCCCCGATTCGTGTGTCCGATCAAGCACCCCTTGGGGATGAACCGGAAGGCACCGTCCATCCTGTGCTCTAGATGGAAAGACTGGTTGGAAATTGACCTATGGGCTTGCTTTCTCTAGAATCGCCGGTCTCTTAAAAAGGGGGCCATCCCGGCCCGTCGTCGACAAACCAGGTAACACGCCATGAAACGTACTTTCCAACCAAGCACCATCAAGCGCGCCCGCACCCACGGTTTCCGTGCCCGTATGGCTACCAAGAACGGCCGCGCTGTTCTGTCGCGTCGTCGTGCCAAAGGCCGTAAGCGTCTGGCCATTTGATTTTTCGGCACAGGTGGTGAGTCAGGACTTCAGTCGGGAAAAGCGACTGCTTACACCCCGACACTTCAAAGCGGTCTTCGACTCCCCAACCGGCAAGGTTCCAGGGAAAAACCTGCTGATCCTTGCACGCGAGAACGGCCTTGATCACCCAAGGCTCGGCCTGGTGATTGGCAAGAAGAGCGTCAAGCTCGCCGTTCAACGCAACCGCCTCAAGCGCTTGATGCGCGATTCCTTTCGTCTGAACCAGCAAATGCTCGCCGGGTTGGACATCGTGATCGTCGCGCGCAAGGGATTGGGTGAAGTAGAAAACCCGGAATTGCACCAACACTTTGGCAAACTCTGGAAACGCCTGGCGCGCAGCCGGCCAACACCAGCAGTCACCGCCAATTCCGCAGGGGTAGACAGCCAAGATGCGTAAACTGGCGCTCGTTCCGATCCAGTTTTACCGTTATGCCATCAGCCCCCTGATGGCCAACCACTGTCGTTTCTTCCCCAGCTGCTCCTGTTACGCTTATGAAGCCATCGAAAACCACGGCCTCTGGCGTGGTGGGTGGCTAGCCGTTCGTCGCCTGGGGCGTTGTCATCCGTGGAACGACGGCGGTTTCGATCCCGTTCCACCTGCTCCTTCCTCCCGAACTTCTTCGATAGCCGAGTAATCATGGATATTAAACGCACGATCCTGATCGTCGCCCTGGCAATCGTGTCCTACGTCATGGTCCTCAAGTGGAACCAGGACTACGGCCAGGCTGCCCTGCCGACTCAGAATACTGCTGCCAGCACTGTTGCCCCGGGCTTGCCGGATGGCGTACCGGCCGGTAATGCCGGTGCCAGCGCCGATGTACCGAGCGCCAACGCCGAAACCAGCACAGCCGAACTGGCACCCGCTGCAGTCAGCAAGGACCTGATCCGGGTCAAGACCGATGTTCTGGACCTGGCTATCGATCCGGTCGGTGGTGACATCGTCCAGCTGAACCTGCCGAAGTTCCCACGTCGCCAGGACCACCCGGACATTCCGTTCCAGCTGTTCGACAACGGTGGTGAGCGTGTCTACCTGGCACAAAGCGGCCTGACCGGTGCCAATGGCCCGGATGCCCGCCCTGCCGGTCGCCCGCTTTACGCAGCCGACCAGAAGGGTTACCAGCTGGCTGATGGCCAGGATCAACTGGTGGTCGACCTGAAGTTCAGCGACAACGGCGTCAACTACATCAAGCGCTTCAGCTTCAAGCGGGGTGAGTACGACCTGAATGTCAGCTACCTGATCGACAACCAGAGCGGTCAGGCCTGGAGCGGCAACATGTTTGCCCAGCTCAAGCGTGACGCCAGCTCCGATCCGTCGTCGAGCACCGCTACCGGCACCGCAACCTACCTGGGCGCCGCCCTGTGGACAGCTTCCGAGCCTTACAAAAAGGTCTCGATGAAGGACATCGACAAAGGTAGTTTGAAAGAAAATGTGTCCGGCGGCTGGGTTGCCTGGCTGCAGCACTACTTCGTGACCGCCTGGATTCCGGCCAAGTCGGACAACAACGTTGTCCAGACCCGCAAGGACAGCCAGGGCAACTACATCATCGGTTACACCGGCCCAGTCATCAGCGTGCCTGCTGGCGGCAAGGTCGAAACCAGCGCCATGCTGTACGCCGGTCCGAAAATCCAGTCCAAGCTGAAAGAGTTGTCCCCAGGCCTGGAACTGACCGTCGACTACGGCTTCCTGTGGTTCATTGCCCAGCCGATCTTCTGGCTGCTGCAACATATCCACAGCCTGCTGGGTAACTGGGGCTGGTCGATCATCGTACTGACCATGCTGATCAAAGGCCTGTTCTTCCCGTTGTCGGCTGCAAGCTACCGTTCGATGGCACGTATGCGTGCTGTGGCGCCGAAGCTCGCCGCGCTGAAGGAACGCTTCGGTGACGATCGCCAGAAGATGTCCCAGGCGATGATGGAGCTGTACAAGAAAGAGAAGATCAACCCGCTGGGCGGCTGCCTGCCGATCCTGGTACAAATGCCGGTATTCCTGGCCCTGTACTGGGTACTGCTGGAAAGCGTTGAAATGCGCCAGGCCCCATGGATGCTGTGGATTACCGACCTGTCGATCAAGGATCCGTTCTTCATCCTGCCGATCATCATGGGCGCCACCATGTTCATCCAGCAGCGCCTGAACCCGACCCCACCGGATCCGATGCAGGCCAAGGTGATGAAAATGATGCCGATCATCTTCACCTTCTTCTTCCTGTGGTTCCCGGCTGGTCTGGTGCTGTACTGGGTTGTGAACAACTGCCTGTCGATCACTCAGCAGTGGTACATCACCCGCAGCATCGAGGCAGCCAGCAAAAAAGCTGCTGCTTGACAGGCTGCTGCGCTAGCCTGTGAATAAAAAACGCCCCCTAGTGGGGCGTTTTTGCTATCTGTCGTTTTTGTCGTAGAGGCTTTCGAGCATGAACACTGTGCGTGAAACCATCGCCGCCATCGCTACCGCCCAAGGCCGCGGGGGGGTGGGTATTGTCAGGTTGTCCGGGCCTCTGGCTGCCAAGGCCGGCCAGTTGATCACCGGCCGTACACTCACCCCTCGGCATGCCCATTACGGCCCGTTCCGCAACGATGAAGGGCTTGTACTGGATGAGGGGATCGCGCTGTTCTTCCCTGGGCCGAATTCCTTCACAGGTGAGGATGTGCTCGAACTGCAGGGTCACGGCGGACCAGTTGTCCTGGACATGTTGCTGCAGCGCTGTGTACAAGTCGGCTGCCGCCTGGCCCGCCCGGGCGAATTCAGCGAGCGTGCGTTCCTCAATGACAAACTTGACCTCGCCCAGGCCGAAGCCATTGCCGACCTGATCGAGGCCAGTTCCAGCCAGGCGGCGCGTAACGCCCTGCGTTCGCTGCAAGGGGAGTTCTCGAAACGTGTGCACAGCCTTACCGAAGCGTTGATTGCCCTGCGCATCTACGTCGAGGCGGCTATCGACTTCCCGGAAGAAGAAATCGACTTCCTTGCCGATGGCCACGTGCTGTCGATGCTCGATGCCGTACGCAGCGAGTTATCCACTGTGCAGCGCGAGGCCGGGCAGGGCGCCTTGCTGCGTGACGGCATGACGGTGGTCATCGCCGGCCGGCCGAATGCGGGCAAGTCGAGCCTGCTGAACCAGCTTGCTGGCCGGGAAGCGGCCATTGTCACCGACATTGCCGGTACCACCCGGGACATCCTGCGGGAACATATCCACATCGACGGCATGCCACTGCACGTCGTCGATACGGCCGGTTTGCGCGATACCGACGACCATGTGGAAAAGATCGGCGTGGAACGCGCCCTGAAGGCCATTGGCGAGGCTGACCGTGTGTTGCTGGTGGTCGACTCCACCGCGCCCGAGGCCAGCGACCCGTTCGCTTTGTGGCCGGAATTTCTCGACCAGCGGCCAGACCCGGCCAAGGTCACGCTGATTCGCAACAAGGCCGACCTGAGTGGTGAGCGGGTAGCGCTGGAGCAGTGTGATGACGGCCATGTGACGATCACCCTCAGCGCCAAAGGGGACGATGCAGGGCTGCAACTGCTGCGCGACCATCTGAAGGCCTGCATGGGTTACGAACAGACTGCAGAGAGTGGTTTCAGTGCCCGTAGGCGCCATCTGGATGCCTTGCGCCAAGCCAGCGAACACCTTGAGCACGGCCGTGCTCAGTTGACCCTGGCGGGCGCTGGAGAGCTGCTGGCTGAGGACTTGCGCCAGGCACAACATGCCTTGGGCGAAATTACCGGGGCATTCAGCTCGGATGATTTGTTGGGGCGGATTTTCTCCAGCTTCTGCATCGGCAAATAATCCACAACAGGCAAGATCAAGAGCCGCTCCTTCGGGAGCGGCTTTTTTTTGCCTGCAATTTCTCATCTCAAGCCTCGAGCAGATCGCTGTGGGAGCGGGTTTACCCGTGACGAGGCCCTCGAAATTCACACATCACTCATCCACAGAAGGCAATCTGTGCTCAGGAGCCCTGTGGAAAACTCGCCTTCAGCTCCGTTGATAAGCAGGCTTTTTTGCTGAGGATAATCTGGCCTGTGGGTAAGGAGCCATTTAATCCACAGGCTAAACCGTGTTATCCATAACCCTCATGGCACTCTAACCACAGGGTTTAATTTCTCTCTACAATGCATGAACAAAGGGCTACAGAACCTTATCCACAGACAAGGCTGTGCATAAGAATAAACATAAAAACAAAGCTTTTTTAAATTTTTCCTCTTTGTTTTCTGTTGTTTGCCACTCATCCACAGACTGGTCAAAATTTGCTCAGACGGTTTCTTTAAAGGGGGTGAAGTCCCTATACTTGTCCGCTTACCTTCTCTATTCGCAAAAACAGGCACGAGGTGCGTGGTGGATTTCCCTTCCCGTTTTGAAGTGATCGTCATCGGCGGCGGCCATGCCGGTACCGAGGCTGCGCTTGCGTCTGCACGCATGGGTGTGAAAACCCTGCTGCTGACCCATAACGTGGAAACCCTCGGTCACATGAGCTGCAACCCCGCCATCGGCGGTATTGGCAAAAGCCATCTGGTCAAAGAGATCGATGCCCTCGGTGGCGCCATGGCGCTGGCCACCGACAAGAGCGGCATCCAGTTCCGCGTTCTGAACAACCGCAAGGGCCCGGCCGTACGCGCCACCCGAGCACAGGCCGACCGCGCCATCTACAAGGCAGTGGTGCGTGAAATCCTGGAAAACCAGCCAAACCTGTGGATATTCCAGCAGTCCTGCGACGACCTGATCGTCGAGCAGGACCAGGTCAAAGGCGTGGTGACCCAGATGGGCCTGCGTTTCTTCGCCGAATCGGTGGTACTGACCACAGGTACCTTCCTTGGCGGCCTTATCCACATTGGTTTGCAAAACCATTCCGGCGGCCGCGCCGGTGATCCGCCTTCGATCGCCCTGGCCCACCGCATGCGTGAACTGCCGCTGCGCGTCGGCCGCCTGAAAACCGGTACGCCACCACGCATCGATGGCCGCTCGGTGGACTTCTCGGTGATGACCGAGCAGCCAGGCGATACGCCGATCCCGGTCATGTCGTTCATGGGCAATGCCGAAATGCACCCACGTCAGGTGAGCTGCTGGATTACCCACACCAATGCGCGCACCCACGAGATCATCGCCTCGAACCTCGACCGTTCGCCGATGTACTCGGGCGTGATCGAAGGTGTCGGTCCGCGCTACTGCCCGTCGATCGAAGACAAGATCCACCGCTTCGCCGACAAGGAAAGCCACCAGGTGTTCATCGAGCCGGAAGGCCTGACCACCCATGAGCTGTATCCCAACGGTATTTCCACTTCGCTGCCGTTCGACGTGCAGCTGGAACTGGTGCGTTCGATCCGTGGCATGGAAAACGCCCACATCGTGCGCCCGGGCTATGCCATCGAATACGACTACTTCGACCCGCGCGACCTCAAGTACAGCCTCGAAACCAAAGTCATCGGTGGCCTGTTCTTCGCCGGGCAGATCAACGGCACCACCGGTTACGAAGAAGCCGGTGCCCAGGGCCTGCTGGCCGGTACCAACGCCGCGCTGCGTGCGCAGGGCCGCGACAGCTGGTGCCCGCGCCGCGACGAGGCATACATCGGCGTGCTGGTCGACGACCTGATTACCCTGGGTACTCAAGAGCCGTACCGCATGTTCACCTCGCGTGCCGAGTACCGCCTGATCCTGCGCGAAGACAACGCCGACCTGCGTTTGACCGAGAAAGGCCGCGAACTGGGCCTGATCGATGACCAACGCTGGGCCGCCTTCTGCGCCAAGCGCGAGGGTATCGCGCGCGAAGAGCAGCGCCTGAAGTCGACCTGGGTGCGCCCGAACACCGAGCAAGGCCAAGCCATTGTGGATAAGTTCGGTACCCCGCTTAGCCACGAGTACAGCCTGCTCAATCTGCTGGCGCGCCCGGAAATCGACTACGCCGGCCTGATCGAGGCGACCGGCGGTGATGCGATCGATCCACACGTTGCCGAGCAGGTCGAGATTCGTACCAAATACGCCGGTTACATCGATCGCCAGCAAGACGAAATCGCCCGCCTGCGTGCCAGCGAAGATACCCGCCTGCCTGTGGATATCGACTACTCGACCATTTCCGGCCTCTCCAAGGAAATCCAGGGCAAGCTTGGCCAGACCCGTCCGGAAACGTTGGGCCAGGCTTCGCGCATCCCGGGGGTGACCCCGGCGGCGATTTCCCTGTTGCTGATTCACTTGAAAAAACGCGGCGCTGGCCGCGAATTGGAGCAAAGCGCTTGAGTTCCCTGGTCACCCCGCAACACGCCGAAGAGTTGTCCACAGGTGCCCGCCAGCTTCGCGTTGAGCTGAGCACCGAGCATCACGAAAAGCTGCTCGGCTACCTGGCCCTGTTGATCAAATGGAACAAAGCCTACAACCTAACCGCCGTGCGCGACCCCGACGAGATGGTGTCGCGCCACCTGCTGGATAGCCTCAGCGTCATGCCGTTTATCCACAGCGAGCGTGTCAACTGGCTGGATGTGGGCAGCGGCGGAGGCATGCCTGGTATTCCCTTGGCTATCCTGCATCCGGACAAGCGCGTGACGGTGCTTGACGCCAATGGCAAGAAGACCCGCTTCCTGACCCAGGTGAAAATGGAGCTCAAGCTGGACAACCTCACGGTTATCCACAGCCGGGTCGAGGCCTTCCAGCCAGCGCAGCCGTTCGACGGCATCATCTCCCGTGCCTTCAGCAGCATGGAGAACTTCACCAACTGGACCCGCCACCTGGGCGACACCGGGACGCAATGGCTTGCAATGAAGGGGCTGCATCCTGCCGATGAACTGGTAGCATTGCCCGCAGACTTCACAGTGGAAAGCGAACAGGCCCTGACCGTTCCGGGTTGCCAGGGCCAGCGCCATCTGCTGATACTGCGCCGCAAGGCATGACTGGGAACACACGCAACAATGGCTAAGGTATTCGCAATCGCGAACCAGAAAGGTGGTGTGGGCAAGACAACCACCTGTATCAATCTCGCCGCCTCGCTGGCGGCGACCAAGCGTCGTGTGCTGCTGATCGACCTCGATCCGCAGGGCAACGCCACCATGGGCAGCGGTGTGGACAAGCACGAGCTCGAGCACTCGGTCTACGACCTGCTGATCGGAGAATGCGATTTGGCCCAGGCCATGCATTACTCCGAGCACGGCGGTTTCCAGTTGCTGCCGGCCAACCGCGACCTGACCGCCGCCGAGGTGGTGCTGCTGGAAATGCAGGTCAAGGAAAGCCGTCTGCGCAACGCGCTGGCGCCCATCCGCGAGAACTACGACTACATCCTCATCGACTGCCCACCGTCGCTGTCGATGCTGACGCTGAACGCCTTGGTCGCTTCCGATGGCGTGATCATCCCCATGCAGTGCGAGTACTACGCACTGGAAGGTCTCAGCGACCTTGTGGATAACATCAAGCGCATCGCTGCCCGGTTGAACCCGGAACTGAAGATCGAGGGCCTGTTGCGGACCATGTACGATCCGCGCCTGAGCCTGAACAACGATGTTTCGGCGCAGCTGAAGGAGCACTTTGGCCCGCAGCTGTACGACACGGTCATTCCGCGCAACATTCGCCTGGCCGAGGCCCCGAGCTTCGGCATGCCGGCACTGGCTTACGACAAGCAATCGCGAGGCGCGCTGGCTTATCTGGCCCTGGCCGGGGAACTGGTACGCCGTCAACGCCGTCAATCACGCACTGCACAAACAACTTAAGGAATCCGTATGGCCGTCAAGAAACGGGGTCTCGGACGTGGGTTGGATGCACTGCTCAGTGGTCCTTCCGTCAGCGCGCTCGAAGAGCAGGCTGTGAAGATCGACCAGAAAGAACTGCAACACCTGCCGGTCGAGCTGATCCAGCGTGGCAAGTACCAGCCGCGCCGGGACATGGACCCGGAGACGCTGGAAGAGCTTGCGCACTCGATCCGCAACCATGGCGTGATGCAGCCGATCGTGGTGCGCCCGATTGGCGACAACCGCTACGAGATCATCGCCGGTGAGCGCCGCTGGCGCGCCACGCAGCAGGCCGGCCTGGACACGATCCCGGCCATGGTCCGGGAAGTGGCCGATGAAGCGGCCATTGCCATGGCGCTGATCGAGAACATCCAGCGCGAAGACCTCAACCCGCTGGAAGAGGCCCTGGCCCTGCAGCGCCTGCAGCAGGAATTCGAGCTCACCCAGCAGCAGGTGGCCGACGCCGTAGGCAAGTCGCGGGTGACCGTGGCCAACCTGCTGCGTCTGATTACGCTGCCTGAGGCGATCAAGACCATGCTCGCCCACGGTGACCTGGAGATGGGCCACGCCCGTGCATTGCTCGGTCTGGAAGAAAACCGTCAGGAGGAGGGGGCGCGTCATGTTGTCGCACGTGGCCTCACCGTGCGCCAAACTGAGGCACTGGTGCGTCAGTGGCTCAGTGACAAGCCTGATCCGGTCGAGCCGAGCAAACCTGATCCGGATATCGCACGCCTTGAACAGCGGCTCGCAGAGCGCCTGGGCTCGGCTGTCCAGATCCGTCATGGCAACAAGGGCAAAGGCCAGTTGGTTATTCGTTACAACTCCCTTGACGAGTTGCAGGGCGTGCTTGCTCACATCCGCTGAAACAATTCCTGTTGTAGCGCGCAGTCGGAAATCACTACCGAAGAGTTGAATAGGGGTTAATCCACCCCTATACTCTGCGCGCATTTTGTCGGCACAAATTATGCCAAGTCATAACTGACTTGTTGGTCGACTTCCGAGGAGCAGTTGTGATGGAAATCCGCACGCCAAACCGCCTGCCTTTCCATCGCTGGGCGGTTTTTCCGGTACTGCTGGCTCAATTCGTCGTACTACTGCTGGCAACCTTGGTGTTGTGGCAGTGGAAAGGGGTGGTCAGTGGATATTCAGGCCTTTGCGGAGGTTTGATTGCCTGGCTGCCCAATGTGTACTTCGCCTGGAAGGCTTTTCGCTTCAGCGGAGCTCGGGCGGCACAAGCCATCGTCAAGTCGTTTTACGCTGGCGAGGCAGGCAAGATGATTTTGACGGCAGTGCTTTTTGCACTGACCTTTGCAGGAGTGAAGCCATTGGCGCCGTTAGCAGTATTCGGCGTCTTCGTGCTGACCCTTTTGGTCAGCTGGTTCGCGCCCCTGCTGATGAATAAAAGACTTTCGAGACCTTAGGGCGTTTGAGGCAACCATGGCAGCAGAAACCGCTTCGGGCTATATCCAGCACCACTTGCAGAACCTGACCTACGGTCAACTACCAGACGGCAGCTGGGGCTTCGCCCATTCGGCTGCAGAAGCCAAGGCAATGGGCTTCTGGGCGTTCCACCTGGACACCCTGGGTTGGTCCGTCGCGCTGGGTCTGATCTTCCTGTTCATCTTCCGCATGGCGGCCAAGAAGGCGACTTCCGGTCAACCTGGCGGTCTGCAGAACTTCGTTGAAGTGATGGTCGACTTCGTCAACGGCAGCGTGAAGGACTCCTTCCACGGCCGTAGCCCGGTAATCGCTCCGCTGGCGCTGACCATTTTCGTCTGGGTATTCCTGATGAACGCCGTCGACCTGGTACCGGTCGACTGGATTCCTCAGCTGGCCATCCTGATTTCCGGTGACCCGCACATTCCGTTCCGCGCCGTGTCGACCACCGACCCGAACGCGACCCTGGCCATGGCCTTCTGTGTGTTCGCCCTGATCATCTTCTACAGCATCAAGGTCAAGGGCCTGGGCGGCTTCATCGGTGAGCTGACCCTGCACCCGTTCGGCAGCAAGAACATCTTCGTTCAGATCCTGCTGATTCCGGTCAACTTCCTGCTGGAATTCGTCACCCTGATCGCCAAGCCGATCTCGCTGGCACTGCGTCTGTTCGGCAACATGTATGCCGGCGAACTGGTGTTCATCCTGATCGCAGTCATGTTCGGCTCCGGCCTGCTGTGGCTGAGCGGCCTGGGTGTGGTGCTGCAATGGGCGTGGGCTGTGTTCCACATCCTGATCATCACCCTGCAAGCTTTCATCTTCATGATGCTGACCATCGTCTACCTGTCGATGGCGCACGAAGATAACCATTAAGACCGCCTGGCGTGTCTGATAGCCTTCCTCGCCTGTTCGGGGGGAGGGCTTAAAAAGTCCGCAAGGGCAGCTGTACTCACGATTTGTTTTACCGCTTCAAACTAAAAACCTAACCAATACGACGTAAAAGTCGGGAGGAAAGATGGAAACTGTAGTTGGTCTGACCGCTATCGCTGTTGCTCTGCTGATCGGCCTGGGTGCTCTGGGTACCGCCATTGGTTTCGGCCTGCTGGGCGGCAAATTCCTGGAAGGCGCTGCTCGTCAACCAGAAATGGTTCCGATGCTGCAGGTCAAAATGTTCATCGTTGCCGGTCTGCTCGACGCCGTAACCATGATCGGTGTTGGTATCGCTCTGTTCTTCACCTTCGCGAATCCGTTCGTTGGTCAGATCGCCGGCTAATCACTCGTCACCACGAGTTGATGGCTGTATGAATTAAGACCGAGCGAGGTGTTGGCGTGAACATTAATGCAACCCTGATTGGCCAATCCGTTGCTTTTCTGATTTTTGTACTCTTCTGCATGAAGTATGTATGGCCTCCGGTCATCACTGCTCTGCAAGAGCGCCAAAAGAAGATTGCCGACGGCTTGGACGCTGCCAACCGCGCAGCTCGCGACCTGGAGCTGGCCCAAGAAAAAGCGGGTCAGCAACTGCGTGAAGCTAAAGCACAGGCAGCCGAAATCATTGAGCAAAGCAAGAAACGCGCTGCTCAGCTTGTCGAGGAAGCCCGTGAACAGGCCCGCGTCGAAGCTGACCGTGTGAAGGCTCAGGCTCTGGCCGAGATCGAACAGGAACTGAACAGCGCTAAAGACGCCCTGCGTGCCCAAGTGGGTGCCCTGGCCGTTGGCGGTGCCGAAAAGATCCTTGGCGCCACAATCGATCAAAACGCGCATGCGGAGCTGGTTAACAAACTGGCCGCTGAAATTTAAGCGAGGGCGATCATGGCAGAACTGACCACGTTGGCCCGACCTTACGCTAAGGCTGCCTTTGAGCATGCCCAGGCCCATCAGCAACTGGCCAATTGGTCAGCCATGCTCGGCCTGGCTGCTGCGGTGTCGCAAGACGACACCATGCAGCGCCTGCTCAAGGCCCCGCGACTGACGAGCGCAGAAAAGGCCGCCACGTTCATTGACGTGTGCGGTGACAAGTTCAATGCACAGGCACAGAATTTCATTCATGTTGCCGCGGAAAACGACCGTCTCCTGCTTCTGCCGGAGATTGCCGCCCTGTTCGACCTGTACAAGGCCGAGCAAGAGAAATCCGTGGACGTGGAAGTCACCAGTGCCTTCGCGTTGAACCAAGAACAGCAAGACAAACTCGCCAAGGTTCTCAGTGCACGGTTAGGCCAGGAAGTGCGCCTGCACGCGTCGGAGGATGCCAGCCTGATTGGCGGCGTCGTCATCCGCGCTGGTGACCTGGTAATCGATGGCTCTGTTCGCGGCAAAATCGCGAAACTGGCCGAAGCATTGAAATCTTGAGTTTGAAGGGGCAGCAGAGCAATGCAGCAACTCAATCCTTCCGAAATTAGTGAAATCATCAAGGGCCGCATCGACAACCTCGATGTGAGCTCCCAAGCCCGTAACGAAGGTACCGTTGTTTCGGTATCCGACGGTATCGTGCGGATCCACGGTCTGGCCGACGTCATGTACGGCGAAATGATCGAGTTCCCTGGCAGCGTATTCGGCATGGCCCTGAACCTGGAGCAAGACTCCGTAGGTGCAGTGATCCTGGGTGCATACGACACCCTCGCCGAAGGCATGAGCGCCAAGTGCACCGGCCGCATCCTGGAAGTTCCTGTTGGTAAGGAACTGCTGGGTCGCGTCGTTGACGCACTGGGCAACCCGATCGACGGCAAAGGTCCTCTGGGCAACACCCAGACCGACGCAGTCGAGAAAGTGGCTCCAGGCGTCATCTGGCGTAAGTCGGTAGACCAGCCTGTACAGACTGGCTACAAGTCCGTCGACGCCATGATCCCTGTCGGCCGTGGCCAGCGCGAGCTGATCATCGGTGACCGTCAGATCGGCAAGACCGCCATGGCCATCGACGCCATCATCAACCAGAAAGACTCCGGTATTTTCTGTGTTTATGTTGCTGTCGGCCAGAAGCGTTCCACCGTTGCCAACATCGTTCGCAAGCTGGAAGAAGCCGGCGCCCTGGCCAACACCATCGTGGTCGTTGCCAGTGCTTCGGAATCCGCCGCACTGCAGTTCCTGGCGCCATACGCCGGCTGCACCATGGGCGAGTTCTTCCGTGACCGCGGTGAAGACGCCCTGATCGTTTACGATGACCTGTCCAAGCAGGCCGTTGCTTACCGTCAGATCTCCCTGCTGCTGCGCCGTCCACCAGGACGTGAAGCGTACCCAGGCGACGTGTTCTATCTCCACTCCCGTCTGCTGGAGCGTGCTTCGCGCGTTTCGGAAGAGTACGTCGAGAAGTTCACCAACGGCGCAGTCACTGGCAAAACCGGTTCCCTGACCGCCCTGCCGATCATCGAAACCCAGGCTGGCGACGTTTCCGCGTTCGTTCCGACCAACGTGATTTCCATCACCGACGGTCAGATCTTCCTGGAATCGGCCATGTTCAACTCGGGCATCCGCCCTGCAGTGAACGCCGGTGTTTCGGTATCCCGCGTAGGTGGTGCCGCTCAGACCAAGATCATCAAGAAGCTGTCCGGTGGTATTCGTACCGCGCTGGCTCAGTACCGTGAACTGGCTGCATTCGCCCAGTTCGCGTCCGATCTGGACGAAGCGACCCGCAAGCAGCTGGAGCATGGTCAGCGCGTTACCGAGCTGATGAAGCAGAAGCAGTACGCGCCAATGTCCATCGCAGACATGGCCCTGTCGCTGTACGCCGCTGAGCGTGGCTTCCTGACTGACGTAGAAGTCTCCAAGATCGGCAGCTTCGAGCAAGCACTGATCGCCTTCTTCAACCGTGATCACGCCGAACTGATGGCGAAGATCAACGTGAAGGGTGACTTCAACGACGAAATCGACGCAGGCCTGAAAGCCGGTATCGAGAAGTTCAAGGCCACCCAGACCTGGTAAGCCGCAGCGGGGGCCGTGGCCCCCGCTTGCTAACCTGATAGGTGATACATGGCAGGCGCAAAAGAGATTCGCAGTAAGATTGCGAGCATCAAAAGCACGCAAAAAATTACCAGCGCCATGGAGAAAGTGGCGGTCAGCAAAATGCGCAAGGCACAAATGCGCATGGCTGCTAGCCGTCCTTACGCGGAGCGTATCCGCCAGGTGATCGGTCATCTGGCCAACGCCAACCCCGAATACCGCCACCCGTTCATGATCGAGCGCCCTGTAAAGCGCGCCGGTTATATCGTGGTGAGCAGTGACCGTGGTCTGTGCGGTGGCTTGAACACCAACCTGTTCAAGGCCCTGGTCAAGGACATGAGCGCAAACCGCGAACAGGGCGTGGAAATCGACCTGTGCGTGATCGGCAGCAAGGGTGCGACTTTCTTCCGCATCTTTGGCGGCAACGTCGTAGCCGCGATCAGCCACCTGGGCGAAGAGCCATCGATCAACGACCTGATCGGCTCCGTCAAAGTGATGCTGGACGCCTACCTGGACGGCCGTATCGATCGCCTCTCGGTGGTTTCGAACAAGTTCATCAACACCATGACCCAGAAGCCAACGGTCGAGCAATTGGTACCGTTGGTGGCAACCCCGGATCAGGATCTCAAGCATCACTGGGATTACCTGTACGAACCCGACGCAAAAGAGCTGCTGGACGGCTTGATGGTGCGTTACGTGGAGTCGCAGGTGTACCAGGCGGTGGTCGAGAACAACGCTGCTGAACAAGCGGCCCGGATGATCGCCATGAAGAACGCCACAGACAACGCCGGTGATTTGATCAAAGAGCTTCAGTTGATCTACAACAAGGCGCGTCAGGCTGCGATCACCCAGGAGATCTCGGAAATCGTCGGCGGCGCTGCCGCGGTTTAACGGTTCACATATTCAGAGGATCCAGCTATGAGTAGCGGACGTATCGTTCAAATCATCGGCGCCGTCATCGACGTGGAATTCCCACGTGACGTCGTGCCGAGTGTTTACAACGCGCTGAAAGTACAAGGCGCGGAAACCACCCTGGAAGTTCAGCAGCAGCTGGGCGACGGCGTGGTTCGTACCATTGCGATGGGCTCGACCGAAGGCCTGAAGCGCGGTCTGGAAGTCGTTGACTCCGGCGCTGCCATTTCCGTTCCTGTTGGTAAGGCCACCCTGGGCCGTATCATGGACGTACTGGGCAACCCGATCGACGAAGCCGGCCCGATCGGCGAAGAAGAGCGTCGCGGTATCCACCAGCCAGCGCCATCGTTCGCTGACCAGGCAGGCGGCAACGACCTGCTGGAAACCGGCATCAAGGTTATCGACCTGGTTTGCCCGTTCGCCAAGGGTGGTAAAGTTGGTCTGTTCGGTGGTGCCGGTGTTGGCAAGACCGTAAACATGATGGAACTGATCCGTAACATCGCCATGGAACACAGCGGTTACTCCGTGTTCGCTGGTGTGGGTGAGCGTACTCGTGAGGGTAACGACTTCTACCACGAGATGAAGGACTCCAACGTTCTCGACAAGGTAGCGCTGGTCTACGGTCAGATGAACGAGCCACCAGGAAACCGTCTGCGCGTAGCGCTGACTGGCCTGACCATGGCCGAGAAGTTCCGTGACGAAGGTAACGACGTTCTGCTGTTCGTCGACAACATCTATCGTTACACCCTGGCCGGTACCGAAGTATCCGCACTGCTGGGCCGTATGCCTTCGGCAGTAGGTTACCAGCCGACCCTGGCTGAAGAGATGGGCGTTCTGCAAGAGCGCATCACCTCCACCAAGGAAGGTTCGATCACCTCCGTTCAGGCCGTATACGTACCTGCGGACGACTTGACCGACCCGTCGCCAGCGACCACCTTCGCCCACTTGGACGCCACCGTCGTTCTGTCCCGTGACATCGCCTCCCTGGGTATCTACCCAGCGGTCGACCCACTGGACTCGACTTCGCGCCAGCTGGACCCGAACGTGATCGGCAACGAGCACTACGAGACCGCTCGTGGCGTTCAGTATGTTCTGCAGCGCTACAAAGAGCTGAAAGACATCATCGCGATCCTGGGTATGGACGAACTGTCCGAGACCGACAAGCAACTGGTAGCCCGCGCTCGTAAGATCCAGCGCTTCCTGTCGCAGCCGTTCTTCGTGGCCGAAGTCTTCACCGGTTCGCCAGGCAAGTACGTTTCCCTGAAAGACACCATCGCTGGCTTCAGCGGCATCCTCAAAGGTGACTACGACCACCTGCCAGAACAAGCGTTCTACATGGTCGGCAGCATCGACGAAGCGATCGAGAAAGCCAAGAAACTGTAATTCCTGCGCCCCGCAAGGGGCGCTATCAGGTTGAGGCAAGCAGATGGCTATGACAGTCCATTGCGATATCGTCAGCGCGGAAGGAGAGATTTTCTCCGGCCTGGTCGAGATGGTAGTTGCGCACGGTAACCTGGGTGATCTTGGTATCGCTCCAGGCCACGCGCCGCTGATCACCAATCTCAAGCCTGGTCCGATCACGCTGACCAAGCAGGGTGGCGCCCATGAGGTGTTCTACATCTCTGGTGGCTTCCTCGAGGTTCAGCCAAACATGGTCAAGGTGCTTGCCGATACCGTGCAACGTGCTGCAGACCTGGATGAAGCTCAGGCTCAGGAAGCCCTCAAGGCTGCTGAGAACGCCCTGAATCTGAAAGGCGCGGACTTCGACTACGGTGCCGCCGCCGCACGTCTGGCCGAGGCCGCAGCCCAGCTGCGTACCGTCCAGCAAATGCGCAAAGGCAAGTAATCGGCCTTTGGCTGATAACTTCTGTTGCGATTGAGTAAAAGGGTAGCCTCGGCTACCCTTTTTCTTTTTCTGATTTTCCCCCCCCGGTCATTCCACTGACCGCCCAGGATTGGTAGCCAGTAATGTCACTCGATATCGTTATTCTCGCCGCCGGCCAAGGCACCCGCATGCGTTCGGCGCTGCCCAAGGTGCTGCACCCGGTAGCCGGCAACTCCATGCTCGGCCATGTTATCCACAGTGCGCGCCAACTGCAGCCGCAAGGTATTCATGTTGTGATTGGCCATGGTGCCGAGCTGGTTCGCGAGCGCCTTGCCGCTGACGACCTGAACTTCGTCATGCAGGATAAGCAACTGGGTACCGGCCATGCTGTTGCCCAGGCTCTGCCGGCGCTGACTGCCGACACCGTGCTGGTGTTGTACGGTGACGTGCCATTGATCGAAGTGGAGACCCTGCAGCGCCTGTTGGACAAGGCCAACGACCAGCAGCTGGGCCTGCTCACTGTTACCCTGGACGACCCGACAGGTTATGGCCGTATCGTCCGTGACGAGCAGGGCAAGGTAACTGCCATCGTTGAGCACAAGGACGCCAACGACGTGCAGAAAGCGATCAAGGAAGGCAACACCGGTATCTTGGCGTTGCCAGCTGCGCGCCTGGCTGACTGGATGGGCCGTCTGTCGAACAACAACGCCCAGGGCGAGTATTACCTGACCGACGTCATCGCCATGGCAGTGGCCGATGGCCTGGTAGTGGCAACCGAACAGCCGCACGACCCGATGGAAGTGCAGGGCGCCAATGACCGCCGCCAGCTGTCCGAGCTGGAGCGTCACTACCAGCTGCGTGAAGGCCGCCGCCTGATGGCCCAGGGTGTAACCCTGCGCGACCCGGCACGCTTCGATGTACGGGGTGAAGTGACCGTTGGTCGTGACGTGCTGATCGACATCAACGTGATTCTCGAAGGCAAGGTGGTCATCGAGGACGATGTGCAGATCGGCCCTAACTGCGTGATCAAGAACACCACCCTGCGCAAAGGCGCGGTGGTCAAGGCTAACAGCCACCTTGAAGGCGCCGTGATGGGCGAGGGTAGCGATGCTGGCCCGTTCGCCCGCCTGCGCCCAGGCAGCGTGCTGGATGCCAAAGCCCATGTGGGTAACTTCGTGGAACTGAAAAACGCCCACTTGGGCGAAGGCGCCAAGGCCGGTCACCTGACCTACCTGGGCGATGCCGAAATCGGTGCGCGTACCAATATTGGCGCCGGTACTATCACCTGCAACTACGATGGTGCGAACAAGTTCAAGACCGTGATGGGTGAGGACGTGTTCATCGGTTCGAACAACTCGCTGGTAGCGCCTGTGGAAATTCAGGCTGGCGCGACCACCGCAGCCGGTTCGACCATTACTCAGGCCGTCGAAGCCGGTGACCTGGCGGTGGCCCGTGCGCGCCAGCGCAACATCTCGGGCTGGAAGCGCCCGGAGAAAATCAAGAAGAGCTGATTTATTCACAGCTGTTTCGATCGAAAGCCGACTTATGTGAGTAAGTCGGCTTTTTTTTGGTTTTTTGCGGTGCCTGTAGGGCTGCAGCGAACCGGTAAAAACTATCCACAGGGCAGCGACAGCTTGACGAATCGTTCATCTTAGGTTTTGATTGCAACCATTATCTTTCGAAACGAAACTTAAGCACTCATGTCGAAACGAAATACCCCGCAGCGGCGGCACAACATCCTGGCGTTGCTCAGTGAGCAGGGCGAGGTGAGCGTGGACGCTTTGGCTAAACGTTTCGAGACTTCGGAAGTAACCATTCGCAAAGATCTCGCCGCTCTCGAAACCAACGGCCTGCTGCTACGCCGCTACGGTGGTGCGGTACCCGTGCCGCAAGAACTGCTCGGTGAGCCGGCCCAGCCTGTGTCTTCCTACAAGAAGGCCATCGCCCGTGCCGCTGTTGGTCGAATCCGCGAACATGCGCGCATCATCATCGACAGCGGCAGCACCACGGCAGCCATGATCCCCGAGCTGGGGCGTCAGCCTGGCCTGGTGGTAATGACCAATTCGCTGAATGTGGCCCGTGCCATCAGCGACCTTGAACACGAGCCGGTGCTGCTGATGACCGGCGGTACCTGGGACCCGCATTCCGAGTCGTTCCAGGGCCAGGTGGCCGAGCAGGTTTTGCGCTCTTACGATTTCGACCAGCTGTTCATCGGTGCCGATGGCATCGACCTCGGCCGGGGTACCACCACCTTCAACGAACTGCTGGGGCTTAGCCGGGTCATGGCTGAAGTTGCCCGCGAAGTGATCGTGATGGTCGAGTCGGACAAGGTGGGGCGCAAGATCCCTAACCTCGAGCTGCCCTGGAGCAGCGTGCACACCCTTATTACAGACGAACGACTGCCCGCAGCGGCACGTGAACAAATTCAAGCCCGCGGCATCAACCTGATCTGCGCCGCGATCAGCCAGGAGCAATAAAACATGTGTGGAATCGTTGGTGCCATCGCCGAGCGCAATATCACAGCCATCCTGATCGAAGGCCTCAAGCGTCTGGAGTACCGCGGGTACGACAGCGCAGGCCTGGCTGTTCTTACCCAAGGCGGTGAATTGCAGCGCCGTCGCCGTATCGGCAAGGTCAGTGAGCTGCAAGCCGCTGTAGCGGCTGACCCACTGGCTGGCCAGCTGGGTATCGCCCATACCCGTTGGGCTACCCACGGTGCGCCGACCGAAGGCAACGCCCACCCGCACTTCTCGGGCAATGAAGTGGCGGTGGTGCACAACGGTATCATCGAGAACCACGAAGAGCTGCGTGAAGAGCTGAAAGGCCTGGGCTACACCTTCACCTCGCAGACCGACACCGAAGTGATCGTCCACCTTATCCACAACACCCTGAAGAGCACTCCAGACCTGGCCGATGCGCTGAAAGCCGCCGTCAAGCGCCTGCATGGCGCTTATGGCCTGGCACTGGTCAGCGCCAAGCAACCCGACCGACTGGTAGCTGCACGCAGCGGCAGCCCTCTGGTCATTGGCCTGGGCCTTGGCGAAAACTTCCTGGCGTCCGACCAGTTGGCCCTGCGCCAGGTCACTGACCGCTTCATGTACCTGGAAGAAGGCGACATCGCTGAAATTCGCCGTGATCAGGTCACCATCTGGGACGAGAACGGCCACAAGGTCCAGCGCGAAACCGTGCAGTACCATGAAGGTGCCGAGGCTGCTGACAAGGGCAACTATCGCCACTTCATGCTCAAGGAAATCCACGAGCAGCCAAGCGTCGTTCAGCGCACCCTGGAAGGCCGCCTGGGCAAGGACAACGTGATGGTCCAGGCCTTCGGCCCGAAGGCTGCCGAACTGTTCGCCAAGGTGCGCAATGTGCAGATCGTTGCCTGCGGCACCAGCTACCACGCAGGCATGGTCGCCCGTTACTGGCTGGAAAGCCTGGCCGGCATCCCGTGCCAGGTGGAAGTGGCCAGCGAGTTCCGTTACCGCAAGGTGGTGGTGCAACCGGATACCCTGTTCGTTTCGATCTCGCAGTCCGGCGAAACCGCCGATACCCTGGCCGCGCTGCGCAACGCCAAGGAGCTGGGTTTCCTCGGCAGCCTGGCGATCTGCAACGTGGGCATCAGCTCGCTGGTACGCGAGTCGGACCTGACCCTGTTGACCTTGGCTGGCCCGGAAATCGGTGTGGCCTCGACCAAAGCCTTCACCACCCAGCTGGTGTCGCTGATGTTGCTGACCTTGGCCCTGGGCCAAGTGCGCGGTACCCTGGAAGCCGGTGTCGAAGCCGAACTGGTTGAAGAACTGCGTCGCCTGCCGACCCGCCTGGGCGAAGCACTGGCGATGGACGCCACTGTCGAGAAGATCGCCGAGCTGTTCGCCGATAAACACCACACCCTGTTCCTTGGCCGTGGTGCGCAATACCCGGTGGCGATGGAAGGTGCACTCAAGCTCAAGGAAATCTCGTACATCCACGCTGAAGCCTACCCGGCAGGCGAGCTGAAGCACGGCCCGCTGGCGCTGGTGGACAACGACATGCCGGTGGTTACCGTTGCGCCGAACAACGAGCTGCTGGAGAAGTTGAAGTCCAACCTGCAGGAAGTGCGTGCCCGTGGTGGCGAGCTGGTCGTGTTCGCCGACGAGCAGGCTGGCATGACCAATGGGGAAGGCACCCATGTGATCAAGGTGCCGCACATTGCCGATGCCTTGGCGCCAATCCTGTACACCATTCCGCTGCAGCTGCTGTCTTACTATGTCGCCGTACTCAAGGGTACCGACGTTGACCAGCCGCGTAACCTGGCCAAGTCGGTTACGGTTGAGTAAGTAGCGGACAGTCGCTGTTCAAGAGCCCTCCACACGGAGGGCTTTTTGTTCCTGTCAGATCTGCATTGCCATACCGTCCACATTCATCGCCGCCTGGCGCAATGCCTCGGAGCGGGTCGGGTGCGGGTGGCAGGTGAGGGCGATATCTTCCGCCGAGGCCGAGAACTCCATGGCCACGCAGAATTCGCCGATCATTTCGCTGACACTTGGGCCTACCAGGTGCACACCCAGCACCTCATCGGTTTCGGCATCGGCGATAACCTTGGCGAAGCCTTCGGTTTCGTGGTTGATCTTGGCGCGGCTGTTGGCGGTGAAGGGGAACTTGCCGACCTTGTAGGCACGGCCTTCAGCCTTGAGCTGCTCTTCGGTCTTGCCCACGGTGGCCAGCTCCGGGCGGGTGTAGATCACGCCCGGGATGAGGTTGTAGTTGACCTCGTGTGGCTTGCCGGCGATGCGCTCGATACAGGCCACCGCTTCGTCTTCGGCTTTATGTGCCAGCATCGGGCCGGAGGTGACGTCGCCAATCACCCAGACACCCGGCACGGATGTGCGGTGGTGTTCGTTGGCGAGCATGCCGCGCTTGTCGGTTTCCAGGCCTACGCTTTCCAGGTTCAGCCCTTTGGTATAAGGGCGGCGGCCGATAGCCACCAGCACATAGTCGGCCTGCAGTGATTCTGCCGTGCCACCGGCGGCAGGTTCCAGCACCAGGCTCACGCCGTCGGCACTGGCGGTGGCCTGGGTCACTTTGCTACCCAACTTGAACACCATGCCCTGCTTGGCCAGTGCCTTTTGCAGGGTCTTGGCGGTTTCCGTGTCGGTGCCCGGGCAAATACGGTCGAGGTATTCGATGACCGTGACCTGGCTTCCCAGGCGGCGCCAGACCGAACCCAGCTCAAGGCCGATCACACCGGCACCGATGACGACCAGGTGCTTGGGCACTTGGGGCAGGGACAGCGCACCGGTCGAATCGATGATGCGCTGGTTGTCGATGGTCACGCCCGGCAGCGGGGTGGGTTCGGAGCCGGTGGCAATGACAATGTCCTTGGCCTGCAGCGCAGTTTCGCTGCCGTCTTCGGCCTTGACCACAACCTTGCCAACGCCATCCAGGCGGCCCCAGCCCTTGATCCAGTCCACTTTGTTTTTGCGGAACAGATACTCAATGCCTTTGGTCAGCCCGGTTACGCTCTCGTCCTTCTGTTTCATCATCTGGGCGAGGTTGAG
The DNA here is from genome assembly GCF_003202095.1 of Pseudomonas sp. LAIL14HWK12:I1. Lineage (NCBI taxonomy): Bacteria > Pseudomonadati > Pseudomonadota > Gammaproteobacteria > Pseudomonadales > Pseudomonadaceae > Pseudomonas > Pseudomonas sp. LAIL14HWK12:I1. The sequence goes on from NZ_QJKG01000002.1 coordinate 141,673, forward strand.
GGTGGGTTTTACTTCGATACCCAGGTGGGCGAACTCGTCGCCACTGGCAGCCTCGTACAGTTCGGAAGCGTGCAGCAACGCCTTGGACGGCATGCAGCCCACGTTCAGGCAGGTGCCGCCCAAGGTCGAGCGGCCTTCCACACAGGCAACGGTCAGGCCCAGCTGGCCGGCGCGGATGGCGGCGTTGTAGCCACCAGGGCCACCGCCGATGATCACCACGTCATAGGATTTCATGGGTTCAACTCCAGGATGAAGAAGCGCGAGAGGGGCACAAGGTTAAGCTGAGATGTTAGAATTGTATACAATCCTCTATGTGGATAAGATCAGTTGGTTCTAGACCATGGTCTCGTATAGGGGAAACCTTCCACGAATGAACTACTCTGATCCGGCGACGTTCGAAATATCAGGCGTCGTGGCCATATACGGACAGGAGGGTCGTTCATGCTTGCTCAACTTCCACCGGCACTGCAGAGTTTGCATCTGCCGCTGCGGCTGAAACTGTGGGACGGAAACCAGTTCGATCTGGGGCCGAGCCCGCAGGTCACGATCCTGGTCAAGGAGCCTCAGCTTATTGGCCAGTTGACCCACCCAAGCATGGAACAGCTGGGCACAGCATTCGTTGAAGGCAAGCTGGAACTGGAAGGCGATATCGGTGAAGCCATTCGTGTGTGCGATGAGCTGAGCGAAGCGCTGTTCACGGACGAAGACGAACAGCCGCCGGAACGCCGATCTCATGACAAGCGCACTGACGCCGAAGCCATCTCTTACCACTATGACGTATCCAACGCCTTCTACCAGTTGTGGCTGGATCAGGATATGGCCTATTCCTGTGCCTACTTCCGTGAACCGGACAACACGCTCGACCAGGCGCAGCAGGATAAATTCGATCACCTGTGCCGCAAGCTGCGGCTGAATGCCGGTGACTACCTGCTAGACGTTGGGTGTGGTTGGGGTGGGCTTGCGCGTTTTGCAGCACGCGAATATGACGCCAAGGTTTTCGGTATTACCCTGAGCAAGGAGCAGCTCAAGCTCGGCCGGCAGCGTGTCAAAGCCGAGGGCTTGGCCGACAAAGTGGACCTGCAGATTCTCGATTACCGCGATTTGCCTCAAGATGGTCGCTTCGACAAAGTGGTCAGCGTGGGCATGTTCGAGCATGTCGGGCATGCCAACCTGGCGCTGTATTGCCAGAAACTGTTCGGTGCTGTCAGGGAAGGCGGGCTGGTGATGAACCACGGTATCACCGCCAAACACGTCGATGGCCGTCCGGTAGGGCGGGGTGCAGGTGAGTTCATCGACCGTTATGTATTCCCCCACGGCGAGCTCCCTCATTTGTCGATGATCAGCGCCAGTATCTGTGAAGCGGGGCTGGAGGTGGTAGACGTGGAAAGCCTGCGTCTGCACTACGCCAAGACCTTGCACCACTGGAGCGAAAACCTGGAGAACCAGTTGCACAAAGCCGCGGCGCTGGTGCCGGAAAAAACCCTGCGTATCTGGCGCCTCTACCTTGCAGGCTGTGCCTATGCGTTTGAGAAAGGCTGGATCAACCTGCACCAGATTTTGGCAGTGAAGCCTTATGCGGATGGCCACCACGATTTGCCATGGACGCGGGAGGACATGTATCGCTGAACCCCATGGCCGCCTCTGCAAGGGAGGCGGCCTTTCTCACAGAATGGGTGAAATCAGTCGCGCAATCCGCATCCCCAATTGCTGTAGCCGATGTGTATCGCGGCTGTCCTCCGCAGTAATCTCCCGCGCCTGTTCAAAGTCTTTGATCAGCATGTGTTCGACCTGGTCGGCGAAGTTGCGGTCGACCGTTAGCAGGGTGATCTCGAAGTTCAGCCGGAACGAACGGTTGTCCAGGTTGGCACTGCCGATTGCGCTTACCTCATCATCTACCAGCACCACCTTCTGATGCAGGAAGCCGGGCTGGTAGCGGAACATGCGCACACCCGCGCGCACGGCTTCGAAGGCGAACAGGCTGGAGGCGGCATAGACGATGCGGTGGTCTGGCCGTGACGGGATCAGTACCCGCACATCGACACCCCGTAGTACCGCCAGGCGCAGTGCAGCAAAGACCGCTTCGTCCGGGATGAAGTAAGGGCTGGTGATCCATACCCGCCGGGTAGCGGAATGGATCGCCTCGAGGAAGAACAACGAGCAGGTTTCCTGCGGGTCGGCGGGGCCGCTGGCCAACGCCTGGCACAGCACGCCGTTATCCGGGTAGGCATCCGGCAGAATCAGCGGCGGTAGCTGGCGCGTGGCCCAATACCAATCCTCGGCGAACGACTCCTGCAGGCAGGCCAGCACCGGCCCGCTGATCTGCACATGGGTGTCGCGCCAGGGCGACAGCTGAGGATGCTCTCCGAGGTATTCGTCCCCCACGTTGTGGCCGCCGATAAAGCCGAGCAGGCCATCCACCACCACAATCTTGCGATGGTTACGGAAGTTCACCTGGAAGCGGTTGAACCAGCCGCGGCGGGTGGCGAAGGCATGGATCTGCACACCACCGTTGCGCAGTTGCTGGCTGTAGCTGGCCGGCAAGGCATGGCTGCCGACGCGGTCATACAGTACGAACACCTGTACCCCCTCGGCGGCCTTGCGCAACAGCAGTTGCTGCAGTGCCTTGCCGAGGGTGTCGTCATGAATGATGAAGAACTGCACCAGCACCACATCGCGTGCCTTTTCGATAGCCGCGAAGATGGCATCGAATGTGGCTTTGCCATTGACCAATAGCTTTACTTGGTTGTTCGCAAGGCAAGGCATGCGCCCCAGCTTGGGCATGGCGCGCAAGGCTGTGTAGCTTTCCGACTCGCGGGCGGTGAGAGCTTCTTCCACCCAAGGCCGCCAGTTTAGGTTGGCCATGGCCACGTGCATTTCCTGGTTCGCCTGGCGCCGGGCCTTGATGTAGGCATAGAACGAGCGGGCGCCGAAGATCAGGTAGGGGATCAAGGTGAGGTAAGGGATGAAGAACAGGGGCATGGCCCAGGCAATCGCGCCTTGGGCGGTGCGTACAGTGAACAGTGCGTGGAGCGCGGCGACGACACCCAACAGGTGGATAAGGCCGAGTAGGTAACCAAAAAAGTAGGGGCTGTGGTAATCCATATGCATCCTGCTTGCCGAGTACACTTGGGGTAACAGAACACGTTCCCGGCCCGCCTTGCAACCCGCAGGTGGATTTGGCGTCTAAGGCTCAGCCCGGCCCGTTTGGCCGGCTTTTCTCAGGAGCGTTCATCCATGAAGATTCGTCTGCCACTGTTGGCGTTGGCCCTAGGTATGAGCAGCCCGCTGGTGCATGCCCAGATGCTGCAGCCGGGTTTGTGGGAGCTGACCACCAGCAACATGCAGGTCGATGGCAAGCCGTTACCTGACATGGCGTTCATGCTCGGCCAGCTGAAAAACCTGCCGCCCGAGCAGCGTGCCATGATGGAAGGGGTGTTGGCCAAACAGGGGGTGACCGTTGGAGGAAATGGCGTGCGTTCGTGCCTGACGCCAGAGCAGGTGGCAACCAATGACATCCCGCTGCAAGACCCGAAATCCGGCTGCACTCAGAAGATCACCGACCGAACCGGTAATGTGTGGAAGTTCCAGTTCAGCTGCCCGAAGGCTCAGGGCAGTGGCCAGGCTACTTTCCTCAGTGATCGTGAATTCACCACCCAGGTCAGTGGTACGTTCAACGCTTCAGGGGTGCAGCAGCAAGGCAGCATGAACACCCGTGCGGTGTGGTTAGGCAATGACTGCGGCGCGGTTAAACCGCGCAGCTGATATTCCATTGCCACTGGCTGGTGGCAACCGCGTCGTGGGCATGCAGGCTTTCTGCATGTTCCACACGCAGCTTGAAAGCGGTACTCCATTCAACTTGCCGTAGTGCCTTGTGCAGGCGTCGGGCGGCGTCCTCACAGAACATCAAGTTTTGCCCGTTGGCCAAGGCGAAGGCTTGTTCATCTGCGCGCTTCACTGCTGTCTGCACCGCTGTACCCAAGCTCGCCTCTATACGATCGATCAGTTCGGTAATTGGCAGCACCTGCTGACTGCTGTGCAGGCGCACCTGAATCTGAGCCTTGCTTCGCTGGCTATGAGGTGTAGCTACAATTCCTTCGGCACTGCCAAGCCATTGCAGAACGGCAGATTTATCAACCTGCTGCTCGCTGAAGCTCGCCTGAAACTGTTGTTGAATCAGCTGCCTTGCAAGTGCTGCCGAGCAAGGGCAGGTCGAGGAGTAAGGCACGGAAACCGATAGTTCCACGTGGAACATTTCATTTTCGATTCGCGCATCGACGGTTACGGCATAGCTTTTCCAGCCTGCCAAGGGGCTGACCAACGCAGGTCTTTTCAGCAGATGCTCGAAGCTGATTCGCAAGTAGGCAGCGGAAGACAGACCGTCATGGCTGGACAGAAAATCTTCCAGGAGCTGCCTCATTGCCAGCGGTGTGAGTGGCTGGTGTTCCAATGACTCCAGTGCAAGGTAAAGCCGCGACATATGGATGCCGCGTGAACTGCCATCCACCAGGCTTACCCCTGCATCGACTTTGGCAGCTGCGGTACGCCCTTCGAACTGCACAGGCAGGGCAATTCCGCACATGCCAACCCAGCTCAACGGCAAGGTGTGCTTCTGGGTTTGTGCGGCGATATCGGGGAGCTTGAGCTGGGTCATTTGGCTTTCCAGATAAAAAGAGGCATCAACGGCAACCGCCAATCAAGCTGCAATGCAGGTTGAAGCGCTGCCCGCTGGAGCTGGATACGCGGTTCAAAGTGGTCCAGCCAACACGGCGGCTGTGGCCCACCCAGGCCTCACCATCGCTGGCCAGGCCGGTGAAAAAGGTCAACGTGCCGTAGCGGCTGTTGGTTTGTGCCCATAGTCGCCGGGTGGCGTGGTCGTAGCCGCGCAGGTAGAACGTACTGCCGTCGGTGCGCACGCTGTAGTAACTACCTTTGCTGTCCTGGCAGGCGAGCAGTGTGGCGCTTCGCGTACAAAGCGCCAGCGTACTGGCTTGTGGCATGGCCAACAGCACGTTGGGCACAGCGAGCAGCAGCAACGCCATGGCGCGTGACAGATACATGTTTTATCCCCGGTAAGCACTCGTCCGTCGAGAACGGCTTGGCGAAATTGTATTGTTACTTTATAACATTGTGCAATGCATCGTTTCGAATGCGTCCGCCTGAAGAGGTTCGCCATGCCCAATCGTCTCCCCGTCACCGTGCTGTCCGGCTTTCTTGGCGCCGGCAAGAGCACTTTGCTCAACCATGTATTGCGTAACCGTGAGAACCTGCGGGTCGCGGTTATCGTCAACGACATGAGTGAAATCAACATTGATGCCAGCGAGGTGCAGCGCAATGTGAGCCTCAACCGCGCTGAAGAGAAACTGGTCGAAATGAGCAACGGCTGCATCTGCTGCACATTGCGTGAAGACTTGCTTGAGGAGGTGGCGCGGCTGGCCGAAGAAGGGCGTTTCGATTATTTGCTGATCGAGTCTACTGGCATCTCGGAGCCACTGCCGGTGGCAGAGACATTCACCTTCCGTGACGAACAGGGCCGTAGCCTGTCCGATATGGCGCGCCTGGACACCATGGTTACGGTGGTCGATGGCTTGAACTTCTTGCGCGATTACCAGGCAGCAGACAGCCTGGCCAGCCGTGGCGAAACGTTGGGTGAAGAAGACGAGCGGTCGATCAGTGACCTGCTGATCGAACAGGTCGAGTTCGCCGATGTGCTGTTGCTGAGCAAGATCGACTTGATCAGCCAGCATGAGCGTGAAGAACTCATCGCCATCTTGCGCAGCCTCAATGCACGGGCGCAGATCGTGCCCATGGTCATGGGCCAGGTACCGCTGGCGCGTATCCTCGACACTGGCCTGTTCGACTTTGACCAGGCAGCCCAAGCGCCGGGCTGGCTGCGGGAGCTGCGTGGTGAGCATGTGCCGGAAACCGAAGAGTATGGAATCGCGGCCATGACCTGGCAGGCCCGACGTCCGCTTCATCCACAGCGCTTTTTCGACTTTATCCACACGCAATGGAGCAATGGGCGGCTTTTGCGTTCCAAAGGTTTTTTCTGGCTGGCCAGCAAGTACCAGGAAGCCGGTAGCTGGTCGCAGGCGGGCGGAATGATGCGCCACGGTCTGGCTGGCCGCTGGTGGCGTTTCGTGCCTCGCGAGCAATGGCCGCAGGATGTGGATAACACTGGCGCGATCTTGAAACACTGGACGGCTGAGACCGGTGATTGCCGCCAAGAGTTGGTGTTCATCGGGCAAAACATCGACTTCGAAAAATTATCCACAGCCCTTGATGCCTGCCTGTTGACGGACCAGGAAATGGATTTGGGCCACATGGGCTGGTTGCGTTTGCCCGACCCGTTCGGCCCATGGCACGAAGAGGTGGCAGCATGAACTTGGCACACCGGCCTGTGGATATCTTTCAGGTGTTCGGCGAAACCCCGCAAGTGCTGACAGAAGTACTGCAGGATGGTGTGAACCTGGCCGTTTGGCGCCGACGGTTGCCGGCGCAGCTGGAAGACTTTGCGGACCTGTTGATAAGTCTTGGTCAGCCCTTGGCTGATCAACGGGTAATCGATGTGGATGAGCAGCAAACACCGGTATTGCCCGACCTGATGCGTGAAGCGGCAGATTTACACGGCTACGAGGCGTTCGTTGCTGATGTGACCTGGCTGGTGGCGGCTTACACCTGCCTGGTTGGCGCTCGACGGGTTGGCTTGCGTCTGCGGGTACTGGCTGGCCCCATGTGCCCGCGTTTCCATGTGGATAACGTGCCGTTGCGGTTGCTCACCACTTACGTCGGCCCAGGCAGCGAGTGGTTGCGAGAGCAGGAAAGCCCGCGTGGGGAGTTACACACAGCCCAAGTTCCTGTGGGTAACATTCAGCATCTGCACGCTGGCGAAGTGGCCATACTTAAAGGTGAGAAGTGGCAAGGTAACGAAGGCGCAGGGCTGGTGCATCGTTCGCCTTCGGGCCAGCAGGGGCGTCTGTTGCTCAGCCTTGACTGGCTTGCCTGACAGCGCATAGTGAGGCATCGCCACCGCTTGAAGCCATGCCATGCTGCAGAACATACCCACCCACGTGATAGCCGGCCCGCTGGGGGCCGGCAAAACCACCCTGATCCGTCATCTGCTGGCTCAGCGCCCAGCCCATGAGCGTTGGGCTGTATTAATCAATGAGTTTGGCCTGGTAGGGCTGGATGCGGCCTTGCTCAGCCGTGACGAAGATGGCATCGCCATCGGGGAAGTCGCAGGCGGCTGCCTGTGCTGTGTCAATGGCATGCCGTTTCAGGTGGGCTTGGGTCGGTTACTGCGCAAATCCCGGCCTGATCGGCTGTTTATCGAACCTTCCGGGCTGGGTCACCCATTGCAGTTGCTTGCTCAGCTGCAACAGGCTCCTTGGGCCGGAGTGCTGACAATCAAGCCATTCCTGATGGTGGTGGATGCGCAATCCATAGCGCGTGACGAGCCGCTTCCAGAGGCTCAACAGCAGGCTTTCGATGTGTCTGAAAGCGTGGTTTTCAACAAATCAGAAGTTGTGGATGAAAAATGTAAGTTGTTGATAACTAATAAATTTAAAGACAAGAAAATCATCTGGGCCGTGCAGGGGAAAGTGCCATTCTCAAGCCTACCCGGCAGCCCTGAGCAGATTGTCGACAGCCCATTTGAGGAGGACCGGATTGTCGACAATCTTGAGAGTAGCCCAGGAATATTGTGGACAGACCCAGGTCAGCCTATCTGTCTTGCCCAGCAGGGGGAGGGTGGTTGGAGTATTGGCTGGCGCTGGCACCCGGGCCAACAGTTTTATCCACAGCGGGTACAGGCGTTCTTGCGCGCATGGCCCTGGCGTCGCGCCAAGGGTGTTATCCACAGCGTGGATGGCTGGCAATCATTCAATGGGCTGAGGGGAGACATGCCCGCCTGGCAGCCTAGCGACTGGCGCAGGGACTCCCGTATCGAGCTGATTTTCGATCAGCCGCAATCGCAACCCGCACTGCAAGCCGGGTTGAGCGAGTCCCGCGTCAGTTGATCAATTGCGCCAGCGGTTGTGCTCCTGGCGCCACTGCTGCATTTCGATGACGTTGTCGGTGCGCGGTGGTGTCTTGATTTCGAACGGATAGGGTGCGAGTTCGATCTGCACACTGTGGGCGCCGAACTGGGTCACCGTGCCGGGATGGCGCTGCTCGCCGGTAACGGTGAACTCGAAGGCGTAGATGCGCGCCAGGCGCTTGCGGCCGTTGGCATCGCGCACAAAGGCGATACGCTTGAGCGCGACGGCGTCGTCGAGCAATTCGAGGTCAAGCTTGGCGCAATGCTGTTTCACCCGTTCCAGGGCTTTTTCGCGCAACCCATGGTTGTGCCACAACCAGGCGCCTGCCGTGGCTACCAGCATCAGGACGAAGAGGTTCTCCAGGGTCAACATTTGCATATGCTCCAAACAGGTAGATCCAGCTTAACTGCGTCCCTGGCCTGTCGTACAGGTGGCAATCGAGTTCATACTGCGCTGCGCACAATCCTTGAAACAGCTTTGGAAACCTCCCGCATGAAACGTACCCCGCACCTGCTCGCCATTCAGTCCCATGTGGTGTTCGGCCACGCCGGCAACAGTGCCGCGGTATTTCCCATGCAGCGTATCGGGGTCAATGTCTGGCCGCTCAATACCGTGCAGTTCTCCAATCACACTCAGTATGGCCAGTGGGCCGGCGAAGTGCTTGCTCCGGCGCAAATTCCTGCGCTGGTGGAAGGCATTTCCAACATCGGCGAACTGGGTCACTGCGATGCGGTGCTTTCCGGCTACCTGGGCAGTGCCGAACAAGGGCGAGCGATACTGGCCGGCGTCGAGCGGATCAAGGCAGTAAATCCGAAAGCGTTGTATGTGTGCGACCCGGTCATGGGGCACCCGGAGAAGGGCTGCATCGTGCCGCCGGAAGTCAGCGAGTTCCTGCTCGAGGAGGCGGCCGCCCGCGCGGATATCCTGTGCCCGAACCAGCTGGAGCTGGACAGCTTCTGTGGGCGCCGTGCGCAGTCGCTGGAAGACTGCGTGAATATGGCGCGCAGCCTGCTGCAGCGGGGGCCGCAGGTGGTGGTGGTCAAGCACCTGGCTTATCCAGGGCGTGCGGAGGACCAGTTCGAGATGCTGCTGGTGACTGCCGAGCACAGCTGGCTCCTGCGCCGCCCGCTGCTGGCGTTTCCACGTCAGCCGGTGGGGGTGGGCGACCTGACCTCGGGCTTGTTTCTGGCCCGCGTGCTGCTCGGCGACAGCTGGGTACAGGCACTCGAGTTCACCGCGGCGGCGGTGCATGAAGTGCTGCTGGAAACCCAGGCCTGCGCCAGCTACGAACTGCAACTGGTGCGGGCCCAGGACCGCATCGCCCACCCGCGGGTGCGCTTCGAGGCGCAATTGCTGGCGCTTTAAATGGCGTCGGTCTTCAGGTCCTGGTAGCGCTTTTCCAGCTCCTGGCGGATCTGCCGGCGCTGCTGGCCCTGCAGGAAGCGGCGCTTTTCTTCACTGCTTTGCGGCTGGCGCGGCGGCACCGCTACCGGGCGACGGTTGTCGTCGACCGCGACCATGGTGAAGAAGCAACTGTTGGAGTGGCGTACCGAGCGCTCACGGATGTTCTCGGTCACCACTTTGATGCCAACCTCCATCGACGTGTTGCCGGTGTAGTTGACCGACGCCAGGAAGGTCACCAGTTCACCCACGTGTACGGGTTCACGGAAGATTACCTGGTCGACCGACAGCGTCACCACATAGCTGCCGGCATAACGGCTGGCGCACGCATAGGCCACTTCGTCGAGGTATTTGAGCAGGGTGCCGCCATGTACGTTGCCAGAAAAGTTGGCCATGTCCGGGGTCATCAGGACGGTCATGCTCAGCTGGGCGTTTCCAGGTTCCATAGTGTGCTCACGGTGAGGTTGCGCTGAATCGGGCGAATGGGGGGCGTTATCTGCTGACACTTCTGTTCCCCTCTTTTGAATTTGCCTTGCTGATACGGGACGTTGCCTGACGCCCCGCCGTCACGCTGATCATGCCATCAGCGGCGCTTTTCCAGCCGATCTGTTTCTGCATATTGCACCGGCTTTTTGCGGCGGGGTGCGATGTTAACCTGAGTACGCCCATGCAACATGGGCGTTCCTGCATTCAATACAGTATGTACTTGCTGCTCGCTCGGGTTTGCCTTGGCAGAGGAGCGGTCTGCCCAGGCATCCAGAAAACGACGAGAAAAGGAGTATCACGCCATGCATGCCATCAGTTTCATCCAGGACCTGGCAGTCATCATGCTGGTCGCTGGCGTGGTCACCATTCTTTTTCATCGTCTCAAGCAGCCGGTGGTGCTGGGCTACATCGTCGCCGGCTTCATCATTGGCCCGCACACTCCGCCGTTCGGCCTGATCCATGATGAAGACACCATCAAGACCCTCGCCGAGTTGGGGGTGATCTTCCTGATGTTCTGCCTGGGCCTCGAGTTCAGCCTGCGCAAGCTGTTCAAGGTGGGCGCGACGGCGTTTATCGCGGCGTTCCTGGAAATCGTGCTGATGATATGGATCGGCTTCGAAATCGGCCGCTGGTTCGGCTGGAGCACCATGGATTCGCTATTCCTTGGCGCTATCCTGGCCATTTCTTCGACCACCATCATCGTCAAGGCGCTCAACGACCTGAAGATGAAGAACGAGCGTTTCGCCCAGCTGATCTTCGGTGTGCTGATTGTGGAAGACATCCTCGGTATCGGCATCATCGCCCTGCTGTCGGGCATCGCTGTCAGTGGCACGGTCAGCTCCGGTGAAGTGTTCTCCACCGTCGGCAAGCTGTCGCTTTTCATGATCGTTGCCTTGGTCATCGGCATCCTGCTGGTGCCACGGCTGCTGGCCTATGTGGCCAAGTTCGAAAGCAACGAGATGTTGCTGATTACCGTGCTGGGCCTGTGCTTTGGCTTCTGCCTGCTGGTGGTAAAGCTGGAATACAGCATGGTGCTGGGCGCCTTCCTGATTGGCGCAATCATGGCTGAATCGCGCCAGTTGCTGAAGATCGAACGCTTGATCGAGCCGGTACGCGATCTGTTCAGCGCCATCTTCTTCGTAGCGATTGGCTTGATGATCGACCCGCAGGTGCTGATCGACTACGCCTGGCCGATCGTGGTCATTACCTTGGCGGTGGTATTGGGCAAGATGCTGTCCTGTGGCTTGGGGGCGTTCATTGCCGGCAATGACGGGCGCACGTCATTGCGGGTGGGCATGGGGCTTTCGCAGATTGGCGAGTTCTCGTTCATCATCGCCGCGCTGGGCATGACCCTGCAGGTGACCAGCGATTTCCTGTACCCGGTCGCGGTCGCGGTATCGGCAATCACCACGCTGCTGACACCGTACCTGATTCGCGCGGCCGACCCCTTGTCGCAGAAGCTGGGCAATGTGGTGCCTGGCCGCCTGGCGCGGGTACTTTCCTTGTATGGCGAGTGGTTACGCAACATTCAGCCGCAGGGCGAGGGTGCCATGCTGGCGGCGATGATTCGGCGCATCCTGTTGCAGGTGGGGGTGAACCTGGCGCTGGTGATCGCCATTTTCTTCAGCGGTGGTTACTTCGCAGGGCGTATTGGCAACTGGCTCAGTGAGTGGGTCAGCGATGCCAGCCAACAGAAGGCGCTTATCTGGGGGGCGGCGTTGTTGCTGTCGCTGCCTTTCCTGATCGCGGCCTATCGCAAGCTCAAGGCACTGTCGATGCTGCTGGCAGAGATGGGCGTCAAGCCGGAAATGGCCGGGCGGCATACCCAGCGGGTGCGGCGAGTGATCGCCGAGGTGATCCCGCTATTGTCGCTGTTGGTGATTTTCCTGCTGCTGTCGGCGCTTTCGGCAAGCATTCTGCCAACCAGCGAGTTGCTGCTGGTGATTGCCGTGGTGGCTGCGGTGGTGGTGGCCTTGCTGTGGCGCTGGTTTATCCGCGTGCACACGCGCATGCAGATTGCCTTGCTGGAGACACTGGAGAACAGCCGCGAGAATTCACACTGAGGGTCAATGCTCCCTGCGCAAGATTTCACCGTCGTCCGAGGGGATGGAGCGGTAGCGATGTCGCCAGGCGCAGAAAGCCTGGCGATTTTAACCGCATTGATGGCGCTAGGCCATTATTTTTCCTGTGCCGGTGGCATTCCAGCAACGGCTGGAATCAGCTCTCCAGCCAGACATCCCGCGCCCAGTGCCACACCGACTCCCAGCTGTCTTCGCCGACAATTTCGTCTTCCGCCTCCCACAGCACCACGGTGCCGTCTTCTTCGACGCAATAGTAGTTGTCGCCGTCCTGGCACAGCGGAATCAGGTCGCGCGGCACGCCGGCATCCCAAGCGTTGGCGGCGACGTCGGGCAGGTAGGTATGCGACTGTGGATCGGTGACAGTCACCGGTTCCAGCGAGCCGTACACCACGTCACTGACAGTCAGTAGAAACTCTTTGAACACGAACGGAATGTTGATGAACAGCTCTTCTTCGATCTCGACCAACTGGTCCTCGTCGGGAAGCTCAAGGGGCACCGGTACTGGCTGGTTGGCTTCACGGAGTTGTTCGATCACTTCTTCCACGGTTCACTTCCTCTGACCTAGATGACAACGCTGCGCGTTATACCCTAGTAGGCCACTCTGGCAAAAGCAAAAACCCCAGGACAGCGCCTGGGGTTTTTTGTGCAGCCTGCAGCGGTTAGCCGTTTTGACGGATACCGGCAACCAGCCAAGGCTGGTTTTCGCCCTGGGCGCGAACCATGTGCCAGCTTTCGCTGAACACTTCGCCCTGGTCGAAGCGCGAGTTCTTAGACACGCCACGGAAGGTCAGGGTGGCATCGGTGCGATCGCTGCGATCGTCTACACCGTCCAGCTGCACTTCGAGGTTATCGATGTAGGTGGACTGGAAGCCATCACCCAGTTCAGCGCGTTCACGCTTGAGGAACTCGAGCATTTGCGGGGTGACGAATTCGGCGATCTTGTCCATCTCGTTGGCATCCCAGTGCTGCTGCAGCGACTGGAAGTGGTTACGGGCAGCAGCCAGGAAGCTTTGCTCGTTGAACCAGGCCGGGGCATTGATCACCGGGGCGGCAGCGGCAGCAGGTGCGGCCGAACCACCGAAGATCGAAGGCTGGGCAGGCTGAGCGTGAGCCTCACGCTGCATTGGCGCATGGCCTGGCATGGCCATTTGCGGCTGCTGCTGGCGGCGGCGAGCGGCGATGAAACGGAACACCAGGAAGGCGATAAGCGCCACGATCAGGAAGTCCATGATCTGGAAGCCTTCGAAACCGTCACCCATGAACATGGATGCCAGCAGACCACCGGCGGCCAGGCCTGCCAGTGGGCCCAACCAGCGCGAAGCACCGCTGGCGGCCGGGGCCGCACGACCAGGTGCGGCGGCCGGCGCGGCGGCAGGCGTGGTTGGCGTAGCCTGACGGGTCTGGTGGATAGGCGCGGAGCCCGAGCTCTTGCCGCCGCCGAAACGCTTGGCGTTGGCGTCCAGGCTCAGCGTCAGGCCGACGCAGAGCGCCAGAGCGATGCTAAGAAAACGTTGCATAAGTGGGATATCCCCTGTTGTGGATTGCACGCGCGTCATGTTGCACAGGTTCCCGTGCACATGACCAGCGACAGAGTGTTTCGAGCTTTTGCCTGAATGTTACAAGGCTGCTACAGGGCTTCGAGCTTGGCATACCCCAGCATCAGCCACTTGCTGCCTTCGGCAAAGTTCACCTGTACCCGCGCCTGCGCGCCGGATCCCTCGAAGTTGAGGATCACGCCTTCCCCGAATACCGCATGTTGCACACGCTGGCCCAGGTTGAACGCGGTCTGCGGAATGCTGGCATTGGCGAACAAGTTGCTATTGGTCGCCGTCTTGACCCCACTGAACGGCCGGCTGACGCTGTTGGACAGCCGCACCTCCTGGACCAGGCCCGCCGGAATTTCACGTACGAAACGCGACACCTTGTTGTAGGTCTCGCTGCCATACAGGCGACGTGTTTCAGCGTAGGTCATGACCAGCTGGCGCATGGCACGGGTAATTCCCACATAGGCCAGGCGGCGTTCCTCTTCGAGGCGGCCGGGTTCTTCCAGGCTCATCTTGTGCGGGAACAGGCCTTCTTCCATGCCCACCAGGAACACGTAGGGGAACTCCAGGCCCTTGGCGCTGTGCAGGGTCATCAGCTGGATGCTGTCTTCGTGCTCGTCGGCCTGGGCATCGCCGGCTTCGAGCGAGGCATGGCCGAGGAAGGCCGATAAGGGCGAAAGGTCGGCGTCTTCGTCGGTGGATTCGAAGTTGCGCGCCGCACTGACCAGTTCCTCAAGGTTTTCTACCCGTGCCTGGCCCTTTTCACCTTTTTCTTCCTGGTGATAGATGATCAGCCCGGATTGCTCGATGGTGGTCTGGGTCATGGTATGCAGCGGCATGTCCACGACCTTGGCGGCCAACCCCTCGATCAGCTCGATGAAAGCCCCCAGCGCACTGGCGGCGCGGCCTTTGAGGGCCTTGGCGGCGAGCAGCTGGCACATGGCGTCCCACATCGATGCCTGGCTGTGGCGGGCATGCTCGCGGATGGCTTCGACGGTTTTTTCGCCAATGCCGCGTGGCGGTACGTTGATTACCCGCTCCAGGGCAGCATCGTTGCCGCGCCCTTCGATCAGCCGCAGGTAAGCCATGGCGTTCTTGATTTCGGCACGTTCGAAGAAGCGCTGGCCGCCATAGATACGGTAGGGAATACGCTCGCGCAGCAGGGCTTCTTCCAGCACGCGCGACTGGGCGTTGGAGCGGTACAGGATGGCGATTTCGTTGCGCGCATTGCCCTGCTTGACCAGGCTCTCGATGGTTTCCACCACGTAGCGCGCTTCGTCGTGCTCGTTGTAGGCCGCGTACAGGGTCAGCGGTTCGCCTTCGCCCATGTCGGTCCACAGCTCTTTACCCAGGCGATCGCTGTTGTTGGCAATCAGGGCGTTGGCCGCCTTGAGGATGCCGCCGGTAGAGCGGTAGTTCTGCTCCAGGCGGATCATTTCGGCGTCGGGGAAGTCGGCGGTGTACTGGTGAATGTTTTCGATCTTGGCACCGCGCCAGCCGTAGATCGACTGGTCGTCATCACCCACCGCCATCAGGCTGGCACCCCCGCGCGCCAGCAGGCGCAGCCAGGCGTACTGCACGGCGTTGGTGTCCTGGAACTCGTCTACCAGCACATGCTGGAAGCGCCGCTGGTAGTGCTCAAGCAGGCCCGGGTGGTCGCGCCACAGGTCCAGGGCACGCAGTAACAGTTCGGAGAAATCGATGACCCCGGCACGCTCACACGCCTGTTCATAGGCGGTATAGACGTCACGCATGGTCGCCAGGAACAGGTCGCCACCGGCCTGGATATGCTGCGGGCGCAGGCCTTCGTCCTTCTGCCCGTTGATGAACCACTGTGCCTGGCGTGCCGGCCATTTCTGTTCATCCAGGCCCAGCTCGCGCATCACCCGCTTGATCAGGCGCTGCTGGTCGTCACTGTCGAGAATCTGGAAGTTCTGCACCAGCCGCGCTTCCTGCCAGTGGGCCCGCAGCAAGCGATGGGCCAGGCCGTGGAAGGTCCCTACCCACATGCCCGCCGGGTTGATCCCCAGCAGTTGTTCGATTCGCTGGCGCATTTCTGCTGCAGCCTTGTTGGTGAAGGTCACCGACAGAATCGAGTGCGGCGATGCCTGCTCCACCTGGATCAGCCAGGCGATGCGGTGCACCAGCACGCGGGTTTTACCGGAACCGGCGCCGGCAAGCACCAGTTGACGCCCAAGCGTGGCCGCTACGGCCTGGCGTTGGGCATCGTTGAGGGAATTCAGCAGGAGGGAGAGGTCGTCTGTGTGCATCGGGCCATTCTAGGGCGCGGCAGGAAATGGGGCAAACCTCCACTGTATAAATATTCACCTTGGCGCATGGCCGTTCATCGACCCGATGACAGTGGGTCAGCCCTGCCAGTGCCTGCCATGACGCGCCAGCAGGCTGTTGGCTTGCTCTGGCCCGTTACTGCCCGCCGGGTAAGGGCGTGGCGCCTGAAAGTGCTCTTCGCAACCCCTGATGATCGGGTCGGTCCAGGCCCAGGCTGCTTCCACTTCATCGCGGCGCATGAACAGCGTCGAGTCGCCCTCCAGTACATCCAGCAGCAGGCGTTCGTAGGCTTCCCAGCGGCGGGTCTGGCTGAACACCTGGGCCAGGTTCAGGTCCAGGTCCACCGGTTCCAGGCGCATGCCCTTGCCCGGGCTTTTGGTCATCATGCGCAGGCTGATGCGTTCCTCCGGTTGCAACTGGATCAGCAACTGGTTGACCTGGCCACCGTTGAATAGCTCGTGGGGTACCGGTTTGAACTGAATGACGATCTGCGACGAGCGCCGTGCCATGCGCTTGCCGGTGCGCAGATAGAATGGCACGCCCGCCCAGCGCCAATTGTCGATGTGCGCTTCGATGGCGATGAAGGTTTCGGTATCGCTGTCGTTGTCGACATCCTTTTCGAAGTAGTAGGCCGGTACTTCCTGGCCGCCGATGTGCCCGGCGCCATACTGGCCGCGCACGGTCTTGTCCTGCACATCCTGGCCGGTGATCGGCTTGAGGGCGCGCAGGATCTTCACTTTTTCGTCGCGTACCGCTTCGGCCTCGAACTGGGCGGGGGGCTCCATGGCCACCAGGCACAGCAGCTGCAGCAGGTGGTTCTGCAGCATGTCGCGGATTGCCCCGGCGCGGTCGTAGTAGGCGCCCCGGTTCTCTACACCCAGCGTCTCGCAAACACTGATCTGTACGTGGTCGACCTGATTGTTGCGCCACACCGGCTCCAGCAGGGCATTGGCGAAGCGCAGGGCCATCAGGTTCTGCACGGTTTCCTTGCCCAGGTAGTGGTCGATCCGGAATACCTGGTTTTCCTCCAGCACTGCGCCAATCGCTTCGTTGATGGCGGTAGCCGATTCCAGCGAGTGGCCGATCGGCTTTTCCAGCACGATGCGCGCTTCGGCGTCGGCCAGGCCGGCGTTATGCAAGTGCTTGGCAATCGGTACGAACAGGTTGGGGGCGGTGGCCAGGTAGAAGATGCGCGTCAAGCCGCCGGGCTCGCCCAGGTAGCGCGCCAGGCGGCCAAAGTCGGCGCTTTGCGAAGCATCCATGGCGAAATAGTCGATCCGCGCGGAAAACCGCTGCCAGACCTCTTCTTCGAAGTCGTTGCGGGCGATCTGTGCCCGGCAATGGCGTTCGGCGAGCTTGAGATAATCGTTACGTGGCAAGTTGCGGCGCGCCAGCGCGATGATCCGCACGGCAGGGTCAAGACGGGCCTCGCGAAACAGGTGGTAGAGCGCCGGAAGCAACTTGTGCAGGGCCAGATCGCCGGTGCCGCCGAAGACCAGAATGTCGCAAGGAATAGTCAAACCGCCACTCTCCACGTTCGTTTAACTGGGCGGGTTGGCGTCCATGTAGTATAACTACAAGAAAGCTACAACCCGGCCAGCCGATCATAACCGAGTCCAGCCTGTGAATCTGTTGCAACATATCGCCCAATCGCGCCACCTGCTGCGCAAATCGGAACTCAAAGTGGCCGACCACGTGCTGCTCGACCCGGCTGCCGTCATGCACAGTTCCATGGCCGACCTGGCACACAGCGTGGGTATCAGCGAACCGACCATCGTGCGGTTCTGCCGGGCTATCGGTTGCTCGGGCTTTCAGGACCTCAAGCTGAAGCTGGCGCAGAGCCTGGCAGCGGGGGCCAGTTTCGGGCAGTTCGCCATTCATGAAGACGACTCGGTTGCCGACTACAGCCTGAAGATCTTCGACACCACCCTGCATACCCTGATGGAAGTGCGTGAGCACCTCGACCCGCAGGCGCTGCAGCAGGCGGTGAGTGCCATGGCCCAGGCGCAACGCGTGGAGTTCTATGGCTTTGGCGCGTCCGGTGCGGTGGCGGCCGATGCCCAGCACAAGTTCTTCCGCCTGTTGCTCAGCGCCGCCGCGTATTCCGACCCGCACATGCAGGCGATGTCGGCGGTTACCCTGAAACCGGGTGATGTGGCGGTGTGCATTTCCCAGTCGGGCCGCTCCAAGGACTTGCTGATCACCGCCAACCTGGTGCGTGAGAGCGGTGCCAACCTGATTACCCTGTGCCCCAGCCAGACACCTCTTGCCGAGTTGTCGACGGTCAACCTGGCGATCGACGTGCATGAAGACACCGAAATCTACACGCCGCTGACCTCGCGTATCGCTCACCTGGTGGTGATCGACGTGTTGGCCATGGGCGTGGCGATGGCGCGTGGGCCGAGCCTGGTCAACCACCTGAAAAGCGTTAAACGCAGCTTGCGCAGCCTGCGTTTGTCGCCCAAGTCGATCAAGGCTACAGACGACTGATCTGCATTGCCTGTACTGGCCCTGTCGCCGGCACAGGCAGTAAAAATTCATTGTTTTGTCACCATTCCACCGCCAAACCGTAAACCATCCAGGCCAGTCTGAAACTCCCGCATCCTATCTGGGAGACAGGCAATGGCACGCGACCACGAAGGTACTTACCAACCCAACGCCAAGGCTCGCAAACAGCAGGAAAAGGATCAGCGCCGCATGGAGTACCGCCGCGCGATCGAGGTCTATTGCGACCAACGCCAATTGCTCCGCGACCTGGCAGACTACCCCGAGCTGCAAGCGCTCACGGTATGGCAGACGTCGTCGGCAGCTTCCCCGAAAAACGTTCAACAAGCGCGCTGATCAACGCACGTTCGCTGCGGATGAACGCCAAAAACGCCAAGGCCACCGGCGACTGCCGCTTGGCCTTGGCCTGCACCACGCACCAGCTCCGGTATAGCGGCAGTTCTTCTACGGGTAGCTCCCTCAACACACCAGTGGCCAGCTCCAGGTTGACTGCATGGCGGGTCAGCAAGGCGACACCCAGGCCGGCGATCACGCATTCGCGCTGGGCATCGGCAGAGGCCACTTCCAGCGTCTGCGTAAAGTGTACGCGCTTGTCCTTGAAGTACTCCTCGCACGCCTTGCGTGTGCCCGAACCTTGCTCGCGGACCAGCAGGGTATGAGGCTCCAGGTCCTGCAGGCGCAACTGCTCCAGTTTGCACAGCGGATGTTCGGGCGGTGCCACCGCCACGATTGGGTTGTTGAGGAATGGCAGAAATTCCAGGCCCATGTCCTGCGGCACCATCGACATGATGATCAGGTCGTCGCGGTTATCCGAAAGGCGACGAATGGCCTGGGCGCGGTTGACCACCGTCAGGGTCAGGTTGACCTCCGGGTGACGCTGCTTGAAGGCGGCGAACAGGTGTGGCACGAAGTACTTGGCACTGGACTCGATCGCCAGTTTCAGCTGCCCCTGCAGTGAGCCCTGCATGTCCGACAGCTGCATGTCCAGGCTCTCCAGCCGCCCGAAGATGTCGCGGCTGGCGCGTTGCAAGGCTTCGGCCGCCTCGGTCAGGTACAGCTTCTTGCCTACGTACTCGAACAGTGGCTGGCCAATCAGCTCTTCGAGCTGGCGGATCTGTAGACTAACGGCGGGTTGCGTCAGTGCCATCTCTTCCGCCGCGCGGCTGTACGAGCGCAAATCGCACACCTCGTTGAAGATCTGCAATTGACGCAAAGTCATACGCATCAAGGACTTACGCATTTTTATCGACTCGTTGGCAACACCTTGTAACCGCACTATAAGCTTTTGCTAATACAGCCTCTAACAAATATTGATTTTTGTTTATCGACCTACAGCGCTAGGGTGAATACGCGACTGGCCAGCAACGTCTGGTCACGCGCCGACCGGTAGAACCGGCTCGACTGTTCCTACGGCTTTGGGAAGACTCCAGTGATAAAAAAAATCCTGATCGCCAACCGAGGTGAAATCGCAGTTCGGATCGTGCGTGCCTGCGCCGAGATGGGCATTCGCTCGGTAGCGATCTATTCCGACGCCGACCGTCACGCCTTGCACGTCAAGCGCGCCGATGAGGCACACAGCATTGGTGCCGAGCCGCTGGCTGGCTACCTGAACCCGCGCAAGCTGGTGAACCTGGCTGTGGAAACCGGCTGCGATGCCCTGCACCCAGGCTATGGTTTCCTGTCGGAAAACGCCGAACTGGCGGAGATCTGCGCAGAGCGCGGGATCAAGTTCATCGGCCCGGCTGCCGACGTGATTCGCCGCATGGGCGACAAGACCGAAGCGCGCCGCACCATGATCGCCGCCGGTGTGCCGGTAACCCCGGGTACCGAAGGCAACGTTGCCGATATTCATGAAGCCCTGAGCGAAGGTGACCGCATCGGTTACCCGGTGATGCTCAAGGCCACTTCCGGTGGTGGCGGCCGTGGTATCCGCCGCTGCAACAGCCGTGAAGAACTGGAACAGAACTTCCCACGGGTTATTTCCGAGGCCACCAAGGCCTTTGGTTCGGCCGAGGTGTTCCTGGAAAAGTGCATCGTCAACCCCAAGCACATCGAGGCGCAGATCCTCGGTGACAGCTTTGGCAACGTGGTGCACCTGTTCGAGCGCGACTGCTCGATCCAGCGCCGTAACCAGAAGCTCATCGAAATTGCCCCAAGCCCGCAGCTCACCCCCGAGCAGCGCGCCTACATCGGCGACCTGGCAGTGCGTGCGGCCAAGGCCGTGAACTACGAGAACGCCGGTACCGTGGAGTTCCTGCTCGCCGATGGCGAGGTGTACTTCATGGAAATGAACACCCGGGTGCAGGTGGAGCACACCATCACCGAGGAAATCACCGGTATCGACATCGTCCGTGAGCAGATCCGCATTGCTTCGGGCCTGCCGCTGTCGGTCAAGCAGGAAGATATCCAGCACCGCGGATACGCGCTGCAGTTCCGCATCAACGCCGAAGACCCGAAAAACAACTTCCTGCCCAGCTTCGGCAAGATCACCCGTTACTACGCCCCCGGCGGCCCGGGCGTGCGTACCGACACGGCAATCTATACCGGCTACACCATTCCGCCGTTCTACGACTCCATGTGCCTGAAGCTGGTGGTGTGGGCGTTGACCTGGGAAGAAGCCATGGACCGCGGCCTGCGGGCCCTGGACGACATGCGCGTGCAAGGGGTGAAGACCACTGCCGCGTACTACCAGGAAATCCTGCGCAACCCGGAATTCCGTAGCGGCCAGTTCAATACCAGCTTCGTCGAAAGCCACCCTGAACTGACCAACTACTCGATCAAGCGCAAACCCGAAGAGCTGGCCCTGGCCATCGCCGCCGCCATCGCCGCCCACGCAGGCCTGTGAGGAACCCCATAATGTCCAAGAAAATCCACGTTACCGACACGATCCTGCGCGACGCCCACCAGTCCTTGCTGGCCACCCGCATGCGCACCGAAGACATGCTGCCGATCTGCGACAAGCTCGACAAAGTCGGCTACTGGTCGCTGGAAGTCTGGGGCGGCGCCACCTTCGACGCCTGTGTGCGCTTCCTGAAAGAAGACCCGTGGGAGCGCCTGCGCAAGCTGCGCGCAGCCCTGCCCAATACCCGCCTGCAAATGCTGCTGCGCGGCCAGAACCTGCTGGGCTACCGCCATTACAGCGACGACGTGGTCAAGGCCTTCGTCGCCAAGGCAGCGGTCAACGGCATCGACGTGTTCCGCATCTTCGACGCCATGAACGACGTGCGTAACCTGCGCGTGGCCATTGAAGCGGTCAAGGCCGCTGGCAAGCACGCCCAGGGCACCATCGCCTACACCGTCAGCCCCGTGCACACCATCGACGCCTTTGTAGCCCAGGCCAAACAGATGGAAGCCATGGGTTGCGACTCGATCGCGATCAAGGATATGGCCGGCCTGTTGACGCCGTTCGCCACTGGCGAGCTGGTCAGGGCGCTGAAGGCCGAGCAATCCCTGCCGGTATTCATCCACTCCCACGACACCGCCGGCCTGGCTGCCATGTGCCAGCTGAAGGCAGTTGAAAACGGCGCCGACCACATCGACACCGCCATCTCCAGCTTCGCCTGGGGCACCAGCCACCCAGGCACCGAGTCGATGGTGGCTGCGCTCAAGGGCAGCGAATTCGACACCGGCCTGGACCTGGAACTGCTGCAGGAAATCGGCCTGTATTTCTACGCCGTGCGCAAGAAGTACCACCAGTTCGAAAGCGAGTTCACCGCCGTGGACACCCGCGTGCAGGTCAACCAGGTGCCGGGCGGCATGATCTCCAACCTGGCCAACCAGCTGAAAGAGCAGGGTGCGCTTAACCGCATGAACGAAGTGCTGGCCGAGATCCCACGTGTACGTGAAGACCTTGGCTTCCCGCCGCTGGTAACCCCGACCTCGCAGATCGTTGGCACCCAGGCATTCTTCAACGTGTTGGCTGGCGAGCGCTACAAGACCATCACCAACGAGGTGAAACTGTACCTGCAAGGCGGTTACGGCAAGGCCCCGGGCGTGGTGAATGAGCAGCTGCGCCGTCAGGCAATCGGCAGCGAAGAAGTGATCGACGTACGCCCGGCCGACCTGCTCAAGCCGGAAATGGCCAAGCTGCGTGCCGACATCGGCGCCCTGGCTCATTGTGAAGAAGACGTGCTGACGTTCGCCATGTTCCCTGACATTGGCCGAAAGTTCCTCGAAGAGCGCGAAGCCGGCACCTTGACGCCAGAAGCCCTGCTGCCGATTCCGGAGGCCGGCGCCGTAGCCGCCCCGGGCGGTGAAGGCGTGCCGACCGAGTTCGTCATCGACGTGCACGGCGAAACCTACCGCGTCGATATCACCGGCGTGGGCGTTAAGGCCGAAGGCAAGCGTCACTTCTACCTGTCGATCGACGGCATGCCGGAAGAAGTGGTGTTCGAGCCACTCAACGAGTTCGTTGGCGGCGGCGGCAGCAAGCGCAAGCAAGCCACCGACCCAGGCCACGTCAGCACCACCATGCCAGGCAACATCGTCGATGTGCTGGTCAAGGAAGGCGACCTGGTCAAGGCCGGCCAGGCCGTGCTGATCACCGAAGCCATGAAGATGGAAACCGAAGTGCAGGCGGCCATCGCCGGCAAGGTCGTCGCCATTCATGTGGCCAAGGGCGACCGTGTAACGCCGGGTGAAATCCTGATCGAGATCGAGGGCTGATTTAAGCGCTCATCTACAAGCGGTTTACCTCTGGGGAGCGAATGCTCCCCTTTTTTTGTGCTGAACCTGATGGCCCATACAAGACTCAGCCTTTGCGGCATGCCTCAAGTGTCTGCACCTGCCCACTCGGCTGCTGGTTTTCCTCTCCCAGCCACCGCTCGAATCCGGCAGCCACCGCTGGCCACTCTTCATCGGTAATCGAATACCAGGCCGTATCGCGGTTATGGTCCTTCACCACCAGGTGCTTGCGGAACACCCCTTCGTAAACAAAGCCAAACCGCTCCGCCGCCCGCTTGGAGCGGGCGTTGGCGTTGTTGCACTTCCACTCCAGCCGGCGGTTGCCCAGTTCGAAGGCCAACTTGCCCAGCAGGTACACCGCCTCGGTTCCTTTAGGTGTGCGCTGCATGGCGGCGCCGAAGGCGATATGGCCGATTTCGATACGCCCGTGGTCGGGTACGATGGACATCAGGCTCAGAATGCCCTGTGCCTGGCCGCTGGGGCGGTCGATGACGGTGTAGAACAGCGGATCGCGGCCTGCGGCGTTGCCCTCCAGCCAACGGTCGAAGGCGGCACGCTCGGTGAACGGCCCATAAGGCAGGTAGTCCCATAGCACCGGGTCGGATGCCGGGCCTTGCAGCACGTCCCAAAGGGCGTCGCCATGGCGCGCCGGGTCGAGCTTTTCCAGGCGGATGAAGCGGCCTTCAATGGGTTCGGCCTGGGGCGTTGCGGCGGGTTTCCAGTTCAATGCGTCTGTCATGTTCGGCCTACAAACCTTTGCGGAATTGGATGAAGCCCGAGCGTTCGGCAACCTGCTGATACAGGCTGATGGCGGTGGCATTGGTTTCGTGGGTCAGCCAGTGCACCTTGATGCAGCCGTTGGCCTTGGCTGTGGCGTAGACGTGCTCGATCAGCTGGCGGCCAATGCCCAGGCCCCGCTGCGCACTGTCCACGTACAGGTCCTGCAGGTAGCAGGAATTCTCGATGCTCCAGTTGGAACGATGGTAGATGAAGTTGACCATGCCTACCGCCTTGCCATCGGCCCAGGCCAGGGTCGAATGGGTGGGCTCGTTCGGATCGAGCAGGCGTTGCCAGGTGCTCAGGCTGACTTCATCGGCCAGTTCGCTTTCGTAGAAGTGCAGGTAGGCCTGCCACAGGGCGAGCCAGGCCGCGTGATCTTGGGCAGTGACAGGGCGTAGGGTAACGCTGGACATGGGCTATTCCTTCAGAGTTGGCGCATGTGCGCCGCGAGTTGGTTGTCCAGCTGATCGGCGCTGGCGCTAAGGCCTTCGCGCACGCCAGCGATGTCTTGATCGGAACGGTTCTGGCTGAGCTTGCGTGCCCCTTGCAGACGGGCGACGGGCAGGCGGATGCCGACGATGGCGCGGAGCATGCCATCGAGGTAGTCGGCAGGGGCGTCCGTGACTTTCCACGGTTCGCTGCGGCCCTGTTCATGGCGGTCGGTCAGGCGGCTGACGATCGCCAGCAGCGGCTCGGTATCATGGATCACCTCGGCTGTGCCGTAGGCGTGCACGGCCAGATAGTTCCAGGTAGGTACGACTTTGGGGTTATCAGCCTTGCTCGGGTAGTAGCCGGGGCTGACATAGGCATCGGCGCCGGGGAATACCAGCAAGGCTTCGACACCCTGTGCCAGGTCCTGCCATTGGCGGTTGGCCCGGGCCAGGTGGGCATAGACCGTACCGAATTCGCCTTCGGTGGTATCGACCAGCACTGGCAGGTGCGTGGCCAGCAGCCCCTGATCGCCGTGGCTGACCAGGACAGCCAGGCGGGTGTCGAGCATATGCTGGTGCAGGCGGCCGAGGTCGTGCTCCTGATGCGGCTTGCTGTTGTACATAGGGCTTGGTCCTTGTCGAATGGTTCCATCCTAGGCAGGCTATTGGTTCTGGGTAAGAGCCATTACTGCCTGATTTGATAGGTCCAATGCCATGAGCGAGCGCCCCTTCACACTGCCATTCGACCCTGCCGGGATCGCCCTTGATCGACGCCGTGGGCTGAGTCAGCAGCTGTACCAGGCATTGCGTGCGCGGGTGCTGGATGGGCGCCTGAGCAGTGGAACACGGCTACCAGCCACTCGCGACCTGGCCGTCATGCTGGCGCTGTCACGCAACAGTGTGGTGCGCGCCTATGACCAATTGTATGCGGAGGGCTACATCGAAAGCCGAGTTGGAGATGGTACTTACGTAAGTCGGCTGCCAAAAATATCCACACAAATATCCACAGGGTTATCCCGAGGCTTATCAACAGGTTTATCCACATTTTCCGCAGAAAATACTGAGGATTTATCCAGCGAACGGCGTTTATCTGCGCCTTTACAGCGCCTGAAAAGTAACCACTTACCCTCCCCAAGAAGTGGTGCGCCCCGTGCCTTTCGGGTCGGCATTCCGGCATTCGACTTGTTCCCTTTTGACGTCTGGGCCAAGCTGCAGGCGGGTTTTTGGCGTAAACCATCCCCTGCGCAGCTGGGTTACGGTGACCCGGCAGGCGAGCCGGCTTTGCGCGAGTTGATCGCGGCCTACCTGCGCCGTTCGCGTGGGCTAAGTTGTATGGCTGAACAAATTGTGATCACCAGTGGTGCACAACAAGCCATCAGCCTTTGTGCACAGCTGTTGTTGCAGCCGGGTGACGGTGTGGCTGTGGAAAACCCCGGCTACCGCGCGGCCGGGCATGCCTTTGCGCTGGCTGGCGCCACGTTGCATGGCGTGCCTGTGGACGAAGAGGGCATGGACTGCCGTCTGCTCGGTCAGCAGGCGAACTGCCGGCTGGCGTATGTCACGCCGGCCCATCAATACCCGACCGGGGTCACCATGAGCCTGGCGCGGCGCCTGGCGTTGCTGGCGTGGGCCGAACGCAACGATGGCTGGATCATCGAGGACGACTATGACGGCGAGTACCGCTACAGCGGTGCGCCCTTGGCTCCGTTGGCGGCGCTCGACCGGCACGGTCGGGTGCTGTACGTCGGCACCTTCGGCAAGATTGCGTTCCCCGCGTTGCGCCTGGGTTACCTGGTGCTGCCGCCGCAACTGGTGCAGGGATTCAGTCAGGGCAAGGCGTTGGCCGTGCGGCATTCGGAAGTCAGCAGCCAGTGCGTGATGGCCGAATTCATGGCGCGCGGGCATTTCCAGCGGCATATCCGCCGTATGCGCAAGGCCGCTTTGAGTCGACGTAACGTACTCAAGGCTGGCTGGCCTGTGGATATTCCCGGGTTGGGCGAGATGCCGGAAGTGGCGGCGGGGCTGCATGTGAAGGTGGATGTGGATAACTTTGCGCGGGAGCAGGAACTGGTGGCAAAGGCTGAAGCAGTGGGTTTAGAGGTGACGCCGCTAAGTAATTTCTGGTTGGCGGACAGCGAGGTGCCTGTGGATAAGCGAGCGGGGCTGGTGCTGGGGTTTGCGGCGGTGCCGGAGGGGGAGATTGCCGAAGCCTTGATGAAATTGCGAAAGGTTTGGAAAAAGTGAATTGGGGCCGCTGTGCGGCCCTTCGCGGGCACGCCCGCTCCCACAGAGTCCGGTTGTAATGCGATCAATGTGGGAGCGGGCATGCCCGCGAAGCAGGCGACTCAGGTTCCGGACTTGATCCTGGTCCAGGCCCGGGTTCTGGCCCGCTCTGCGTCCCGCGCCAAGGGCTTGAGGGTATAAAGCTTGGCCATCGCTTCCGCCGTCGGGTACAGGTTGGGATTGTTGCGAATCGCCGGACTGACCTTTTCAGTCGCATCCTTGTTCGGGTTCGGATAACCGACAAAGTCGCTGATCGGCGCAATCACCTCAGGCCGTAGCAAGTAATTGATGAATGTGTGGGCATCTTCCGGGTTGGCCGCATTCTTTGGAATCGCCAGCATGTCGAACCAGATCGGCGCACCCTCCTTGGGCAGGCGCATGTCCACCACCACGCCGTTCTTGGCATCGCGCGCGCGGTTGGCGGCCTGCGAGAAACTGCCGCTGTAACCCACCGCCACACAGATATCGCCATTGGCGATGTCTGCCATGTACTTCGAAGAATGGAAGTAGGTGATGTGTGGGCGGATCTTCAGCATCAACGCTTCGGCCTTCTTGTAGTCGGCCGGTTTGTCGCTGTTCGGCGGTAAACCCAAGTACTGCAGGGCCAGCGGCAGAATCTCCGAAGGCGAGTCGAGCAGCGCCACGCCGCACTGCTTGAGCTTGGCGATGTTCTCCTCCTTGAAGATCAGGTCCCAGCTGTCCACCGGGGCGTTGTCGCCGAGCGCTGCCTTGACCTTGGCCGGGTTGAAGCCGATCAGCACGGTGCCGTACATGTAGGGCACCGCGTACTTGTTACCCGGGTCGTTGGCCTCGATCAGCTTCATCAGCGCCGGGTCCAGGTGTTGCCAGTTCGGCAGTTTGCTGCGGTCCAGCGGCTGAAACACCCCGGCTTCGATCTGCTTGGCGAGGAACACGTTGGACGGCACCACCACGTCATAGCCGGAGTTGCCGGTGAGCAGCTTGGCCTCCAGCGCCTCGTTGGTATCGAAGATGTCGTAGATCAGCTTGACCCCGCTGTCCTGCTTGAAATCGGTCAAGGTCTGCGGGGTGATGTAGTCGAACCAGTTATACACACGCAGTGTGCGCTGCTCGGCTTGAGCATGCAGGGCACCGGTGAACAAGGTGGCAGCGATGAACGGGGCGAGTAGACGCTTGAGTCGGACCATTACCGGGCTCCTGGCTGGGCGCGCTGGAAGCCTTCCAGCACATTGACCGCGTTGATACCGATTTCTTCCACAGCGTAGCCGCCCTCCATCACGAACAGGGTCGGCTTGCCGAGCTGGCCGATACGTTTGCCCATTTCCAGGTAGTCCGGGCTGTCCAGCTTGAACTGCGAGATTGGGTCGTCCTTGAAGGTGTCCACACCCAGCGAGATCACCAGTACGTCGGCGTCATAGCGGGCAATGCGCTGGCAGGCATCCTCCAGGGCTGCGCTCCAGGCCGCCCAGTCGCTGCCGGCCGGAAGCGGGTAGTTGATGTTGCAGCCCTCACCGGCACCTTCGCCGGTTTCGTCGGCATAGCCTAGGAAGAACGGGAATTCGTCCTGCGGGTCGCCATGGATCGAAGCGAAGAATACGTCGTCGCGGCTGTAGAAGATGTCCTGGGTGCCGTTGCCGTGGTGGTAGTCGACGTCGAGGATGGCGACCTTGCGCTTGCCTTGGTCCAGGAAGGCCTGGGCGGCGATGGCGGCGTTGTTCAGGTAGCAATAACCGCCCATGACTTCGCCGGCGGCGTGGTGCCCCGGTGGGCGGCACAGGGCAAAGGCCGAATGGGCGCCCTGCTGGATTGCCGCCTGGGCCGTGAGGGCGACCTGGGCGGCGCTGTAGGCGGCCTGCCAGGTACCGGCGGTGATCGGCGCGCCGGCATCGAAGCTGAAGTAGCCCAACTCACCATGCAGGCCGGTGGGTTTTACCTGGCGCAAGGTGCGAGCAGGCCAGGTGAACGGCAGCAGGTCGCCTTCCTGGCCCAGTGCGGCCCAGCGCGCCCAGGCGCCTTCGAAGAAGTCGAGATAGTCGGCGCTGTGGATGCGCAGCAACGGCGCGCGGCCGAAGTCGGTAGGCCCCTGGATGTCGCCAAGGTTGCGTTTTTTTACCTGGTCGAGCACATGGTCAGCGCGCGAAGGCATTTCGAAGCAGGGCATCAGCTTGCCGTCGATCAGCTCGCAGCGGCCGTGGTGCAGGCGGTGATCATCGGAATAGATCGTCAGCATTGTTGTTCTCCGTTGGATACTGGCGTGGGTCCATTGTCATGGGCAGGTCAATAGCGGAGAACGACGCAAACGGCCAAAAGGGGATCGATGTGGCCAAGCTCTTTGGCCGTAGCTGGTCAACCACGGAAGTGGCTGGGCGCTACACCACTCCAACGCTGGAACGCATGGCGAAAACTGGCGGTCTCGCTGAACCCCAAGGTCTCAGCAATGCGATAGATCGGCATCTGTTCATCAGCCAACAACTGCTTGGCCCGCTCGAACCTCAACTCGTCCAGCAGCTGTTGATAACTGCTGCCCAGCGCCTGCAAATGCCGGCGCAGGGTGCGCGACGAGCAATTCATCTGCCGCGCCAACCCTTCCAGCCCAGGCGCGGCGTCCAGTTGCTGTGCCAGCAGCTGGCGAATCCGCCCCAGCCAGGCCTGCCGGCCCGTGAACTCAAGGTTCAGGCGCCGGCAGCGTTCGCTCATGGCCTTGTGGGTAATCGAATCGGCCAGCGGCAGTGGCCTGTCCAGCCAGCGCCGTTCAAACGCCAAGGCATTGTCCTGAGCGTCGAAACCCACCGGGCACTGGAATGCACCGGCATAGAGCGCGTGGTAACCGGGCCGCGAGTGTTCGAAACGGGCGCCTAGCAGAGGCAGTGGGCGCCCAAGCAAGTCGTCGCAGATGACTTTCAGCGACACCAGGCAGAACTCCGCGTTGAATGCGCTCAGCGCCGGGCTGTCGTGGCAGTCGCTGGCACTTAGCCAGACCCGCTGGCCGTCCTCGATCAAACGTAGCTTGAACACTGTTCCCAGCAGTGCCGGATATGCCAGCGCCAGGCGCAAGGCGTCACCCAAAGTGGCACTGGAGAGCAATGCGTAACCGAGCATGCCGTAGCACGACACGTGCATGCGCCGGCCCAGTTCAAGGCCGATGTCCTCGCGCCGGGCCACAGCGTTGGCGCACACCTGCAGTTCCTGCTGGGTGGTGATGCGCGCATCGGCGTGCCCCAGGTCTGACGGGCCAATGCCGCTGCCGGCCAGCAGCGCTGATGCCTCGCAACCGTCTGCCTGGAAGACGTTGAGGATCAGCGAAACCGCGTTGAGGGTGGTGAGGTGGCTGTGCAGCATGCTGGGTAATCCCGTTGGGCTGGGACGCATTATCGAGCAAGTAGTGTGCCGATATCGGCAAGCGGTCTTCGCGCCGCTTGTTTTGCGGGCAAAAAAAAGGCCCGAAGCATAGGCTCGGGCCTTGAAAGGTTGAGAGGTGTCTAGTCCCTTAACCTGGTGAGACTGTTTGCAGCAGCCGGGTTACGCCTTCAGCGGAACCAGACGGGGAGCGATCATGTTTTCCGGACGCAGAATGTCGTTGAGCATCTCTTCGTCCAGCAGCTTCTCTTCGCGCACCAGTTCCAGTACGCCACGGCCTGTTTCCAGGGCAACGCGGGCGATACGGGTGGCGTTTTCGTAGCCGATGTACGGGTTCAGGGCGGTGACCAGGCCGATCGAGTGCTCGACCAGTTCACGGCAGCGCTGTTCGTTGGCGGTGATGCCGACGATGCAGTGTTCGCGCAGCATGTCCATGGCGCGTTGCAGCAGGCGGATCGAGTCGAAGATCTTGTAGGCGATCAGCGGTTCCATCACGTTCAGCTGCAACTGGCCACCTTCGGCGGCGACGGTCAGGGCCAGGTCGTTGCCCATGATGGCGAAGGCCACCTGGTTGACGGCTTCCGGGATAACCGGGTTGACCTTGCCTGGCATGATCGAGCTGCCTGGCTGACGTGCTGGCAGGTTGATCTCGTTGATGCCGGTGCGCGGGCCGCTGGACAGCAGGCGCAGGTCGTTGCAGATCTTCGACAGCTTGACGGCGGTACGCTTGAGCATGCCGGAGAACAGCACGAAGGCGCCCATGTCGGAAGTGGCTTCGATCAGGTCGGCAGCCGGCACCAGCGGCTGGCCGCTGATGATTGCCAGGCGCTGTACGGCCAGGGCCTGGTAGCCAGGGTCGGCGTTGATGCCGGTACCGATGGCAGTACCACCCAGGTTGATTTCGGTCAGCAGTTCCGGAGCCAGCGAGCGCAGGCGCTGCAGGTCTTCGGTCATGGTGGTGGCGAAGGCGCGGAACTCCTGGCCCAGGGTCATCGGCACGGCGTCCTGCAGCTGGGTACGGCCCATCTTCAGTACGTGGTCGAATTCCTTACCCTTGGCAGCGAAGGCCTGGATCAGGCTGTCGAGGCTGGCCAGCAGCGCGTCGTGACCCAGCAGCAGGCCCAGACGGATAGCGGTCGGGTAGGCGTCGTTGGTCGACTGCGCCATGTTCACATCGTTGTTCGGGTGCAGGTACTGGTACTCACCCTTCTGGTGGCCCATGGCCTCCAGCGCGATGTTGGCGATGACTTCGTTGGCGTTCATGTTGGTGGAAGTACCAGCACCGCCTTGAATCATGTCCACCACGAACTGCTCGTGGTAGTCGCCCTTGATCAGTCGTGCGCAGGCTGCGCTGATCGCGGCGTGCTTGGCATCGCTCAGGTGCCCCAGCTCACGGTTGGCGTCAGCAGCTGCCTGCTTGACCATCGCCAGGCCGACTACCAGTTTCGGATAGTGCGACAGCGGAACGCCGGAGAGGTGGAAGTTGTTGGCAGCGCGCAGGGTCTGGATGCCGTAGTAGGCATCAGCAGGAACTTCAAGGGTACCCAACAGATCTTTTTCGACGCGGAACGATGCAGCGGAGGACATGATGTATATCATCTCGATTTTGACCCGGCACATGCCGGAATGGCGCCAATCCTAGGCCTGAAGGTGATTTTGCGGCCAATGCTGTTGCACGCTAACCTATGCACAAACGGCATAGTGTTTCATGTGACGCCAATTGACATTCGAGCGTGTTCCATTTTGGTGCATGCCGGGAGATGTGCTTCGTGAACCTTGAAAGCAAATGGCTGGAAGATTTCAGCGCGCTGGCTGCCACCCGCAGTTTTTCCCAGGCTGCAGAGCGGCGTTTCGTCACCCAACCGGCCTTCAGCCGGCGCATTCGCAGCCTGGAGGCGGCGTTGGGCCTGCAGTTGGTGAATCGTTCCCGCACACCGATCGAACTGACTGAGGCCGGGCAGCTTTTTCTTGTCACGGCGCGTACGGTTGTCGACCAGTTGAGCGAGATTCTCCGCCATTTGCATCACCTTGAAGGTGGGCAGGGCGAGGTCGTTCAGGTGGCGGCGGCGCACTCCCTTGCATCGGGCTTTTTCCCCCGCTGGGTGGCCCAGTTGCGCAACGACGGTTTGAACATCGCCACCCGCCTGGTTGCGACTAACGTCGGGGATGCCGTGCATGCATTACGCGAAGGTGGCTGCGACCTGATGCTGGCGTTCTATGACCCGGACGCGGCCTTGCAGATGGATGCCGAGATCTTCCCGTCGCTGCACATGGGCACCACCGAAATGTTGCCGGTGTGCGCCGTGGACGCCGAAGGCAAACCGTTGTTCGATCTGGAAGGCGAGGGCAGCGTGCCGCTGCTGGCCTATACCGCAGGCGCGTTCCTGGGGCGTTCGGTCAATTTGCTGCTGCGCCAGCGTAACCTGCGCTATACCACCGTCTACGAAACCGCCATGGCCGACAGTCTCAAGAGCATGGCGCTGGAAGGCATGGGCATCGCCTGGGTGCCGCGCCTGTCGATGCGCGGCGAGCTGGAGCGGGGCGAACTGGCCATCTGCGGCGGCAGTCAGTGGCATGTGCCGCTGGAGATCCGCCTGTACCGCTGCGCCCTGGTACGCAAGGCCAACGTACGGCTGTTGTGGCGCAAGCTGGAAGGTGCGGCGGCGGTTGACCCAAAAGTCAGCCAAAGCCCCGAAAAATAAGGGGCGACAGTTGGTCGCCGGGGTGCCTTAAACGCAACACCTTACGGTATACTGCGCGGCCTTTCGACCGGATGCGTCCGGTCCTGATCAGCAAACAAGCCACGCCGGTCGTCCCGCGTGGCTTGTTGTTTTTTGACGCGCCCAAGGGCGCACAAGCGAAGAGGCTCGACGATGAGTGCACTGGTTGGCGTGATCATGGGCTCCAAGTCCGATTGGTCCACCCTTAGCCACACCGCCGATATGCTGGAAAAACTCGGCATTCCCTACGAAGTGAAGGTGGTTTCCGCCCACCGCACCCCGGATCTGCTGTTCCAGTATGCCGAGGAGGCCGAAGGCCGTGGCATCGAGGTGATCATCGCCGGTGCCGGTGGCGCAGCTCACCTGCCAGGCATGTGCGCCGCCAAGACCCACCTGCCAGTGCTGGGCGTACCCGTCCAGTCGTCGATGTTGTCGGGCGTCGATTCGCTGCTGTCGATCGTGCAGATGCCAGCCGGCGTGCCGGTTGCCACCCTGGCCATCGGCCGTGCCGGTGCCGTCAACGCTGCGCTGCTGTCGGCCAGCATCCTGGGCGCCAAGTACCCACAGTTCCACGCGGCGTTGAAGCAGTTCCGCACGGAGCAGACCGACACCGTGCTGGACAACCCAGACCCGCGCCAGGCTTGAGGCTCAACCCATGAAGATCGGTGTAATCGGTGGCGGCCAGCTGGGCCGCATGCTGGCTCTGGCGGGCACCCCGCTGGGCATGAACTTCGCCTTCCTCGACCCGGCGCCGGACGCTTGCGCCGCGCCCCTGGGCGAGCACCTGCGTGCCGACTATGGCGACCAGGATCACCTGCGCCAGCTGGCCGACGAAGTCGACCTGGTCACCTTCGAGTTCGAAAGTGTCCCGGCCGAGACCGTGGCCTTCCTCTCGCAGTTCGTGCCGGTCTACCCCAGCGCCGAAGCGCTGCGCATCGCCCGCGACCGCCTGTTCGAAAAAAGCATGTTCCGCGACCTGGGTATCCCGACCCCGGCCTTCGCCGACATTCTCTCGCAGGCAGACCTGGACGCCGCAGTGGCCAGCATCGGCCTGCCGGCCGTGCTGAAAACCCGCACCCTGGGTTACGACGGCAAGGGCCAGAAGGTACTGCGTACGCCTGAAGACGTGGTAGGCACCTTCGCCGAGCTGGGCAGCGTGCCGTGCCTGCTGGAAGGCTTCGTGCCGTTCACCGGCGAAGTGTCGCTGGTGGCCGTGCGTGCCCGCGATGGCGAAACCCGCTTCTACCCGCTGGTGCACAACACCCACGAAAGCGGCATCCTGCGCCTTTCGGTGGCCAGCCAGGCGCACCCGCTGCAGGCCCTGGCCGAAGACTACGTGGGCCGCGTGCTGCAAAAACTGGACTATGTAGGTGTGATGGCCTTCGAGTTCTTCGAAGTCGACGGTGGCCTCAAGGCCAACGAAATCGCCCCGCGCGTGCACAACTCCGGGCACTGGACCATCGAAGGCGCCGAATGCAGCCAGTTCGAGAACCACCTGCGCGCCGTTGCCGGCCTGCCGCTGGGCTCGACTGCCAAGGTGGGCGAAAGTGCGATGCTCAACTTCATCGGTGAAGTGCCAGCTGTAGATAAAGTGGTCGCCATTGGTGACTGCCACCTGCACCACTATGGCAAGGCCTTCAAGGTCGGCCGCAAAGTTGGCCACGCCACCCTGCGCTGCCACGACATGGCTACCCTTGAGCGCAAGATTGCCGAAGTAGAAGCCCTGATCAGCAACTGATCGAACTTCTACCACCGGCTTGCCCTCTGAAGATGGCAACAAGCCAAAACGCTGCCTAGGCTTTGGCTTGTTCCATCTTCGAACTGCAGAGGGATTGCCATGGGCATCATTGGAACCATCTTCATCGGCCTCATCGTCGGCCTGCTGGCCCGCTTCATCAAGCCGGGCGACGACAGCATGGGCTGGATCATGACCATCCTGCTGGGTATTGCCGGCTCCCTGTTGGCCACCTATGGCGGCCAGGCGTTGGGCATCTATCAGGCCGGACAGGCAGCGGGCTTCTTTGGCGCGCTGGTCGGTGCCGTGGTCCTTCTGGTGATCTACGGATTCATCAAGAAACGCTGAATACTGGTTAGAATGCCCGGCAATTCATCCGAGTTGCCGAGCATTTCCATGCGTGCCTTTTTCCTTGTCCCCCTGCTGTTGGCCAGCGCCCTGGCCCATGCCGAACTGCCTGAAACCGACTGGCTGGAGTTGATGCCCAAGTCGGACCAGAAGGCGCTCGAGCAAATGCCCGAAATCGACCACAACTCACCGGAAGCCATGGGCACTTTTACCGACAAGGGTGGCCTGAAACAGAGCAAGGGCCTGCCGGCGGTGATGTACTCGACCAAGACCGTGGCAGCCATGAACGGCAAGGACATTCGCCTGGGCGGCTACCCCGTGCCGTTGGAAAGCGACGCCAAGGGCAACAGCACGCTGTTCTTCCTGGTGCCGTACCCTGGGGCGTGCATCCATGTGCCGCCACCGCCGCCGAACCAGCTGGTGCTGGTGCGCTACCCGAAAGGACTGAAGATCGATGACATCTACACACCGCTGTGGGTCAGCGGCACGCTTAAGGTGGAAAAGGTCAGCAATGACCTGGCCGACGCGGCCTATGCGCTGGATGCGGGGAAGGTGAGGGTGGTGGAGGATGCAGACCTCTGATTGCCTGCACCGGCCTCCTCGCGGGCAAGCCCGTAAAGAGGCCGGCAAAACCACTGTAAAACTCAGATCATTTCACAGCCGATCACGACGCCTAGCGAGTGACTCGCCCCTGGCCTCAGCTCCACCAGGTCATCCCACACATTCGCCGTCTCGATGCACAGCATCCGCTGCCAGCCGTCATCAGCCATGTCTGCCAGCTCCTTGGCCCGCTCGGTCCATGGGTTCCAGATCACCGCCGAGCGCGACCCGCTGCTGGTCAAGGTAATCCGCCGGCTCCAATGCGGGTCGACAATGCTCAGCGTCTGCGGGGTATCGAGGTAGATCCGGTCCGTCTCCCCGGCAAACGCCAGCGGCCCTTGCTGCTGGCGCTGTTCCCAGTCAGCCAGGGTCTCGATATAGCCCAGCCCCTCGACCCCTTCGACCCGCGCCTGACGCACATCGCTAACTGCAAAGTAACTATGCAGCGCCTGGCTGATGGTAACCGGGGTATTACCCATGTTGCGGCTGGTCAGGCTCAGCTTCAGCTCGTCACCCAGCTCCACCACCAGCTTCAGCTCGACGTCATGGGGCCACCCGGGCAGGTCGCCCTGCGCCTCAGGCAGCTCGAACTCGATACGCAGGCCGTCGCCCGCTTCCTCTATACCCAGCAACTGCCAGTCACGTGAGCGCGCCAGCCCGTGAGCTGGTGCCTGCTCGCCGTGGTACATGGCCTGCACGGCCTGGGGGTTGCGCTGCAAGTTGCCAAACCACGGCCAGCACACCGGCACCCCGGCGCGAACCGACTTGCCCTGGCGGAAGATGGCCTGGTCGCTCAGCCACAGCAGCGGCGGCTCGCCGACCCGCTGGTAGCTGAGGATCTGTGCGCCTTGCTGGGCGATCAGGAGTTCGGCGCGGTCGCTGCTGATACGCCAGCAGTTCAGTTCGCCATGTTGCTCGGTTACGACCTGGTAGGTAGCCATTGCATTCATCTCATTGGTTGCCAGTGGGCCTTGGACCCGGGCACATGCAATGAGTTTACCGCCGGCGAGGCTTAGCGACGAGGCACAGACCGGGTACGACCACTGCCGTCGATGGCGACGAAGACGAATACCGCTTCGGTAACCTTGCGCCATTCGCTGGACAGCGGGTCGTCGCTCCACACTTCGACCATCATCCGGATCGAGCTGCGGCCGATCTCCAGGGTCTGGGTATAGAACGACAGCTGCGCGCCGACCGCGACCGGTACCAGGAAGGCCATGCGGTCGATGGCCACGGTAGCCACGCGGCCACCGGCGACGCGGCTGGCCATGGCGGTGCCGGCCAGGTCCATCTGGGCAACCAGCCAGCCGCCGAAGATGTCGCCGAAGCCGTTGGTCTCGCGCGGCAATGCTGTGATCTGCAAGGCCAGGTCGCCTTGTGGGATTGGATCTTCTTGTTCGAGCTCAATCATGCGATGGGGCCTCTGACCCGTGACGCTTTTCGTTGGTGTGGCGCAAAGGCCGGGTAAACGATTCAGCTTGAAACATACTACGCCGATTTCGTTTCACTGGGCGGCCGTAGGGAAACTCTGCGAAACCGTCTGACAATACTGACCGGCGTTTTCGCACATCATCCCACGTTAGGGGCAACCTTTTCCTACGAACTGCCAGTATATAGAGCATAACGGCCAGCGACGACCGCGCATTCATGAATATGTGTAGGGATTTTGTATCGCTTTCAGCGCAGCTCGGCTATTTGCTATCTTCGCGTGTCCCCTAATCCAGAAGCCGCGTGCCAAGCGGCCTGCATGCCCTACAAAGAGAACAACGAGCGATGACTTCCGTGCCCAGCAGTATCGAGCAGCCCTCGCGGCCGCTGACCCGCAGTGACTACAAGACCCTTTCACTGTCCGCCCTGGGCGGTGCGCTGGAGTTCTACGACTTCATCATCTTCGTGTTCTTCGCCACAGTGGTCGGCAAGCTGTTCTTCCCGGCCGACATGCCCGAGTGGCTGCGCCTGATGCAAACCTTCGGCATCTTCGCCGCCGGCTATCTGGCGCGGCCGCTGGGCGGCATCATCATGGCCCACTTCGGTGATTTGTTGGGGCGCAAGAAGATGTTCACCCTGAGCATCTTCATGATGGCCCTGCCGACCCTGATCATGGGCCTGCTGCCAACCTATGCCCAAATTGGCATGTGGGCGCCGATCCTGCTGCTGCTGATGCGCGTGATCCAGGGCGCGGCCATCGGTGGCGAGGTGCCGGGCGCCTGGGTGTTCGTGTCCGAACACGTGCCTGCGCGCAACACCGGCTACGCCTGCGGCACCCTGACTGCAGGCCTGACGGCGGGCATTCTGCTGGGTTCGCTGGTGGCGACCCTGATTAACAGCGTGTACAGCGCCGAAGAAGTGGCCGATTACGCCTGGCGGATTCCGTTCCTGCTCGGCGGTGTGTTCGGCCTGTTCTCGGTGTACCTGCGCCGCTGGCTGCACGAAACGCCAGTGTTCGCCGAAATGCAGCAGCGCAAGGCGCTGGCCGAGGAATTGCCGCTGCGGGCCGTGCTGCGTGACCACCGTGGCCCGATCATCCTGTCGATGCTGCTGACCTGGATGCTGTCGGCCGGCATCGTGGTGGTCATCCTGATGACCCCGGCGCTGTTGCAGAGCTTCTACCACATCAGCCCGACCGACTCGCTCAAGGCCAACAGCCTGGCGATCGTGCTGCTCAGCCTTGGCTGCATCGGCGCCGGCAGCCTGGCCGACCGCTTTGGTGCGGGCCGCGTGTTCGTGATTGGCAGCCTGTTGCTGCTGGCCAGTTCCTGGGCCTTCTACCACAGCCTGCCGACCCGGCCTGAGCTGTTGTTCCCGCTGTACGCGGTGACTGGCCTGTGCGTGGGCGTGATTGGCGCTGTGCCCTATGTGATGGTCAAGGCGTTCCCGGCGGCGGTGCGCTTCAGCGGGCTGTCGTTCTCGTACAACGTGGCCTACGCGATTTTCGGCGGGCTGACACCGATGGTGGTGACGGCGCTGCTGAAGGTGAGCCCGATGGCGCCGGCCTACTACGTGGCGGGGCTGTGTGCCGTTGGTCTGGCCGTGGGCCTGTACTTGCTCGCCAATAAGCGCTGATCTGCTTCGAGGCTACCCGCGAAAAGGCCAGACCTGCTTACAGTGATGGCCTTTCATCCAATTGTCACAATGAAGTCATATCGTGTTCATGCGGCCTGCCGATACTTGGGCCCGTTCCATCCAACACCCCCATATTCCTGCTAGGAGCAAGGCATGAAACTGAAGCGTTTGATGGCGGCCCTCACCTTTGCCGCCGCTGGCGTTGCAACCGCCAACGCGGTAGCCGCTGTCGATCCTGCGATCCCGACCTACACCAAGACCACCGGTGTTTCGGGCAACCTCTCCAGCGTTGGCTCCGACACCCTGGCGAACCTGATGACGCTGTGGGCCGAGGCCTACAAGAAGGAATATCCGAACGTAAACATCCAGATCCAGGCGGCCGGCTCCTCCACCGCGCCACCCGCGCTGACCGAAGGCACCGCCAACCTCGGCCCGATGAGCCGCAAGATGAAGGACGTCGAGCTGCAGGCCTTCGAGCAGAAGTACGGTTACAAGCCGACCGCCATCCCGGTTGCTGTCGACGCCCTGGCCGTGTTCGTGCACAAGGACAACCCGATCAAGGGCCTGACCATGGCTCAGGTCGACGCCATCTTCTCTTCCACTCGCCTGTGCGGTGGCAAAGCCGAAATCAAGACCTGGGGCGACGTGGGTGTGACCGGCGACCTGGCCAACAAGCCAATCCAGCTGTTCGGCCGCAACTCGGTATCGGGCACCTACGGCTACTTCAAGGAAGAAGCCCTGTGCAAAGGCGACTTCAAGCCTAACGTCAACGAACAGCCTGGCTCGGCTTCGGTGGTGCAGTCGATCAGCTCTTCGCTGAACGGCATTGGCTACTCGGGTATCGGTTACAAGACTGCCAGCGTCAAAACCGTAGCCCTGGCCAAGAAAGAAGGCGGCGAGTTCGTTGAAGACAACGAAACCAACGCTCTGAACGGCACCTACCCGCTGTCGCGCTTCCTGTACGTGTACGTCAACAAGGCCCCGAACAAGCCTCTGGCCCCGCTGGAAGCCGAGTTCGTCAAGCTGGTGCTGTCGCAAGCTGGCCAGCAGGTCGTGGTGAAGGATGGCTACATCCCGCTGCCGGCCAAAGTCGTCGACAAGACCCTGGCTGACCTGGGCCTGTCGCACGCCGGTAGCGTTGCAAAGAAGTAAGTAACTGAAGAAGAGGCCGGTGCCGATGCCCGGCCTCTTCCACGAAATTCCAGTCCGAAGCCAGGTTCCCTGTGCGGCGGGCTTTCGCGCGTCACCACTTTGTAATGTTTTTGTCACACGGGACCGCTAGGGTGTGCGCATGAATGATCTGGCCAATTCCAACATGACCCAAAACTCCCAGCCCGTGCGCATTGATTTCAATACGCCCGAGTTGCAACGCAAGCGCCGCATGCGTGCGCTCAAGGACCGCCTGACCCGCTGGTATGTACTGGTGGGCGGGCTTGCCGTTCTGGCGGCCATCACCCTGATCTTCTTCTACCTGGCCTATGTGGTGCTGCCACTGTTCCAGGGCGCCGAGCTGACCAGCAAGAAAGCCCTGGCGCCAACCTGGCTGCAGCAGGATGCCGGCAAGCCGCTGATGATCGCGCTAGAAGAGCAGAACCTGGTGGGGATGCGAGTTTCGGACAAGGGCCAGGCATTGTTCTTCGATACCAAGACCGGTAACGAGCTCAAACGTGTCGACCTGCCTGTGCCGGCAGGCACCCAGGTTACGTCGATCAGTGCCGACCAGCCGGGTAGCCCGCTGGTGGTGCTGGGCTTGTCCAATGGCCAGGCGCTGGTGTTCCACCACACCTACAAGATCACCTACCCGGACAACAAGAAAACCATTAGCCCAGGCATCGACTACCCGTACGGCGAGCAGCCGTTCGTGCTCGACGAACAGGGCCGTGCGCTGGAGCACGTCAGCGTCAACGTCAATGGCGACACCTTGCTGCTGGCCGGCTCCACCGGCGCGCATCTGCAGGTGCTGGAGCTGACCCGCACGGAAAACATGATGACCGAAGAGGTCACCACCGAGCAGAACCGCATCGAACTGCCGCAAATGACCGAAGTGGTGAAGAACATCTTCATCGATCCGCGCCAGCAGTGGCTTTACGTGATCAACGGCCGCGCCACTGCCGACGTGTTCAGCCTGCGCGACAAGAGCCTCAACGGCCGTTACAAGCTGTCTGAAAGCGGCGATAC
This sequence comes from Pseudomonas sp. LAIL14HWK12:I1, assembly GCF_003202095.1. Classification (NCBI taxonomy): domain Bacteria; kingdom Pseudomonadati; phylum Pseudomonadota; class Gammaproteobacteria; order Pseudomonadales; family Pseudomonadaceae; genus Pseudomonas; species Pseudomonas sp. LAIL14HWK12:I1. The sequence continues at coordinate 182,172 of NZ_QJKG01000002.1, forward strand.
CGAAATCACCGCCACGGCCCAGCTGGTTGGCGGCATCTCGCTGATCATCGGTGACTCCAAAGGCGGCCTGGCCCAGTGGTTCATGGCCCGCGACCCGGACGGCGAGTCGCGCTTCAAGCAAATTCGTACCTTCCAGATGGGCAAGGCGCCTATCGTGCAGATCGACGCGGAAGAGCGCCGCAAAGGCTTCATCGCGCTGGACGCAGACGGCAAGCTGGGCGTGTTCCACAGCACCGCGCACCGCACCCTGCTGGTCGAGCCGGCTGCCGAAGGCCCAGGTATCCTGGCCCTGTCGCCACGCGCCAACCGCATCATCATCGAAGAAGGCGGCAAACTGCTGCCCTTGAGCCTGCGCAACCCGCACCCGGAAATTTCCTTCAGCGCGCTGTGGGGCAAGGTGTGGTACGAGAACTACGACGAGCCGAAATACGTCTGGCAGTCGACCGCCTCGAACACAGACTTCGAGCCCAAGCTGAGCCTGTCGCCGCTCACCTTCGGTACCTTGAAGGCCGCGTTCTACGCGATGATCCTGGCCGCCCCGCTGGCCATCGCCGCCGCCATCTACACCGCCTACTTCATGGCCCCGGGCATGCGCCGCAAGGTCAAGCCGGTGATCGAACTGATGGAAGCGATGCCCACGGTAATCCTTGGCTTCTTCGCCGGCCTGTTCCTGGCCCCGTACCTGGAAGGCCACCTGCCGGGCGTGTTCAGCCTGTTCCTGCTGATGCCGGTTGGCATCCTGCTGGCCGGCTTCGCCTGGACCCGCCTGCCGGAGTCGATTCGCCTGCGTGTGCCGGATGGCTGGGAGGCGGCGATCCTGATTCCGGTCATTCTGTTCACCGGCTGGCTCGCCCTGACCATGAGCCCGCACCTGGAAAGCTGGTTCTTCGGCGGCGACATGCGGCTGTGGATCACCAACGATCTGGGCATCACCTATGACCAGCGCAACGCCCTGGTCGTGGGTATCGCCATGGGCTTTGCAGTCATCCCGAACATCTATTCCATTGCCGAAGACGCCGTGTTCAGCGTGCCGCGCAGCTTGACCCTGGGCTCGCTGGCCCTGGGCGCGACGCCCTGGCAGACCCTGACCCGCGTGGTCATCCTCACCGCCAGCCCGGGTATCTTCTCGGCGCTGATGATCGGCATGGGCCGTGCGGTGGGCGAGACCATGATCGTGCTGATGGCCACCGGCAACACCCCGGTGATGGAGATGAACCTGTTCGAGGGCATGCGCACCCTGGCCGCCAACGTGGCCGTGGAAATGCCGGAATCGGAAGTCGGCGGCAGCCACTATCGCGTGCTGTTCCTGGCCGCTCTGGTGCTGCTGATGTTCACGTTCGTGATGAACACCTTGGCCGAGCTGATTCGCCAGCGTCTGCGCAAGAAATACTCGTCGCTTTGATAGAAAGGTAGCGATCCGTGAAAAAGGATTCCCTCAAAGGCTGGTTCAAGAGCGGCGCCCCCGGCGTCTGGATGAGCGGCGGCGCGGTGGCCATGGCGGTGATCATGACCGTCGGCCTGCTGGCGGTGATTGCCGTGCGCGGCCTGGGCCACTTCTGGCCGGCCGATCTTGTACAGGCCACCTACAAGGTGCCGGGCCAGGCTGACCACGTCGTCATCGGCGAAGTGGTACAAAAGGAAGAAGTGCCACGCGCCCGCCTGAAGGGTGCCGGCCTGCCGGTACCAGACCAGGGCCCGGAGTTCATGACCCGTGAACTGATCAAGATTGGTAACCGCGACCTCAATGGCAGCGACTTTACCTGGGTGGTCGGCGACTGGCTGGTTGACGAAAAACGCCCGGCCGACCTGATCGCCCTGGAACGCCGCGAGTGGGGCAACTTCTACGGCTACCTGGTCAGCGTCAAGGAAGAAGGGCGCGTGGTGGCCGAAGGCCCTGCCGCCTGGCACGAACTGCAGGCCCGCCTCAAGCGCGCCAACCAGCTCAACGGCGAGTTGCAGCAGCTTGAGAAGAAGGACATCGGCGCCATCAACCATGGCCTTGAGCGCCTGCGCCTGCAGGCCCGCAAGCTGGAGCTGGACGGCAAGCTGGACGCCGCTGCCCAGGCCGACATGGACGCCGACCGCGCCGAGCTGAACAGCCGCTACAAGGCCATCGAAGACCGCCTGACCGGCCTGCACCAGGCCTTTGCCCGCGACAGCCTGGTGGCCCGCGATGGCAACGGCCGTGAAGTGGAAATCAACCTGAGTAAGGTGGTGCATGCCATCCAGCCGAACGGCATGTCCGGCTTCACCAAGCTGGGTACCTACTTCGCCAAGGTCTGGGAGTTCCTCAGCGACGACCCGCGTGAAGCCAACACCGAGGGCGGTATCTTCCCGGCCATTTTCGGCACCGTGATGATGACCCTGATCATGGCCGTGATCGTCACCCCGTTCGGCGTGCTGGCTGCGGTCTACCTGCGTGAGTACGCCAGGCAGGGGCCGGTGACACGGCTGATCCGCATTGCCGTGAACAACCTGGCCGGCGTGCCGGCGATCGTCTACGGCGTGTTTGGCCTGGGCTTCTTCGTCTACGTGCTGGGTGGCTCGATCGACCGCCTGTTCTTCCCTGAAGCGCTGCCGGCACCGACCCTGGGTACCCCGGGCCTGCTGTGGGCATCGCTGACCCTGGCACTGCTGGCCGTGCCGGTGGTGATCGTGGCCACCGAAGAAGGCTTGGCGCGTATTCCGCGTACCGTGCGCGAAGGCTCGCTGGCCCTGGGCGCGACCAAGGCCGAAACGCTGTGGAAGATCGTCTTGCCCATGGCCAGCCCGGCCATGATGACCGGCATGATCCTCGCCGTGGCCCGCGCCGCTGGTGAAGTCGCGCCGCTGATGCTGGTGGGTGTGGTGAAGCTGGCGCCGTCGCTGCCGGTGGACGGTAACTACCCGTACCTGCACCTGGATCAGAAGATCATGCACCTGGGCTTCCACATCTATGACGTCGGCTTCCAGAGCCCGAACGTCGAGGCCGCGCGGCCGCTGGTGTATGCCACTGCGCTGTTGCTGGTGCTGGTGATCGCGACCCTCAACCTCTCGGCCGTGTGGATCCGTAACCACCTGCGCGAGAAGTACAAGGCCCTCGACAGCTGACCCTGATTGCAAGCGTGCCGCCCACCAGCCGGGCGGCCCTTTGAAACGAATTGATAGCGTATGGAGTAGACCATGCAGCAAGATTCCCATACCCACGGCATCGACATGTCTGCCCTGGGCCGCAACAAGCAGAGCCTGCGCCTGGCCGAAGAAACCGTGGCCATCGAAGTACCTGGCCTGAGCCTGTTCTACGGCGACAAGCAGGCGTTGTTCGACGTCAGCATGAACATCCCCAAGCAACGCGTGACCGCCTTCATCGGCCCGTCCGGCTGCGGCAAGTCTACCCTGCTGCGCACCTTCAACCGCATGAACGACCTGGTTGACGGCTGCCGCGTGGAAGGCGCCATCAACCTGTACGGCAACAACATCTACCGCAAGGGCGAGGACGTGGCCGAGCTGCGCCGCCGTGTGGGCATGGTGTTCCAGAAGCCCAACCCGTTCCCCAAGACCATCTACGAGAACGTGGTCTACGGCCTGCGTATCCAGGGCATCAACAAGAAGCGTGTGCTCGACGAAGCCGTCGAGTGGGCGCTGAAGGGCGCAGCCCTGTGGGACGAGGTCAAGGACCGCCTGCATGAGTCGGCGCTGGGCCTGTCCGGTGGCCAGCAACAGCGTCTGGTCATCGCCCGCACCATCGCCGTGGAGCCGGAAGTGCTGCTGCTCGACGAACCGTGCTCGGCGCTGGACCCGATTTCGACCCTGAAGGTCGAAGAGCTGATCTACGAATTGAAATCCAAGTACACCATCGTCATCGTGACCCACAACATGCAGCAGGCGGCCCGTGTTTCGGATTACACCGCGTTCATGTACATGGGCAAACTGGTCGAATTCGGGGATACCGACACCCTGTTCACCAACCCGGCGAAGAAGCAGACCGAAGACTACATCACCGGTCGCTACGGTTAAGCGGCGCTCGTGATGAGCACCTGGCCTCCTACAGGGCTGCGTTACCAAAGGACAAAACGATGATCAACAAAGAAAGCCTTACGCACCACATTTCCCAGCAGTTCAACGCCGAGCTCGAAGAGGTGCGCAGCCACCTGCTGGCCATGGGCGGGCTGGTTGAAAAGCAGGTCAACGACGCGGTCACCGCGCTGATCGAAGCCGATTCTGGCCTGGCCCAGCAAGTGCGCGAGGTTGACGAGCAGATCAACCAGATGGAGCGCAACATCGATGAGGAGTGCCTGCGTATCCTTGCCCGCCGCCAGCCGGCCGCCTCGGACCTGCGCCTGATCATCAGCATCTCCAAGTCGGTGATCGACCTGGAGCGTATTGGTGACGAGTCGACCAAGATCGCCCGTCGCGCCATCCAGCTGTGCGAAGAAGGTGAGTCGCCGCGTGGCTACGTCGAGGTTCGTCATATTGGTGACCAGGTGCGCAACATGGTCCGTGATGCACTGGACGCCTTTGCCCGCTTCGACGCCGACCTGGCGTTGTCGGTGGCTCAGTACGACAAAACCATCGACCGTGAATACAAGACCGCGCTGCGCGAGCTGGTGACCTACATGATGGAAGACCCGCGCTCTATTTCGCGGGTGCTGAGCGTGATCTGGGTTCTGCGCTCGCTGGAGCGAATTGGCGACCATGCGCGCAACATCTCCGAGCTGGTGATCTACCTGGTGCGCGGCACCGACGTACGTCACATGGGCCTCAAGCGCATGACAGCAGAAGTGCAGGGCACAGCTGTCGCTGATGGCGAAAAGGCTAATGTTTCGGGCGAATCTGACGATAACTAAGGTTGCTCCCGAGCATCGACGCCCGGCCTTGGCCGGGCGTTTTCGTTTGCGGTCGAGCGCCTGCAGGCACCCGCGAACGATGTGAAGAAGTCCCGGCGTGACCAGGTTGTAGCAAATGGCCATTATTTGGCAGTAGGCTAGTCGGGGTTCAGAAGGAGTATCGATGAGTAAAGTGAATGTGCTGGTCGTGGATGACGCGCCGTTTATCCGTGACCTGGTCCGCAAATGCCTGCGCAGTGCCTTCCCGGGCATGGCCATCGACGACGCGGTCAACGGTCGCAAGGCCATGGCCATGCTGGACAAGGAAGCGTTCGACCTGGTCCTGTGCGACTGGGAAATGCCGGAAATGTCGGGCCTGGAACTGCTTACCTGGTGCCGCCAGCAGCCTGCGCTGAAAAACCTGCAGTTCATCATGGTGACCAGCCGTGGCGACAAGGAAAACGTCATTCAGGCGATCCAGGCGGGTGTTTCCGATTTTGTCGGCAAGCCGTTCACCAACGAGCAACTGCTGACCAAGGTAAAAAAGGCCCTGACCAAGATCGGCAAGCTCGACAGCCTGATGGCCAGCGGCCCGGCGCGGGTGAATTCGGCGTTTGCCAATGATTCGCTGAGTGCCCTGACAGGGGGCAAACCAGAAGCGGCCAAGGTGTCGGCCCCCGCACCGGCCCCGGCTGCCATCAAGCCATTTGCCGCAGCCCCCACGCCACCTGCCCCCGCACCGACCGGGCGTGGCCAGGGCCAGTTGCGACTGGCCAGCGGCATGCAGCCCTGTGTGATCAAGGCACTGAGCTTGAAGGAGGCCTTGCTGGTGGTACGCCGCAGCGAAGCGCTGCCGCAGGTGCTGGAAGGTGCGGTGCTGGACCTGGAGCAGGGTGAGAGCGCTGAAGTCGCGCGGTTGAACGGCTACCTGCATGCTGTCGCGGCATTGGAGCCCAAGCCCGACAGCGACTGGCTGCAGTTGACCTTCAAGTTCGTCGATCAGGACGCCCAGAAGCTCGATTACCTGTCGCGCTTGATTGCCCGTGGCACTGCACAGAAGCATTTCACCCCCGGCGCTTGACGCCAAAGCAGGGGCAGCACAGTGCTGCTCCTGCGCCATCCGACCAACTGCAATACCCGCCGCAAAACCCGCTGCTAGGCTTCGAGACATCAAAACTGTCAAAAAGCCACCATCATGCCCACGCGCCTGCTGCTGTTCTGTGCATTGCTCATGGTCTCGGCGTCGAGCCTGGGTGTGACCCTCTACAAGATCACCGACGATTCCGGTGTGGTCTCCTATTCCGACCGGCCAGGCCCGGGCGCCAAGCCCTTGGTGCTGCGCGAGCCCATGGTCGAAACGCTGGAGGGCCAGGTGCTGTTGAACGCCAGGACCTTCGACGGTGGCGTGAGCTTTTCGGCGCGCAACGAACTGCATGTACCCGTGGAGGTCGAGTTGCGACTGGACAATCTGGTGAACGCGCAAGGCGGTGATGCTCCGCGCATCGTGCGCCGCTTGCTGCCGCCGCGTACCACGCAAATGCTCAGTGTGCTCCGGGGGCGCCCCGGGCTGCTGCTGAACTACCGCTCGACCCTGCTGCAGGCCATGGGGGACCCGGGCATGCGGCCACAGGGCTTCCGTTACACATTCCCTTGGATTGGCGGGCCGTTCCGCGTCACTCAGGGCCCTAACGGGCGTGTCAGCCACTTTGGGCCAAAGGGGCGCTACGCCATGGACATCGCCATGCCTGAAGGCACCACCATCATTGCGGCGCGCGAAGGCGTGGTGGTGAAGACGGAAAACACCCAGAGCGGGCGGGGAACCAACCCTTCAGGGAATTTCGTCAGGATCCTGCACCCGGACGGCACCATGGGCGTGTACTTGCACCTGATGCGCGGTTCAGTGGTGGTGGCGCAGGGGCAGCGGGTACGGCAGGGGCAGGTACTGGCCAAGTCGGGCAATACTGGCAACAGCACCGGGCCGCACCTGCATTTCGTGGTGCAGCGCAATGTGGGGCTGGCGCTGGAGTCGATACCTTACCGGTTCGACAGGCCGATCAGCGGGTTACCGGACTTCACTGCCGGCAACCCCTGACCGATATCGTCATCAGTCCAGCTTCAGCACCTTGGCCAGCACGATCTTGGGCCCTTTCATCTTCTTGATGATGATGCGCAGCCCCTCGACCTCAAGCACTTCCTCTTCTTCAGGCACGCGCTTGAGCGTTTCGTAGACCAGCCCGGCCAGGGTCTCTGCCTCGATGTGGTCGAGGTCGACCCCCAGCAGGCGCTCGACTTTGAACAGCGGTGTGTCGCCGCGTACCAGCAGTTTGCCTGGCTGGTAAGCGAGGATGCCGCGTTCGGTCTTGCGGTGCTCGTCCTGGATATCGCCTACCAGCACTTCCAGCACGTCTTCCATGGTCAGGTAGCCGATAACCTTGCCGTCGGCTTCCTCCACCAGCACGAAGTGCGCGCCGCCCTTGCGGAACTGCTCCAGCAACTGGGCCAGCGGCATGTGCCGCGACACGCGCTCCAGGGGGCGGGCAAGGTCTTCCAGGTCGATGGTTTCGGGCAAGTGCTCCAGCTCGGCCAGCTCCAGCAGCAGGTCCTTGATGTGCAGCAGGCCGGTGAACTCTTCGCGCTCGGCGTCATACACCGGATAGCGGCTGAACTTGTGGCGGCGCACCAGGGCCAGGATCTGCTTCAACGGCGCATGGGCGTCGATGCTGACCATGTCCTCACGCGAGTTGGCCCAGTCGACCACCTCCAGCTCGCCCATTTCCACGGCCGACGCCAGTACGCGCATACCCTGGTCGCTTGGGTCCTGACCACGGCTGGAGTGCAGGATCAGCTTCAGCTCTTCACGGCTGTAATGGTGCTCGTGGTGCGGGCCAGGCTCGCCTTGGCCGGCAATACGCAAAATGGTGTTGGCGCTGGCATTGAGCAGGTAGATGGCTGGGTACATTGCCCAGTAGAACAGGTACAGCGGCACCGCGGTCCACAGCGACAGCAGCTCTGGCTTGCGGATGGCCCAGGACTTGGGCGCCAGCTCGCCGACCACGATGTGCAGGTACGAGATGACGAAGAAGGCGACGAAGAACGAGACGCCTTTGATCAGCTCGGGCGAGTCGACCCCGAAGTACGCCAGCAGCGGCTCGAGCAGGTGGGCAAACGCCGGTTCACCGACCCAGCCCAGGCCCAGCGAGGCGAGGGTAATGCCCAACTGGCAGGCTGACAGGTAGGCGTCGAGCTGATTGTGAACCTTGCGCAGGATGTTACCGCGCCAGCCGTGCTGCTCGGCGATGGCCTCGACGCGGGTGGCGCGCAGCTTGACCATGGCGAACTCGGCGGCAACGAAGAAGCCGTTGAGCAGCACCAGCAGGAAGGCAAAGATGATCATGCCGAAATCGGCGAATAACGAGGTGAGGCTGATACCAGGGGAAGGGTCCATGATGGAGTTTTTACGGGGTCCGTCTTAGAGATAGAGAGAAAAAAAGTGCCAGCTTTTGCTGGCACAGGGGATCCAATGTAGCGGCTGGAGCCGTAAAAGCAAAGGGTGGCGGATTTATTGCGGTCGCTGTGGGAGCGGGCGCGCCCGCGAAGGGCTGCACCGCAGCCCCAATATCAAACCTCGCCGTTGGCCAATTGTGCCGGCGCAAAGTGACAGGTAAAGGTACTGCCATGCCCCGGCACACTGCTGATTTCCAGCTTGCCGCGATGGCGCATCAGCACATGCTTCACAATCGCCAGCCCCAGCCCGGTGCCACCGGTATTCGACGCGCGGCTGGAGTCCACCCGATAGAAGCGTTCGGTCAGGCGGGGCAAGTGCTTCGCGTCAATGCCCACCCCCGAGTCTTGCACCGACAAATGCGCACCCTGGGCATCGACCCACCAGCGGATGCGGATGTTGCCTTCGTCCTGGGTGTACTTGACGGCGTTGAATACCAGGTTGGAAAAGGCGCTGCGCAGCTCCGACTCGCTGCCCTTCAGTTTGACGCCGGGCGCAGCTTCCAGGCTGATGCGCTGGTTGCGTGGCCCGGACAGAGCCTGGGCGTCATTCTTGATGGCGGTGAGCAGGGCATCGATGGCCACCGGCTGGTTGTCCGACGGATAATCGGTGGCTTCCAGCTTGGCCAGCAGCAGCAGGTCGTTGAGCAGCGTTTGCATGCGTGAGCCTTGCTGGCTCATCTGCTGCAGGGCGCGGCTCCAGCGCGGGTTCACGTCCTCGACGTTGTCCAGCAAGGTTTCCAGGTAGCCGGTGATGACCGTCAGCGGCGTGCGCAGCTCGTGCGACACGTTGGCGACGAAGTCCTTGCGCATCTGCTCCAGCTGGTGAATGCGGGTGACATCGCGCACCAGCATCAGGTGTTCGTTGTTGCCGTAGCGGGTGATGTGCAGTTGCACGCGCATGCGGTCGTTGATGGGCGAGGGGATTTCCAGCGGTTCGAGGTAATTCTCCGCTTCGAAGTATTCCTTGAAGCGCGGGTGACGCACCAGGTTGGTTACCTGCTGGCCGCCGTCCTGTGGGGTTTTGAAGCCCAGCAGGGTCTCGGCGGCGCGGTTCCACCACTCCAGGTTGCCATCGCTGTCGAGCATGATCACGGCGTCGCGCAGCGCGGCGGTGGACTCCTGTACCCGGTCGATCACGGCCTGCAGGCGGCCACGCACGCGCTGGTCGCGGCGTTGCAGGTGGTAGATGCTGTCGAACACCTCGCCCCAGAGGCCGTAACCATCGGGCGGTGCCTCATCGGGTTGGTGATTGCGCAGCCAGTCGTGCAGGCGCAGCAGTTGCTTGAGGGTCCAGCCCAGGTAGAGGGCCAGGCCAATGGCCAGGCTCCAGCCATAGTAGCCGCTGGCCAGCCCGCCGATCAGGCAGACGGTAATCAGCAACAGCAGATGGCGAATCAGGGTCGCGTGCCAGTTTTGGTTCAATTGACGGTCCTTGTACAACAACGTGCAGCGTGGCGCTTTTGAACTCGATCAGCTCTTGGTCGAGAAGCGGTAGCCAGTGCCCCGGACGGTTTGTACCAGATTTTCATAGGCTTCACCCAGCGCCTTGCGCAGGCGACGGATGTGCACGTCGACCGTGCGTTCCTCGACATAGACGTTGCCGCCCCATACCTGATCCAGCAACTGGCCGCGGGTGTAGGCACGCTCCTGGTGGGTCATGAAGAACTGCAGCAGGCGGTATTCGGTCGGGCCCATCTCGGCCGGCTTGCCGTCGATGGTGACGCGGTGGCTGATCGGGTCCAGCAGCAGGCCGCCAACTTCGATCGGCGCCTCGCTGTCGCTCGGACCGGTACGGCGCAACACGGCTTTCAGGCGCGCCACCAGCTCACGCGGCGAGAACGGCTTGGTGATGTAATCGTCGGCACCCACTTCCAGGCCCTGGATCTTGTTGTCCTCTTCACCCTTGGCGGTAAGCATGATGATCGGGATGTCGCCGGTCAGCTCGTCGCGCTTGAGGCGGCGGGCCAGCTCGATGCCGGAGGTGCCTGGCAGCATCCAGTCGAGCAGGATCAGGTCCGGTTTGCGGTCGACGATGATCGCATGGGCCTGTTGGGAGTTTTCCGCTTCCAGGCAGTCATAGCCGGCCATTTCCAGGGCAACGGCGATCATCTCGCGAATGGGCGCTTCGTCGTCGACGATCAGAATGTTCCTGCCTACCATGCTCAAACCTCTCCTGGATACGGTGTCTTGGCCCGCATTAGATAACGGAATTATTGCAGCTGTGTGACAGGGTGTTGGCCGTTCTGGCGACATTCCGTGACTGAACTAGGCTTGAGAGGGCCGCAGTTGCGGCGACTCGAACTCAATCCCCCCGAAATAATGGTGAATCCAATGACACGACAAACGCTGAGCTGGATGGCCCTTTTCGCTGCGCTGGCGCTCCCGGGGGTGGCGTCGGCCCAACATGCCATGGAGAAGGACGGCATGTGGGTCGATCATGCCGGCATGACCCTGTACACCTTTGACAAGGATGCGGGAGGCAAGTCGATGTGCAATGGCGATTGCGCCACCAACTGGCCGCCGTTGAAGGTGATGGATGGCGAAAAGGCCGAGGGCAAGTGGACGCAGATCAAGCGTGATGACGGTTCGATGCAGTGGGCCTACGACGGCAAGCCGCTGTACACCTTCGTCAAGGACAAGAAGGCCGGTGACATGACCGGTGATGGCGTGAAGGACGTCTGGCACGTCGCCAAGCCTTGAGATTGTCGGGGCCGCTTCGCGGCCCCGACATATTCAGCGCAACGCGTAATCCAACACTACGCCAATGAACACCAGCATCCCCGCCCAGTGGTTGTGCAGAAACGCCTTGAAGCACGACTCCCGGTCCAGCTTGCGCGTCGACCAGTACTCCCACGCAAAGCACGCTGCCGCACCCAGCAGTCCCAGGTGGAACCAGCCCCCCAGGTCGAAGCGGCTGCCTGCCAGCAACAGGCAGCCCAGCGACAGCAGCTGCAAGGTCAGGATAATGGTGCGGTCGGCGTCGCCAAACAGGATCGCGGTCGACTTCACACCGATCTTCAGGTCGTCATCGCGGTCGACCATGGCGTAGTAGGTGTCATAACCCACCGTCCACAGCAGGTTGGCGATATACAGCAGCCACGCGCTGGCCGGCAGTTCGCCACCCGCTGCCGTGAACGCCATGGGAATGCCCCAGGAGTACGCCGCCCCCAGCACCACCTGCGGGTAATAGGTGTAGCGCTTCATGAACGGGTAACAGAACGCCAGCGCCACCGCGCCGAACGACAGCCATACCGTGCGGCTGTTGGTGCACAGCACCAGCAGGAAGCTCACCCCGACCAGGATGGCGAACAGCGCCAGCGCTTCGCGTGGCCGTACTCGACCACTGGCCAGAGGCCGGTCGGCAGTGCGCTTGACGTGGCCATCCACCTTACGGTCGGCGAAATCGTTGATGCAGCAGCCCGCAGCGCGCATCAGCACCACGCCAAGGCCGAAGATCAGCACATTGGCCACGGTAGGTGAACCGTTGCCGGCAATCCATACCGCCGACAGGGTTGGCCACAGCAGCAGGTAGATACCGATCGGCCGGTCCATGCGGCTGAGCTGGACGAAGTCCCAGGCCCGCGGGTGCAGGCGGTTGAGCGACTTGAGCAGTTGCAGGTACATCAGCGGTTGTCCTCCTTGGCCGCTTGCCACAATGCCGGCAGGAACACTTCTGCCACCAACAGCTCCAGGCCGCCCCGTTCGAAGCGCGAGCGGCGGCCCCACAGTGCTGCGCGGGTGGCTTCGGTCGGCAGCCAGGCCTGTGGATAACTGCACACTTCAATCGGGTGGCGGATGAACGCCTGGTCGCAGAACAGCAATTCGCCTAGCGAGCGGCTGCCCAGGGTTTCCAGGTCCAGCCCGCCGCGCTCCAGGGCGCTGCGGCTGGCGACGCTGCGGGCGAACACCCAAGGTTGGCCATGGCCACGCAGGTACACCTCGCGCACCCAGCCTTCGGCGCCAGCGGCAATGCCCAGCGCCTGGCATTCGTCATCGCGCAGTGGCTGCCAGCCCTCGAACAGCGGGGTGACGGAAAAGTGATCGTTGGAGAGGCGGGTCAGGCGGCGGGTCAGCGAGCCCTCGTCGAACAGCCAGTCAAGGGTGGGCTGGTCGATGCCGGTCGCCAGCTGTGAATACGGCAGCCACGCGACAGCGGCTGCTTGCGGGGATTCGTACGACACGTCGGTCTGCTTGTTACAACCAGAGAGGCGGCGAGCTTAGCATGATTGCCCTGACTGCTTGCATAATGCATGAAACAGGGCCAGCTACCGGCCCGATAAAGCCTGAGTTCCACCAAGGAAAAAGACCTGATGAAAAAGTGGCAATGTATTGTCTGTGGCCTGATCTACGACGAAGCCGAAGGCTGGCCCGACGACGGCATCGCCCCCGGCACCCGTTGGGAAGATGTGCCTGAAGACTGGCTGTGCCCTGACTGTGGGGTTGGCAAAAGCGACTTTGAAATGATCTTCATCGGCTAACCGAGGAAAGCACGACATGACGTCCCCTGTGGTAATCATCGGTACCGGCCTTGCGGGTTACAACCTGGCGCGTGAATTTCGCAAGCTCGATACGCAGACGCCGTTGCTGCTGATCACCGCCGACGATGGTCGTTCCTACTCCAAGCCCATGCTCTCCATGGGCTTTGCCAAGCAGAAAGACGCCGACGGCCTGGTCATGGCCGAGCCAGGCGCAATGGCCGAACAGCTGAATGCCGAGATCCGCACCCATACCCGTATCAGCGGCATCGACCCAGGCCACAAGCGCCTGTGGATCGGCGAAGAGGCCGTGGAGTACCGCGACCTGGTGCTGGCCTGGGGGGCGCAGACCGTGCAGGTGCCGATAGAAGGCGACGGCGGCCATCTGGTATTCCCGATCAACGACCTCGAAGACTACGCGCGCTTCCGTGCTGCCGCTGTCGGCAAGCAGCGCGTGCTGATTCTCGGTGCCGGCCTGATCGGCTGCGAGTTCGCCAACGACCTGAGCCTGGGTGGCTTCCAGGTGGAGGTAGTGGCGCCATGTGAGCAAGTGATGCCGACCCTGCTGCACCCGGCCGCTGCGGCGGCTGTGCAAGCCGGGCTGGAGGGCTTGGGGGTGTGCTTCCACCTGGGCCCGGTGTTGACCCGCTTGCAGCAGGTGCCCCAAGGCCTGGAGGCGCACCTGTCGGATGGCAGCGTGATCGCCTGCGACCTGGTGGTTTCGGCCATCGGCCTTCGCCCGCGCACCGACCTGGCTGCCGCAGCCGGCTTGCAGACCAACCGTGGCGTCAGCGTAGACCGCGAGTTACGTACATCCCACGCCAACATCTTCGCCCTCGGCGACTGTGCCGAGGTCGATGGCATCAACCTGCTCTACGTGATGCCACTGATGAGCTGTGCCCGGGCGCTGGCGCAAACCCTGGCCGGCAAGCCGACGGCGGTCGCGTATGGGCCGATGCCGGTCACGGTAAAAACCCCGGCCTGCCCGCTGGTGGTTTCGCCGCCGCCCATGGGCCACGAAGGCACTTGGCAGGTGGATGGTCAGGGCAGTGACCTCAAGGTGCTCTGCCACGGCCCAGACGGCAACTTGCTGGGCTACGCCCTGACCGGGAAAGCGGTGATGGAGAAGCTGGCGCTGAATCGTCAGTTGCCAGCCCTAATGGCGTAAATAGAGGGTGTTCTGTCGGTTTTATCCTGTTGTTGCCCACACAATGGCCGCCCAGATACTGGCGCGTCCCCGGAGCTCGTGCCATTCTCACTTCCGTCTGCCGCAGATTAGAGCCTGCGGTGCCTTGAGCGCTGCTCCCAAAGGCAGCACGGCATAACAACAAGAATTCCGTCAAAGAGGCTTCACTATGCGCAAACCAGAACTCGCCGCCGTCATCGCCGATAAGGCCGATCTGACCAAGGAAAAGGCCAATCAGGTTTTGAACGCGATTCTCGACAGCATCACCGGCGCCCTGGACAAGGACACCGTGACCCTGGTCGGTTTCGGCACTTTTGAAAAACGTCATCGCGGCGCGCGTACCGGCAAGAACCCGCAAACCGGTGAGCCGGTCAAGATCAAAGCCAGCAACACCGTGGCGTTCAAGCCAGGCAAAAACCTGCGCGACAGCGTCAACACCCCGGTCAAGCCGGCCAAAAAAGGCAAGTGATCGCCTTCTGACAAACCCAGTGTCAGCCAAGCGGGCGCCTCAGGGCGCCCGTTGTGCTTTCTGTAGGCAAAATGTTTCGAACTTGCATAAATAGTTCTGGAAAAGTATAGACTGCGCGCCTCAGTCACTTTTCATTCGAGGCGCGTTGATGAAGTTCCGCTTTCTTCTCTGGGCCATGGGGCTGTTGATGGCCAGGGCCAGCCGTAACAACCCGGCATTCCAGCAGCAGCTCAAGGGCAAGGACCTGGTGTTCCAGATGCAGACCTTGGACGGCAAGGTCGCCCGGCACTTCATCGTCAATAACGAACGCATCAGCAGCAAGGGCGGCGCACACCCGCAGCCTGCCTTCGCCATTGCCTTCAAGGACGCGGCCTATGGCTTTGCCACGATGCAGGCGGGTAACAAGCAATTGGCGTTCATGCAGGGGATTCAGGACAAGCACATCCAGATCAAGGGCAATCCGGCGTTGGTGATGTGGTTCCAGGGGTTGATGAAGTACCTGAAGCCGAAGAAGAAAGGCTGAAATTGCCGGGGCTGCAAAGCAGCCCCAGAAAAATCAATGCGGTGCGTGAAACTGCGAAGCCAGTTCGCGCAACAGGTTCTCGGCCTCGAGCACTTTGTTCACCACATCTTCCGCCTTGTCCCGGGTAATCTCCAGGCGCTCCAGCAACTCGTCAGGGATCTCCTCCATCGGCCCCGAACCAATGCCTCGCGAGCGCAGCAGCCGGGTGGCCAGGCACACCAGGTTGGGGAATGCCGAGTACTCGCCGTCATAGGCCGGGTCGTGCTGGAAACGCAGCGCGGTCGACAGTTCTTCCGGCATGTCCCACAACTTCATCAGCCAAGCGCCGATCTGTTCGCGGCTGATGCCCAGCAGGTGCTGTTCCACGTAGGTGTGGTTCAGGTGCGGGTTCACCTCCAGATGGCGGCAAATCAGCGAGAAGTGCGGTGGGAACACGTGCGCCAGTAGCAGGTAGCCGAAGTTGTGCAGCAGCCCGGCCAGGTAGGTTAGCCCGGCCTCGGGGCGTTCTGCCCTCGGCATGGCACGGGTCAGGCCTTCGATGATTGCGGCGGTGTAGATCGACTGCTGCCAGTACGGTGTGGCCTGCTGCGGGTGGTCTTTAGGCAGGCTCAACGTCTTGCCCAGCGCCAGGCCCAAGGCCAGGTTGATCACCAGATCGAAGCCCAGCACGCGCACGATGGCATCTTCCACCGAGCGGATCTTGCCGGGTGAGGCGTAGTACGGCGAAGCCGCCCAGCTCACCACCTGGGCCGCCAGCGCCGGGTCGGTTTCGACCACGCCGGTGATGTCATCGATGCTGGCGTTGGGGTCTACCCGCAGCTTGATGATCTTTTGCGCGGTATCGGCCAGCGGTGGGATCTCGATGGTTTCTTCCAGGCGCTTCTGGATGCGTCGGGCCGTGAAGGCCTGCACGGCATTGGTGATTTCCCGGGTGTCGTCATCGGGGCGGTCGAGGTTGGGGCTGATGGCCTCGATTTCCTGACCGAAGCTGCTGGCGCTGGCTTTGGCCAGCATGCGCTTGAAGTGCGCGCGTTCGATTTCCAGCAGCAGGCCGGTTTCGCCCGACTGGATATAGACGGTTTCGGCGTCGAGCAGGCTCTTCTCGTACTGGCACGGTGAGCTGGTGAGCGCCGGAATGCCTGGCAGGGCCTTGAGCTGGTGTTTGTCGAGCATCTGCTTCAAGCGCGGCACCGACACGGCGGTAAGCTTGCGCCCGGTCAGTTCGGCCAGGCGGTTGAGGTCCAGCAGTTGGCTCTGCGGGAACAGCACCATGAGGGCGCCGACCTCGTCGTCGAGAAGCACTGCTTGCACCCGCGAAGTCGCAGGAAGGTGCGGGTGCTCGGCCACCTCGCGGTAGGCGACGCCGACCTTGTCGAGCAGCAGCCTGATGACAGAGGGTGCGTGTGGGGTTGCGGTGTCCAGGGCAACTTCAGTCATGGTCCGTATCCACTGATTCTTTTAAACGCGAAGTATAACCAGCCTGCGAGCAAATCTGGATCCATTCTGGGACTGGCGTCACACTTGCCCATATTGCTGGCCATGACGCAGCCAGCGGTCGAGCAACGGGCTGACATGTTCCGGCCAGCGCGCGATCAGGGCCTGGGCGGCGTCGCGCACCGCTGGCAACAGGTCGGCGTCACGCATCAGGTCGGCGACCTTGAACTGTAGCAGGCCGGTCTGGCGGGTCCCCAGCATCTCGCCCGGGCCGCGCAGCTCCAGGTCCTTTTCGGCGATGATGAAGCCGTCGTTGGTCTCGCGCATGATCCCCAGGCGCTCGCGGCCGATCTGCGACAGTGGCGGGTGGTACAGCAGCACGCAATGGCTCACGGCACTGCCCCGGCCAACCCGGCCGCGCAGCTGGTGCAACTGGGCCAAGCCAAGGCGCTCGGGGTTTTCGATGATCATCAGGCTGGCGTTGGGCACGTCCACGCCTACCTCGATGACCGTGGTCGCAACCAGCAACTGCAATTCACCGGCCTTGAACTGCGCCATGATCTCGGCTTTCTCCGCAGGCTTCATGCGACCGTGGATCAGGCCCACACGCAGTTCGCCCAAGGCGCTGCCAAGTTCTTCATACGTGCTTTCGGCCGCCTGGCAGGTCAGCTCTTCAGACTCTTCGATGAGGGTGCAAACCCAGTAAGCCTGGCGGCCCTCGGCGCAGGCGGCGCGTACCCGTTCGACCACTTCGAAGCGGCGGCTATCGGCTACCAGCACGGTGTTCACCGGGGTGCGCCCAGGCGGCAGCTCGTCGAGTACCGAGGTGTCCAGGTCGGCGTAGGCGCTCATCGCCAAGGTGCGCGGAATAGGCGTGGCGGTCATGATCAACTGGTGCGGGCACAGCTCGCCGGCCACGCCCTTCTTGCGCAGGGCCAGGCGTTGCTGCACGCCAAAACGGTGCTGTTCATCGATGATCGCCAGGGCCAGGTGCTTGAACTTCACCTCTTCCTGAAACAGCGCGTGGGTGCCGACCACCATCGGTGCGCCGTTGGCGATCTGTTCCAGGGAAGCTGCCCGGGCCTTGCCCTTGAGCTTGCCGGCCAGCCAGGCCACTTCGATGCCCAGTGGTTCGAGCCAGCGCTTGAAGGTGATGTAGTGCTGTTCGGCGAGGATCTCGGTGGGTGCCATCAAGGCCACCTGATAGCCGGCTTCCAACGCCTGCAGCGCGGCCAGCGCGGCGACCACGGTCTTGCCTGCCCCCACATCGCCCTGCACCAGGCGCATCATCGGCTCGTGCTGGCTGAGGTCATAGGCAATTTCGTTGGCCACCCGCTGCTGCGCGCCAGTCGGCTGGAAGCCCAGGTTGGCCAGGTACTGCGCTTGCAGACGCTTGGCCTTGGGCAGTACCGGTGCGCGCAGGCTACGCAGGCTTTCGCGCAGGCGTTGCTGCGACAGCTGGTGGGTCAGCAGTTCTTCGAAGGCCAGGCGGTGCTGGGCCCAGTGCTGGCCTTCGGCGAGCTCGTCGAGGTCGGCATCGGCCGGCGGGTTGTGCAGGTAGCGGATGGCATCGTCCAGCGGCGCCAGTTGGTAGTCCCGGGCCAGCTCGTCAGGCAGCCAGTCAGGCAGGCTGCGCGGGCCAAGCAGGCCCAGGCTCTGCTGACACAACAGGCGCAGGCGTTGCTGGGTGAGGCCTTCGGTGGACGGGTAGATCGGTGTCAGCGTCTGCTCGACCGGGGGCGGTGGTTCGTCGCCATTCAGTGCACGGTATTCCGGGTGGTAGATTTCCAGGCCCGAAGCGCCGGGGCGGGCTTCGCCGTAGCAGCGCAAGTGGGTGCCGCGTTTCAGGCTTTCTTTCTGTGCGTTGCTGAAGTGGTAGAAGCGCAGGCTCAGCACGCCACTGCCATCTCCCAGTCGCACCACCAGGCTACGTCGCTTGCCCATGGTCACGTCGGCGCCGCTGACCACGCCCTCGATCACGGCATCCTGGCCGGGGCGCAATTGGCCAATCGGCACCACGCGGGTGCGGTCCTGGTAGCGCAGGGGCAGGTGGAACAGCACATCCTGCAGGTTCTCCAGGCCGACCTTGGCGAGTTTTTCCGCCATGGCCTCGCCAACACCCTTGAGTACCGTGACCGGGACCTTCGACAGCTCACTCATGACTCAGGCCGGTTGTTCCGCAGGGGCTTTGGCGACCGAGCACAGGCGGATCGAATCTGCGAGGATCTCGATGGCCTTCGGCCGCGGGAAGCTGGCACGCCAGGCGATGGCCACGGTGCGGAACGGCGCCGGCGCCGTCAGCGGGCGGACCTCGATGATGCCAGGGGCGTAGTGGTGGCTGTGCACCGCCGACAGCGGCAGGATCGAAACGCCAAGGCCTGATGCCACCATATGGCGGATGGTTTCCAGCGAGCTGGACTCGACCGTGGTGTGCTTGGAACCTTCACCGCCCTTGTTCAGGGTCGGGCAGGCTTCCAGTACCTGATCGCGGAAGCAGTGGCCCTCACCCAGCAGCAACAGGCTCTTGTCGTTGAGCATGGCGGTGTCGATGGTCTTTTTCGCCGTCCACGGGTGGTCGGCCGGCATCAGGGCGCAGAACGGCTCATCGTACAGCGGCAGGGTCAGCACGTCGGCTTCGTTGAACGGCAGGGCGATGATCACCGCGTCCAGTTCGCCATTGCGCAGCTTTTCGCGCAGTACGTGGGTGAAGTTTTCTTCGATGTACAGGGGCATCTGCGGCGCTACGCGGTGCAGTTGCGGAATCAGGTGCGGGAACAGGTAGGGGCCGACGGTGTAGATGGCACCGACCTTGAGCGGGGCGGTCAGCTGGTTCTTGCCGGCCTGGGCCAGTTCGCGAATGCCTTGGGCCTGCTCCAGTACCTTCTGCGCCTGGGCGACGATGCTTTCGCCGACCGGGGTCAGGCGCACCGCGCTCTTGCTGCGTTCGAAGATCAGAACGCCAAGCTCATCCTCGAGCTTCTTCACACCGACCGACAGGGTCGGCTGGCTCACGTGGCAGCGTTCGGCGGCATGGCCGAAGTGCTGTTCCTGGGCGAGTGTGACGATGTAGCGTAATTCTGTGAGGGTCATAACGTGCGTCCATGAAGTTGCGGGCCCAGCATAGCGGCTGCAATCGATAGACGCACGTTATCAGACTTGCCGATTTGTGACAGAAACAAAAGTCTCAGCGGCGGTCCAGCGAGTAGACGAACGGTGCCACGACTTCGATCGTGCCATTGTTCAGCAACTCGGGTGGCGGCTTGGGTACAGTGCCGGCCCGACGGATCATTTCCAGCGTCGCCCGGTCCAGTGCGGCGCTACCCGAGCCACCAGCCATGGAGTACGACACCACCTTGCCTTCGGCGTCGACCACGAAGCGCAGGCGGTTGATGCCCTGCAGACCGCGACGGCGCGCGTCTTCCGGGTAACGCTTGTACTTGGCCAGGTGACGCAGCAGGTCGCTCTGCCAGGTCGGCAGGGCGTTGCTGTTGGACGCAATGCTCGGCGCCGGTGCCGCGGACTTCTGCGGCGGCGTGTTGCTGGGCGGTGCGTCTACCGTTTGTTCGGTCGGTGGTGCTTCCTTCGGCGGCTCAGGCTTTTTCTCGGGCTTGGGCGGCTGTGGCTTGGCCTTCGGCTTGGGCGGCTTGGGAATGGCGATCTTGGGCTTGGGTGCCTCGGCCAGCTTCGGCAGCGGCGGTTCCTCGACCGGTGCCGGTGGCTGCGGCGCCGCTTTCGGGGGCGGTGGTGGCGCAGGCTCCGGCAATGGCGCCAGCTCGACCATCATGGCTGCCGGTGGCAGTTCGATGGCCTGGGGCACCGACCAGTTGAGCGTCAGCAGCACGGCGACCACGTGCACGCCCAGCACGATCGCCAGGCTGCCACCGTAGCGCGCCATGTTAGAGCGCGTTTTTGTCATTTCTTGGCTGCCGTCTCGAGACCTACCAGACCGACCTTGAGGTAGCCGGCCGCGCGCATGTTGTTCATCACTTCCATCAAGTCACCGTAATCCACGCCTTTGTCAGCCTGGAAGAAGATGGTGGTTTCCTTGTCACCCTTGGTCTTGGCATCGAGCATCGGGCCAAGCTGGTCGGGTGCAGCAACCTGATCGTCGCCGACGTACAGCTTCTGGTCGGCCTTGACGCTGACGAACACCGGTTTTTCAGGCCTCGGCGCCGGTTTGGCGGTTGAGGCCGGCAGGTCGACCTTGATGTCGACCGTGGCCAAGGGGGCTGCGACCATGAAGATGATCAGCAGCACCAGCATCACGTCGATGAACGGCGTAACGTTGATTTCGTGGTTTTCGGCGAGGTCGTCGCCACCTTCGTTGAGATGCAGGCCCATGGCTTACCCCACTTTCACCATGTGCGGGGCGGCGCGCTCGCTGCCCTGGTGGTCCAGGTCACGGCTGACCAGCAGCAGTACCTGGGCGGAGGCGTCGGACACCTGGGCCTTGTAGCCGGCGATGGAGCGGGCGAAGACGTTGTAGATGACCACGGCCGGGATTGCTGCGACCAGGCCCAGGGCGGTGGCCAGCAGGGCTTCGGCGATGCCGGGGGCGACCACGGCCAGGTTGGTGGTCTGGGTCTTGGCGATGCCGATGAAGCTGTTCATGATGCCCCATACAGTACCGAACAGACCTACGAACGGCGCGGTGGAACCGATGGTTGCCAGTACGCCGGTGCCGCTGCTCATGGTACGGCCGCTGGCGTGCACCAGGCGCTCCAGACGGAAGCTGACGCGCTCCTTGATGCCTTCTTTTTCGCGGGCATTGGCCGACAGGCGCATCTCTTCGAGGGCGTCGTGAACCAACGTGTGGGCCAGGGTGCCTTCCTTTTTGGAGACTTCGCTGGCTTCTTTCAGGGTGGTGGACTTCTTCAGCTGGGCGATTTCACCACGCAGGCGACGTTTGGCGCCCATCAGCTCGAAGCCTTTGGCGATCCAGATGGTCCAGGTGATGATGGAGGCGATAGCCAGGCCGATCATGACGATCTTCACCACGATGTCGGCGTTTTTGTACATGCCCCACGGGGACAGGTCGTGGGCCATGCCCAGGGACGTGTCTTCAACCAGTGCATCGGTAGCGGGATCACCCACAACCTGCGAATCTGCCGGGGCGGCAGCTTGTACTTCGCCAGCGGGAGCCTGGCCTTCCACAGCCGGTGCCGCCGGGGCAGCTTTAGCAGCCGGAGCGGAAGCAGCGGCTGGTGTAGCGGCATTGGCGGTTGGCTCATCGGCCATGGCCACCGGGGCCAGCACCAGGCTGAGTGTCAGCGCGGCGATGGCGCGCCAGGCGCGCGACGGGGTTGGCGAAGCGGAAGGTTGAGTACGTGTCATGCTGGCCGGACCTGATGAAGAAAAAGTGGACGTTCTCCAAGGCCTCGAGATAGGCCGAGAACAAATTGGTCGCCATTATTGCAAGTAATTCTTGTTAACAAAAGTAATCTTGTTGCTTTTTTCGCCTATGGTCTAGCCGCCCATCGTGTAGCGTGGCCGGGCTGATCAATTGGTCTAGGGAGTTTTGTGATGTCAGACCTATCCGTGATGGTGGTGGGATGTGGTGATGTAGGCGGGCGTTTTGCCAAGCAGATGCTGGCCAAAGGCTGGCAGGTAAGCGGCCTGCGCCGTTCTGTCGGGCAACTGCCTGCGGGTATTGCACCGGTTGCCGCCGACCTGGCGGAACCTGCAATTCCGCAAGCCTGGCCGCAGGGCTCGCTGGACTACCTGGTGTACTGCGTGGCGGCCAGCCAGCACGACGAGGCGGGTTACCAGGCGGCCTACGTCGACGGCTTGCGCCATGTGCTGGCGTGGCTGGCCGAGCGAGGCCAGCGCCCGCGTCGCCTGCTGTTTGTATCGAGCAGCAGCGTGTATGCCCAAAAAGACGGTGAATGGATCGAAGAAGGTGCAGCCACCGAGCCTGAAGGTTATTCCGGGCGGGTGATGCTGGAGGCCGAGCAGCTGGCGCTGGCCAGCGGCATTCCGGCAAGCGTGGTGCGTCTGACCGGCATCTATGGCCCAGGCCGCGAGTGGCTGCTGAGCCAGGCGCGCCAGGGTTACCGCGTCGCCGAGGAGCCGCCGCTGTATGGCAACCGTATTCATGCTGAGGATGCTGCCAGCCTTTTGGCCCACCTGCTGCAGGCCGATGCCGACGGCAAGGCGCTGGACGACTATTACATTGGCGTCGATGACGACCCGGCACCGCTGGCCGATGTGGTGGCTTGGCTGAGGGCGTACATGGGGGTTACCGAGTGGTCTGATGAGCAGCGGGTGCGGCGTACTGGCAGCAAACGCTGCAGCAATGCCCGGGCGCGGGCGTTGGGGTGGGTACCGGTGTATCCGAGTTACAAGGAAGGGTATGCCGCGATTCTGGAAGGGAAGGGCTAATCGCCGAGGTTGATGCGAGTCTCTGTGGGAGCGGGCAAGCCCGCGAAGAATGCAACGCGGTGTATGGCACCGGCTTCGCCGGTGTTCGCGGGCTAGCCCGCTCCCACAGGGACCGCGTTCGACTTCAATTCTGCTCCAGCACCCACTGGCGCTTACCTGCCGCCAGCTCCGGCATTTCATCCGGTTGTGCACGGTTCACTGCCTGGAAAATCTCCAGCTTGCCGCCATCACGCTTGATGATGAACGGCGCACCACGCTGGTTACGCTCCAGCCACAGGCTGTCATTGCTGCCGCCCATGGTCGCGCAATCGCCCGCCAGGCACAGGGCGAAACGGTCCGGCCCGGGCAGGCCGGTAACGTTACCGGTGTCGCTGAAGCGCACGCTGGCACCTTTGCCCTGGCCTTCGGTGATCTTCCAGTCGCCGCCCAGGTAGGCCTGGTACAGCGCCTTCTCGAAGCTGCTACCCAGCGGGGCATTGGCGGTAGCCGGTGCCTTCGCGCGTACGAAGGTCTGCTTGGCTCCGCTTTGATCAACGGTCAGCAGTTCATCGCCATCAAGCGACAACTGCTCGGTCTGGCCACCTTCGAAGCTGGCCTGCCACTGCTTGTCGTTGGCGCTCAACTGGCCGTCAGCGGCCTCGAAACCATTGCTGTAGCTGGCCTGCTGGCTGGCAACGTCGAGTTTCCACTCGAACACCGGGCCGTGCTCGTTCAGCGCCTGGCGCAGGCTGCTGCCCTTGACGGCCGCAGTGATGGCGTCCTGGTTGATCCAGGTGCCGTTGAAGTCTTCGGGTTTGTGGCTGGCGCAGCCGCCCAGAAGCAGGGCTGCCAGTGTGAGGGGCAGTGCTTGACGCATGAGGGAATAACCTTGCAGAAGAGGGAGGGGTGACGGGCGGGGTGCCCGTCACCAAGGGCATCATTCGATGACCAGGATGGCGTCCATTTCGACCTGGGAGCCTTTCGGCAGCGCGGCAACGCCGATGGCGGCGCGGGCCGGGTAAGGCTGCTCGAAGTAGCGGCCCATCACCTCGTTGACCTTGGCGAAGTGGCTCAGGTCGGTGAGGAAGATGTTCAGCTTGACGATGTCCTTGAACGAACCACCAGCGGCTTCAGCCACGGCTTTGAGGTTCTCGAACACTTGCACGGTCTGAGCTTCGAAGCCTTCGACCAGCTCCATGGTCTTCGGGTCCAGCGGGATCTGGCCAGACATGTACACGGTGTTGCCGGCCTTGATCGCCTGCGAGTAGGTGCCGATGGCAGCTGGGGCCTTGTCGCTGTTGATGACGGTCTTGCTCATGATGACTCCTTGCGGTTGGCGGACTACGTACGCATGCGGGTGATGCGGACCACACCGGTCAGGGTACGCAGCTTCTTGATCACACGCGCCAGGTGCACGCGGTCGTGCACGCTGACCACCAGTTGGACCACGCTGATACGGCCGTCGCGTTCGTCCATGCTGATCTTCTCGATGTTGCCGTCGGCGGCGTTGACGCTGCTGGCCAGCAGGGCGATCAGGCCACGCTGGTGCTCCAGTTCGACACGCAGTTCGACATTGAACTCGCCCGCGATGTCCTTGGCCCAGGAGAGCTGCACGCACTTCTCCGGGTTGTGGCGGATTTCACTGATGTTGCGGCAGTTCTCAAGGTGCACGACCATGCCTTTGCCAGCCGACAGATGGCCGACGATCGGGTCACCCGGGATCGGCGTACAGCACTTGGCGTAGCTCAGCACCAGGCCTTCGGTACCACGGATCGCCAGCGGGCCTTCCGGCGCCGGCAACTGCTCGCCTTCGGCCGACAGCAGGCGACGTGCAACCACGTAGGCCATGCGGTTGCCCAGGCCGATGTCTTCGAGCAGGTCTTCGATGAGTTCCAGGCGGTACTCGGCGAGGATCGACTGGATGCGTTCCTGGGGGATTTTCTCCAGGCTGCTGTCGAAGCCGGTAAGCACCTTGTTCAGCAGGCGTTCGCCCAGGCTGATGGACTCGGACCGACGCTGCTGCTTGAGGGCGTGGCGGATGTGCGTGCGCGCCTTGCCGGTGACCACGAAGTTGAGCCAGGCCGGGTTCGGCCGTGCGCCCGGTGCGCTGACGATTTCCACCGTCGAGCCGCTTTGCAGCGGCTCGGACAGCGGCGCCAGGCGGCGGTTGATGCGGCAGGCGATGCAGCTGTTGCCCACGTCGGTGTGCACCGCGTAGGCGAAGTCGACAGCCGTGGAGCCTTTGGGCAGCTCCATGATGCGACCTTTGGGCGTGAACACGTAGACCTCGTCCGGGAACAGGTCGATCTTCACGCTTTCGATGAATTCCAGCGAGTTGCCGGCACGTTGCTGCAGTTCAAGGATGCCCTTGACCCACTGACGGGCACGGGCGTGGCTGCCCTTGGGCTGCTCGTCGTCGTTGGACTTGTACAGCCAGTGCGCGGCGATGCCGTTGTTGGCCATCTCTTCCATTTCGCGGGTGCGGATCTGGATTTCGATGGGCACGCCGTGCATGCCGAACAGCGTGGTGTGCAACGACTGGTAGCCGTTGGCTTTGGGGATCGCGATGTAGTCCTTGAAGCGACCGGGCAGCGGTTTGTACAGGTTATGCACGGCGCCGAGCACGCGGTAGCAGGTGTCGACCTTGTCGACGATGATGCGGAAGGCGTACACGTCCATGATCTCGTTGAAGGCACGGCGCTTGCCGCGCATCTTCTTGTAGATGCCATAGAGGTGTTTCTGCCGGCCGCTGACCTCGCCCTCGATGCCGTCGGCGGCCAGGCAGTTGGCCAGCGAGTGCTCGATCTTGGCGACGATCTCTTTACGGTTGCCGCGTGCGCTTTTCACCGCCCGGTGGATCAGCGACGAGCGCATCGGGTGCATGGCCTTGAAGCCCAGGTCCTCGAACTCCACGCGCACGGTGTGCATGCCCAGGCGGTTGGCGATGGGGGCGTAGATTTCGAGGGTTTCCTTGGCGATGCGCCGGCGCTTTTCGCCAGACAGCACTTCCAGGGTGCGCATGTTGTGCAGGCGGTCGGCCAGCTTGACCAGGATCACGCGGATATCGCGAGCCATGGCCATGGCCATCTTCTGGAAGTTTTCGGCCTGCGCCTCGGCCTTGGTCTCGAAGTTCATCTGGGTCAGTTTGCTGACCCCATCGACCAGTTCGGCCACGGTCTCGCCAAATTGCTGGCTGAGGGCTTCCTTGGCGATGCCGGTGTCTTCGATCACATCGTGCAGCATGGCCGCCATCAGGCTTTGATGGTCCATGTGCATGTCGGCGAGGATGCTGGCCACGGCCAGCGGGTGGGTCACGTAGGGCTCGCCGCTGCGGCGGCGCTGCCCGTCGTGGGCCTGTTCGGCGTAGAAATAGGCGCGGCGGACCAGGTTGACCTGTTCGGGGCCAAGATAGGTCGACAGCCGTTCGGCCAAGGCTTCTATACCCGGCATGGGTTCACCTCCTGCGGAGGAAGAGGGCCTTGCGCCGTGCGACGTCGACCTGGCATCAATCAGACAGCCTCGTTGTTCTCGTCCTCGAACGCGGCGAACACCGGATCCTCGGTGACGATCTCTTCAGCGGCGATGAACTCGTTGGTGACAATGCCTTCGGCGATTTCACGCAGGGCAACAACGGTTGGCTTGTCGTTCTCCCACGCAACGCGTGGCTCTTTGCCGCCGGTCGCCAGCTGGCGAGCGCGCTTGGTCGAGAGCATGACCAGCTCAAAGCGGTTATCCACGTGTTCCAGGCAGTCTTCAACAGTTACGCGGGCCATGGTCTTCCTCAGTAGCAAATGCGGTGGGCGTGCAGCCCAGTAATGGGCAGGCGGACTCGATAGTATAAAAATTCACCAGCCAATAGGGAAGCGCTGTTTTGTCGGGTGGATCGGTGTGGAATTCTTCACGGGCATGCCCGCTCCCACAAGTTCTGCCCATTTCTCACCGCCGCCGCTTTACCTGTGGGAGCGGGCAAGCCCGCGAAAGGGCCGGAACAGACAGCCTCAAACCTGAACTCGACGATAACCTCAGAGCATCGCGCCACGCAACCGCGGCGTAAGCTCTTCAAACAAGGTCTGCACCGAGCGCAGCGCCCGGCAGTCCGGCCGGGTCAGCAGCCACAATTGGGTGTCGCAACCCGGTAGCGGCCCACTCAGCGCATCCACGCCCGGCAGGGCATGCACCATATAATCCGGCAGCGCCGCCACGCCTAGGCCAGCGGTCACCAGTTGGGCGATGGTCGACATGCTGCTGCACTGATAGCGCGGACTCAGCCCCGGGTGCTGCTGGTTGCGCCAGACCACCGTAGGGTGGTCCACCATCGAGTCATCGGGGGCGATCCACGGCACGTTGGCGGGCGACTCGGCCAGACGCTCGCGCCACTGTGGCTGGCCGCAGACGACATAGGAGGTAGAACCCAGGTTGCGGCCCACCAGGTGCTCCGGTGGCGTGTTGGTCAGGCGCAGGGCGATGTCGGCATCGCGCCGGCTGAGGTTGGCAAACGTGTTGGAGGTGCCCATCTCCAGCGATAACGCCGGGTAGTTGGGCATGAACTCGGCCAGCGCCGGCAGCAAGAGGCTGTGCATCACCGCCTCGGTACAGGTCAGCCGCACCGTGCCGCTTACCACCTGCTCGCCACTGGTCATGGCAATGCGCGCCGCCTCCAGTGCCTGTTCCGCGCGTTCGGCCTGCTCGGCCAGCGCCTGAGCGGTGTCGGTCGGCAGGTAGCCCTTGCGGCTCTTGACGAACAAGGCGGTGCCCAGCGCCGACTCCAGCCGGCGGATCGAGCGGAATACTGTCGAAACATCGACTTTCAGCAGCTCGGCGGCCTTGGCCAGCGAGCGGCCCCGCTCCAGTGCCAGGACCAGGGAGAGGTCCGCGTGGGTGATCTGATATTGCATTGGTGCACGCTCTGCTTGCCGAATTGCCAATGTCTGTTGCGTCAGGGCCATTTTATAGTGAAACGGCCCCCCGGAATCAATGCGCCCGGTCGGGTAACCAGTCCCCACGATGGGAAAGTGAAAAGAACAACAGCTGCAACCATCGTCGCCCGTGAGGCGCCAGCCGTATCCCACATCGCCGCAGCACATCAAAGGATGTACACCATGACGTCGGTAACCCCGTGCGCCAGTTCTTCCAGCGAGATGAATGACTTCCTCCAGGCCCATCCGGACACGCAGTACGTCGACCTGCTGATCTCCGACATGAATGGCGTGGTACGTGGCAAGCGCATCGAGCGGGCCAGCCTGCACAAGGTGTACGAGAAGGGCATCAACCTGCCCGCATCGCTGTTCGCCCTGGACATCAATGGCTCCACCGTCGAGAGCACCGGCCTTGGCCTGGACATCGGCGATGCCGACCGCATCTGCTTCCCGATCCCGGGCACGTTGTCGGATGAGCCGTGGCAGAAGCGCCCCACGGCCCAGTTGCTGATGACCATGCACGAGCTGGATGGCCAGCCGTTCTTCGCCGACCCGCGCGAAGTGTTGCGCCAGGTGGTGAGCAAGTTCGACGACTTGGGCCTGGATATCTGCGCGGCGTTCGAGCTGGAGTTCTACCTGATCGACCAGGACAACCTCAACGGTCGCCCGCAGCCGCCGCGTTCGCCCATTTCCGGCAAACGCCCGCAGTCGACCCAGGTGTACCTGATCGACGATCTCGATGAATACGCCGACTGCCTGCAGGACATGCTTGAAGCCGCCAAGGAACAAGGCCTGCCCGCCGACGCCATCGTCAAGGAAAGCGCCCCGGCGCAGTTCGAAGTCAACCTGCACCACGTGGCCGACCCGCTGAAGGCCTGTGATTACGCGATCCTGCTCAAGCGCCTGATCAAGAACGTGGCCTACGACCATGAAATGGACACCACGTTCATGGCCAAGCCCTACCCGGGCCAGGCAGGTAATGGCCTGCACGTACACATTTCGTTGCTGGACAAGAAAACCGGCAAGAACATCTTTGCCAGTGATGATCCGTTGCAAAGCGACACGCTGCGCCACGCCATCGGTGGTGTGCTGGAAACCATGCCGGCGTCGATGGCGTTCCTGTGCCCGAACATCAACTCTTATCGCCGCTTTGGCGCGCAGTTCTACGTGCCCAATGCGCCAAGCTGGGGCCTGGATAACCGCACCGTGGCCGTACGCGTGCCCACCGACAGCAGCGACAACGTGCGCCTGGAGCACCGTGTGGCTGGCGCCGACGCCAACCCGTACCTGATGCTGGCAGCCATTCTGGCCGGCGTGCATCACGGGCTGACCAACAAGGTCGAGCCGGAGGCGCCGATCGAAGGCAACTCCTACGAACAGCTGGAGCAAAGCTTGCCGAACAACCTGCGCGATGCCCTGCGCGCGCTGGACGACAGCGAAGTCCTCAACCAATACATCAGCCCGGACTACATCGATATCTTCGTGGCCTGCAAGGAAAGCGAACTGGCCGAGTTCGAAGTGTCGATTTCCGACCTTGAGTACAACTGGTACCTGCACACGGTGTAAGCCCATGAGCGCAACTGCGGTCCCCTTGATCGGTGTCAGCGCCTGCCGCCAGCAGGTGGGGAAGAACTCGTCGCACACGGTAGGCGACAAGTATGTCGAGGCGGCCGGCTTTGTCGGCTTGCCGCTGATCTTGCCGGCCCGCGACGGAGGCAGCGACCCACAGGCGCTGCTGGCCTGTCTGCACGGCATTGTTTTTACAGGCTCGCCTTCAAATATCGAACCGCATCATTACAATGGCGCCCCCAGCGTGGCGGGTACCCGGCACGACCTGGCGCGTGATCGGCTGACCTTGCCACTGCTGCAGGCGGCGATTGCCGCCGGTGTGCCGGTGTTCTGCATTTGCCGTGGCTATCAGGAACTGAACGTGGCCCTTGGCGGCAGCCTGCACCAACGCGTGCAGGAGCTGCCTGGCTACCTTGATCATCGCGAACCTGAGGACGCACCCCTGGAGGTGCAATACGGCCCTCGTCACCCGGTCGGCATCGAGCCTGGCGGGTTGTTCGAGCGCCTGGGTCTGGCGGCGCAGTTCGAGGTCAACTCGTTGCACAGCCAGGGCATCGACCGCCTGGCCCCCGGCTTGCGCGTCGAGGCACGGGCCCCGGATGGCCTGATCGAAGCAGTGTCCATGCCCGATGCGCCGGGCTTTGTGCTCGGTGTGCAGTGGCACCCGGAGTGGCGCTTCAACGAAAACCCGGTCTCGCTACGCCTGTTTCAGGCGTTTCGCGAGGCCTGCATTGCCTACGCAGCACGGGAGGGCGCACGGCAGGAATGATTCTGACGTCAGCCGAAGGTCTCGGATGACTTGTCCCCGACAGCAAGCTTTCAATGAGTGAAAGCGGGCCTTGTACGCAAGGCCTGTGAAAACAATTCCAAAATTTACGGCAAATACTCATGAGCAATTACACAGAAGCCGGCCGCCCACCCGACGTGGCAGCCGACGCGGGCAACACTCAGCGCAGCAAAGGCCTGGCCAAGGGCCGTTTGGGCTTGCTGGCCAGCGTGGTGCTGGGCATTTCCACCATCGCCCCGGTCTACACCCTCACCGGCGCCCTTGGCCCGACCGTGCGCGAGGTCGGTGCCCACCTGCCAGCCGTGTTCATCGTCGGCTTCCTGCCGATGTTGCTGGTGGCCTTGGGCTACCGCGAGCTGAACTCGGCAGAACCGGACAGCGGTACATCGTTCACCTGGTCGGCACGTGCCTTCGGCCCGATGATCGGCTGGATTGGCGGTTGGGGGTTGGTGGTTGCCACCACCATCGTGCTGTCGAACCTGGCAGGGGTTGCAGTCGACTTCTTCTACCTGTTCCTGGGCCAGATCACCGGCAAACATGAGCTGGCGGCGTTGGCCGATAACCTGTTGATCAACATCGTTACCTGTTGCGTGTTCATCGCCCTGGCGGTGTGGATCTGCTGTCGCGGCATCGCCACCACCATGACCGTGCAGTATGGCCTGGTGGCCTTGCAGTTGGTGGTGTTGATCGGCTTTGCCGTCGCCGCCTTCGGCGGTACCACCGCGCCGCCACCGCTGGCGTTTGATTTCGCCTGGTTCAACCCGTTCGGTGTCGAGTCGTTCTCGGCCTTTGCCGCCGGGCTGTCGCTTTCGATCTTCATCTTCTGGGGCTGGGACACATGCCTGACCGTCAGCGAGGAGTCGGTGGGCAGCGAAGAGGTGCCGGGCAAGGCCGCCACCTGGACCGTGATGCTGATCCTCGGCCTGTACCTGTTCACCGCCATCGCCACCCTGCAGTTTGCCGGTATCAGCGAAACGGGCCTTGGCCTGAACAACCCGCGCATCCAGGAGAACGTCTTTGCCCACCTGGCCGGCCCGGTCATGGGGCCGCTGGCGATCCTGATGTCCATTGCCGTGCTGGCCAGTACGGCGGCGTCGTTGCAGTCGACCTTCGTGGCGCCGGCGCGGACCCTCTTGGCGATGGGGTACTACGGTGCGGTGCCGCCGAAGTTCGCCAGCGTCTGCCCACGTTCGCAAACCCCGCGCTACGCCACTATTTGCGCAGGCCTGGCAGCAGGTCTGTTCTACGTGACCATGCGTAGCCTGAGCGAGAACGTGTTGGCAGATACCATCACCGCGCTGGGCATGATGATCTGCTTCTATTATTCGCTGACCGCATTTGCCTGCGTCTGGTATTTCCGTGGCAGCCTGTTCGACAGCCTGCGCCACTTCATCATGCGCGGCCTGTGCCCGTTGGTGGGTGGGGTGATCCTGTCGGTGATCTTCGTACGGACTGCCATCGACAGCGCCTCGCCGGACTTCGGCAGTGGCTCGCATGTGGGTGGGTTGGGGCTGGTGTTCGTGATTGCCGCGATCATCTCGGTGCTGGGCATCGGGCTGATGATGCTGTCGCGCATGCGCGCGCCGGCTTACTTCCTGGGGGCGACTCTGCGTCAGCAGGCTACCTTGCCACTGCAGGAATAAATAGTTGGGGCCGCTCTGCGGCCCCAACTCGTTTTTCAGCCGATCATTTGCTTCAGAAGCGTCGCATGACGTTGTTGCTGTTTCTTCAACAGCAAGCGATTCGAGCGGAACACCGCCTTCAAATCCTCCAGCGCCACGTCGAAGTCATCATTGATGATCACGTAGTCATACTCGTCGTAGTGCACCATCTCGCTGACCGCTTCTTTCATGCGCCCGGCAATGATTTCTTCGCTGTCCTGCCCACGGCCGTCCAGGCGGTGGCGTAGCGCTTCCTGGCTCGGTGGCAGGATGAACACCGACAGTGCCTGTGGCATCAGCTTGCGCACCTGCTGGGCGCCTTGCCAGTCGATTTCCAGGATCAGGTCGTAGCCCTGATCCAGCGTCTGCTGCAGCGCGCTGCGCGAGGTGCCGTAGAAGTTGCCGAACACTTCGGCATGCTCCAGGAAGTCGCCCTGCGCGATCAGCGCCTTGAATTCTTCGTGGACGACGAAGTGGTAGTTCACCCCGTGTTCCTCGCCCGGGCGCATGGCGCGGGTGGTGTGCGAGACCGAAACGCGGATCTGCCGGTCGTCCTTGGTCAGGGCCGTTACCAGGCTGGTCTTGCCGGCGCCCGAAGGGGCCGAAACGATGTAGAGGGTGCCGCTGCTGTGGTTCATGGTCGGGGTGGCCTTACTCGATGTTCTGTACTTGTTCACGCATCTGTTCGATCAATACCTTCAGGTTGACCGCCGCTTGCGTGCTGCGTGGGTCGAAGGCCTTGGAGCCGAGGGTGTTGGCTTCGCGGTTGAGTTCCTGCATCAGGAAGTCCAGGCGACGCCCTGCGGCACCGCCACCCTTGAGGACCCGGCGCACTTCAGTGACGTGGGTGCTGAGGCGGTCGAGCTCCTCGGCCACGTCGCTCTTCTGCGCCAGCAGCACCATCTCTTGTTCGAGGCGCTGTGGGTCGAGCTCGGCTTGCATGTCGCCGAAACGGTCGAGAATTTTCTGCCGCTGCGCCGCCAGCATCTGCGGCACCAAGGCGCGCAGGGTGGTGACTTCACTGGACATGCTGTCCAGACGTTCGTTGATCAGCCGGGCCAGTTCCTGGCCTTCGCGCAGGCGACCGGCCTTGAGTTCGGCCAGGGCTTCGTCGAACAGCGCCATGGCTTCGGCGTTCAGTGCCTGCGGGTCGCTGGTGTCGGCCACCAGCACGCCAGGCCACGACAGCACTTCCAGCGGGTTCAGGGGTGCTGGCTGCTTGATCAGGCCGGCCACTTCCTCGGCGGCGGCAACCAGCTGCGCGGCGCGCTCGCGGTCTACCTTCAGTGGCTTGCCGTTGCTGTCTTCGTTGAGGCGCAAGGTGCATTCCACCTTGCCCCGCGACAAGCCCTGGCGCAGGCCTTCACGTACGGCGCCTTCGAGGTCGCGCAGGGCCTCTGGCAGGCGCAGGTGCGGTTCCAGGTAACGGTGGTTGACCGAACGCAGCTCCCAGATCAGGGTGCCTTGGCTGCCGGCGCGCTCGACACGAGCAAAAGCGGTCATGCTGTGCACCATGGGGAGTACCTCGCTTAGTTGAATGAACGGTGGGAGCCTCTCGGCTGCAAGGCGCAGGATTGTAGCGCAGTGGGGCCGTGGCGCCCAATCTGCCTATGTTACCGACGGGCGGCCGCGCCAGTAGGAAAAGGCGACGGGCTGTGGCGGGTACGACAATAGGCATGTCTTCCCCGGGCTGCGGGCTCTATAATGCTCGGCAGATTCAAGGTCCCAGTACAGGTATCCCAGATGAAACGTCCAAGTGGTCGCGCCGCCGATCAGCTCCGCTCGATCCGCATCACCCGCAACTACACCAAGCACGCCGAAGGGTCGGTACTGGTCGAGTTCGGTGACACCAAGGTCATCTGCACGGTCAGCGTTGAAAACGGTGTACCGCGCTTCCTGAAAGGCCAAGGCCAAGGCTGGCTGACCGCCGAATACGGCATGCTGCCGCGTGCTACCGGTGAGCGTAACCAGCGCGAAGCCAGCCGTGGCAAACAGGGTGGCCGCACCCTGGAAATCCAGCGCCTGATCGGCCGTTCGCTGCGCGCCGCGCTGGACATGAGCAAGCTGGGCGACATCACCCTGTACGTCGACTGCGACGTGATCCAGGCCGATGGCGGTACCCGTACCGCGTCCATCACCGGTGCCATGGTCGCCCTGTGCGATGCGCTGGCGGTGATCAAGAAGCGTGGTGGCCTGAAGGCCGGCAGCCCGCTCAAGCACATGATCGCTGCCGTGTCGGTGGGCATGTACCAGGGCGAAGCCGTGCTCGACCTGGACTACCTGGAAGACTCCGCCGCCGAAACCGACCTGAACGTGGTCATGACCAGCGCCGGTGGCTTCATCGAGGTGCAGGGCACTGCCGAAGGTGCGCCGTTCCAGCCTGAAGACTTCAACGCCATGCTGGCGCTGGCGCACAAGGGCATGACCGAAATCTTCGAGCTGCAGCAGGCTGCACTGGCGGACTGACTGATTTCGTAGATACAAAAAAGCCGACATTACTGTCGGCTTTTTTGTATCTGAGCAACGCGCTTAGATGGTCAACGTCCAGTCATAGTCCACGATCAGCGGCGCATGCTGGGAGAAGCGCGGCTGACGCGGCAGGCGGGCGTTACGCACGAAACGGCGCAGGCCTGGCGTGAGGATCTGGTAGTCGAACCGGTAGCCCAGGTTGAGCATCTCGGCCTGCTCGTTGTCCGGCCACCAGCTGTACTGGTCGCCTTCACGGCTGACTTCGCGCAGGGCATCGACGTACCCCATCTCGCCAGTGATCGCATCCATCCAGGCGCGCTCCGGCGCCAGGAAGCCCGGCGACTGCTGGCTGTCACGCCAGTTCTTGATGTCGAGCTTCTGCTGCGCCACGTAGAACGAGCCGCAATAGATGTACTCGCGACGCTTGCGACGCTGCTTGTCCAGGTACTTGGCGAAGTCGTCCATCAACTTGAACTTCTGGTTCAAGTCTTCGTCGCCGTTCATGCCCGAAGGCAGCAGCAGGCTGGCAATACTGACTTTGTCGAAATCTGCTTGCAGGTAACGCCCGTAGCGGTCGGCTGTCTCGAAACCCAGGCCGGTGATGACTGCCTTGGGCTGCATGCGCGAATAAAGGGCCACACCACCTTGGGCAGGCACCTCCGCGTCGCAGGCATAAAGGAAATAGCCATCGAGCTGGAAAGCTGGGTCATCGAGTTCAAAGGCCGAGGCGCGGGTATCCTGAAGGCAGATGACGTCGGCATTCTGGGCTTGCAGCCAGCTGAGCAAACCACGCTCGGCCGCAGCCTGAATGCCATTTACGTTCACACTGATGATCCGCATAAATGGCCCCAAAAATCTCGTGCGTGTATGATACCCGAGCTCAACCCATTTAGCTAAATCCGTGGTGTCCGGGACTATTCATGCAGCCGTATCAGCGCGACTTTATCCGTTTTGCCATCGATCGCGGGGTACTGCGTTTCGGTGAATTCACCCTGAAATCGGGGCGTACCAGCCCGTATTTCTTCAATGCCGGCCTGTTCAACACCGGTTCTGCATTGGCCGAACTGGGGCGGTGCTATGCCGCAGCCATTGTCGACAGCAAGATCCCGTTCGACGTGCTGTTCGGCCCGGCCTACAAGGGTATTCCGTTGGCGGCGACCACTGCCGTGGCCCTGGCAGACCAGCATAAGCTCGACGTGCCTTGGTGCTTCAACCGCAAGGAAGCCAAGGACCACGGCGAAGGCGGCAGCCTGGTGGGTGCGCCACTGGCCGGTGACGTGCTGATCATCGACGACGTGATCACCGCCGGTACTGCCATCCGTGAGGTCATGCAGATCATCAACGCCCAGCAGGCCAAGGCCGCCGGCGTGCTGATCGCGCTGAACCGCGAAGAGCGTGGCAATGGCGAGCTGTCGGCGATCCAGGAAGTGGAACGCGACTTCGGTATCCCGGTGGTCAGCATCGTTTCGCTGACCCAGGTGCTGGAGTTCCTGGCAGATGACCCTCAGCTGAAGCAGCATCTGCCGGCTGTCGAGGCTTACCGCGCGCAGTACGGGATCTGATCCTGGCCTGGAAATGAAAAAGGCGACCTTCTTGTGAAGGTCGCCTTTTTTTGTCGCCCGTTTCGGCCGATCAGCGCGGCTTGCGGTTGGTAATCAGGGTACCCACGCCGCTGTCGGTGAAAATTTCCAGCAGCACAGCATTCGGCACACGGCCGTCGATGATGTGCGAGCTGTTCACGCCGCCCTGCACCGCATCCAGTGCGCACTTGATCTTCGGCAGCATGCCGCCGTAGATGGTGCCGTCCGCGATCAGTTCGTTGACCTGTTCGGTGGTCAGGCCGGTCAGAACCTGACCTTGCTTGTCCATCAAACCGGCGATGTTGGTCAGCAGCATCAGCTTCTCGGCTTTCAGCGCTTCCGCGACCTTGCCTGCTACCAGGTCGGCGTTGATGTTGTACGACTCTCCGTTGGCACCCACGCCGATCGGCGCGATGACCGGGATGAAGTCGCCCTTCACCAGCATGTTCAGCAGATCGGTGTTCACGCTCACCACTTCGCCCACGTGGCCGATGTCGATGATTTCCGGGGTGGTCATCTCGGGCGTCTGGCGGCTGACGGTCAGCTTGCGGGCGCGGATCAGTTCCGCGTCCTTGCCGGTCAGGCCGATGGCGCTGCCGCCGTGGCGGTTGATCAGGTTGACGATGTCCTTGTTGACCTGGCCACCCAGCACCATCTCCACCACGTCCATGGTCGCCGAGTCGGTGACGCGCATGCCGTCGATGAAGTGGCTTTCGATCGACAGGCGCTTGAGCAGGTCGCCGATCTGCGGGCCACCACCGTGGACCACCACCGGGTTGATGCCCACAGCCTTCATCAGCACGATGTCACGGGCGAAGCCGGTTTTGAGCTCCTCGCTCTCCATCGCGTTGCCGCCGTACTTGATCACCAGGGTCTTGCCGACAAAGCGGCGGATGTAAGGCAGTGCTTCGGACAAAACCTCGGCTACATGGGAAGCGGCATCGCGATCGAGGGTCATGCAGGGCTCCTGTAAGGAACAGATAGTCGGTCAGAACGGCAGTTGCAGCTCAGGGGCAACCCGCAGCAACTGGGTACGGAAAACATCCTTGATACGTTGCAATTCGGCGTCGCTGTCGGCCTCGAAGCGCAGTACCAGCACCGGGGTGGTGTTGGAGGCGCGAACCAGGCCCCAGCCGTGGGCGTAGTCGACCCGCACACCGTCGATGGTGGTCAGGTTGGCTTCGCCCCAGTCGGCGTCGCGTTGCAGTGCATCAATGATGCTGAATTTACCCTCGTCGGTCACATCAATATTGATTTCCGGCGTGGAAATATCGTTCGGGAAGGCGGCAAACAGGTTTTCGGCGCTTTGCCCGGCCTTGCTGAGGATCTCCAGCAGGCGTGCGGCACTGTAGATGCCGTCGTCGAAACCGTACCAGCGTTCCTTGATGAAGATGTGACCGCTCATCTCGCCGGCCAGCAGCGAGCCTGTCTGTTTCATCTTCTTTTTGATCAACGAATGACCGGTCTTCCACATCAGTGCGCGGCCGCCATGCTGTTCGATCAGCGGGGTCAGGCGACGGGTGCATTTGACGTCGAAGATGATTTCGGCGCCAGGGTTGCGCGCCAGCACGTCCTGGGCAAACAGCATCAGCAGGCGGTCGGGGTAGACGATGCTGCCGGTATTGGTCACCACACCGACGCGGTCGCCATCGCCGTCGAAGGCCAGGCCGATATCGGCGCCGGTTTCCTTGACCCTGGCGATCAGGTCTTCAAGGTTTTCCGGCTTGCCCGGGTCCGGGTGGTGGTTGGGGAAGTTGCCGTCTACTTCGCAGAACAGCGGGATCACTTCACAGCCCAAGGCTTCGATCAATTGCGGTGCGATCACGCCAGCGGCACCGTTGCCGCAGTCCACCACCACCTTGAGCTTTTTCGCCAGCTTCACGTCCTCGACGATCTGCTGGAAATAGCGGTCAAGGATCTCGACCTTTTCCACGCGGCCTTCGGCCAAGGTCAGGTCGTTGGTTTTCAGGCGGGTGAGCAGGGCCTGGATCTGTTCGTTGGCCAGCGTGTCGCCAGCGATGACGATCTTGAAGCCGTTGTAGTCCGACGGGTTGTGGCTGCCAGTCAGCATCACGCCCGACTTGCCTGCCAGCACGTTGGCCGCGTAGTAAAGGGCCGGGGTGGGCACCAGGCCGACGTCGCTGACGTGGCAGCCGGCATCGACCAGGCCCTTGATCAGCTGTTCGACCAGCATCGGGCCGGACAGGCGGCCATCACGGCCGACCGAAACCTGCGGTTCGCCCTGGGCCAGGCTTTGCGCACCGATGGCGCGGCCTATCCAGTAGGCGGTTTCGGCGTGAAGGGTTTTGCCGACCACGCCGCGGATGTCATACGCGCGGAAAATGCTGTCGGGCAATGCGGCGGGGACCAGGTGGGCCATGTCGTTCATCTCTGGAAGCTCCATTAGTCAAAGGCTTTCTGGGCAGGCGCAAACTGAACGCTTGGACGGTGCTTTCGCCAGAGAGTTCGCCATCCTTGGCCTGAACGGTCATTTGCCGGCTCAGTGGCTGCCGGAGTGACCGAAGCCGCCAGCACCACGCTGGCTTTCATCGAAGGCTTCGACGATGTCGAAATGGGCCTGTACCACCGGCACCAGCACCAGCTGGGCGATACGCTCGCCAACGGCGATGGTGAATGGCGTGTTGCCGCGGTTCCAGCACGACACCATCAGCTCGCCCTGGTAATCCGAGTCGATCAGGCCGACCAGGTTGCCCAGCACGATGCCGTGCTTATGGCCCAGGCCCGAGCGCGGCAGGATCACCGCCGCCAGGCCCGGGTCGCCGATGTAGATCGACAGGCCGGTAGGGATCAGCAGGGTCTGGCCTGGCTCAAGGACAGTGTCCTCCTTGAGCAGGGCGCGCAGGTCCAGGCCCGCGGAGCCAGGGGTGGCGTAGGTCGGCAGGGGGAATTCGGAACCCAGGCGTGGGTCGAGGATCTTGGCTTGAAGAGCGTGCATGTAACTTATTGAACCTGGTTGAGCCGTTCGGCGATGAAGGCGACCAGTTGCCGGGCGATCTTGCCCTTGCTGGTCTGCGCGAAGAGGGTCTGGTGCTGCTGGCGGTCGATCACGGTCAAGGCGTTTTCTTCGCTGTTGAAGCCGATGCTGGGGTTGGCCACATCATTGGCGACGATCAGGTCGAGGTTCTTGTCCTTGAGCTTGCGCGTGGCGTAATCGAGCAGGTGTTCGGTTTCGGCGGCGAAGCCGACGCTGAACGGGCGGTCGCTGCGGCCAGCAATGGTGGCAAGGATATCGGGATTGCGCACCATCTGCAGCAGCATGCCGTCGCCGGTCGTAGGA
This sequence comes from Pseudomonas sp. LAIL14HWK12:I1, assembly GCF_003202095.1. NCBI lineage: Bacteria > Pseudomonadati > Pseudomonadota > Gammaproteobacteria > Pseudomonadales > Pseudomonadaceae > Pseudomonas > Pseudomonas sp. LAIL14HWK12:I1. The sequence continues at coordinate 221,208 of NZ_QJKG01000002.1, forward strand.
TCTTTCTTCAGTTTTTGTGTGGCAACCACTTCCGGGCGGTAGTCCGCGACCGCTGCCGAGGCGATGAACAGGTCGCATGGCATGGCTGCTTCACAGGCCGCGAGCATGTCCCGCGCGCTGACCACGTCGATGCGGCTGACCCGGTCGGGGGTTGGCAGGTGCACCGGGCCCGTGACGAGGGTCACCCGAGCCCCGGCTTCGGCAGCCGCTTCGGCCAGGGCGAAGCCCATCTTGCCGGAGCTATGATTGGTGATGTAGCGCACCGGGTCGATGTTTTCCTGGGTCGGCCCGGCGGTGATCAATACGTGTTTGCCGGTGAGTGCCTGGCGCTTGAAGCTTTCTGCGGCGCACCAGGCCAGGTCGGTGGCTTCGAGCATGCGGCCCAGGCCCACGTCGCCACAGGCCTGGCTACCGGAGGCCGGGCCGAATACCTGAATGCCACGGCTCTTGAGCAGCTCAAGGTTGGCCTGGGTGGCCGGGTCGCGCCACATGGCCTGGTTCATGGCCGGGGCCACGGCGACGGTGGCGTCGGTGGCCAGTACCAGGGTGGTCAGCAGGTCGTCGGCCATGCCCTGGGCCATGCGCGCCATGAGGTCGGCGGTGGCCGGGGCGATCAGCACCAGGTCGGCCCACTTGGCCAGTTCGATATGGCCCATGGCTGCTTCGGCGGCAGGGTCGAGCAGGTCCATGTGCACCGGGTGGCCCGACAGCGCCTGCAGGGTCAGCGGGGTGATGAACTCGGCACCACCACGGGTCATGACGACGCGCACCTGCGCGCCGTGCTCCAGGAGTCGGCGAATCAGCTCGGCGCTTTTGTAGGCGGCAATGCCGCCACCCACGCCGAGAACGATGCGCTTGCGATACAGCCGCTGCATAGGCTTGCCTTTTTCCAGTGAGAGCGGGCGGCGACGTTCGAAATGCCTGCGGCAGAACGTCGCATGTACGAGGCGAAATAGATTAACACAGGGTCGAAATGGGCCGCAGCAAGGGCAGGGGGCGGGGATGAATATCAGGGAGTGGCCGGCTGAAGAGCGGCCGAGGGAGAAGCTGTTGCAGCGTGGTGCGGCGGTACTCACGGATGCCGAATTGCTTGCCGTGCTGCTGGGCTCAGGGGTGGCCGGGCGCAATGTACTGGACCTTGCGCGGGGGCTGCTGATGCGTTTTGGCGGGCTGAGGCAGTTTCTGGAGGCCGAGCGCGACGCGCTGCTGCGCGAGCCGGGCATCGGGGCCGTGAAGTATGCACAGTTACAGGCGCTGCTGGAGATCGGCCGGCGTTATCTGGGTGAGAACATCAAGCGCGCAGAGGCTCTGGATGGGCCAGCGGCGGTGCGGCGTTATCTCAAGGCCATGCTGCGGCATGAGGCCAGTGAAGTGTTCGGGTGCCTGTTTCTGGACACCAAGCACCGGCCGTTGGCGTTCGAGATCCTGTTCAGGGGCACGATAGACCGGGCGAGTGTTTACCCGCGGGAGGTAGTGCGGCGGGCTTTGCTGCATAACGCGGCGGCGTTGATCCTTTGCCACAACCACCCCTCAGGCAACAGTGAACCGAGCCAGGACGATGTGCATCTGACCTTGTTGCTGAAGCGCGGGTTGGCATTGATCGATGTGCGGGTGCTGGATCACATCATCATTGGCGATGGGGAGCCGTTGTCGATGGTTGAGCATGGGTGGATTGTGGCCTGAGGCAGGTCAATGGGGGCAGGGCTGTCAGGTTTCCGTCATGAGGGGTGTGGCGCCTGGGAGATCGAGCGCCGCCCGTGCGGCGCTCGATCTCCCAGGCGCCACACCCCTCAAGGCGGGCACCCCAATACCTACCGTGTCACCGACACCTTGCTGAAATCCAGCCGCCCGAACGGGTTCACCTGGTACCCCTCAACCCCTTGGCGCAGCAGGGTAGCCGCCGTCGGGTGCGCCAGTGGCACCCACAACGCCTGCTGCTGGATCAGCGTCTGCGCCTGCTGGTACAGCCGGCTGCGCACGCTCTGGTCGTTGGTGGTACGCCCGGCGCTGATCAACTGGTCCAGGCGGTTGTCGCAGAAGCGCGCGAAGTTGGTCCCCGACTCGACCGCCGCACAGGAAAACTGCGGGCTGAGGAAGTTGTCCGGGTCGCCGTTGTCGCCTGCCCAACCCATGAACAGCAGGTCATGCTCGCCGGCCTTGGCGCGGCGGATCAGCTCGCCCCACTCGATCACGCGGATTTCAGCCTTGATGCCGATCTTGGCCAGGTCAGCCTGCAGCATCTGCGCGCCGAGGCTGGGGTTGGGGTTGAGCAGGCTGCCGGACGGGCGGGTCCAGATCGTGGTGCTGAAGCCTTCACCCAAGCCAGCCTTGGTCAGCAACGCCTTGGCTTTCTTCAGGTCCAGCGGGTAGCCGGGCAGGTCCTTGGCGTAGCTCCAGGTATTGGGCGGGTAGGGTCCGTTGGCGGCCACCGCGGAATCTTCGAACACGGCCTTGAGATAGGCCTGCTTGTCGAAAGCCAGGTTGATGGCCTGGCGCACTTCCGGTTTGTCCAGCGGCGGGTGCTGGCTGTTGATGGCGACGAAGGCGGTCATGAACGCTGGGGTGCTGGCCACCTTGAGGGTGCCGTCCTTGCCCGCTTCGGCAATGTCCAGTGGCTTGGGTGACAGGGCGACCTGGCATTCGCCGCGCTTGAGCTTCTGCAGGCGCACGTTGGCGTCGGTGGTGATGGCGAAGATCAACGGGTCGACCGCCGGCTTGCCGGCGAAGTAGTCCGGGTTGGCGCGGTAGCGCACCACGGCGTCCTTCTGGAAACGCTGGAACACGAAAGGCCCGGTGCCGATTGGCTGGCTGTTGAGCTTCTCCGGCGTGCCGGCCTTCAGCAGTTTGTCGGCATATTCGGCGGAATAGATCGAGGCGAAGCCCATGCTCAGGGTGGCCAGGAAGGTGGCGTCCGGGTGGCTGAGGGTGAAGCGCACGGTATTCGGTGTCGGTGCCTCGATCGCCTTGATCAGGCTACCCAGCTGCAGCGATTGGGCATGCGGGTAGCCGCCCGGTGCAGTCTTGTGCCAGGCATGGGCCGGGTAGAGCATGCGCTGGAAGCTGAACAGCACGTCGTCGGCATTCAGTTCGCGACTTGGCTTGAAGTAGGCAGTGCTGTGGAACTTCACGTCATCGCGCAGGGTGAAGTCATACACCAGGCCGTCGGCCGATACCGTCCAGCTGGCCGCCAGGCTCGGCACCACCTTGCCTTGCGCCGCGTCGAACTCCACCAGACGGTTCATCAGCACGTCAGCCGTGGCGTTGGTGGTGGTCAGCGAGTTGTACTGCACCACGTCGAAGCCTTCGGGGCTGGCCTCGCTGCAAACGCTCAGCGGGGCGGCCTGGGCAACGGCGGTAGCGAACAGAGCGCCGGCGGCGAACAGAGAGTTGAACAATAAGGAAAGGGCGGCTACACGCATGGTGGCTCCTTGGCAGTCAGTGGCCCATCTGCCTGTGCAGTCTGGAAAAGGCTTACCCTAGTGCGCCCGCCGGCAAATGACCACACCCTTTTTTACAAATCTGGCGACGAGCGGTCGACGGCTGGCGGGGCCTGCCGCTATGCTGGCCCGGCGTGTTCTAGCTTGCGGCAATGTGCATCTACTGTTGTTGCAGCCAAGTCTTTCTGGTATAAAGCAGCGCTCTTTTCTAGGGGCTCGGCCTGTCGCATAAGCGGATCCGGTCGATAAGACCTCCAGAATCACGGCGCCCAGGCGCCAAAGACTGAGAGATTAAGCGGCCAACCCATGCCGGGTTGGGCATGAGGTTTTAGAGGGCTGAGTCATGTCGAGAGTCTGTCAAGTTACTGGTAAGGGTCCAGTAACCGGGAACAACATTTCCCACGCAAACAACAAAACCCGTCGTCGTTTCCTGCCGAACCTGCAGCACCACCGTTTCTGGGTTGAATCCGAGAAGCGTTTCGTGCGTCTGCGCGTTTCCGCCAAAGGCATGCGTATCATCGACAAGCGCGGCATCGACGCCGTTCTGGTTGACATCCGTAAAGCTGGCGCCAAGGTTTAAGGGAGAGCATCATGCGTGAATTGATCCGTCTGGTTTCGAGTGCCGGTACCGGCCACTTCTACACCACCGACAAGAACAAGCGCACCACCCCGGACAAAATCGAGATCAAGAAATATGATCCGGTTGTTCGCAAGCACGTGGTGTACAAGGAAGCCAAGATCAAGTAATTGATCGGCGACCTGAAAAAAACCCGCATCCGAAAGGACGCGGGTTTTTTTATGCCTGCATTACGGTCAGTTGAAGTTGAAGCCCTGGATCAACAGGTCGGTGCCGGCCTTGATCTGGATGCGCTCGATGTCGTACTCGCGGGTGCACATCTCGTCGGGGCCGACTACCCGGGTGCGGCCGGTGAGGGTGCAGATGGTGTCCTTGATTGCCGGCGAGTAGGGGGTGCCGACCAAGTGGGCGAGGGTTTTCAGAACGTCTTCGTTGGTCATGGTGATCTTCCTGTTGAAGTTGGATGGCCCGACATGGGCAGGGCCATCCTCACGCACGCCAGCAGGCTGCCTGCACTACATAGTTACTTCTGTTCGAACATCACATAGATCTTGCGGCACGGTTCCAGCACCTCCCAGGTGCCTTTGAAGCCGGCCGGAATCACGAACCGATCGCCGGCACGCAGGGTTTTCGCCCCGCCGTCCTGGTCGCGCAGTACCGAAACGCCCTGGACGATTTCGCAGTATTCGTGTTCGGTGTAGTTCACCGTCCACTGGCCCACCTCACCTTCCCACACGCCTGCGGCAAACTGGCCGCACGGGCTGGAATAATGGTTGTAGACAGCCTGGTCAGGCTCGCCCTTGAGGATTTTTTCCGCCGCCGGGCGGTAGCGTTCGGCCTCGGTGATGACCTGCGCGAAGTCGATGATGCTGTCTATTCTCATGGTGCGGCTCCTGTTGTTGTTTAATAAAATGAACATCAGTAGGCTTTTGAGCCCTGCGTGTCAAATATATTGATAGTTTACACCGGCTGGTTTAGGGTATCGGTTGCCCGTGTGCGCGTGTCGCCCGGCCAGAATTCTGACAACGCCTGTGAGTCCTCAGTGCGGCGTTGCACCTAAACAAGAGGAGGAGTTTCGTATGACCACCCTGACCCGTGCGGACTGGGAACAACGTGCCCAGCAACTGAAGATCGAAGGCCGCGCCTTCATCAACGGCGAATACACCGATGCCGCATCCGGTGAAACCTTCGAGTGCCTGAGCCCGGTCGACGGACGCTTCCTGGCCAAGGTTGCCAGTTGCGACCTGGCCGATGCCAACCGCGCAGTGGAAAACGCCCGCGCTACCTTCAATTCGGGCGTGTGGTCGCAGCTGGCCCCGGCCAAGCGCAAGGCCAAGCTGATCCGCTTCGCCGACCTGCTGCGCAAGAACGTTGAAGAGCTGGCGCTGCTGGAAACCCTGGACATGGGCAAGCCGATCGGCGACTCCTCCAGCATCGACATCCCGGGGGCTGCGCAAGCCATTCACTGGACTGCCGAAGCCATCGACAAGGTCTACGACGAAGTCGCCCCGACCCCGCACGACCAGCTTGGCCTGGTGACCCGTGAGCCGGTGGGTGTGGTCGGTGCCATCGTACCGTGGAACTTCCCGCTGCTGATGGCCTGCTGGAAGCTCGGCCCGGCGCTGGCCACCGGTAACTCGGTGGTGCTCAAGCCGTCCGAAAAGTCGCCGCTGACCGCCATCCGTATCGCCCAGCTGGCGATCGAAGCCGGTATCCCGGCGGGTGTGCTGAACGTGCTGCCAGGCTACGGCCACACCGTGGGCAAGGCCTTGGCCCTGCACATGGACGTCGACACCCTGGTGTTCACCGGTTCGACCAAGATCGCCAAGCAGCTGATGGTGTACGCGGGCGAGTCGAACATGAAGCGCATCTGGCTGGAAGCCGGCGGCAAGAGCCCGAATATCGTCTTCGCCGACGCGCCAGACCTGCAAGCAGCTGCCGAAGCGGCTGCCAGCGCTATCGCTTTCAACCAGGGCGAAGTGTGCACCGCAGGTTCGCGCCTGCTGGTCGAGCGTTCGATCAAGGACAAGTTCCTGCCAATGGTGGTCGAGGCCCTGAAAGGCTGGAAGCCAGGCAACCCGCTGGACCCGGCGACCACGGTCGGTGCCCTGGTCGACACCCAGCAGATGAACACCGTACTGTCGTACATCGAGGCCGGCCACCAGGACGGCGCCAAGCTGCTGGCTGGCGGCAAGCGTACCCTGGAGGAGACGGGTGGCACCTACGTGGAGCCGACCATCTTCGACGGCGTGACCAACGCCATGCGCATTGCCCAGGAAGAAATCTTCGGCCCAGTGCTGTCGGTGATTGCCTTCGACACCGCCGAAGAAGCCATCGCCATTGCCAACGACACGCCGTATGGCTTGGCGGCGGGCATCTGGACGTCGGACATTTCCAAGGCCCACAAGACTGCCCGTGCCGTGCGCGCAGGTAGCGTGTGGGTCAACCAGTACGACGGCGGCGACATGACCGCACCGTTCGGTGGCTTCAAGCAGTCGGGCAACGGCCGTGACAAGTCGCTGCATGCGCTGGAGAAATACACCGAGCTGAAGGCGACCTGGATCAAGCTGTAATCGCCGGGGCTGCAGAGCAGCCCCAACAATAGCCGGGTCGGCTCACGCTGCCCCGGCTTTGTCGTTTTTGCTGTTCAAGAACTCTGCCTGGGAGGCTGCAATGCGTTGGGGTACCTATTTCGCCGTGCTGGCATCCGTACTCAGTGTCGGGCTGGCCCTTGGCGTAAGCATGCCGCTGGTATCCCTGCGCCTGGAGGCTTGGGGCTACGGCAGCTTCGCCATCGGCGTAATGGCTGCGATGCCAGCGCTGGGTGTTCTGGCTGGCGCCAGTATCGCCAGCCGACTGGCCGGCTGGGTCGGCGTGCCGTCGGCCATGCGCTTGTGCCTGTGGGGCGGGGCGCTGTCGATCGGGTTGGTCGCGCTGCTGCCCAGCTACCCGCTGTGGCTGTTGCTGCGGCTGATGATCGGTATGTCCCTCACTGTGGTGTTCATCCTCGGCGAAAGCTGGATCAACCAGCTGGTAGTCGAGCAGTGGCGTGGCCGGCTGGTGGCTTTGTACGGCAGCAGCTATGCCCTGAGCCAGCTGGCCGGGCCGTTGGTGTTGGGTTTTCTCGGCTCGGATGACGACTTCGGCTTCTGGGCCGCGACCGGCCTGCTGCTGGCGGCACCGCTGGTGCTGTTGGGGCGTGGCGGAGCGCCGAGCACAGAGGCCTGCAGCGTTACCTTCCGCGACTTGTTCGCCTTCTGCCGGCGCTTGCCTGTGATTGCCTGGGCCATCGCCCTGTTCGCCTCGTTCGAGGCGATGATCCTTACCTTGCTGCCGGTGTATTGCCTGCAGCAAGGCTTTACCACTGAAATCGCCCTGTTCATGGTCAGTACCGTGGTGGTGGGTGATGCAGTGCTGCAGCTGCCTATCGGCGCGCTGGCCGACCATATGTCGCGACGTGCATTGTTCACGGGGTGTGCGGTAACGCTGCTGGTGTCCAGCCTGGCGATTCCCCTGCTGCTGCATACCCCGGTTGTGTGGCCATTGTGGGTGCTGTTCGGGGCCAGTGCTGGTGGCTTGTTCACCCTGTCGCTGGTGCTGATCGGTGAGCGCTACCGCGATGATGAGCTGGTAAGGGCCAATGCCCATGTGGCGCAGCTCTGGGGTATTGGCTGCCTGCTCGGGCCGTTGCTGGCGGGGGCCGGCAGCCAGTGGATCAGCGGACATGCATTGCTGTTCCTGATGGCGGCCGGGGCTGCCGGGCTGGTGGTGTTGACCCAGCGGCGTGGGGCTTTCGAGGCAGTGTCTGCCTGATGGGATTTGGGGCTGCAAAGCAGCCCCAGAAATTGCCGCTACAACATCTTCTCCAAGCCAACGGCCTTGCTGATCCAGGCATTGAACCGCCGCCACATCCCACCTGGCTCTGATGTCAGCATGTGCCGCTGACCATTGTCCTCGGTCGCCCATACCAATTTGTTACCCACCAGTTTCACCTGGTAACTCAACGCAGGCGCCATGCCTTGCTGGGCCAGTTCGCGGGTGTATTCGGCCAGCTCCGGGCTGTCCACCAGCACGCCTACCTCGGTGTTCCACAGCACTGAACGCGGGTCGAAGTTGAATGAGCCGATGAAGGTCTTGCGCCGGTCGAACACGATCGCCTTGGTGTGCAGGCTCGAATCCGAACTGCCACGGAAACTCAGGTGCCCCGCGCTGGGGTCGCCGGGCTGGCGGCGCAGCTCGTACAGCTGCACCCCGTGCTCGAGCAAGGCCCGGCGATAGGGCGCGTAGCCTCCGTGCACCGCCGGTACATCGGTGGCTTCCAGCGAGTTGGTCAGCAGCTTCACCGAAACACCGGCGTCGGCGCGGCCGGTCAGGTACAGCAACCCCGGTTCACCCGGCACGAAGTACGCCGATGTCAGCATCAGCTCGCTGCGCACGTTGGCCAGGTCCGGTGCCAGTTGCTGGCTCAGCAACAGCTGTGGGTCGGGTTCGTCATCGGCCAGCACCTTGTTCGGTGCATCCCACAACGCCTGGGCATGAGCCCAGATCAGCTCGTTGCGCCATACATCCAGGCGCGGCTGCGACTGGTAGGCCATCAGGCGGTCGTACAGGGCCTTGCGCCGGGTTCTGGCTTCGGCCAGGGACACCTCCAGGCGATGGCGGCTGGCGTGCAGGTCATTGGCATCCGGAGCACGCCAGAGGAAGTCGGTAATCGGCCGGCTCAGGGCGCTGTTCCAGTATTGGTCGAAACTGTGGCCAAGCTGTTCAGCCACCGGGCCTACACCCAGCAGGTCTATGTCGGTGAAGTTGAGGTTGGGTTCGGCATCGAAATACTCGTCACCCAGGTTGCGGCCACCCACGATGGCCATGCTGTTGTCCACCAGGAACAGTTTGTTGTGCATGCGCCGGTGCTGGCGCGACAGGTTGAACAGCCGGCCCACGGCGCGCGTCACGCCTGTACTACGGCCCAGGTGCAGCGGGTTGAACACGCGAATCTGGATGTTCGGGTGGGCATCCAGGGTGCCCATGATGGTATCCAGGCCATCGCTGGTGGTGTCGTCCAGCAGGATGCGCACACGCACGCCACGGTCGGCGGCGCGTAGCAGTTCATGCACCAGTGCGCGGGTGCTGAGGCCGTCGTGGACGATGTAATACTGCAGGTCGATGCTTGCCTGAGCGTTGCGGATCAGTTCGGCACGGGCGCGGAATGCCTCGTTGCTGTTGGGCAGCAGGCGAAAGCCCGAGCGCCCCCCGTAGGGCGCGGCCTGGCGCAGCACCGAGCGGCCGAAGGCCGAGTCGTTGGCGGGTAACGCCTGGCTGGTTTCGCGGGGCACACTGACACTGGCGCAGCCGGTAAGGCCGAGCGACAGTACCAGCAGCAGAGGCAAGGCTCGCTGGAGTCTCAAGGGTGGATCGTCCTGTGCAGCAAGGGCTTTAGGGGGTTGGACCGTGGCGGGCGGCGCAAAGTTACGCGTCGGCGCTTTCTTCATCCAGTAGACGAAGGGCGGTTTCACCAACCTTGCGCACGGCGGCTTCGATCTGCGGCGTTGGCCGCGCTGCGAAGTTCATGCGCAGGCAGTGGCGGAACTTGCCCGAGGCCGAGAAGATACTGCCGACGGCAACCTGCACGCCCTGCTCCAGTAAAGCCCGGTTCAGGCGTAGCGTATCGAAATGTTCGGGCAATTCTACCCAGAGCATGAAGCCGCCTTGGGGCCGGCTCACCCGGGTGCCTGCCGGGAAGTAGCGGGTCACCCAGTCGCTCATCAGGTCGCGGCCGCGTTGGTACTGGCTACGCATACGCCGGACGTGGGGTTGATAGTGCCCGGCGGCGATGAAGTCGGCGATGGCCAGTTGGGGCTGGCAGGCGGTGCTGCCGGTGCTGATGTATTTCATGTGCAGCACGCGTTCCAGATAGCGCCCAGGGGCCACCCAACCTACTCGCAGGCCAGGGGCAAGGGTTTTGGAGAACGAACTGCACAGCAGCACGCGGCCATCGTCGTCGAACGACTTGAGGGTGCGCGGGCGCGGGTAGGTGTAGGCCAGGTCGCCGTAGACATCATCCTCCAGAATTGCCACGTCGTAGCGCTGGGCCAGGCTCAGCAAGGCCTTCTTGCGTGCCTCGGGCATGATGTAGCCAAGCGGGTTGTTGCAGCTGGGGGTGATCTGGATGAGCTTGATCGGCCACTGCTCCAGGGCCAGCTCCAGCGCCTCCAGGCTGATGCCGGTGACCGGGTCGGTGGGGATTTCCAGCGCCTTCATACCCAGGCCCTTCAGGGTTTGCATGGCGCCGTGGAAGCTGGGGGAGTCGACGGCAACGATGTCGCCCGGCTCGCACACGGCGCGGATGCTGCACGACAGCGCCTCGTGGCAGCCGGTGGTGATCACCAGGTCAGCCGGGCCCAGGCGGCAACCGGAATCGAGCACCAGCCGGGCAACCTGTTCACGCAGGGCCAGGTTGCCGTGGATGTTGTCGTAGTACAGGCCTGGCATGTCCTGCCGCCGGCTCAACTGCGCCAGGCTGCGCAGCAGCGGCTTGAGGGTGGGGCTGTCGATGTCGGGCATGCCGCGGCCGAGCTGGACCACATCCTTGCGTGGGGTGCTGCGCACCAGTTCCAGCACCTGTTCCCACTGCGAGATGTCCACCGGGCGTTGGGCCGGGCGGCTGACGGCGGGCAGGGCTGGCAGCAGGCGGTGGTCACTGACGAAGTAGCCGGACTTGGGCCGTGGCGAGACCATGCCGCTGTCTTCGAGCGTGCGGTAGGCCTGCTGCACGGTGCTCAGGCTGACGCCATGCTCCACGCTCAGGGCGCGCACCGACGGCAGGCGCTGGCCGGGGCGGTACAGGCCCTGTTCGATGCGGGCGCCGAGCAGTTCGGCGAGGTTCAGGTAGAGGGTCACGGCATACTCCTGCGCTGCATTGGCATAACGACCGGTACAGTTGGGTTGAAAATACAGCATTCAGTCGATCTTCAGCCAATTCTGTATGGGAATAATAAGGCTGTATTGGATCTGTATTGCCGGTGCTGCCGACGCGCATGCTTTCTCCACGGTATCAATCGAACGGGAGTACGCAGCGATGGGTGGCATGAGCGATGTGCGCTTGCAACTGTTGGCCAGGGAGCTGGAAGTCGGGCAGCAGGCCAAGGTATTCAACGCGCCGGAGGGTTTGGGGCGTTGGGGGCTGATGCTGCATCGCTGGCACACCCGCAGGGCGCTGCTGCAGTTGACGGATGACGAGCTGCGCGATGTCGGGCTGAGCTGGGAGCAGGCCCGGACAGAAGGGCGTAAGCCCTTCTGGAAAGATTGAGGCGTTAGACCAGTTCTTTAAGCCGGTGCCACAGCATCCCCAATGCCAGCAGCGGCGAGCGCAGGTGCTTGCCGCCAGGGAAGGTGATGTGTGGCACCTTGGCGAACAGGTCGAAACGCCCGCTCTGCTGGCCGCTGATGGCTTCGCCCAGCAGGCGCGCGGCCAGGTGGGTGGCGTTGAGCCCATGGCCTGAATAGGCCTGGGCGTAATACACGTTCGGCTGGCTGGCCAGGCGGCCTACCTGGGGCAGGCGGTTGGCGCCGATGCCGATCATGCCACCCCACTGGTAATCGATGCGCACGTCGGCCAACTCAGGGAACACCTTGAGCATCTTCGGCTGCATGTAGGCGGCAATGTCCTTCGGGTCGCGGCCCGAGTAATGGCAGGCCCCACCGAACAGTAGGCGGTTGTCGGCAGACAGGCGATAGTAGTCCAGCGCCACACGCTGGTCGCACACCGCCATGTTTTTCGGCAGCAACCTGCGCGCGCGTTCCTCACCCAGCGGCTCGGTGGCGATGATGTAGCTGCCGGCTGGCAGCACCTTGCCGCCCAGTTCGCGGTTGAGGTTGTTGTGATAGGCGTTGCAGCACAGTACCAGGGTCTTGGCGCGCACCCGGCCTTGGGCAGTATGCACCTGAACCTCGGGACCATAGTCGATACGGGTGACCTCGGACTGCTCGAACAGCTTCACGCCTAGGCGGGCTGCCACGGCGGCTTCGCCCAGGGCCAGGTTGAGCGGGTGCAGGTGCCCCGAGCCCATGTCGACCAACCCACCCACATAGCAGTCGGCGCCGACCACACTGTGGATATCATCTTTGCCGACCAGACGCAGTTCATGCGCGTAGCCCAGGCTGCGCAGTTCTTCGGCGTCCTCGGCAAAGCCCAGCAATTCGGCGGGTTTGTTGGCCAGGTCGCAGTAACCCCAGGTCAGGTCACAGGCGATGGCATGCTTTTCCACCCGCTCGCGCACGATCTGCACGGCCTCCAGGCCCATCAGCTTCATGCTGCGCACGCCGTCCTCGCCAATTACCGGCAGGAACTGTTCAAGGCCATGACCAACGCCACGGATCAACTGCCCGCCATTGCGCCCACTGGCGCCCCAGCCCAGTTTGCGTGCTTCCAGCAGGATGACCGAGAAGCCGCGTTCGGCCAGTTCGATGGCAGTGTTCAGGCCCGAGTAGCCCCCGCCGACGATGCACACATCGGCGCTGTGTGCGCCTTGCAGGAAGGCGTAGTCAGGGTGTGGCGCGCTGCTGGCGGCGTAGTAGGAGGCGGCGTGCTGCGCGCTGTGAATCATTGTGCAGGTCCCGAGGTTATCGACAAAGCATGGAGGATAAGCTCGGGACCAAGAGGGGGCAACCAAGCGGCTATTCAGGTCTGTCTTGTTATCCCAACCGTCAACGGTAGAGATTGCGCTGGGTCGGGCGCATCCATGGTACCGGCGCCACGGATGTCGTAAAGCTGGTGAGCTGTAGCTACCGCAGCAAGAATCCCGTTGTCGGTTTGTGTGGGCAGCTTGTTTTTACTCATCCGTAACAGAGTGTTGGTTGCCCTCAAAGACACAGCCGCCGGGAGTGCTCTGTTCCCGGCTTGAGCGTTTGCCCGCGTAAGCTCAATAAGTGAGTTGACCACCCTTATATTGCCATTGTGCATTTCCAGAACTTGCTCCCCATTCATTGGGGTTACGTGATACGGCCTTGTCTGATTGCCGTTGGATTTCAGCGGCGCATTTGGATCGTACGGCGGCGGTGGCTCGCCCCAACCAAAGTACGTTGGTGGGGCCGGGCTTTTACCTGTGACTACTGCTCCGGGGGCGGCTGGTGAATAGTGAGGCAGCGTAGGCTGTGCCGGAGGCTGATTACGGTTGTCTTGGAAGATTGAATGAATAAGGCTTTGCGGAGCTTTGCGGAGGTCACGCAACCTGACTCGCCCCGACGGGTCCGAGTAGTTGACCGGATCGTTCGAGCAGTAAGCATGAGTATTGATCCCGCCTCTGAGGAACGGGCTTTGTGAGTCGGGGCTATGGAAGCGCATCAATTCAGGACTGTAGCTGCGATGACCCGCCCCGAGTAGATAGCAACCACTGGCAAGATCCAACCGCTCCCCGACGAATCCAATGCTCACTGAGATTGCAGTGGGCATATGGCCAAAAGGAGTAAATGCAAAAGAGTGGTGAGTTTTACTCGATCCGATCATTACGGGCGTTCGTCTTTGATCTAGAGCGACCAAGGCAACACCCGCGGTTTTCCTTTCGGCGAGAGGGAGGTCCAGTGCCTGAACGATGCGAAGCGTATCCTGGGTGCCTTTCAGCACAACAAGCTTCTTTCGGCTGTAGAAGAGTAGAATATGGTTCTTCATTCGCTAGGCTCGATTAGCTGGACTGGGTCGCTGTCTCGTCAGTGTGTGTAGCAAGTAGGCTTACCCACAACTGTCAGAACTACTAGGTCCGCTACCTTTACCGAGCACAAGCGTTATCCGGATAAAACAGCCATCTTCGCCATGTCCTGCAACCGCCACAAAATCCACTTCCTGCGCGAACTCATCCCCTCATTCGAGTGCGAACCCGGCTGCCACGACTGCTGCGGCCCGGTCACCACCTCGGCAGAAGAAATGGCCCGCCTCCCGCGCAAGTCCCAGGCCGAACAGGACGCCGCTCTGGAGCGCCTGGACTGTGTGCACCTCGGCCCCAACGGCTGCACGGTGTATGAAGAGCGGCCCATGATCTGCCGCCTGTTCGGCACCACGCCGCGCATGCCCTGCCCGCGTGGTCGTGGCCCTGAACCGATGATCGACCCTGCCGCCGAGCAGCTGGTCCATCAGTTCATTGCCACCACCCGCCAGGTGTTGGTCTGACTTCAGTCCGGAATTGGCAGGCAGAGGCTCTCCTTTACCTCCTCCATCACGATGTAGCTCTTCGACTCACGCACGTGCGGCAGCTTCAGCAGGATGTCGCCAAGCAGCTTGCGGTACGACGCCATCTCCGAAATACGCGCTTTCACCAGGTAGTCGAAGTCGCCCGACACCAGGTGGCACTCCAACACATGGGGCAGCTTCAACACCGCGCGGCGGAACTCCTCGAAGGTGTCGCCCGACTTGTAGTCCAGGCTGATTTCCACGAACACCAGCAGGCTGCCCTTGAGGTGCTGCGGGTTCAGGCGGGCGTTGTAGCCCATGATGATGCCCTCGCGCTCCAGGCGGCGAACCCGCTCGGTGCAAGGGGTGGTGGACAGCCCAACTTTCTCGCCCAGTTCGGTGAAGGAAATACGCCCGTCATTCTGCAGGATGCGCAGGATGTTACGGTCGATCTTGTCCAGTTCACGCTTGCTCTGGTGCTGGGTTCTCATAGGGGATGCCCCTCCGTGAAAGGCGATTTTGCCGAGAATTCTCGCCAATAATAGGCTTTTATATAGTGAATTGCACTGGTCTCAAATTCCTATACTGCCCCCATTCATGCCATTTCAATAAAAGTCTGCGGCGTGCCGCGTGTGAGGGATATAACGATGCGAGTTCTGGTACTTGGTAGCGGCGTAATCGGAACCGCCAGTGCCTACTACCTGGCCCGGCAAGGTTTCGAAGTGACGGTGGTCGACCGCCAGCCGGCGGTGGCCATGGAAACCAGTTTTGCCAACGCCGGTCAGATCTCGCCCGGCTATGCCTCGCCCTGGGCCGCACCTGGCGTGCCGCTGAAGGCCATCAAGTGGCTGCTGGAGCGCCACGCCCCCCTGGCCATCAAGCTCACCGGCGACGTCGACCAGTACCTGTGGATGGCACAGATGCTGCGCAACTGCACCGCCAGCCGTTACGCGGTGAACAAAGAGCGCATGGTGCGTCTGTCCGAGTACAGCCGTGACTGCCTCGACGAGCTGCGCGCTGAAACCGGCATCAATTACGAAAACCGCAGCCTGGGCACTACCCAGCTGTTCCGTACCCAGGCTCAGGTAGATGCTGCGGCCAAGGACATTGCCGTGCTCGAACAGTCCGGCGTGCCTTACGAATTGCTCGACCGCGACGGCATTGCCCGCGTGGAACCTGCCCTGGCGGGTGTGAAAGACATCCTGGCCGGCGCCCTGCGCTTGCCTAACGACCAAACTGGCGACTGCCAGCTGTTCACCACCAAGCTTGCCG
This sequence comes from Pseudomonas sp. LAIL14HWK12:I1, assembly GCF_003202095.1. Classification (NCBI taxonomy): domain Bacteria; kingdom Pseudomonadati; phylum Pseudomonadota; class Gammaproteobacteria; order Pseudomonadales; family Pseudomonadaceae; genus Pseudomonas; species Pseudomonas sp. LAIL14HWK12:I1. The sequence continues at coordinate 236,653 of NZ_QJKG01000002.1, forward strand.
ACATGGCGCTGAAGCTGGGCGTGGAGTTCCGCTTCGGCCAGGACATCCAGCGCCTGGACTTCGCTGGCGACCGCATCAATGGCGTGTGGATCGACGGCAAGCTGGAAACTGCCGACCGCTACGTGCTGGCGCTGGGCAGCTATTCGCCGCAGATGCTCAAGCCGCTGGGCATCAAGGCCCCGGTTTATCCGCTTAAAGGCTACTCGCTGACCGTGCCGATCACCAACGGCGACATGGCCCCGACGTCGACCATTCTTGATGAAACCTACAAGGTTGCGATCACCCGTTTCGACAACCGCATCCGCGTTGGTGGCATGGCTGAAATCGCCGGTTTTGACCTGTCGCTGAACCCGCGTCGGCGCGAAACGCTGGAGATGATCGTCAACGACCTTTATCCTCGCGGCGGTGATCTGAGCCAGGCCAGCTTCTGGACCGGCCTGCGCCCGGCGACCCCGGACGGTACGCCGATTGTGGGTGCGACCGCGTTCCGCAACCTGTTCCTGAACACCGGTCACGGTACTTTGGGCTGGACCATGGCGTGCGGCTCCGGTCGTCTGCTGGCCGACCTGATTGCGCGCAAGAATCCGCAGATCAGTGCCGAAGGCCTGGACATTTCCCGTTATGGCAACAGCCCGGAAGTGGCCAAGCACGGGCAGACTGCGCCGGCTCACCAGCAGTAATTGCCTGTACCGGCCCTTTCGCGGGCTCGCCCGCTCCCACAGGTATTTCACAGCTTTTGAAAGCTGTGCAGTACTTGTGGGAGCGGGCGAGCCCGCGAAGAATCCAACACCGATTTCAACCCGAACCACCATAAGGCAGCCGCCATGCGTCCCGCCCGCGCCCTGATCGACCTCCAGGCCCTGCGCCACAACTACCGTCTGGCCCGTGAACTGACCGGTGCCAAAGCCCTCGCCGTGATCAAGGCCGACGCCTATGGCCATGGCGCCGTGCGTTGCGCCCTGGCCCTGGAGGCCGAAGCCGACGGTTTTGCCGTGGCCTGCATTGAAGAGGCGCTGGAACTGCGCGCCGCCGGTATCAAGGCCCCGGTGCTGCTGCTGGAAGGCTTTTTCGAAGTCAGCGAGCTGGCGCTGATCGCCGAGCACGACCTGTGGTGTGTGGTGCATTCGTTGTGGCAGCTCGAAGCCATCGAGCAGACCCAGGTCCACAAGCCGCTCACTGTCTGGTTGAAGCTCGACAGTGGCATGCATCGTGTCGGTCTGCACCCCAAGGATTACCACGAGGCTTACCGGCGCCTGCTGGCCAGTGGCAAGGTTTCTCGCATCGTGCTGATGAGCCACTTCGCTCGCGCCGACGAGCTGGATGCCGACGCCACTGCCCAGCAGATTGCCGTGTTCGAGGCTGCCCGCCAGGGCCTGGCCGCCGAATGCAGCCTGCGCAACTCCCCCGGCGTGCTGGGCTGGCCACAAGCCCCCAGCGATTGGGTACGCCCAGGCCTGATGCTGTATGGCGCCACCCCGTTCGAAGTGGCCCAGGCCCAGGCCCAACGCCTGCAACCGGTCATGACCTTGCAATCGCGGGTCATCAGCGTGCGCGAGCTGCCTGCCGGCGAGCCGGTGGGCTATGGCGCCAAGTTCGTCAGCCCCCGGCCAACCCGCGTTGGCGTGGTTGCCATGGGCTATGCCGACGGCTACCCGCGCCAGGCGCCCAACGGCACCCCGGTATTGGTTGCCGGCCAGCGCACCCAGCTGATTGGCCGTGTATCGATGGACATGCTCAGCGTCGACCTGACCGACGTGCCACAAGCCACTGTCGGCAGCCCGGTCGAGCTGTGGGGCAAGCAGGTGCTGGCCAGTGAAGTGGCCGCACACGCGGGCACCATTCCTTACCAGATCTTCTGCAACCTGAAGCGCGTACCGCGGGACTACATCGGCGAATGACACGCTGAAGCGGACAGGTTGAGGGGCGGTGTGTTGTAAATACTGAACGGCATTGCCATGATATCGTTCACATCCACCCCCCATTCCACCGTTTCAGGAGGCTCCAGCTTTGGACGTCGGCGAACGACTGCAAGCCATCCGCAAGCTCAAGGGCCTGTCCCAGCGTGAACTCGCCAAGCGTGCCGGCGTGACCAACAGCACCATCTCGATGATCGAGAAGAACAGTGTGAGCCCCTCGATCAGCTCGCTGCGCAAGGTGCTGAGCGGCATCCCCATGTCCATGGTCGAGTTCTTTTCGGTCGAGCTGGAACCTCAAAGCCCCACGCAGATCGTTTACAAGGCCCACGAGCTGATCGACATCTCGGACGGTGCGGTGACCATGAAGCTGGTCGGCAAGTCGCACCCCAACCGCGCCATCGCCTTTCTCACCGAGGTGTACCCGCCGGGTGCCGACACCGGTGCCGAGATGCTCACCCATGACGGCGAGGAAACCGGCATCTTGTTGGAAGGCCGCCTGGAACTGGTGGTCGGCAACGAGATCTTCATCCTCGAAGAAGGCGACAGCTATTACTTCGAAAGCACCCGCCCGCACCGTTTTCGCAACCCCTTCGACCAGCCCGCGCGGTTGATCAGCGCAGCGACGCCTTCAAACTTTTGATCCAGCGCAGTGCATTGATTCGGCAATACCCCTTTCCCGTGTAGGGTCGTTTCACGGCCTCTGGGTTCCCGCTATACTTTTCAACGCTCGCCGTTTCGTGGCCGCGAGCGTGATTAGCCACCATGAGGGTGTTCGCGTGAACCAAATCAAGAAGATGCTGGCCGTACCAGCAGCCGTATTCGCCCTCTGGGCAATGAGCGCAACCGCTGCGACCAACGACGACATTGCCAAGCGCCTGGAGCCGGTCGGCCAGGTGTGTGTCCAGGGCCAGGAATGCAAAGGCATGGAAGTGGCTGCAGCGGCGGGGGGCGGGGGCGCCAAAACGCCGGATGACATCATCGCCAAGCACTGCAATGCCTGCCATGGCACCGGCCTGCTCGGCGCGCCGAAAATTGGCGACACCGCCGCGTGGAAAGAACGCGCCGACCACCAGGGCGGGCTGGATGGCATCCTGGCCAAGGCCATTACCGGCATCAACGCCATGCCGCCGAAAGGCACCTGCGCGGACTGCTCGGATGACGACCTGAAAGGCGCGATCAAGAAAATGTCCGGGCTGTGATCTACAGCTGAATTGCACGAAGCCCGCCTTTGATGGCGGGTTTTGTTTATGGGCTCCAGTGCAGGCAACCAATTGCCGTAGGCCTGTGTCCAACCCCTGAACCCATGTCTCAGGAGGCCCCGATGCACCTCTGCGCCATCGACCAGGCTGTCGAGCAGGTCCTGTCCCGGCTGCCAGCCCATATCCACATGGGCCTGCCCTTGGGTCTGGGAAAGCCTAACGCTTTCGTAAACGCCCTCTATGCCCGGGTGCGCGATCTGCCAGAGCGGCAGTTGACCATCTACACCGCGCTGACCCTCGGCCGACCACCACTGGGCGACGGCCTGCAACGACGCTTTCTCGAACCCTTCGTCGAGCGCGTCTTCGCCGACTACGAAGAGCTCACCTACCTCGCCGACCTGCGCAACGACAGCCTGCCGCCAAACATCCGCGTAGAGCAGTTTTTCATGCAGCCCGGCAGCCTGCTGCACAGCGAATCGGCCCAGCAGGACTACATCAGCAGCAACTACAGCCACGCCGCCCGTGACATCAATGCCAAGGGCCTGAACCTGATCGCGCAACTGGTCGCTGCCACTCCCGAGAAGCCCGTCCACCTCAGCCTGGCCTGTAACCCCGACATCACCCTCGACCTGCTGCCAATGATCGCCAAGCGCCGTGCGGCCGGCGAAACCATCCTGATGCTTGGCCAGGTACATACCGAACTGCCGTACATGCCCGGCGATGCGGAATTGCCCATCGATGCGTTCGACCTGCTGATCGATGAAGCCGAGCAGCGCCGGTTGTTCTCCACGCCGAACATGCCGGTCAACACCCAGGATCACTGCATTGGTTTGCACGCCAGCACGCTGGTGCGTGACGGCGGCACCTTGCAGATCGGCATCGGTGCCATGGGGGATGCAGTCGCTGCAGCGTTGCTGGCGCGCCAGGGCGACAACGCGGGCTACCGGGCCCTGCTCGACGAGCTGGATATCGGCCCGTGGCAGGCGCTGATTGAGCGGGAAGGGGGGCTGGAGACTTTTGCCGAAGGCCTGTACGGCTGCAGCGAAATGTTCGTTAACGGCCTGTTGGTGCTGGCCGAAGCGGGCTTGCTACGGCGCTCGGCCGATGAGCAGGGGCCGTTGTTGCATGGTGGCTTTTTCCTCGGGCCTCAAGCGTTCTACCAGCGGCTGAGGGAGATGCCGCTTGAGCAGCGCGCACGGTTTGCCATGACCCGTATCAGCTTCATCAACGAGCTGTACGGGCAGGAAGAACTCAAGCGGCACCAGCGGCGCGATGCGCGCTTCATCAACACGGCGTTCGGCATGACGCTGCTCGGTGCCGGGGTGGCCGATCAGCTGGAAGATGGCCGTGTGCTCAGCGGCGTGGGTGGGCAGTACAACTTCGTCGCCCAGGCTCATGCACTGGAGGGTGGGCGCTCGATTTTGCTGCTGCGCAGCTGGCGTGAGTCGGGCGGGGAGGTGACCTCTAACCTGTTCTGGACCTATGGCCACTGCACCATCCCCCGGCACCTGCGCGATATCGTGGTGACCGAGTACGGCATTGCCGACCTTCGCGGGCAGACCGACAGCGAGGTGATTGCGCGGTTACTGGCAGTGTGCGATTCGCGGTTCCAGCAGGGGCTGACCGAGCAGGCGAAAGAGGCCGGCAAGCTGCCCAGGGATTTTCAGCTGGATGCGCGGTTTACTGACAATACGCCACAGCGTCTGGAGGCAATCCGGGCGCGGCATGCGCGGTTGTTCCCGGAGTACCCGATGGGGACGGATTTTACGGCCGAAGAGCGTGACCTGCTGCGGGCGCTGACCTGGTTGAAAAGCAAGTTCAAGCTGAGCGAGGTGCTGGAGTTGGGCAAGGCAGCGCTGGATGCGCCGGGGCCGGAGGGGTATGAGGGGCACCTGACGAGGATGCAATTGGATCAGCCGCATGGGCTAAAGGAGGAGCTTTATCAGCGGCTGCTGCTGGCGGGACTGGCGGCGACCTGAAGATTGCCGGGGCTGCTTTGCAGCCCTTTCGCGGCACAAGGCCGCTCCTACAGTGAGAATGCGATCGCCTGTAGGAGCGGCCTTGTGCCGCGAAAGGGCCGCAAAGCGGCCCCAATGGTGCTTACTCGATGAAGCTGACCACACCACCTTCCAGCGACTTCACCCGGGCCAGCGATTCAACGCGGTAGCCCTGGCTGTCCAGCTCGGCACGGCCGCCCTGGAACGACTTTTCGATGACGATACCCAGGCCCGCCACGGTGGCGCCGGCTTGCTTGATGATCGAGATCAGCGCCTGCGACGCCTTGCCGTTGGCCAGGAAGTCGTCGATCACCAGCACGCGGTCGCTGCTGTTGAGGTGGCGCGGCGAGATGGCCACGGTGTTTTCGGTCTGCTTGGTGAAGGAATACACCGAGGCGGTCAGCAGGTTCTCGGTCAGGGTCAGCGACTGGTGCTTGCGGGCGAAAATCACCGGCACGCCCAGCTTCAGGCCCGTCATCACCGCCGGGGCAATGCCCGAGGCTTCGATGGTGACGATCTTGGTCACGCCCGCGTCAGCGAACAGGCGGGCGAACTCGTCACCGATCAGCTGCATCAGCGCCGGATCGATCTGGTGGTTGAGAAACGCGTCGACTTTAAGAACCTGGTCGGAAAGCACGATGCCTTCTTCGCGAATCTTCTGATGCAGTGCTTCCACTTTGTTTTCCTCGATGTAGCAAAGGTGGCCGCAAATAGCGGCAAAGTTTAAGAGTAATGGTTGATCAGCGTTTGAGCATTGCCCGGATATCGGCCAGGGCGTTATTGCCGCGTGCGGCCTTCACCTCGACCGGTGCATCGTCCAGGCCCTCCCAGGCCAGGTCGTCCGGTGGCAGTTCGTCGAGGAACCGGCTGGGCGTGCAGTCGATGATTTCACCGTACTGCTTGCGCTTGGCAGCGAAGGTGAAGGCCAGCGTCTGGCGTGCGCGGGTGATGCCCACGTAGGCCAGGCGGCGTTCCTCTTCGATGGTGTCGGCCTCGATGCTGGAGCGGTGCGGGAGGATTTCCTCTTCCATGCCCATGATGAACACGTAGGGGAACTCCAGGCCCTTGGAGGCGTGCAGGGTCATCATCTGCACACCTTCGGCGTTCTCTTCCTCTTCCTGCTGGCGCTCGAGCATGTCGCGCAGCACCAGCTTGCCGATGGCGTCCTCGATGGTCATGTCACCCTCTTCATCCTTCTCGAGGGTGTTCTTCAGCGCTTCGACCAGGAACCAGACGTTGCTGATGCGGAAATCGGCAGCTTTGTCACTGGCGGTCTGCTGGCGAATCCAGTTCTCGTAGTCGATGTCGCGGATCATCTCGTGCAGCGCGGCAATCGGGTCTTCCAGGGCAACCTTTTGGCGTACCCCGTCCAGCCAGTGCTTGAAACGCTGCAAACGCTCGGTGTAGCGGGCATCCAGGTGCTCGCCCAGGCCCAGCTCCTCGCTGGCGGCGTACATCGAAATGCCGCGCTCGGTGGAATAGTTGCCGAGCTTTTCCAGGGTGGTGGAGCCGATTTCCCGGCGCGGTACGTTGATGACGCGCAGGTAGGCGTTGTCATCGTCCGGGTTCACCAGCAGGCGCAGGTACGCCATCAGGTCCTTGACCTCCTGGCGACCGAAGAAGCTGTTGCCGCCCGACAGGCGATATGGCACCTGGTGGTGCTGCAGCTTCAGCTCGATCAGCTTGGCCTGGTAGTTGCCACGGTAAAGGATGGCGAAGTCGCTGTACGGGCGGTTGGTGCGCAGGTGCAAGGTGAGGATCTCCATGGCCACGCGCTCGGCCTCGGCTTCCTCGTTCTTGCAGCGGATCACGCGGATCTCGTCGCCCACGCCCATCTCGCTCCACAGTTGCTTCTCGAACGCGTGCGGGTTGTTGGCGATCAGCACGTTGGCACAGCGCAGGATGCGGCTGGTGGAGCGGTAGTTCTGCTCCAGCATGACGATCTTCAGGGAGGGGTAGTCCTCCTTGAGCAGCATCAGGTTCTCGGGACGGGCACCGCGCCAGGCATAGATCGACTGGTCGTCGTCGCCTACCACGGTGAACTGGTTGCGCATGCCGATCAGCATCTTCACCAGCAGGTACTGGCTGGCGTTGGTGTCCTGGTATTCGTCCACCAGCAGGTAGCGCACGCGGTTCTGCCAGCGTTCCAGCACCTCGGGATGCTCCTGGAACAGCTTGACCGGCTGCAGGATCAGGTCGTCGAAGTCCACCGCGTTGAACGCCTTGAGTGTGCGCTGGTAGTGGGTGTAGACGATGGCGGCGGTCTGCTCGCGCGGGTTGCGCGCCTTTTCCAGGGCTTCGGGCGGCAGGATCAGGTCGTTCTTCCAGGCACCGATCATGTTCTTGATCTCGTCGATGCCGTCGTCGCCGGAGTATTCCTTCTGCATGATGTCCGACAGCAACGCCTTGATGTCGGACTCGTCGAAGATCGAGAAGCCCGGCTTGTAGCCCAGGCGCTCGTGCTCCTTGCGGATGATGTTCAGGCCCAGGTTGTGGAAGGTACACACCGTAAGGCCACGGCCTTCCCCCGGGCGCAGCAAGGTGCCGACACGTTCCTTCATCTCGCGCGCGGCCTTGTTGGTAAAGGTCATCGCCACGATGTACTGGGCACGGATGCCGCAGTTCTGGATCAGGTGGGCAATCTTGCGCGTGATCACGCTGGTCTTGCCCGAACCTGCACCGGCGAGCACCAAAAGAGGGCCGCCGACGTAGTCACGGGCTTCCTGCTGCCGGGGATTGAGTCGGGACATGCTAGAAACCGGGGGTCGCCAGAAAATAGCCGCGCATTCTAACAGGCATGGGGCCGTTATGGCGCGACCGTCTGACGTCTGAGTCAGACTTTTATCCGGCCTACTATTAGTGGGACTAATCCTAGCACCTGAAAAAATCATATTTGCCGGTTCGGCTCGTTTCGAGCAGGATGCACGACAAAATACGTCGGGATGCTACACCCGTAAAAACATGTATAAAAGTGAAAATCATTTTCATTAAATGCAGTAGCATACCCGCCAGTTATCGTTGCACCGTGAAGCCCTAAGGAGTCCGCTTGTCCACGCCTGTCGAACCTTTGCGTTTGCTGCTGTTGGCTGATGAGCCGGAATGGGCCGCCTTGTTGCACGCTTGCATGCCTGCCCTGAGCGGCAGCGCCGTGCTGCTTACCGCCCCGAACTGGGAATCCGTCGACAGCCTGTTCAGCAATGATCGCCAGGCTGTGGTGCTGGCAACCCCGGCCCTGCAGCCCGTGCCCGGGCGCTGCGACCTGCCGACCATCCTGCTGCTCGACCACGAGCCCGAGGTGGCGCCCACGGCCGTCAGCGACTGGCTGGTACGCGGCCAGCTCAATGCCGATACCTTGCGCCGCTCGCTGCGTCATGTACGTGAGCGTGGAGTGCTGGTGGCCACCTTGCAGCGCCTGGCTGAGCAGGACCCCCTGACCGGCATCGCCAACCGCCAAGGTTTCCAGGCCTTGCTGACTGCGCGCCTGGCCGAAAACGAAGGCCGTGGCGTTGCCTTGGGCCACCTGGACCTGGACAACTTCCGCCACGTCAACGATGCCCTCGGCCACCAGAGCGGCGACCGGCTGATTTTGCAGGTGGTGGCGCGGCTGCAAAACCAGCTGGAGGCGGGTGACCAGCTGGCCCGCCTGGGCAGCGACGAGTTTGCCCTGCTGATCGACACCCGCCGCGACGCCAACCGCGCCGAATGGATTGCCGAGCGTATCGTCGAAGCCTTGGCCGAACCCTACTTCATCGACGGCGAAAGCCTGCTGCTGGGCTGCAGCCTGGGCCTGGCCCATGCCCGCGCCCAAGCGGGGGCCGACCCTTTGATGTGGCACGCCCACATCGCCATGCGCCAGGCCAAGGGTAGCCAAGGCTGCACCTTCCATGTGTTCAACGAGCGCATCAACCGCAACGCCCGTAGCCTGGCCGATTTGGAAAGCGAGCTACGCCGCGCCCTGCGCCGTGATGAGCTGGAGCTGCACTATCAGCCACGGCTTGACCTGGCGGACGGACGCATCGTTGGCCTGGAGGCGCTGGTGCGCTGGCGCCATGCCGAGCGCGGGCTGCTGCCGCCCAGCGAGTTCGTGCCGTTGGCCGAGCAAAGTGGCCTGATCGTGCCGCTGGGTTACTGGGTGATTTCCCGGGCGCTGCGCGACATGCAGGCGCTGTGCGAGCGCGGCCTGGAACCGCTGCACATGGCGGTTAATCTCAGCTTCCGCCAGTTCCAGGACAGCCAGCTGCTGGCCACCCTGAGCCGCCTGATCATCGAGCATGGTGTGGATGCCCGTTGGCTGGAGTTCGAGCTGACCGAAACGGCAGTGATGCGCCGCAACGAACTGGTACGCCAGACCATGGATGCCCTCGGCCGCCTGGGTGTGCGCTTCTCGCTCGACGATTTTGGCACCGGGTTCTCTTCGTTCGTGCACCTCAACAGCCTGCCGATCACCTTGCTCAAGGTAGACCGCAGCTTTGTGGCCGAAATGGAAATGCGCGAGGAAAACCGCAAGCTGGTGCATGCCATGATCAACCTGGCGCATAACCTCAACCTGGAGGTGGTGGCCGAGGGGGTGGAGAGTGAAGCGCAACTGGCCTTGTTGCGAGGGTTTGGGTGCGATCAGGTGCAGGGCTACCTGGTCAGCAAGCCGCTGCCGGTGGGGGAATTGATCGAATTTTTGCTGGATTGCAGCAGGCCGAAGCTGGTTAGCGTTTGAGATAGCAGGGGAGGGCTTCGCCCTCCTTTCGCGGCCCCAACAATCAAACAGACACCACAGACCTGTCAGGTGAACCGGCCTTCCCCAGCAGCCGCTTCATCCGCCACTCAAAGCCAAACGTCAGCGCCACCGCCGCACACGCCAGCCCCAGCGCCAAGCCCCACCAGATCCCGACCGCGCCGGCGCCCAGGTTGAACGCGAACAGCCACGCACTCGGCGCACCCACCAGCCAGTAGCACACCAGCCCGATCAGGAAGGTGGTCTTGGCATCCTTCAGCCCGCGGATCGAGCCCATGGCAATCGTCTGCATGCCATCGAACAGCTCGAACCACGCCGCCACCATCAGCAACTGCACGGCCACCTGGAAGATCGCGGCAAAGGCCGGGTCGTTACGGTCGATAAACAGCCCCACCAGCGCCTCGGGCAGCAGCAGGAACAGCGCGGCGAAGGCAAACATGATCATCGCCCCGAAGCCAATGCCCACGCGCCCGGCGCTGCGCGCCGCCAGCAGGTTGCCAGCGCCGTAATACAAGCCCACCCGCATGGTCACCGCATACGACAGCCCTGTCGGCACCATGAATGCCGTGGACACGATCTGCAGGGCGATCTGGTGCGCGGCCAACTCGGTACTGCCCAGCACGCCCATGCACAGCGCGGCGAAGGCGAACAGGCCCACTTCCACCATGTAGGTACCGCCAATTGGCAGCCCCAGACGCCACAGCTCGCGCAGTGCTGGCAGCGACGGGCGCGACAGGCCCTGGCGCAGCGGGTAGGCGGCATAGGCCGAGTGCCAGCGGATATACAGCGCCAGCGCGATAGCCATGCCCATCGACACCACCGCGGTGACCAGGCCGATGCCCATCAGGCCCAGCTTGGGCAGGCCGAACATGCCCTCGATCAGCGCCACGTTGAACAGGTAGTTGAGCACCGTGCCGGCCAGGCTGATGACCATCACCGGGGTCGAGCGCCCCAGCGCACTGGTGAAACCGCGCAACGCCATGAACGTCAGGTAGCCGGGCAGTGCCAGTGGCAGCAGCGTGAGGAATTCGGCCGCCGAGGCCACGTTCTCGGGCTTTTGCCCGAATAGTAGCAGCACCGGCTCCAGGTTCCACAGCACCAGCGCGGCGAACAGTGCCAGGCCCCAGGCCAGCCACAGGCCGCTCTGCGCCAGTCGGGTCGCGCCTTCGATATCGTTGGCACCCTTGCGAATCGCCACCAGGGTGCCGACTGCGGCGATCACACCCAGGCAGAAGATCGACACGAACGAGTAGCTGGCTGCACCTAGACCGCCACCGGCCAGGGCCTGCGGGCTGATGCGGGCCATCATCAGGGTGTCGGTCAGCACCATCAGCATGTGCGCCAACTGCGAGGCAATCAGCGGCCCGGCCAGGCGCAGCAAAGCCTTGAGTTCTGTGGTGGGCGCGACGTGCATGAGGGCTGTCCTTCTTCCTGAGGTGATGAACGAAGGGCGATTCTGAGGCTTTGGTCAACTTTGCACAAAAGGATAAAAGCGATCATTGGCATGAGTCTGACTCATGTATATATGCTTCTTGGTGATCCGCTCCACAGCCCCGTATGGCAGGTGCCTCATGTCCCGTCAGCTTCCACCGTTGTATGCCCTTCGCGCATTCGAAGCCGCCGCACGGCTAAGTTCCTTCACCCGTGCCGGTGAGGAACTGTCGATCACTCAGAGTGCGGTCAGCCGGCATATCCGCACGCTGGAGGATCACTTCGCCTGCCGCCTGTTCGTGCGCAGTGGCCGCAACCTGCAACTGACCGAGGCCGCACGGGTATTGCTGCCAGGCGTTCGCGAAGGCTTCGCGGCGCTGGAGCGGGCCTGCGATACCTTGCGCGGTGAAGACGACATCCTGCGCATGAAGGCCCCCTCGACCCTGACCATGCGCTGGTTGCTGGCTTGCTTGAGCCGTTTCCGTCACCTGCAGCCAGGCAATGAAGTACAGCTGACCAGTGCCTGGATGGACGTTGACCATGTGGACTTCAACCAGGAACCGTTCGATTGCGCGGTGTTGCTCAGCGACGGGGTGTTCCCGCCGGACTGGGAAGTGCGCAAGCTGTTCCCGGAGTTGCTGATACCCGTAGGGGCGCCAGACCTGCTGGAAAAAGTGCCGTGGGACGAGCACCGGCTGGCCTCTATCGAGCTGCTGCACCCCACGGTGGACAAGCGCGACTGGCGGGAGTGGCTGGAACGCATGGGGTTGAGCGACAAGGTTTCGCTCAAGGGCGGGCAGGTGTTCGATACCCTGGAGCTGGGCATGATTGCGGCGGCGCGCGGCTATGGGATTTCCATGGGCGATTTGCTGATGGTGGCCGAGGATGTGGCGCAGGGGCGCTTGAGCCTGCCATGGCCGACGGCGGTGCCCAGTGGAATGGATTATTACCTGGTGTGGCCGCGTACCCGGCCAGGGGGGGAGCGGTTGCGGCGGCTGAGTGCTTTTCTGGAAGACGAGGTGGCGGCGATGGACTTGCCGAATGTGGAAATCCTGCCGCCTCTTTGATCGCCTGTACCGGCCCTTTCGCGGGTAAACCCGCGAAAGGGCCGCAATGCATTACATCGAGCCCAGGTTCAACGCCTGCGCACAGGCTTGCAGCGACCGGCGTTCACTTTGCGCATACAGCGCCAGCTCATCTTGCACCTGCAACCCCAACGCTGCCTCGAACGCATCGCGGTTGGCATTGCTGCCATATTCGGCCTGCGCATCGTCGCCCAGGTTGGACTGGAAGATGCCCGCCGCGCTCACCGGCAGGAAGTCCTCGTACACCAGCGCCTCGAAGTGCACATGGCCTGCGTCGATCAGCCCTTGCAGGGTGGTCGGGCGGCCTTCCTGGTCACGCGCAGCCAGGCCTTTCTCGGTGGCGAAGTAGCGGAAGTATGCCAGGCCCTGTTCACGCATCTGCGCCAGGTCGTCCGGGAATGCTGCAAAGGTTTCTTTCAGCAGCGACATGTAGCGCTCGGCGTTGGCCTCGACCGGTGCGCCACCCAGGGCAGCGCGGGTGGCATCGAGCAGCTTGTCGTACAGCTGGCGACCCTTCGGCGTCAGCGCCGCACCGCGTTGTTCGATCTCGCCGAAACGGGCGGTGTGGCTGCCTTCGCTGCCCTGCTGGTCGCTGAACGCGACCTTTTCCTGCAAGGCCTTGAAGCTGGTCTGTCGCAGCAGGATCGGGTGGCGACGGGTAGGCGGGCCTTCGACCACGGCCTTCGGCGGGATGCCTTTGGCCGGCATGCCGACCTGGATCGCATCGATGTCCAGGGTACGTGGGGTCAGGTGGTTGATGTGCGGGCCCTTGAAGGCCACCACATCGGCGATCAGGCGGTGCTGGTCGTGCAACTGCTGGTACTGCTCGGCGGTGACGGTGGCGTCATGGTGCCAGCGGAAGGTGTGCAACGCTTCCTGCACGAACGCCCCGGCATCTGCGGCGTTCAGCCCGCCATCGCGCTCGCTTTGGGCGATCAGTTCGAGGGCGCGGCTGGTGAAGATCTGGCGCTTGGCCAGGATGCCCTGTGCCAGCTCGCGCAGTTGCGGGTTGTCGATCAGCTCCAGGCGCAGCAGCGAGGTGAACACACGGAACGGGCTGACATGCAACGACTGTTCATGCACGGCACGGAAGGCGGTGGAGTGCACCGGCACGCCAGCAGAGCTCAGGTCGTAGTAGCCGACCGGCTCCATACCCATGACGGCAAACAGGCGGGCGATGGTGGCCAGCTCTTCGGCGGTGCCAACGCGGATGGCGCCATGGCGTTCCTGGTCCAGTCGCTCGATTTCCCCGGTCCAGCGCAGGGCCTCGGCAACCTTGGGCTGCTGGGCCATGACCTGCTGGTTGATTTCGCTCACCAGCTCCAGCAGCGTGCCGTACAGGGGCACTTCCTGTTTGTACATGAGCGACATGGCGGCAGAGAACTGCGCGCGAATGCTGTCTGGGCTGACGAAATCGTGGGCGGGCATCGCTAGCTTCCTGGTTGGGTTCGGACGCTTACATGAAAGCTGGGAATGCACTTGGCTCACAAGCGAAAAAAAGTGAGTGTGTCATTCCTTTTTTGATCGACCTTCAGGGCTCTTTCGCGGGTTCACCCGCGAAGAGGCCCTCAAGCCTGAAGCTGCTCGTGAATCCACTCCACCAATGCCCTGACCTTGGGCACCTCCGCCGCATGCTCGGCATACGCCAGATAATGCGCTCCGGCACTGCGCATCGCATGGTTCCAAGGCACCACCAGGCTCCCGTCCGCCAACTCTTTCGCCGCCAGGTAACGCGGCACCAGCGCCACCCCGCACCCGGCCTGCGCCGCGCTCAAGGCCATATAGAACGTATCGAAGCGTGGCCCGTGGTAAGCGCTGACGCTCTGCAGGTCCTGCTCCAGGAACCACTCATGCCACGCCTCCGGCCGCGACGTGCTCTGCAACAGCACCAGGTCGGCAAGCTCTGCGGCATCGCCCAGTGTGCGCCCGGCCAGTAGCTCCGGCGCGCACACCGGCACCACCTCTTCGCGGAACAGCTCCACGCAGGTGGCCCCCGGCCAGGTGCCCTGGCCGTAGAAAAACACCACGTCCGCCGAGCCCTGCAACAGGGCAAACGGCTCCATCTCGTTGCGGATATCGAGGTGAATATTGCTGTGCCGCTTCCCAAAACCTTTCAGGTGCGGGATCAGCCAGCGCACGCCAAAACTCGGTTGAGTGGCTACCTTCAATATCTCGGTCTGCTCGCCGTAGGTGAGTACGTAGCGGCTGGACATGTCCACCTGGGTGAGGATCTTGTTGACCTCGGCCAGGTACAGGCTGCCGGCCGGGGTCAATTGCAGGCGCCTGCGAATGCGCAGAAACAGGTGGTGGCGCAGCATGTCTTCAAGCTGCGCCACCTGCTTGCTGACCGCGCTCTGGGTCAGGTGCAGCTCTTCGGCGGCACGGGTAAAGCTCAAATGGCGGGCTGCAGCTTCAAAGCACTGCAGGGCGGTCATGGAGGGCACCAGGCGTTTGGACATAGCGGTCTCTGCGGCTCAAATCATTACCTGGCGGAATGATATGCGGAATAAAGGTCGTTTGTTGTACCTATGTGATCGGATTAATACTGATCCACATCATTTTTCCACCCCATCACCCGATGTAGGAGATGCACAAATGGTTGCTGGATTGCTCGAGCGCCTTGGCGTTGCTGCCGAGGCTTACACCCAGGGCGACTACCCTGTTCACACGCCGATCGACGGCAGCCAGATCGCCTCGGTGAAACTGCTCGGCAAGGCCGAGACCATCGCCCGCATCGACCAGGCCCAAAGCGCCTTCGAAGCCTGGCGCACTGTGCCGGCCCCGCGCCGTGGCGAACTGGTGCGCCTGTTTGGCGAAGTGCTGCGTGAGCACAAGGCCGACCTGGGCGAGCTGGTATCGATCGAAGCCGGTAAGATCACCCAGGAAGGCCTGGGCGAAGTACAGGAAATGATCGACATCTGCGACTTCGCCGTTGGCCTGTCGCGTCAGCTGTACGGCCTGACCATCGCCTCCGAGCGCCCGGGCCACCACATGCGTGAAACCTGGCACCCGCTGGGCGTGGTCGGCGTGATCAGCGCCTTCAACTTCCCGGTCGCCGTCTGGGCCTGGAACACCGCCCTGGCCCTGGTGGCCGGTAACTCGGTGGTGTGGAAACCGTCTGAGAAAACCCCGCTCACCGCCCTGGCTTGCCAGGCGCTGTTCGAAAAAGCCCTGAAAGCCTTCGGCGATGCCCCGGCTGGCCTGGCGCAACTGGTCATCGGTGGCCGCGAAGCTGGCGAAGCCATGGTCGACGACCCGCGCGTACCGCTGGTCAGCGCCACCGGCAGCACCCGCATGGGCCGCGAAGTGGGGCCACGTGTTGCTGCCCGCTTTGGCCGCAGCATCCTCGAGCTGGGTGGCAACAACGCCATGATCCTGGCCCCGAGCGCCGACCTGGACCTGGCCGTGCGCGGCATCCTGTTCTCGGCTGTCGGCACCGCCGGCCAGCGTTGCACCACCCTGCGCCGCCTGATCGTGCACCGCTCGATCAAGGACGAAGTGGTTGCCCGCGTCAAAGCCGCCTACGGCAAAGTGCGCATCGGCGACCCACGCAAGGACAACCTGGTCGGCCCGCTGATCGACAAGCTGTCGTTCGATGCCATGCAGGGCGCGCTGGCCAAGGCCCGCGACGAAGGTGGTCAGGTGTTTGGTGGGGAGCGTCAGCTGGCCGACCAGTACCCGAACGCCTACTACGTGTCGCCTGCCATTGCCGAAATGCCGGCGCAGAGCGACGTGGTGCGCCACGAAACCTTCGCCCCGATCCTGTACGTGCTGGCCTACGACGACTTCGAAGAGGCCCTGCGCCTGAACAACGAAGTGCCACAAGGCCTGTCGTCGTGCATCTTCACCACCGACATTCGTGAGGCCGAGCGCTTCCAGAGTGCTTCGGGCAGCGACTGCGGCATCGCCAACGTCAACATCGGCACCAGCGGCGCCGAGATCGGCGGTGCGTTTGGTGGCGAGAAGGAAACCGGCGGTGGTCGTGAGTCGGGTTCGGATGCCTGGAAAGGCTATATGCGTCGTCAGACCAACACCGTGAACTACTCGCGCGAGCTGCCGCTGGCGCAGGGTATCGTGTTCGACTGATGGTTTGATGCTGCATGGCCGGGGACTATGCCCCCGGTTCGCGGCACAAGGCCGCTCCTACACAGGCATCGCGACCTTCTGTAGGAGCGGCCTTGTGCCGCGAATGGGCTGCAAAGCAGCCCCAACAAGAACAAATTGCTGGAGCCGGGCCATGTCCGAACTGCGTCAAGAATGCTTGTGGGAATTCGTCAGCAAACCAACCGTTGCCGCCCAGGCCCTGGCCGGTGAGCACAAGGCCGATGTCTGCGTGATCGGTGGCGGCATTACCGGCCTGTCTGCAGCCATCCACCTGCTCGAACAGGGCAAGTCGGTGATTCTGCTGGAGGCCTGGAAGGTCGGTCACGGCGGCTCCGGGCGCAACGTGGGACTGGTCAACGCCGGCACCTGGATCCGCCCTGACGACGTCGAGGCCACCCTCGGCCAGAAGCAAGGCAGCCGCCTGAACAAAGTGCTCGGCGAAGCCCCGGCTGAAGTGTTCGCCATGATCGAGCGCCTGGGCATCGACTGCCAGGCCCAGCACAAAGGCACGCTGCATATGGCGCACAACGCCACCGGCCTCGCCGACCTTGAGGCCCGTCACGAACAATGGCGCCGCCGCGGTGCCGACGTAGAGCTGTTGACCGGCGCCCAGTGCCAGGAATACTGCGGTACCAACAAGATTTCCGCCGCGCTGCTCGACCGCCGCGCCGGCACCATCAACCCCATGGGTTACACCCAGGGCCTGGCGGCTGCCGTGGCCCGTCTGGGCGGCAAGTTGTTCCAGCAGTCTTCGGTCGAAGGCCTGGAGCGTGACGGCGATGCCTGGCGGGTGAAGACCGCCCGCGGCTCGGTGCGCGCCGACAAGGTGGTGATTTCCACCGGTGCCTACACCGAAGGCGACTGGAGCAACCTGCAGAAGCAGTTCTTCCGTGGATACTACTACCAAGTGGCGTCCAAGCCGTTGCAGGGCGCAGCAGCCGACAAGGTGCTGCCGCACGGCCAAGGCTCGTGGGACACCCGCACCGTGCTTAGCAGCATCCGCCGTGACGACCAAGGCCGCCTGTTGCTCGGCAGCCTGGGCCGGGTCGACAACAAGCCGGCGTGGTTCGTGCGCAGTTGGGCAGACCGGATCCAGAGCCACTACTACCCGGAGCTGGGCAAGGTCGAGTGGGAAATGCACTGGACCGGTTGCATCGACTTCACCCCGGACCACCTGATGCGCCTGTTCGAGCCAGCGCCGGGGCTGGTGGCGGTGACCGGTTATAACGGGCGAGGTAACACCACCGGCACCGTGATTGGCCGGGCGTTTGCCGAGTTCCTGCTGAAGGGGGAGGCGGATAGCCTGCCGATTCCGTTCTCGCCGATGACCGGTGTGAGTGCACCTTCGCTGCGTACCGCTTTCTATGAGTCCGGGTTCTCGCTGTACCACGCGGGGCAATGCTTGAGAGTTGTGTTGTAAGTTCTGGCCTCTTCGCGGGCGAGCCCGCGAAGAGGCCGGTCAGGCTTACTTGTGCAACCAGCTAAGGAAGCCGCCTTTCTTGATCAGGGCCGGCTTCTGCAGCAACAACGACTCCCGGCTCTGGCGCCGGAACCGCTGCAACTTGCTCAGCGCCGTCTGCACCTCGCCACGCTGCTGCAAGCAGCTCTTCACCTGTTCCTTGTCGATCCGGTACAGCACGCAACTGGTCAGCGTGCGGAACTCGGCCAGCGAATCCTCTTCATCGATGATGCCCTCGATCCCCAGCACCTCACCCGGCCCCATGCGCCCGGCTTCGACCAACTTGTCGCCATCGCGCACCGATGCCGAGATGACCCCGCTGCCAATCACCAACAGGTGATCGGAATGCTCGCCAACGCCCAGGATCACCTGATCCGCCAGGTACTCCACCGCCGTCATGCGCTGGCTCAGCGCATCACGCTCTTCATCGCTTAGCGAGCGGAACACCCGCACCTCGTCCAGTACTTCGCGCTGGCGGCTGCGCGGCGGCAGGGCCAGGTCCACGTTCCACATCACCCCGCTGGCCTCCAGGTGGCGGTGCGCAAGGTCGAACAGCTGGTTGCGCGCGTCGCCCTTGGCGCCTGCTTCGGCCACGAAACCGCTGGCCTCGTACTCCACGGATTCCAGTGTCGAGGCCTTCACCGTCACTTTCGGCTTTGGGGTCTCAAGAATGGCACTGACGCCCTGCAGGGCCTTTTCCAGTGCATCGAACACCCGTTTGGGCCGCACCTTGGCCGGCACCACCACGCTGATCGACACCCCATGCACATCGGCCGGGCGGCTGTGGTTGAGCAGCCGGGCCTTGGCCGCCACCGAATTGGGGATCACCGCCAGGCTGCCAGTGCCGGTCAGCAGGCGTGTGGCGCGCCAGTCGATGTCCAGCACCTTGCCTTCTGTGCCGTCGATGGAAATGGAGTCACCAATCTGGTAGGGCCGCGTGGTGTTCAGCACGATGCCGCTGAATACGTCGGCCAGGGTGCTTTGCAGCGCCAGGCCGATGACGATGGCCATCACCCCGGAGGTAGCCAGCAGGCCTTTGACCGGCAGCTGCATCACATAGCCGGCGGCAGCCACCACAGCGGCGAGGAAGATCAACGCCCCCAGCACATCCTGCAGCAACCGCCCGCCATGGCTGCCACGGGCCACCAACAGCAGGCCAAACACCACCGTGACCGTGCGTGCGCCAAACAGCCACCAACCGATCGCCAATACCGTGGCCATGAGGTTGCGCGACACATCGTCGGGCCAGGGCGGCGGTTGCAGCGGGCTCATGCCAGCGGCCACCAGCACCGAGCTGAACAGCAGGAATATCACCAGGCGCGTGCCGATGCGCCAGGCGCGGCGCTGGATGGGGATGAGTTGCCAGAGCACGAGATCCAGCAGGAGCAGGGCAGTACCGAGCAATAACGGGGACGACTGGATGAACGCCAGCATGGTGGTCTCGGGGTGGGAGAAGGGCTGTGGGTAGTAATAGAGCAGGTAGCCCAGCAAATCCACTGCCAATTTGTCGTTCCTTAAATAGAACGCTAAAGCCAAAATCAGCTATCTACCGCTCCAAAGGTGATGGTTTTAATCTTCTCCCATCAACGCGAAACACCCCACTTACTGAACATCAAAACCCTTAGGAGCAACGACCATGACCAACTTCAAATACAACCGCCTGAACAAAGACGACGCCGCTGTCCTGCTGGTCGACCACCAGGCTGGCCTGCTGTCTCTGGTCCGCGACATCGAGCCGGACGCATTCAAGAACAACGTGCTGGCCCTGGCTGACCTGGCCAAGTTCTTCAACCTGCCGACCATCCTCACCACCAGCTTCGAGCAAGGCCCCAACGGCCCGCTGGTGCCAGAGCTGAAAGCCCTGTTCCCGGATGCGCCGTACATTGCCCGCCCAGGGCAGATCAACGCCTGGGACAACGAAGACTTCGTCAAGGCCGTGAAGGCCACCGGCAAGAAGCAACTGATCATCGCCGGCGTGGTGACTGAAGTGTGCGTAGCCTTCCCGGCCCTGTCGGCCCTGGAAGAAGAGTTCGACGTATTCGTGGTCACCGATGCCTCCGGCACCTTCAACGCCATGACCCGTGACGCTGCCCACGACCGCATGAGCCAGGCAGGCGCGCAGTTGATGACCTGGTTCGGCGTGGCCTGTGAGCTGCACCGCGACTGGCGCAACGATATCGAAGGGCTGGCGGCGCTGTGCTCCAACCACATCCCGGACTACCGCAACCTGATGACCAGCTACAACGCCTTCAACGCCGGCAAGTAAGCCAAACCGCCGCCCCGGGCACCGCCAGTCGGTGCCCGCCCAGGGCAGCACACCCATCCAATCCTCCGCCCGTCCGCCGTTGCACAGTGGATGCGGGCAAGCTCATCCCAAGGAACGCCGATGAACACCGCAACCCAAGACAACCGCGATGTGGTGACCGTATGCCTGCAACACCAGGTGATCGACACCGCTTCGAGCACCCCGGTTGCACAACCCCCGCGCTGGAAGCAGGCGCTGCTGACCTACCTGGTGATCTGCCCGATGACCATGGTCATTCCGCAACTGCTGGCGCCGCTGTTCGCACGCTTCCCGCAGCTGGGCGGCCCGATCACCGGCAACCTCATCGTCAACCTGTTCGTCATCCTGCCCGTGGTGTTCTACATCATGCCTTGGGTAACCCGCCGCTGCGCCAACTGGCTGCGCGGCTGAGCCACGCCTTCACCTCGACACTTTCAAGGAGATACCGTTATGAGCACCTTCGTTACCCGCGATGGCACTTCGATCTATTTCAAGGACTGGGGCAGCGGCAAGCCCGTGCTGTTCAGCCACGGCTGGCCGCTGGATGCCGACATGTGGGATTCGCAGATGGAGTTCCTGGCCAGCCGCGGCTACCGCACCATCGCCTTCGACCGCCGGGGCTTCGGCCGTTCGAGCCAGCCGTGGAACGGTTACGACTACGACACCTTTGCCGATGACATTGCCCAGCTGATCGAACACCTCGACCTGCGCGACGTCACCCTGGTGGGCTTCTCGATGGGTGGCGGTGATGTCAGCCGCTACATCGCCCGCCACGGCAGCGAGCGTGTGGCCGGGCTGGTGTTGCTGGGGGCTGTGACGCCAGTATTCGGCAAGCGTGACGACAACCCTGAGGGTGTCGACCTGTCAGTGTTCGAGGGTATCCGTGCCGGCCTGCGTGCCGACCGCGCCCAGTTCATCGCCGACTTTGCCACGCCGTTCTATGGCCTGAACCATGGGCAGCAGGTGTCCCAGGGCGTGCAGACGCAAACCCTGAACATCGCGCTGATGGCCTCGATCAAGGGCACTCTGGATTGCGTGACGGCGTTCTCCGAAACCGACTTCCGCCCGGACATGGCCAAGGTCGATGTGCCGACGCTGGTGATTCATGGCGACGACGACCAGATCGTGCCGTTCGAAACCACTGGCAAGCGGGCGGCAGAGCTGATTCGCGGGGCTGAGCTGAAGGTGTATGCCGGTGCGCCGCACGGGTTTGCGGTGACCCATGCGCAGCAGCTGAATGAGGATTTGCTGGCGTTCCTCCAGCAGTAACCGTGGGAGGCATTCGCGGGCTTGCCCGCGAAGTGGCCAGCCAAGGCAGCACAAATGTTGATCAGGGCTAACCTTCTTCAACCCACCGCACATCCATCCAAGCCCTGACCTTGCATCAACCGGCATGCTTCGCAGTCGCCCCTGCCGGCCCCAGTCGGAGAAGCTCATGTCCCAGGACCGCAACGACAAGACCCGTCGCCAGTTCCTCGCCACCAGCACCGTGCTCGGTGCAGCAGGCGCGCTCTGGTCCGCATTGCCCTTCACCGGCCAAGCCGGTTCCGCTCACGCATCCACCCAAGGAGGTTCCATGACCGCCGACCTGATTCTGTTCAACGGCAAACTGCACACCGTTGACCGCGAAAAGCCTACTGCGACCGCCGTCGCCATCAAGGATGGCCGCTTCATCGCCGTGGGCAACGACGCCGAGGCCATGGCCCACAAGGGCGCCACCACGCAAATCGTCGACCTCAAGCAGCGCACGGTCATCCCCGGCCTGAACGACTCGCACCTGCACCTGATCCGCGGTGGCCTGAACTACAACCTGGAACTGCGCTGGGAAGGCGTGCCATCGGTGGCTGATGCCCTGCGCATGCTCAAGGACCAGGCCGCGCGCACGCCGACCCCGCAGTGGGTGCGTGTGGTGGGTGGCTGGAACGAATTCCAGTTCGCCGAAAAGCGCATGCCCACCCTGGAAGAAATCAACCAGGCCGCGCCCGATACCCCGGTGTTTCTGCTGCACCTGTATGACCGCGCGCTGCTCAACCGCGCCGCGCTCAAGGCCGTCGGCTACACCAAGGAAACGCCGAACCCGCCGGGTGGCGAGATCCAGCGTGACAAGTTCGGCAACCCGACCGGCATGCTCATCGCCCGCCCCAACGCGATGATCCTCTACGCCACCCTGGCCAAAGGGCCGAAGCTGCCGCTGGAATACCAGGTCAACTCCACCCGCCAGTTCATGCGTGAGCTCAACCGCCTGGGCCTGACCAGCGCCATCGACGCTGGCGGCGGCTACCAGAATTTCCCCGACGACTACTCGGTGATCCAGGAGCTGGCCGACAATAACCAGCTGACCGTGCGCATCGCCTACAACCTGTTCACCCAGAAGCCCAAAGAAGAGCTGGACGACTTCAAGAAGTGGACCTCCAGCGTCAAGCTGCACAGCGGCACCGACTTCCTGCGCCACAACGGCGCGGGTGAAATGCTGGTGTTCTCCGCTGCCGACTTCGAGGACTTCCTCGAACCGCGCCCGGACCTGCCGCAAACCATGGAAGAAGAACTGGAACCGGTGGTGCGCCACTTGGTCGAGCAGCGCTGGCCGTTCCGCCTGCACGCCACCTACAACGAATCGATCACGCGCATGCTCGACGTGTTCGAGAAGGTCAACCGCGACATCCCGTTCAACGGCCTGCCGTGGTTCTTCGACCACGCCGAAACCATCACCCCACAGAACATCGAGCGCGTGCGTGCCCTGGGCGGTGGTATCGCCATTCAGGACCGCATGGCCTTCCAGGGTGAATACTTCGTCGACCGTTACGGCGCCAAGGCGGCAGAACAGACGCCGCCGATCAAGCGCATGCTCGACATGGGCGTGCCGGTAGGTGCCGGTACCGACGCCACCCGCGTGTCCAGCTACAACCCATGGACCTCGCTGTACTGGCTGGTCAGCGGCAAGACCGTTGGCGGCATGGAGCTGTACCCCGAAGGCCTCAGCCGCGACACCGCGCTGCAACTGTTCACCCAAGGCAGCGCCTGGTTCTCCAGCGAGCAGGGCAAGAAAGGCCAGATCAAGGTGGGCCAGCTGGCCGACCTGGCTGCACTGTCGCTGGACTTCTTCAGTGTTGATGAAGAGGCGATCAAGGGTATCGAGTCGGTGCTGACGATTGTCGATGGCAAAATTGTGTACGCTGCCGGCGAATTTGATCGCCTTGGTCCACCACAGGTGCCGGTACTGCCGGAATGGTCGCCGGTGGCCAAGGTGCCGGGGCACTGGCGCGTGGGTACGCCGTCGCTGGCGGCAATGGCGCACCAGTGCGTCGGGCCTTGTGGGGTGCATGCGCACAGCCATGAAAAGGCCCGGCAGTCGAGTGTGCCAGTCAACGACTTCCAGGGCTTCTGGGGCGCGTTGGGTTGTTCGTGCTTTGCGTTCTGAGCTGATGTGAAGAAGGGGCCAGTTTTTTGGCCCCTTTTTTGTGTTGCTTGTCCTGGCCCTATCGCCGGCATCAAGGGTGAGCCTTGTGCTCACCACCCGCCAACAAATGCCGAATCTTCACCTCCACCCCCTCCGTCTGCAGCATCCGCACCCGCGCCTCGATCTTCAGCTCCCCTCGGGTCACCCGATGGTGATGCCGCAAATGCTCCAGCCACGACTCTTCGAAGAAAAACTCCAGCCACAACGCCCGGTCTGCACTGTCGCGCATCAATCCCCAGGACAGTGCCCCATTGCGCTTGCGCATGGCTTCCAGCTCCCGCGTCGCCAGCTGAAACGCCTCGGCCTTGGTCGGGTCGATGTGATACTCCACCGTCACCATTACCGGCCCGCTTTCCTTGTCCATGTCATCGCCCAGCACCGGAACAGGCCAGTGCAACGACGGTGTCAGTTCTTCGGCTTCGGTTTCCGGCAGGGTTACCTTGCAGGTCAGCAACGTGCCCAGGGCCAGACCACCCGACGCCAGCAGCAGGCTCAAGGTGATCGACGCATGGCTGGCCAGCGTGCCCCACAGCAACCCGCCACACGCCATGGCACCAAAGAAGATCAGGATGTACACCGACAACGCCCGCGCCCGCACCCAGGCCGGCACCGAGGTTTGCGCCGCCACCTGCAGGTTGGACAGCACCGCGATCCACGCCGCCCCGCTGAGCAGCATCGCCGGCAGCAGCACATAGAAGTTGCGCACGAGCGCCAGCGCCAGCAGGAACAGCGCATACAGCAGGCTGGCGAACAGCACCAGGCGGTCGCGGCTGATGCGTTCGCGCAGGCGCGGCAGCAGGGTGGCGCCGGCCACCGCGCCAATGCCGATGGCCGCCAGCAGCAAGCCGAAGTCGGCAGCAGTGCCGTGCATTTCGCCGCGCACGATCAGCGGCAGCAGCGAGGTGCCGGCGCTGGCACAGAAGAAGAACGCCACGGCCCGCAGCAGCACGGCCTGCAAGGGTTTGGCACTGCGCGCGAAGCGCAGGCCGGTGCGCATGGCGCCCACGAAGCGCTCGGCTGGCAGCAGTGGCTCCTTCACCTCGCGTTTCCACAGGAACAACACCAGGATCACCCCGGCAAACGAAATCGCGTTCAAGGCAAAGGTCAGCCATGGGCCGACCATGCTCACCACCACGCCGGCCAAGGCCGGGCCAATGGCGCGAGACACGTTGATGCCCACACTGGAAATGGCCACCGCGTTGGCCAGGTCTTCCTTGCCCACCAACTCCGGTGTCAGTGCGCTCCAGGCCGCCATCATCAACGCCGTCCCGATACCCAGTGCCAGGGTCAGCACCAGCAGCAAGGTCACGTTCATCAGCCCAAGCAGGGTCAGGGCTGCCAGCACCACGGCCACGGCAGACATCCACAGCTGCACCAGCAACAGGTAGCGGCGCTTGTCGACGATATCCGCCGCTGCGCCCGCTGGCAGGGCCAGGAAGAACATCGGCAGCGAGCCGGCCACCTGGATCAGCGCCACGTGCAGCGGGCTGGCCGACAGTGTGGTCATCAACCAGCCGGCGCCCACCTCGTGCATCCAGGTGCCGATATTGGAGGCGATGGTGGCGATCCATAGCATGCGGAAGGTGGTGTTGCGCAACGGGCTCCAGGCGCCTGAAGGGGATGTGCTCATGTCAGAAGCTGCCTTTGAGTGGGTATTCGATAATCAGGTAGATACGGTCGATGTCATCGCCGGCCTGGGCCTGGTTGGCGCGATGGCTTACGTGGGAGAACGACAGGCTCAGGTCCTTGGCGGCGCCTGACTGCACCACGTATTTCAGGTCGACGTCGCGCTCCCAGTGCTTGCCGCCGTCGCCGTACTGGCCAACGTAGGCGCCGCTGGCTGGTGCATGGCTGCCGTCGATGCCCCGGCCGCTGACGTAGCGGCCCATCACGCTCAGGCCGGGGAGGCCGAGGGTGGCGAAGTTGAGGTCGTAGCGCAGTTGCCACGAACGCTCGCCCGGGCCGTTGAAGTCGGCGTACTTGATCGAGTTGGCCAGGTAGATGGAATCGCCGCCGACGAA
Organism: Pseudomonas sp. LAIL14HWK12:I1; assembly: GCF_003202095.1. Classification (NCBI taxonomy): domain Bacteria; kingdom Pseudomonadati; phylum Pseudomonadota; class Gammaproteobacteria; order Pseudomonadales; family Pseudomonadaceae; genus Pseudomonas; species Pseudomonas sp. LAIL14HWK12:I1. Next base: position 262,335 of record NZ_QJKG01000002.1, read on the forward strand.
GTCGAACGGGGTGTCGCCCTCGACCTTCTGATAGGCCAGGCTCAGCGCCTGGGCGCCGAAGCTGTACTTGGCCAGCAGGCTGTAGGCGAGGGTATCGATTGCCCCGCCACTGGCGTTGCCGGTGTCGCGGGTTTTGTAGAGATTGCCGTCCACGCGCCAGTTACCTTCGGCCAGGTTCAGGTTGAGGTAGGCCTGGCGCCAGGTGTCTTGCAGTTGCCCGGCATACAGCGCGCCACCAAACGGGCCAGTGGGCGCGAAGGTGGCGCCGGCCAGGCTGATGGCGCGGTTGTGGGTGGTGACGCCGTAGCCGCTGAAATCATCGCGGGTGGCGCTGTTGTCCTGGTTGTTGAAGGCGGTGAAACGCCCGGCCTGCAGGCGCCAGTCGGGCAGGTCGGTGTTTTCCACGAACCAGCCGGTGGCGTATTCCGGGTGCAGGCGTTTGTCGCCAGTGTCGAACACCGGGGTTTCCACGTTCATTTCGCCGTAGCGCAACTGGGTGTTGCCCAGGCGCAGCTTGAGCGCGGCGCCGGCGCTGGAGTAGTCGGATTCGGCGCGGCCATTGCTATCGCGTGGCAGCAAACCGGTGCCGGCATGGCCACGGCCGCCGTCGAGCTTCAGGCCAAGAAAACCGTGGGCATCGATGCCCACGCCAACCGTGCCTTGCGTGAAGCCCGAGCGGACCTCGCCGATGAAACCCTGTGCCCATTCCTGGCGGTAGTTCTGGCCGCTGGCAGAGGGCGAGCGAAAGTCGCTGTGCAGGAAGTAGTTGCGGCTGAGCAACGACCAGCCGGACTCATCCGCCTGGCTGAGCGCCGGGCAGAGGGCGAGCGTGGCGAGCAGGGCGCGGCCTGGTCCGTGTGTGGCGCGGATCATGGAGAGCTCCGGGGGATGATCCGGGACTGTGGAGCAAGGATAGGCCAGGGGTCTTGTAAGGGTGTGCTGGGATCTGGTTTACCTGTTCAGCACTCAAGCCATGTCGCTAATGGCGAATTCCTCAGCCAGATGATCGATCAGCGCCCGCACGGAAGGCAGCAACCCCCTTCGCGACGGGAAAATCGCATGCACGATGCCACAGCGCGGGTGCCAGTCTGGAATCAGCTCCACCAGCCGCCCCGCCGCCAGGTCCTCGCGTACTGCCACTCGCGGCAAATGCGCAATCCCCACCCCAGCCACCACGAAATGGCGCAGGGCAAACAAATCGTCAGTCACCATGCGCGGCGTATGCGGGATGACAATGCTGCGGCTGCTGTCTTCACCCTGGAACAGCTCCCACTGGTACTCACGCTGTGCGCTGCCCCAATGCAGGCTCGGCAGCGTGCCGAGCAGCAGCGGATCGAAGCCCTTGGGCAGTTGCTCCAGGTACTGCGGCTGGCCCACCAGGCACTGGGTGCTGTTGCTCAGCACCTTCATCACCATGTCGGTGTTCTCCAATGGTGGAAAGCGCACCCGCAGCGCAATGTCGAAGCCTTCGTGCAGCAGGTCGACGCGGCGGTTGGTACTTTCAATGAACAACTCCACCTGCGGGTACTTGAGCATGTAGCGAGTCAGCATCGGCCCGACCCACGAGTTGAGCAGGGTGGTAGGGCAACTGATACGCACCAGCCCGCGCGGCTCGCTACGGTTGCGCTCGATGATCTCCGCCGCACCCTCCGCCTCCACGCGCATGGCCAGGCAGCGGTTGTAATAGGCCTGGCCGATTTCGGTGAGCGAGCAGTGCCGGCTGGTGCGGTGCAGCAGGCGCACGCCCAGGCGGTCCTCAAGGTCGGCGATGCGCCGGCTGAGCTTCGACTTGGGCATGTCCAGCGCTCGGCCTGCCGGGGCGAAACCCCCGTGCTCTACAACTTGGGTGAAGTAATAGAGGGAATTGAGGTCTTCCAATGATCGTTCTCCAAACGGAACGCTAAGGGCGATTTTCGCAGTCTAGTGCAGCAAAGGTGATGATTTTAATCTGTGCCCATCAACGCGAAACACCCCGAATAGCTGAAGAATTCATAAACCTTAGGAGCACAGACCATGAGCAAATTCACCTACAACCGCCTGAACAAAGACGACGCCGCCGTCCTGCTGGTCGACCACCAGGCTGGTCTGCTGTCGCTGGTGCGTGACATCGAACCGGACAAGTTCAAGAACAACGTGCTGGCCCTGGCTGACCTGGCCAAGTTCTTCAACCTGCCGACCATCCTCACCACCAGCTTCGAGCAAGGCCCCAACGGCCCGCTGGTGCCAGAGCTGAAAGCCCTGTTCCCGGATGCGCCGTACATCGCTCGCCCTGGCCAGATCAATGCCTGGGATAACGAGGACTTTGTGAAGGCGGTGAAGGCCACTGGCAAGAAGCAACTGATCATTGCCGGTGTGGTGACTGAGGTTTGTGTGGCCTTCCCGGCGCTGGCGGCCTTGGAAGAAGAGTTCGATGTGTTCGTGGTGACCGATGCTTCCGGCACTTTCAACGAAATGACCCGTGATGCTGCCCATGACCGCATGAGCCGGGCAGGTGCCCAGCTGATGACCTGGTTCGGCGTGGCGTGCGAGCTGCACCGCGACTGGCGCAACGATATCGAAGGGCTGGCGGCGCTGTGCTCCAACCACATTCCGGATTATCGGAACCTGATGACTAGCTACAACGCGCTGACTGCGGGTAAGTAATTAATCAGTAGCAGTGCGTACAAAGGCCGGCTCCCTCTGTAGGGAGCCGGCCTTTTTTGTTTGCTGTACCGGCCCTTTCGCGGGTACAGGCAGCATCAATTCATAGGCTGCGACTCAATCCCATCCAGCAATGCCTCAACCAACCCTTCTGCCATCTCGAGTGCATTCAGGTTGCTCCAGAACAGGCTTTTGCCAGTGTCATCCAGATGCTCCAGGGCTTTATAGCCACAGTCATAGGCACCGCGCAGGTACTGGGCGACATGCACCAGTGCGTCGTGGGCGGATACGCCTGGGTTTACTGTGAACAATGGGGGATGGCCGGCATCGCAGCGGCTGAAGGGGCGTTGTGTGGTTTCGGGAAGGGGTGGATCGGGAACGATTTTTTTCATAGCAATTCCTTCTCTAGGATTGAACTGCAACCACCCGTTTCCACGCAGAAGGCGGCAGTTGTGCGCGGGGTGGAAAACCGGTGAGAAGGCAAGCCGGTAGGCCAAAAGGCCTCACGCGCACAACTGCCATAACGGCAGCCCTTCATCACATCCGGGTTTCCACACCCGATCGCTGAACCGACAGCGACCTGGTCAGCCTAGAGAGCAGGCCTTCCCCGGACAATCAGACGGGCGTCGACACGGTGTGTAGGATAATTCTTCAGTCCATGCGTTCACGTAGGAAATGGCTTGGAAGAAAGTAGGACGCTACTGAGAAGTCGGGATGTTGGGTCCGCTACGCGGCCCTTCGCGGGCAAGCCCGCTCCCACAGGAATAGCGCAAACCTGCCAGGCGGCACAGTACTTGTGGGAGCGGGCGTGCCCGCGAAGGGCTGCATAGCAGCCCCAGTGATGAGATAGAACAGGAGAATTCTGACAATCCGATCAGCCGTTGCGACCTGATGAATAGCAAGGAAAGGGAAGAACATTGGGAGTGCTTATCCAGGAGACCTGAAATTCCCCTTTACAACCCACCACATCCGGGAGAGTCGTTGCTCTACGACGTGCTTCCAGCAATCGGAGTGAGTATTTCGGACTTAGCCCGGCAGCTTGATTATCCGCAGATGCAATTGGCCGCTGTACTCAATGGGCGTGCTGCCATTTCAGCCGATCTAGCGGATCGGCTTGAGTTGGCAGGCCTCGGACCTGCGCGGCAATACCTCGCCGAGCAGGCAGCTTATGACATATGGGAGGCTGCCCACCGTGAGCACCCGTGAAAGGCACTGCAATACTCACGGCAAATACTCGAAGGCCCTCAATCCGCATCCGAATCAAACAACCGCTCCAACTCCACCCGCGCCTCCTTGGCCGTCTGCATCACCTTGGCCCGGTCATCACGCACCTGCCCCTGGGCCACCAGCACCTCTTCGTCATGCTGGGTAAACCGCGCAATCCGGTCCGCCGCCTGTTCATCACTCAAGCCCAACCCCACCAATGCCCGGCGGGTCATCTCCAGGCTGGAGTAGAACGTCTCGCGAATCGGCTCGGCGCCCACATCCACCAACTTGTGTACATGCTGGCGGTTACGTGCGCGGGCCAGCACCTTCAAGTGCGGGTACAGGCGTTTCACCCGTTCAGCGGTATGAATGGCGGCTTCCGGGTCATCGATGGTGATGATGAAGTACTCCGCCTCACCCACCTTGGCCGCATGCAGCACCTCAGGGCGCAGCGGGTCGCCGTAGAACACCGGCACCTGTTCGAACATGCGGGTCATCTCGATGGTGTCCACCGAGGTTTCCAGTGCGATGAACGGGATTTTCTGTGCCCGCAGGATACGCGCGACGATCTGGCCCATGCGGCCCATGCCGACGATCACCACCCGCGGCGTATCAGTCTGGATCTGCTTGTACTGCTCAGGCACTTCCCGCACAGGCTGCGGGCGCTTGAGGGCGCGGGCGCAGCCCAGCATCATCAGTGGGGTGATGGCCATGGACAGGGTGATGGTCATCAACAGCAAATCGTAAGTCTGGGTGTCGAATAAGCCCTGGTCCTTGCCCAGCTTGAACACCACGAAGGCGAACTCGCCCCCAGCGGCCAGCACCATGCCCAGGCGCAGGGCGCTGGCACTGTTCAGACCACCGACCAGGCGGCCGACGCCAATCAGCAACACCAGCTTCAATGCCACCAGCAGCAGGGTCAGGCCCAGCAGCACCAGCGGCATTTCCAGCAACAGGCGCAGGTTGGCGCCCATGCCGACGCTGATGAAGAACAGCCCCAGCAGCAGGCCCTTGAACGGTTCGATCTGCGATTCCAACTCGTGGCGGTATTCCGAGTCGGCCAGCAGCAGGCCGGCGAGGAAGGCGCCCAAGGCCATGGACACACCGGCTTCTTCCATCAGCCAGGCGGTGCCGATCACCACCAGCAACGCGGTGGCGGTGGACACTTCGGGCAGGCCGGTGCGGGCTACGGTGCGGAAGACCGGGCGCAGGAGGTAGCGGCCGCCGATGATGACCACGGCGATACTGGCGAATACCTTCAGGCCATGTTGCAGGCTATCGCCGTGGCTGGTGTCTGGGCCACTGGCGGCCAGCAACGGAACCAGGGCAATCAGCGGGATGGCGGCGATGTCCTGGAACAGCAGGATGGCGAAGGCCAGGCGGCCGTGCGGGGCGTTCAATTGCTTGCTCTCGGCCAGGCTTTGCAGGCCGAGGGCGGTGGACGACAACGCCAGGCCCAGGCCGAGCACGATGGCCGCCGGCAGCGTCTGGCTGAAGCCGAACAGGGCGATGGCACCGATCAGCGCACCGGTCAGCAGTACCTGGGCGCTGCCGACGCCGAACACCGATTTGCGCATCAGCCACAGGCGCTTGGGCGACAGTTCAAGGCCGATGATGAACAGCAGCAGCACCACACCCAGTTCGGAAATGTGCGCCACGCTTTCGGTGTCGCGGATCAGGCCCAGTGCCTGCGGGCCAATGACAACGCCGGCGAGTAGGTAGCCAAGTACGGCGCCTAGCTGCAGGCGTTTGGCCAGGGGGACGGCGAGGACTGCGGCGAGCAGGAAGATGACGGCGGTTTGCAGCAGGCTGCCTTCGTGTGGCATTTGGCTCGTACTCCATGAGCTGCCGGGGCAGCATTTGAACAGTTTGGCCGACAATTCTGGGGAATGAGAGGGGGGTAGACAATCTGCTTTCAGGGAGAAAGATTGTCCTGAAAACTGAGACAACCTGTGCTGGCCTCTTGGCGGGAGTCGGCTGACTCAAGCCCCACCAAACTGCGCCCGATACTGTGCCGGCGTCATGCCAATCCGCTCGCAGAACACCTTGCGCATATGCCGGTCACTGCCAAACCCGCACTGCGCCGCCACCACCTTCAACGGCAGGTCGCTGCCCTCCAGCAGCTTGCGCGCTCGGTCGATCCGCGCATTTTGCAGGTACTGCAACGGCGTTATCCCCACCTCGCGCTGGAACGTGCGGGCGAAATTACGGCTGCTCATGGCCACCAGGTCGGCCATCTTCTGCACGGTAAACGTCTGTTCGATATGGTCGACGATGTGCGCCTGTACCCGGGCAATCGGCGAATCATCACGCGGCACCGCCGCCAGCAACGGCCCGTACGGGGTCTGCCCGCCTTGGCGATGACGGGCGACCAGCAGCACCTTGGCCACTTCCAGGGCCAGCGCCTTGCCGTGGTCTTCGGCCACCACCGCCAGCGCCAGGTCGATACCCGCAGTGATCCCGCCCGAAGTAATCAGGCAGCGGTCGATCACATAGATCTGCTCGGTCTCAACCTTGGCCTGAGGAAACGCCCGCGCCAGGCGCTCCACGTAATTCCAGTGGGTGGTGCAGCGGTAGCCATCCAGCAACCCCGCCCGGCCCAGCAGGAACACCCCGGTACAAATGGCACCAAAGCGCTTGGCGCTGCGCACCGCCTGCGGCAACCAGCGCTCCAGCGCTGGCACGGCAATGTCATACGCGCCCGGGCCGCCGGGCACCAGCAACAGGTCGACGGCGTCCGGCAAGTCTTCCAGGCGCAGGTCGGCCACCACTTTCAGCCCACAGGAGCCGCGCACCGCTGCTTGCCCTTCGGCCAGGGTGAGCAGCCGGTATTGCCGCTCTGCCGGCAAAAAACGGTTGGCGATGGCGAACGCATCCATGGGTCCGGTCACATCCAGCAAGAGCACATCGTTGAAAAGCACCATGGCCACGGTGCGGTGAGCGTTTACTTGCATGCTTCTTCGCTCGTTAGCTGAATACAACGTGCATCTTACGGTATACCCCCGCGCACAATTAAGAACAATTCAGGTTTGGCTCAGGACTTTGTCATGTGCCGGGGGCGAGACTTTCTGCATTCAACAGGAGAGTCGCCATGCACCCCGGCACCCCCCAAGAGCCGCTGCACCCCCCGGGCGCACTGACGCCCGCGCGGTTACGCCAGGCCAAGGAACTAATGCTGCGCAGTTCGCTGTCGATCATCGAGATCGCCAGCGTGTGCAACCTCACCCGCAGCCATTTCTCCCGTGCCTTCAAGGTCAATACCGGCCTTTCACCCCAGGCCTGGCGCCTGCTGGCACGCATGGAAAAGGCCAAGCGCCTGCTCGCCACCGAAGCACCGATTACCCATGTGAGCCTGGAATGCGGCTTTTGCGACCAGGCCCATTTCACCCGCGCCTTCAGCCGCCTGGTTGGCCAGCCGCCCAAGGCCTGGCGACAGGCGCAGGCCATTTCTTAAGCCGTATCTATCCACCGGTATAGTCCCTTGCGGACAGTGCCGGACCGTCATCCCAACCCAAGGAGTCACCCCATGAGCCAACCTGATTACAAGCGCTTGAACAAAGACGACGCCGTGGTCCTGCTGGTAGACCACCAGACCGGCCTGATCTCGCTGGTGCAGGACTTCTCGCCCAATGAGTTCAAGAACAACGTGCTGGCTCTGGGTGATCTGGCCAAGTTCTTCGGCTTGCCGACCATCCTCACCACCAGCTTCGAACAAGGCCCGAACGGCCCGCTGGTGCCCGAGCTGAAAGCAATGTTCCCGGACGCGCCGTACATTGCCCGCCCCGGCCAGATCAACGCTTGGGACAACGAAGACTTCGTCAAGGCGATCAAGGCCACTGGCCGCAAGCAGCTGATCATCGCCGGCGTGGTGACCGATGTATGCGTGGCGTTCCCGACCCTGTCGGCGCTGGCTGAAGGCTTTGAGGTGTTTGTGGTGACCGATGCTTCGGGCACTTTCAACGAAACCGTGCAGCAAGCGGCGTGGGTACGCATGACCCAGGCAGGCGCGCAGATGATGAACTGGTTCTCGGTGGCGTGTGAGCTGCACCGTGACTGGCGCAACGATATCGAAGGGCTGGGTAACCTGCTGTCGCAGCGTATTCCCAACTACCGCAATTTGATGAACAGCTATGCGGCGTTGACTTCGCGTTAATGTAACCCTGTACCGGCCTCTTCGCGGTTTTACCCGCGAAAGGGCCGGTACAGGCTATTAAGGATTCACCGGCAGAGTGAAGCGAATCCGGCAACCACCCAGCTCGGATGCCAGTGCCTGCAACTGCCCACCATGGGCCTGCACCACCGAACTGCAGATCGCCAGCCCCATCCCCATACCATCGCTCTTGGTGGTGTAGAATGCCCCGAACACCTGCTCCCGCTCCTCGGGCGCAATCCCCGGCCCGTTGTCGTCCACGCAAATCTCCACCGCATCCCCGACGACAGCCGAAGCAATCCGCAGCACCCCGTCACCGCGATACCCCGCCAGCGCCTCCAGCCCATTGTTGATCAGGTTGTACACCAATTGCTGCAACTGCACCGGGTCGGCCATCACACTCACCCCTGCCTGCAACCGTGTCTGCACGTCCACCGTGCCCTTGGCGGCATCGGCCGAGGTCAGGCGCACGACCTCACGGATCAGCTCATCCAGCTTCACCGCCTTGAGCTGCACCGGCGATTGCTTGGCCAGCGAACGCAGCGCGCGCACGATGTTGGCCGCACGCTCGCTGTCGTTGCGGATGTCTTCCAGGCCGGCAATCGCCTCTTCCAGATCGGGCTTGGCGCGTTTGAGCCAGCGCAGGCTGGCGGCGGCGTTGGAGGCAATCCCCAGTAACGGCTGGCTGATCTCGTGGGCGATCGACGCCGACAGCTCGTTCATCACCTGCAGGTGGGCACTGCGGGCCAACTCCGCACGAGAGCGGCGCAGCTCGGCCTCCATCTGCGCGCGGCTCTGGTTGTCTTCGGCCAGGCGCGTATAGAACTTGGCGGTTTGCAGCGACACCGCCGCCTGCGAGGCGAGGATCTCCAGCATGGCCAGGCGCTGGTTGCCGAACAGGTTGGGCACCAGGCGGTTTTCCAGGTACACCAGGCCGATCAGCACGCCCTGGATCACCAGCGGCAGGCACAGCACCGAGCGGGCATTGCGCGCCTGCAGCTCATGGCGAAAGGCTTCGGGACAGTCGCTTTGGGCATCGTTGAGCACCAGTGGCTTGCGGGTGCGCATGGTGGCGTTGATGACCGACAGTGGTGCCTGGGTCATGAACTTCTGGCAGTTGTCCATGCTCACGTGCAGCCCGGCATCGTCGATGTAGGCGAGGGCAGCCATCTGGAATTCGGCACCGCTGACGATCAGCAGCGCGCCATGGTCGGCACCTGAATGCTGGGTCAGGTGGCCCATCAGGGTTTCGATCAGGCCTTCGAGCAGTACTTCCTCGGACAACGCGCGCGCCGCTTCTATGCCCGCTTCCAGGTCCAGCTTGGCCTGGTGGTCGGTGTGGCAGGCTTCCTGGATCGGCTGGGTGCGCAAGAAGGGGTGCAACGCCTCCAGCTGATGCACCTTGCCGGTTGCCCCCCAGATATGGAAACAGTCGCGGGCAATGCGCAGGTGCAGGTTGGCACCGGAAATCAGGCCGCTGGGGATACACACCTCGGCCAGCTGTTCATGGGCCAGGGCCTGTTCGTGGATGAAGCCGGCAGCGGCGGCAGCGATCTGCGCCTGGTCAAAGCAGCGGATGGCGGTCAGGCCGTCGCCTTCGAGCTTGGCGATCACGCCTTCGATCAGCAACAGCTTGTTGCGGAAGGTGGCCGGGTTGAAACCGGCCCAGCGGCCGAAGCGCTCGCGCAGCGCCTGCAGCTCGCGCAGCTTGTCGGCAACGCTGCCAGCGGCCTCGGGGCTGCCCAGGGCCAGGCCGCGGAACAGGTGAAAGTCGGCCAGGTTGATGTGCGCCGGCACTGCCCAGGTGTTGTCTGCGGCCAGTGCCAGGTTGCCCATCGCCTGTGGGATATTGCCCAGGTAGAAGTCGCACATGCCGGCGAACAGGTACTGGAAGAACCGCGTCGTGGGCGACTTCGAGGCTGTGGCCGAGGCTGGGCAGGGCGTGCCGCTCAAGCGGGTGACGAACGCTTGCTGGGCTAGCAGGATCAGCTCGACGTCGCGGTAACCGTAGCGACGTACGGTGGCCAGGCCTTGCGCCAATTCCTCGACTACGTCTGGCAGGTAACGCCCCATGAACAGCGAGTCGGAAACCAGGTGGTTGCAGGCGTAGCAGCTCATCGCCAGGTCGCCGCTCAGGCGCCCTGAATCGACCGCATCCAGCGCGGTACGGCGGGCGAACTCCATGGGCGAGGTCCAGGCGCTGACCTGGTCCAGGGCCAGCAGCGCGCTGGTCAGGTCAGCGTCGAAGCCGTGCCGTTCGATCAGCTTGAGTGCGGCCAGGCAGCAGGCGTGGCCATCATGGTAAGCGCCGAAACGCTCGGCAATCATCACCCCGTACCAGGCCATGCCATAAGTGCTGCCCGGGGCAGCACCGTGCAGCAGCGACAGCTCCATGAGCTTGGCCAGGTGCAGGAAGCAGATGTCGTCCTTGACAAAAAACGACGACGACAGGGTGGCCAGCAAGCTGACGGCAACCGTCACCTCTTCAGAATCGGTGCGCTGCAGCGACTCCAGGCAGTGCCGCCCTTTCTGTTCGATCAAGGCCTGCACATGGGCATGACTTGCCTCGACCTGTTGCCAGTCGATGCCCCGTACCGGGCTTATACCCAGCAAGTCCAGGCCGGATATGGCGCTGTCGATGGCCGCCTGATAGTCGCCGCGCAAGGTATGCAGCAGTGCCTGCAGGCGGCACACCCGCGCCTGGTCCAGCGTCGAACGTGCGCGCTGGTGGCATTCGGTGATCCGGGCTTCGGCTGCGATCATTCGCGACAGTTGCATGTCGCACTCCGCCGCCATGCAGGCGATGGCAAAGCCATGTGTGGCGCGGCTTTCCAGCGTGGCGCCGTGCTGCAGAAGCTGCTCGGCGGTGTGCAGGTAGCCTGCGGTCTGCTCGAAGGCGCCACCGTCGCGTGCGCGTGCTGCTGCTTCGCGCAAAAGCTGCAGGAACGCTTCGCAGTCATCCGCTGCAAACCGGCAGGGGCTGGCGCGTTGCAGCTGGTTGGCGAGCTCGAACAGTGCTTCGTGCAGGTGGCTTGGCCAGGCCTGTCGCATGGCCAGGGCAATACGTGCATGCAGTTGGGTACGCGCGCGTATGGGCGTTAGCGCGTACGCGGCTTCCATCACCCGCTCATGGGCAAAGCCCAGGCCGTTCTGGCCCTGTTGCAGGAAACCCGCGCCAATCAAGGCTTTCAACGGTTCGCCAGGGGCCTGGGCAAGGACCTGCTGAAGCAAGCGTTCATCGCAGCGGCTGCCCGCCGCGCTGGCCACCCGTAGCAGGTCGCGCTGGGGCATCGGCAGGCGAGCCAGGCGGTGGATCATCAGGTCGGCGACGTTGTCGGAATAGCGGTGGCGGGCCACGGCCTGCAGGCACCATGACCAGCGCATGGCCTGGGTGTCGAAGGTGAACAGCTGGTCCTCGACCATGGCCCGGAGGATCTGATGGATGAAGAACGGGTTGCCCGCCGTCTTGTCGTGCACCAGCACGGCCACCGGCAATGCCTCCTCGGGGCCGATGTGGTAGCGCTCGCCGATCAGCTCGGACACGGCGCCCACGGCCAGAGGCCGCAGGTTCAGCGTGGTGCTGCGCACCGTTGTGGGTAGGGTAAGGGGGGCACTGCTGGCTGGCGCATCATTGCGCCGGGCGAAGATCAACAGCAGGTTGCCAGGTGCGTGAGTCAGCAGTTGCGTCAACAGTTGCTGGCTGGCTTGGTCGACCCACTGCAGGTCATCGAAGAACAGCACCAGCGGCTGGCCGGGGCGGCTGAACACCTGCAAGAACTCGATGATCGCCCGTAGCTCCTTCTGCAGTGCCAGGCGCGTGGGCTTGGCCGGCAACTCGGGCAAGGGGCCAAGGATCAGTTGCAGGTCTGGTGCCAGCTTGCCGAGCAGCCGGCCATGGCCTTTGATGCGGCGCAGGATCTCGCGGCGCAGGCTGTCGAGGGCCTGGCTGTTCTTGGCCAGCAACTGGGTGGTCAGCGCACCGAGAATGTCGACCCAGGGTGCGTAGGGGACGGTTTGGGCAACGCCGTTGCACTTGCCGATGGCCCAGTAACCTTGGGCGTTGGCTTTGAGTGCTGCCTCGACCAGGGTCGACTTGCCCATGCCGGTAGCGCCGTTGATGAACAGGGCTTGCGGCTTGCTGTCGCGGCGCGGGGCCTTGAGCAGCAGGGCGATGGCCTTCTGTTCGGCGCAGCGGCCATACAGGCGTTCGTGGCCAGGCGTGACGGGGTCGGCGCAGCCTGGCTCGAAGTCCTGAATGGTCTTGCTGGCGACCCATTGCCGCTGGCAGTGGGTCAGGTCTACCGCCAGGGCGCGAGCACTCTGATAGCGGGCGTCGGGCTCCTTGGCCAGCGCCTTGGCCAGCACCCGGCTGAGCGGCTGTGGCACGTTGCTGTCCACTTCGCAGGCCGCCCTTGGCTGCACGCCGGCATGCAGCTGGCGCCAGTGCTGAGTGTCGCGCCCCGCCAGCGGCAGTTCACCCAGCAGCAACTGGTACAGGATCGCACCCAGGGCATAGATGTCACTGCGCTGGTCGCTGCTGCTGCCGTGCGGGCAGACCTGTTCCGGTGCCAGGTACGACCAGTTGCCGAGCGGAGCGCCGTGTTCGCCAATCAGTTGCGCGAGGTCGGCGCGAAAACAACCTAGCCGCACCCGCTGGTTGGCGTACAGGCACACGTACTCGGGCTGTAGCGCGCCATGCAGCACATTGCGTGCGTGAGCCTGTGCCAAGGCATTGGCCGCATTTACCGCGATATCGAGAAATGGCGTCAGGGCTGCAGGGCCTTCGGCGATCAGGTCGGCGATTGAGTGGCCAGCCGGGTACACCAGCAGCGGGCCTTCGGCCGAACGCACGAACGCAGACGGGATCACCGCCCACTGCGGGTCCAGTTGCAGGCGGTAGTCTCTTTCCAGGCGCTGACAGGCGGCGGGGGCCTCGAGCGGGGCGCGAACGGCGATCCAGGCCTGATGGGTGGTCGGGTCGCGCAGGCGAAAGTAGCTGAGCTCGCCTTCCTGGCCCAGCGCGCTGATGTCGCACCGGTTCAGCCAGCCCTCGTCGACCGACTGGTCGTATTCGATGGGCCTGTGGGCAAGGCGTTCATCGAGCATAAAACACCCCCTGCTAGCGACATCCTGAGGCGCGAGTATACGCAGCGGGCCCAGTAAGGATGCGGCTTGTAGCCTGCCTGGCCGGAACGGGCACGCTGTTGTCCGTTATCGCACCCTGCGGGCAGACGGGCTTTTGTATAGTCCCGAGGGCAACCTATCCCTCGGGATAATTGTGTGAACGCGTACGCTGGCCTAGCCTGCCCGGGGCTGCGTAAACGCCCGTGCCCGCGTGAGGAAGCCATGATCCGAATAGGCAATGCCCAAGTGTCGCTGGAGCGGCGAGAAGTGTTTCTAGACGGCAAGCCGATCCTCTTGGGTGGCCGCGCATTCGAGGTGTTGGCCACGTTGATCAAGGCCAAGGGCCGGGTGGTCGGCAAGGACGAACTGCTCAGCCAGGTGTGGGCCGGCACGGTGGTCGAGGACAACAACCTGCAGGTGCAGGTGTCTTTGCTGCGCAAGGCCTTTGGCGACCGTGGGCTGATTCAGACCGTACCCCGCCGGGGCTACCGCCTGGCTGCCGAGATAAGCCTTGATGTGCCTTGCCTGGCGCCGGGCCACCCGACGCTGGGTGCCGGTGCTGACATGTTTGAACCCTTGAAAGACAGTGCGAACGTACCGGTGCTGGTGGTGGACGATGACCCCTCGGTGCGTACGGCGCTGGGCCGCCTGCTGCGCTCGCAGGATATCCCGCATCAGTTGTTCGCCAGTGCCGAGGCGTTGTTCGAAGCCCACTTGGAAACCCCCTGCGCCTGCCTGCTGCTCGACATGCACCTGCCCGATACCACTGGCCTTGAGGTGCAGCACGCCCTCCGCCAGCTGGGGCTGCCTTGGCCGATCGTGTTCATGACCGGTTTCGGCACCATCCCGATGACGGTGCAGGCCATGCGTGCGGGGGCAGTGGAGTTCCTGACCAAGCCATTTGATGAAGACCAGTTGCTGACGCTGCTGCAGGCCGTGCGTACCCGGGCTGTGGTCGATGGGCGCAAATGGCACCATGCGCGGCAGGTCGAGGCAAAGTACCAACGCCTGACCCAGCGTGAGCGCCAGGTGTTCTCGCTGGTGGTCGATGGCCTGTCGCACAAGCAGATCGCCAGGCAGATCGGCACCAGCGAAGTGACGACCAAGGTGCACAAGAAAAACATCATGAACAAGATGCAGTCCCGCTCGCTGGTGGAACTGGTGGCCATGCACAACGTCATCGAGGCGCGGGTAGAGGGCCTGGCCAGCGCATGAGCAGATGGGTGTGCATCGTCGACGACGATGCTTCGGTGCGCAAAAGCCTGGCCAACCTGCTGCGTTCGGCCGGGTTCGAGACGTTGTCGTTCGCTGCGGGGGATGTATTCCTGGGGTCGGAGCTGGCGCGGCAGGCGGGCTGTGTGCTGCTCGACCTGAAAATGCCTGGGATGAGCGGGTTGGCGGTGCAGCGTGAGCTGGCCTGGCAGCAGTGGCGGTTGCCGGTGATCTGCATGTCGGCACACTGGGATGATGACGCGGTGCATGCGGCGATGAGCCTTGGGGCATTGGCCTGCCTGGGCAAGCCTTTTTCTGAAGAGGTGCTGCTAAGAGTGGTTGAAGAGGCATTGGCGGGCGGGCAGTGATGTGCTGCCTTTGCCGGCCCTTTCGCGGGCTCGCCCGCGAAGAGGCCAGTAGCCTTAACATCCATCTCAGCACACTTGCGCAATCAATCACCGGGGATTCGGGCAATGCTCCCGTGGTAATCGTTTAGCGAGCCCCTTGCCATGCCCCGCCTGAAAACCTTCCTCGACCCCCAATCCCCAAGCTTGAGCGCCACCGGCCTGCTCTTCATGCGGGTAATGGCCGCCTTGCTATTACTGTTTATCCATGGGCTCCCCAAGCTGCTGGACTGGAGCGGTGAATTGCAGCGCATAGAAGACCCATTCGGGTTGGGCGCACCGCTGACCTTGGGGCTGGCGGTTTTTGCCGAGGTGGTTTGCCCACTGTTGCTGCTTTTGGGTGTTGCCGCGCGCCTGGCTTGCCTGCCGGTGCTGGCAGTGTTGCTGGTGGCGCTGGTGGTGGTGCACCCGGACTGGACGCTAGAGCAGGGGCAGTTTGCCTGGTTGCTGGTGGCACTTTACGGCGGGTTGGCGTTGACTGGGCCTGGGGCGTATTCGGTTTCCGGGTATTTCTGGCGGGGCAAAGCAGCCCCGGCAATCTAACTGCTCCCCGGCCGGTACTGCAGGGCCTCGGCTAGATGAGCCCGGCCAATCGCCTCGCAACCCTCCAGGTCTGCCAACGTTCGTGCCACCTTCAACAAGCGGTGTGCCGCCCGCAACGATAAGGTCAATCGCTCACAGGCACCCTCCAGCCAGGCCTGGTCTGCTGGAGTCAACTCACAGTGGCGGCGCAACCCCTCGAGGTTGAGAAACGCATTTGCGCACCCTTGTCTCCGGTGCTGCAGTTCTCGTGCTTCAGCCACCCTGACGGCCACATCGGCACTGGCCTCGCCGCAGGGCTGGTTGTTCAGCGTGGTGCTTTCGCGGGCCACGGTCAGGTGCAGGTCGATACGGTCCAGCAGCGGCCCGGACAGCTTGTTGCGGTACCGTGCGATCTGCTCGGTGCTGCACCGGCAGCGGCCCGTGGGGTCGCCCAGGTAGCCGCAAGGGCAGGGGTTCATGGCGGCCACCAGCTGAAAGCGTGCCGGGAAGCGCACCTTGTCGCGGGCCCGGGCAATCACGATTTCGCCCGACTCCAGTGGCTCGCGCAGCACTTCCAGCACGCGCCGTTCGAACTCTGGCAGCTCATCCAGAAACAGCACACCATGGTGGGCCAGGGTGATTTCGCCCGGTTGCGGCCGGCTGCTGCCTCCGACCAGTGCCGGGCCGGAGGCGGAGTGATGAGGGTGGCGGAACGGTCGTTGTGGCCAGCTGTTCAGCGGTGCATGCCCGCTGACCGACTGGATGGCCGCCACCTCCAGTGCCTCGTGCTCGTCCAGCGGTGGCAGCAGCCCGGGCAGGCGGCTGGCGAGCAAGGTCTTGCCGGTGCCTGGGGGGCCTGTGAACAACAGGTTATGTGCCCCGGCCGCTGCCAGTAGCAAAGCCCGTTTGGCTGCCAGTTGGCCCTGCACTTCGCTCAGGTCCGGGTAGGGGCGTTGATGCAGGATCAGGCCATTGGCAGCGTACGGTGGCAGTGGCACCTGGCCATTCAAGTGGGCGACCAGCTCCAGCAGGTGCCCCACTGCATACACCACCAATCCACCCGCCAGGCTGGCTTCCTCGGCATTTTCCCGTGGTACCACCAGCGCCCGGCCTGCCTCTCGCGCTGCCAGTGCAGCGGGTAGCACGCCCTGCACCGGGCGCAGTTTGCCCGACAGCGCCAGTTCGCCCAGGCATTCGACCTCGGCGAGGGTGGCAACCGGCACCTGGCCGTCGGCAGCCAGGATGCCCAAGGCAATGGCCAGGTCGTAACGCCCGCCATCCTTGGGCAGGTCGGCAGGGGCGAGGTTCTGGGTAATGCGCCGCTGCGGGTAGTTCAGCCCGGAGTTGACGATGGCGCTGCGCACCCGGTCCTTGCTTTCCTTGACGGTGGTTTCCGGCAAGCCGACCAGGGTGAGATGGGGCAAGCCATTGGCCAGGTGGGTTTCGACGCTGACTGCCGGTGCCTGCACACCCACCTGGGCGCGGCTATGGACGAGGGCTAGGGACATGGACGCTCCGTTGTCGCTGGAAAGGGCCGCTTCCTGCGGCTGGGGCAAGGATAGCCAGCGCCGTGCCTGGGTGGCGCAAGAAGTGTGCGTCATGGTTTTTCAGGGGAGGGACTTTCCCTGTATTTTCAGGCAGATTGGCAAGAATGGATCCAATTGCCTTTGCGCAGGCGCCTGCTATGACTTAGTGTTGTTGGGCAACTGCCGTTGCCATGGGATGGTACTGCGGCTTCTTTCAAATGGACTTGAGGTATTGCGCCGTGCAAACGCTCGCCCGCACGCGCCAGGTTATCCGCAAACTGGTGCAGGCCAATTCATTCATAGAACTCACCCGCTTTTTCGACAGCCTAGAGGCGCAATGGCACCAAGCCCCGCCCGGCGAGTTTCCCGCCTACATGGCGGCCCTCGAGGGGCACATGCTGGTCGACCAGGGTAGCCAAGGCGACAGGGCGCTGAGCCAGGTGCTCAAAGCCTGGATCGATGCCTGCCCCAAGGCCTACCACCCGCAGGTGGTAATGGGCCTGCATTGCTTCCACCGCGCCTGTCAGGTGCAGGGCGGCGGCCAAAGCAACGCGGCGCGCGTGCTGGCCGTGGAGCAGATTTGTGAACGCGCGACGGCGCACTTGCTACGTGCCATGGACCGTTCTGCCCAGCCTGTGGCAGCGGCCATTGGTATGCTGCGCATCAGTGCGCAATTGCGCGAGCCCGGCTGGTTGGTCGAGCTGTTCCAGGGGCAGCCCGCCCGCTACAGGCCCAGTGCCCATACCGATGTGGAAGTGCAGGAGGCTGCGGCCCCATTGCTGGTGAAGCATGGGCTGCTGCCCCTGGCCGAATTGCCACGGGCATTGCCGGCATGCCTGAGCAGGCGGGTCGATCACGAGAACGACGCCCCCCGCTATTACTGGCTGCGCCATGCGCTGGTCGCCCGCCCGGGTTGCTTCGAAGCGATCCAGGCCCTCGCCGAATACTTGCTGCCCCGTTGGGGCGCCAGCTTCGATGCGCTGGAGCTATTGGCCAATGGACCGTTATGCGAGGCGTGGGACGAAGCGTTGCGTAATGCGTTGCGCTGGATGGCCGTCGAAGACCGGCTGAAACTGCCCCAAGGCGACCAGGTGCAGGCCGTCGCGGATTGGCAGCAGCTGTTCGACGCCTGGTTGCAACGCCTGCTAAGGCCCAGGGAGCGCGCTGTCGTGCTGGCTTGGCGAGCCGCGCTGCGCAGCAGTGCCTTGCAGGACCCTGTCGGTGGTATGCGCGACTTTACCGCGAGCTTTGCGTGCAACGCCGATCACGGCGCAATCCGCGCCATGGGCGTTCCGTTTCGCTGTCTGGTCGAGCTGATACTGCGCGATGGCGTGGCAGATGAACAACAGCTGTTGCGCACCGCCATCGAGCGCCTGTGTGAAGGTCGCTCGCATGCTGGCGCCTGTGCACTGCGTGCTGTCGGGCATCGTTTCGGCCTCTGGGGGATGCTGCGCTCGGCCGAGCAGGCAAGGGTATGGTCGCAGGTGGCAGTGAAACTCCAGCGCGCGGGCCAGGTATCGGGCCTCGAGGTGCTTGGGGCGGCGCGGCTGCTGTGGGCTGCCAACCGGCATGAGCTGGCCTGTTACCTGTATGAGCGCTGTGCCGAGCTGAACCTGCCGGGGGCTGCCCTGGGACTGTACGAGCTGCACAGCGGCGGCCTTGGCAACACCCCGTCGCACTATCTGGATGACGAGGCGGCAGAGCACTGGCTGCTGCGTGCGGTGGAAACAGGAAGCCGGCAAGCCAAGTACAACCTGGCCTGCTTGCGCATGGAGGGTGATGAGGACCTCAACGAGCGCAGTGCCATGCTGGCCGTCAGGCGCCTGCTGGTCGACGCGCTGGGCAATGCACAAACCAATGCACGCGCGCGCTTGCACCTGGGGATTCTGTTGCGCCAGTTTGGCGAAACGCAGGAACGGGCCGAAGCGGTCGCCTACCTGTCGAGCCTGGTCGAGCACCCGGACCCGTGGATTGCCGGGCGCGCCAGCGCCGAACTGGGGTTGGCCTGGATGCAAGGGCGCGGCACCCGCAAGCAGAGCCGTTTTGCCGCCATCGAATGGGCCAACCGTGCGGCCGCTTTGCAGCCAGGGGACTCGGCCATCGAGGATATCCAGGCCGAGATACTCAATTCACACAACCGGGTGAAAACCCTGTTCACGCAGTGCGGTGCGGCCCTGTTTCGCGGCACCCTGCATGCCAGTGAGCTGCCGCCGAAACAAGCGCCGTCCCGGCTACCTCGACTACGGGCCTCGGCCTGATTCAGGCGCGCACATAAACCCAGGCCGTCAGGCCCGAGGCAAGGGTGACGGCGACACGCTTGTAGTCGGCGACTTCATAGCGGTCTGCCGCCGCCAGCTCTTCTTCGCTGATCTGGAAGACCATGCCGGCCACGCTGTCGTCGGCCTGGTTGCTGGGGGAAACGATGGGGTGACGGGATTTGCCGCTGGCCGCCAGTACGGCCGGGTCGGTGATCTCGACCCAGTCCTGGCGGTAGCCCGGCATGCGGTCGGCCTGGCCGTTCAGCTCACGGCCGAAGTTGGCCAGTTGCACGGCCTTGTCCTGCAAGGTGCCGTAGGAAAACAGCAATACCGGGTAGGCGCTGGAGGGCTGCATTCACTCATCCTGTGGGGTCGGGTTCAGCCGTGCTTCCAGCTCGGCTACTTGTTTTTCCAGGGCCTCCAGGCGTGCGCGGGTGCGCGCCAGCACGACCATCTGGCTGTCGAATTCATCGCGGCTGACCAGGTCCAGCTTGCTGAAGGCACCTTGCATCAGCACCTTGAACTGGCTTTCCAGCTCTGCGCGGGGCTGGGCGGTATCGCCGCTGAACAGGCGCGAGGCCTGGTCGCTCAGGGCATCGAGAAGGGCTTTTGGCGCGAGCATGGGGCTGTCCACTGAAACTGAGAATGGCCGGCAGTGTAGCACGGGCCATTACGCGGCTTGGGCCACACGCCTGCACGTTTTTCGCGCAACGCGCCCTGCCGGTGCGCACCGAAATTGTGCATGTTTTCCATGCTGGCGACTGGCCAATCCCGACTGATTTGCATAACCCACTGTTTTCCGGTGCTTTGCCGGAACTGGCAAGGTTTCTGCAAAGACCTGTACGAGCCATGCACTGATGCAGTTCCTTGTGACCAGGCAGTGCGCACGCGGAGCCGGATGCCGACGACGCGTTACAAAGCCAACCGCTGCGCTTAGACTTGAGACGGGTTTGTTTTCCTGGGGCAAGTCCACCAAATCGGGAGAGAGTTTCATGAAGCTAGTCACAGCCATCATCAAGCCGTTCAAGCTGGACGACGTGCGCGAGTCGCTGTCGGAAATCGGCGTGCAGGGCATCACCGTCACCGAAGTTAAAGGTTTCGGTCGCCAGAAGGGCCACACCGAGCTGTATCGCGGTGCTGAATATGTGGTCGATTTCCTGCCCAAGGTGAAGATCGATGTCGCCATCGATGACAAGGACCTTGATCGGGTAATCGAAGCCATCACCAAGGCAGCCAACACCGGCAAGATTGGTGACGGCAAGATTTTCGTGGTGAATCTGGAGCAGGCGATCCGTATCCGTACCGGCGAAACCGATACCGACGCGATCTAAGCAGCAACAAAGCCTCACCAAACCCAAAGCCCCAGGAGAAAACAACATGACTCTGCGTAAGATCGCAGGGCTAGGAGCCCTATTGTCCCTCGTAATGCCCGGGCTTGCCCTGGCAGAGGAAGCTGCCCCAGCGCTGAACTCCGGCGACACCGCCTGGATGCTGACCGCAACGGCGCTGGTGCTGTTCATGACCATTCCGGGCCTGGCCCTGTTCTATGGCGGTATGGTGCGTTCCAAGAACGTGCTGTCGGTGATGATGCAGTGCTTCGCAATCACCGGCCTGATGAGCATTCTCTGGGTCGTCTACGGCTACAGCATGGCCTTCGATACCACCGGTATGGAAAAGGGCGTGCTCAACTTCAACTCCTTCGTCGGCGGCTTCTCCAAGGCCTTCCTCAGTGGCGTCACGCCCGAGAACCTGACGTCGGCCACCGCGCTGTTCCCTGAGGCGGTGTTCATCACCTTCCAGATGACCTTCGCCATCATCACCCCGGCGCTGATCGTGGGTGCCTTCGCCGAGCGCATGAAGTTCTCCGCGATGCTGGTGTTCATGGGCATCTGGTTCACCCTGGTGTACGCGCCGATCGCGCACATGGTGTGGAGTGGTGACGGTGCACTGATGTGGGACTGGGGCGTACTGGACTTCGCGGGCGGCACCGTGGTGCACATCAACGCCGGTATCGCAGGCCTGGTCTGCTGCCTGGTGCTGGGCAAGCGCAAGGGCTACCCGACCACCCCGATGGCCCCGCACAACCTGGGTTACACCCTGATGGGCGCGGCCATGCTGTGGATCGGCTGGTTCGGCTTCAACGCAGGCTCCGCCGCTGCTGCCAACGGCACCGCCGGCATGGCCATGCTGGTCACCCAGATCGCCACTGCCGCTGCGGCACTGGGCTGGATGTTCGCCGAGTGGATCGGCCACGGTAAGCCAAGTGCCCTGGGCATTGCCTCGGGTGTGGTTGCCGGCCTGGTCGCCATCACCCCGGCTGCAGGCACCGTGGGCCCGATGGGCGCCTTGGTGATTGGCCTGGCTTCGGGTGTGATCTGCTACTTCTGCGCGACTACCCTCAAGCGCAAGCTGGGTTATGACGACTCGCTGGACGCCTTCGGCGTGCACGGTATCGGCGGCATCATCGGTGCCATTCTCACCGGCGTGTTCGCAGCCCCGGCGCTGGGCGGCTTCGGCGCCGTCACCGACATCGGCATGCAGGTCTGGATCCAGGCCAAGGGCGTGATCTTCACCGTGGTCTACACCGCCATCGTCACCTACGTGATCCTCAAGGTGCTGGATGTGGTGATGGGCCTGCGGGTCAACGAAGAAGAAGAGTCGGTCGGCCTCGACCTGGCTCAACACAACGAGCGCGGCTACAACCTGTAACTGCGACGCGGTAAAAACTTGCCCGGCTTGCCGGGCATTTTTTTGCCAGATTTTTAGCATTTCCCGCATGGCAAACGGTTTATCCATCACGTTCGCGACGTAGGTAGAAAACTTACAAGTCGTAGGGCATTTATGGTGCTTTGCTTTTTCCACGGGCGCGCTAGAATGCGCGCCGAAGGGTGTTTTACGAGTAGTCCACACACTTCTCCAGCCTTTGCTAGGCTTGCCAATAGCGTGTGGCCAGCAGGGGCTTATGGATTTTGTCAGGTCCTGCCAGGAGCAGGGCCTGCTGGGTGCCGCCTCCCATCAGGAGCGCCGACCCAAGGGCAGTGGCCTAACCCACGGCCAGTTGAATTTTCACTGGTGGCTGCCGGTCTACGGCTGCACTGGTCTATAACTAACCTGCTTTTCGCAAGTCATGAGGTAGAACATGAGCGACGACGATCTGGAAAACGACGACCTCGAAGTAGGCGACGAAGACGAGGGTGATGAAGGCCTCGAAGTGGCAGCTGACGACGGCGCCGAAGACGCTGGCGATGACGACAGCAGCCCGGCACCCACTGCCAAGGGCAAATCCAAGGCGGCGGTCTCGGTAGACGAGATGCCGAGCATGGAAGCCAAGCAGAAAGAGCGTGATGCATTGGCCAAGGCGATGGAAGAATTCCTTTCTCGCGGTGGCAAGGTGCAGGAAGTCGAGGCCAACGTGGTCGCCGACCCGCCCAAGAAGCCGGACAACAAGTACGGCAGCCGCCCTATTTGAGTGGCTGATCGCAAAAAAGCCCGCCGTCGCTGCGGGCTTTTTTGTGTCTGCAAGATTCGGGTTGCCTGTACTGGCCCTATCGCCGGCAAGCCAGCTCCCACAAGATTACCGTAGGCCTAAGCCTTGCGATGTCCCTGTGGGAGCGGGCATGCCCGCGAATGGGCCGCGTAGCGGCCCCTGTCAGCGCCAGCGCGAAAGGACGTCGGGCAACTGCGACAGCCGCTGTATCTCGGCATCCGGCGCCTGTTCGCCCGCCCAGGGCTTACCCTGCGGGTTGAACCACACCGCCCGCAACCCGGCGCGTTGGGCGCCGGCAATGTCATCGCCAGGGTGGTCGCCAATATGCACTGCCGTTCTGGCGTCCGCTTCACCACGGCGCAGGGCTTCCAGGAACGGCGCCGGGTCTGGCTTGCCGATGCCAAGGTCCTCGGCGCACAGGGCAAAGCGGAAGTAGTCCGCCAGCCCCAGCCGGCTTACGTCGGCGTTGCCGTTGGTAACCACACCCAGGGTGTACTGATGGCGCAGCATCTCCAGCACCGGCTGCACCTCGGGGAAGATCTCTACCTGGTGGCGGGCATGCAGGAACACTTCAAAACCTTCATTGGCCAGCTCCTGCGCGTGTTTTTCGCTGTAGCCGACTTCTTCCAGGGCATGGAACAGCACCCGTCGGCGCAGGGCGCTGATGCGGTGCTTGAGGCCGGGCTCGGCCTGCACCAGGCGCTCGCGGATGGCAAACAGGTGCTCTACCGGCACACCACCCAGGATCGGGGCGTTGGCTTCCAGCCAGTCGCGCAGCACGACTTCTGCACTGGCGATGACCGGCGCGGTGTCCCACAGGGTGTCGTCAAGGTCGAAGGTGATCAGCTTGATGCTCATGAGTCTGTGCCTTTGCTGCGTTTGGCCCGAGGGTGGGCGCTGTCGTACACCGCGGCCAAGTGCTGGAAGTCCAGGTGGGTGTAGATCTGGGTGGTGCTGATGTCGGCATGGCCGAGCAGCTCTTGCACCGCGCGCAGGTCCTGAGACGACTCCAGTATATGGCTGGCGAAGGAATGGCGAAGCATGTGAGGGTGCAGGTGCTGGCCCAGCTCGCGTTCGCCGGCTGCCTTCACCCTTCGCCGAACGTCCCGGGGGCTGATGCGGTTGCCCTGGCGGGTGATGAACACCGCGCGATCGCGCGGGTTACCGATGCCGCGCAGGCGATACCAGGCCTGCAACGCCTCACGGGCCTTGCGGCCCACCGGCAGCACGCGTGCCTTGCCGCCTTTGCCCAGCACCTGTACCAGGCCGGCGGCCAGGTCGAGGTGATCGAGGTCGAGGTTGGTCAGCTCGGACAGGCGCAGGCCCGACGAGTAGAGCAGTTCCAGGATGGCGTGGTCACGGCGGGCGAAGAAGTCGTCGTCGACGCCGCCATCGAGCAGCTGCTGGGCACGGTCGGTGTCCAGCACCTTGGGCAGCCGTCGCTCACCTTTGGGCGCGCTCAGGCCGGAAGCCGGATCGTGCTGGCACAGGCCTTCGCGGATGAGGTAGCGGTAAAGGCCGCGTACTGCCGAAAGTAGCCGTGCCAGGCTGCGCGAAGACTGGCCGTGGTGGTGCAGGCGGGCGATCAGCTGGCGCAACGGCTGGATTTGCAGCGTTTGCCACTCGGTAATGCCGTGCTCCTCGCAGTAGGCCATGACCTTGTTCAGGTCGCGACGGTACCCCAGCAGGGTGTGCTCCGACACCTGGCGCTCGTTGCGCAGGTGTGCGCAATAAGCCTCCAGTTGGCGCTTCATCAGCGTACCGGGCGCAGGGTTTGGGTTACCCGTGGCACAACGCGGCCCAGCACCTCGGCAATGTAGCCGAGGAACAGGGTGCCGACGCTGCTTTTGTAGTGTTGCGGGTCGCGGCTGCCGATTGCCAGCACCCCATGCAGCCCTTGGTACTCAAGGGTGGCCACGGCGCTGGAGCCCACTTCCCGGCGCTGTTCCTCACCGAACAGGAAGGCCAGCTCGTGCTCGCGCAGGTTGCCACTGACCGTCTTGCCACCACCCAGCAGGGCACCGATGGCTTGTTGCGCCTCGGTGTTGCTGACCCAGCGCCCGACCGGCGCGACGTTGTCGCCGAACAGGATCAGGCTGACGAAGGGCACCTGGAACTCCTGGCGCAGGCTGTCCTCGACGGCCATCACCACTTCTTCCAGGCTGCCAGCATCGAGCAGGTCCAGGATCAGCCGGCGGGTCTTGTCGAACAGCCGGTCGTTGTCGCGGGCCACGTCCATCAGTTGTGACAGGCGATGGCGCATCTCGATGTTGCGGTCACGCAGCAGCTTCAGCTGGCGCTCCACCAGCGAAACGCTGTCGCCACGCTGGTGCGGGATGCGCTGCTCGATCAGCAGCTCGTCATGCTCGGCGAAGAAGGTGGGGTGGGCGCGCAGGTAGGCGACCACCGCCTCGGCATCGAGCTCGACGGACTGCGTGGGTACAACCTTGGGCTGATCGGTCATGGCGTTTACTCGCTTAGAGACGAACCTGTCCTTCGTAGACGCGTACGGCCGGGCCGGTCATCAGCACGGGCTTGCCGGGGCCGGCCCATTCGATGTGCAGGCGGCCGCCGGGCAGGTCGAGGGACACCGGGGAGTCCATCCAGCCTTGACTGATCGCCGCCACGGCTGCGGCGCAGGCGCCGGTGCCGCAGGCCTGGGTTTCGCCCGCGCCGCGCTCCCACACGCGCAGGTTGGCGCGGTGGCGGTCGATGACCTGGATGAAGCCGGCATTCACCCGCTGCGGGAAGCGTGGGTGGTTTTCGATCTTCGGGCCCAGCTCATGCACGGGGGCAGTATGCACGTCGTCGACTCGCAGCACCGCATGCGGGTTACCCATGGACACGGCAGCAATCGAATGCAGCTGGCCGTCGACTTCCAGTGGGTAGTTCAGCGCCTGCTCGTCAGCGATGAAGGGGATTTCGGCAGGGATGAAGCGCGGTGGGCCCATGTCGACACTCACCTGGCCGTCGTTCTGCACGTCCAGCACGATGATGCCGCTCTTGGTTTCCACCCGAATGCGCTTTTTCGCGGTCAGGCGCTTGTCCAGCACGAAGCGGGCGAAGCAACGGGCACCATTGCCGCACTGCTCGACCTCGGAGCCGTCGGCGTTGAAGATGCGGTAGCGGAAGTCCACTTCCGGGTTGTTCGGCGCCTCGACAATCAGCAACTGATCGAAGCCGATGCCGGTGTGGCGATCACCCCATTGCTTGGCGTGCTTGGGCTGGATGTGCGCGTGCTGGCTGACCAGGTCGAGGACCATGAAGTCGTTGCCCAGCCCATGCATCTTGGTAAAACGCAGCAGCATGGGCTTACTCCGGCAGCAGGCTTTCGCCAGCGTACAGTTCGGCGATGGTCTCGCGGCGGCGTACTTCGAACGCCTGGTCGCCGTCGACCAGGATTTCAGCGCAACGGCCACGGGTGTTGTAGTTGGAGCTCATGACAAAACCATAGGCGCCCGCGGACTGTACGGCCAGCAGGTCACCTTCGGCCAGGTTCAGTACTCGGTCCTTGCCCAGGAAGTCACCGGTCTCGCAGATCGGGCCGACCAAGTCGTAGGCACGGCCTTCACCGGCGCGTGGCTTGACCGCGCTGACACCCATCCAGGCCTGGTAAAGGGCCGGCCGGATCAGGTCGTTCATGGCCGCATCGATGATGGCGAAATCTTTGTGCTCGGTGTGCTTGAGGTATTCCACTCGGGTCAGCAGCACGCCAGCGTTGGCCACGATGTAGCGGCCCGGCTCGAACACCAGGGCCAGGTCGCGCGTGCCTACGCGTTCGCGGATGGCCTTGATGTAGTCGGCCACCAGCGGCGGTTGTTCATCGCGGTAGCGCACGCCCACACCGCCGCCCAGGTCCAGGTGGCGCAGGTGGATGCCGCATTCGGCCAGGCGGTCGACCAGCACCAGCAGGCGGTCGAGGGCGTCGAGGAACGGCTCCACGGTGGTCAGCTGCGAGCCGATGTGGCAGTCGACACCGACCACTTCCAGGTTCGGCAACTGCGCGGCGCGCACGTAGATGGCCTCGGCGTCGGCAATGGCGATGCCGAACTTGTTCTCTTTAAGGCCGGTGGAAATGTACGGGTGGGTGCCGGCGTCGACGTCCGGGTTGACCCGCAGCGACACCGGGGCCACCTTGCCCATCTGGGCGGCCACCACTTGAAGGCGCTCAAGCTCGTCGGTGGATTCGACGTTGAAGCAGTGCACGCCCACTTCCAGGGCGCGGCGCATGTCTTCGCGGGTTTTGCCAACGCCGGAGAACACCACGCGGTCAGCGCGCCCGCCAGCGGCCAGCACGCGCTCCAGCTCACCGCCCGAGACGATGTCGAAGCCTGCGCCCAGGCGCGCCAGTACGTTCAGCACGCCCAGGTTGGAGTTGGCCTTGACCGCGAAACACACCAGGTGCTCGGCGCCTTGCAGGGCGTCGGTGTAGCTGCGGTACTGGGCCTCGATGTGGGCGCGCGAGTACACGTAGGTCGGGGTGCCGAACTGTTCGGCGATGGCCGACAGGGCCACGCCCTCCGCGAACAGCTCACCGTCGCGGTAGTTGAAAGCGTTCATCTGGTTTCCTTACTGCGCAGGCGACTGCTCGGGCTCGGACTGCAGCTCGGGCTGCTGTTCTTGTACCGGGGCCGGCTTGGCTTTTGGCTGGTGCTGATGTGCTTTGTGCGCTTTGCCGTTATCGCCGTCTTCAGGCAGATACAGCGGGCCCTTCTGGCCGCAGGCAGAAACGAGGCAGGCAACAGCGACCAGCGCCGCGAAGGAGGAAATCAGGCGCTTCATGGGTGAAATCCTTAGAAAAATGCAGTATTGCGCCCGAGTATACCGAGCGACCGGCGGCTTGCCTATGCAAGGGCCGGTCCGCCGGGCGGGCTATTCTTGGCGCCTTCAATGGCTAAACTTTGCATTCGGCGCCAAGCGCCCGTATCTTGGCCGGCTTGCCTGTAACGCAGCCAATTTCGAGGTTCCTGCAATGAGTTTGAGTGAAGCGCGTTTCCATGATCTGGTCGACGCGACCCAACAGGCCCTGGAAGACCTGTTCGACGAGAGCGGCCTGGACCTGGACATGGAGAACTCCGCCGGTGTCCTCACCGTCAAGTTCGAAGGCGGCGCCCAGCTGATCTTCAGCCGCCAGGAGCCACTGCGTCAGCTGTGGCTGGCCGACCGTTCCGGTGGTTTCCACTTCGACTACGACGAAGAGAGCAAGAAGTGGGTATGCGAGAAGAGCGAAGAGCTGTTGGGCGAAATGCTCGAGCGCATTGTCTGGGAGCGGGCCGGCGAGAAGCTGGACTTCGACGAGATCTGACATGAGCAGTGCCCAGGCCCGGCCGCCCAAGCCGCTCTATAGCAACATCAGCCCGGCGGTGCCATCGCCGTGCATCAGCGTATGCCGGCTGGATGAACAGCGGGTGTGCACCGGTTGCCACCGGCATGTCGAGCACATCCGCGAGTGGCGCTCGGCCGATGATGAACGGCGCCGGCAGATCTGCCGCGAAGCCCAGGTCTTGCGCGAGCAGGCTAAGGCACACTGAACGCAGGGGCTTGAGTATTTACCCGGCTGTGGTAGTGTCGGGTTCTGCGTCGGTGACGCCAAAGCCTTCTCAAACCCCGCCCTTGGGCGGGGTTTTGCTTTATCTGCACATTGAAAACTGCCTGTTCAAAGGAGTCTGACTGGATCATGAGCACCAAACCTTCCCTCATCCTCACCCGATTGGACGTACAGCGTCTGGAGCGTCTGATCGACAGCCTCGACGAGAGTACGCCGGGTGTGCTCGCCCTGCAGGACGAGCTGGACCGCGCCGAGCAGGTGGTCGGTCACGAGGAAGTGCCGGCAGGCGTGGTGACCATGAATTCCCGCGTGCACTGCCGTGAGGAAGCCAGTGGCAAGGACTACCACCTGACCCTGGTGTACCCGAAGGATGCAGGGCCGGAAGGCAAGGTTTCGATCCTGGCGCCGATCGGTTGCGCGCTGCTGGGGCTGTCGGTGGGCGAGCAGATCGACTGGCCGGCACCGGGCGGCAAAACCCTCAAGCTGAAGCTGCTGGAAGTGGAATACCAGCCGGAAGCGGCGGGCGATTTCGACCTGTAAGGGTCAAGGGGCCGCAAAGCGGCCCCGGCATTTCAGGCGCCTTCCGCCAAAACCTGCTCCAAACCCTCATTCAACGCCTGCTCCAGCACCCGCTTGTAGCTCAGGTACACCTGCGTCGCCCCCAGCCGGTCATCCAGCAGCTCGGACAAATCCAGGTCGGTGATGTAGCACCGGTACCGCCCCGCGCCACGCCGCTGGCCGATGATCTGCCGGGCCACCACCGCATACAGCTGGTCACCATGCTCCAGCTCGGAAAACTCTTGCTGGTCGCAGTACAGCGTCACATGGGCCGTACCCGCCACGCCGTCCTGGATGATGGCCTGCACCTCGTAGTACGGCTGAGCGCTACCCTCGACCGGGGCCGGGCATGGCTCGATGCTGCGCGCCTTGCCAGGGCCGGCAGGCAGCAGTTGTGCGTAGTGGATGTCCAGCGAGGCCGCGCGCTGGGTGTCCAGCGGCAAGCGGGCATCGCGGCGCATCACCACAGAACGCAGGAAGCGCTGCAGCGGCAGCAGCAGGTGCGCTTCGTCGTGCAAGGGCAGGCGTTGCTGCCAGAGGGCATTGTATTCATCCAGCACATACAGGTCGGCAAAGCCATCTTGCAGGCGGTAGAACACCTGGATGCACGCCGGCCGGCCTTGCTCCAGCACCAGGCGCAGATCATGGTCCAGCAGGGCGTTGGCATCCAGGTACAGCGGGCTGTAGGCACTGCGCTCCTCGCCCAGGTGGCCGAGCAGCGCATCGTGCTCGCCCAGGGTGGTCAGGCTGACCTGTCCGGGTAATAGCTCCAGTACATGGGTGTGCCGGGCTACCTGGAGCAGATAGCGGTGGTTCAGGCCTTGGTCCAGCAATAGCTGCACGGTATCGAATATTTCCTCCACGCGCTGGCTGATGGCCTGGGCGCGGCTCTGGCAGAAGCAACGCACCCGCACCCGTGGCCGGTGGCCGCGCAGCACCGGGCTGTTGAGGAAGTCGCGCAGGCAGCGTACCAGCGCGTGTTCGCCTTCGTAGCGCTGCACCAGCACTTCGTTCCAGCTGTTCAGGGTGACCTGGTCCAGGGTCAGAACCAGGTTCTCGCGTACGCCGGCATAGCTCAAGGCGTCGGTACGCTCGGTGGTCATCAGGATGTTCAGGTCGCGGTGGTGGCGCAGCGGGTCGACGGCGACGTTGACCAGCAATAGCACCTCGTCGGCAACACTGGGTTGCAGCAGGCGCACTTCGCCGACGATCGGCAAGGGCAGAGGGATACTCTGCTGCAGGCAGCCCACCAGGTTGAACAGCTCGTACTCGGTGAGGTCGCTGACGCCCGGGTGCAGCGCCAGGCGCGTGCTGCTGTCGATCACGCCGTTGCGGTGTGCCCAGGCCAGCAGTTCAAGCAGCTCGCGGCAGCGTTTGATCGGGTTGAAGTGTTCAACGTCATGGGTATTCAGGTTGCCGGTGTACAGCTCCCAGTGGTAGCTGCCGGGCTCCCTGCGGTTGGGTGCCTGGACCAGGGTCAGGGTGCCTTCGGCAAGGTCCGGGGCGATGCCGGGGTTGATCACTTCGACCTTGCCCGCACGGCGCTCGAAGGCCGCATACAAACGCCGGCCCAGCACATTGAGGTCGCGCTGGTCGGCGCGGCTGCTTGCGTTCTGGGTGCGCGCAAACTCGCTGAGGAAGCGATAGCTATGGTTCAGCTCGGCCACCAGTGCGCGGCGTTCGGCGGCGACCTGCTGCACTTTCCATTGGCTGCGGCTGTCCAGCAGGGCCAACTGACGTTCGTCCCAGCCCCACTCGTCGGCCAGGCGCTGCAACAAGCGGCGCTGCCAGCCCTGATTGCGGCTCTGGTCACTGAGTTTCTTGTTCACCTTCAGGTACAGGCTGCGCCGTACCAGTTCCAGGCGCGCAGGCTCGCCACGTTGCAGCAGGTAGCGCTCGATACGGCGGTAGACCATCACATACGGGTCCAGCTCGTCGAGGTCGAGCTGGTTGGCGAATACGGCTTGTTTGTAGTCCAGGCTCAGGCAGCGCACAGCGGGGTGTTCGCTGGCGTAGGTTTCGGTCAGCAGCAGCTTGAGCAGCGACTTGTAGGGTGAATCGATACCCTTGAACAACTGCCACAGGCCGGCGCCGACGAACTCGCCTGGCGGTATGTGTGCCAGGTTGCCGAGGTCGAGGGCGTCCTGGCTGCGGATGAAACGCTTGGTCAGAAGGGTCTGGGTGTAGGCGTGGTAGTTGTGTTCCTGGTAGACGGGTACCAGCCACCACAGCGGTGTGCGCCCGGCCAGCCAGAGGGTGGTGCGGTAGAACTCGTCCAGCAGCAGGTAGTGCTGGGTGGTGCCGCAGTCGTCGGAGCCTAGCTGGCCCTCGCGCTGGCCCCGGGCAAAGCCTTGCGTGTCGATCAGGAAGAAGTGCGCCTCGGCGCCCAGGCTTGCGGCCCAGTCCTCCAGCAATTGGCATTTGCGGCGCAACTCTTCCAGCAACGGCTCGGGTAAACCGGGCGCGTGGCACACCCACAGGTCCATGTCGCTTTGCTCGGCCTGGGCCAGCGAGCCCAGGCTGCCCATCAGGAACAGGCCGTGGATCGGGCGTGGCGGGTTGCCATGGCGGGCCTTGTAGGTGAACGAGCGGGCCAGGCGCTGGGCCTCGACCACCAGGTCGGCGCCTGGCTCGTAGCCCGATATGCCAGCTGGAGTGCTGCCCGAGACGTAACCCGGCAACAGCGGGTGGTTCACATGGAACAGCAGGGGCAGCAGCGTCAGTACCTGTTGCTGGCGCGTCGACAGGCCTTCCATGGCCCGCTGCAGCCGCCCTTGGTTCAGCCGCAGGAAGCGCGCACGCAACGTCGCCAGGACCTTGCGGTCGATGCCTTCGTCCAGGTCTGGGCGGATTTCGTGAGGGTGGTTCATTGCGCACTCGGGCAGGCCAGTGGAGCTGTGGCGAGTTTAGCCTGAGTGGCGGGGTCGGATAAGCGGCAATTGAAATACTGGCGCCATATTTACAGCGCTTTTCGGGCGACTGCAGTTTTCACCGGGCTTGAGGCATGATGGGGGCCTTGAATTCATGAAGAGTAGTCCGATGCGTGTATGGATCGATGCCGACGCCTGTCCCAAGGCGGCCAAGGATCTGATCGTCAAGTTCGCCCTCAAGCGCCAGTTCGAAGTGGTGATGGTGGCGGGCCAGGCCGTGGCCAAGCCGGCGTTTTCGATCGTGCGGTTGATCGTGGTGCCAAGCGGCATGGACGCAGCCGACGATTACCTGGTCGAGCACGCTGTGCCGGGTGAGCTGGTGATCTGCAGTGATGTGCCGTTGGCTGACCGCCTGGTGAAAAAGGGCGTAGCGGTGCTGGACCCGCGCGGGCGCGAATTCGACGAGCGCAACATGGGCGACCGCCTGGCGGCGCGCAACCTGTTTACCGAGCTGCGTGAGCAAGGCCAGGTGGGGGGAGGGCAGGCGGCCTATGGCGAGCGCGACAAGCAGGCGTTTGCCAATGCGCTGGACCGGATCATTGCCCGGTTATCCAAATCCTGAACGCTGACGCAGTTCCTGTAGGAGCGGCCTTGTGCCGCTCCTACACACAGAGCGTGTGCAGCAACCTATTCGTGCGTCAGCTCCAGCACCCGGTCCACCAGCTTGTAGATCCCGCCGGCCGCTTCGCTGATCGACTTGGCTTCCATGTACGCCGGTGTCGTCACCAGTTTGCGCTGGGTATCTTCGACAATATCGTGTACATCGCACTCTTCGTGAGTGCCGCCCATTTTCGTCACGGCCGCCGCAGTGCCTGCGTCGGTACCGATGGTGCAGACCACGCCCGGCCCGTAGATCTTCGCCGCCAGTGCCGGCGAGATGCAAATCAGGCCGACCGGTTTGCAGGCGTCGGCGAAAGCTTCGGCCAGGGCCAGTACGTCCGGGTTGACGGTGCAGTTGGCACCTTCCACGGCAAAGTTGGACAGGTTTTTCGCCGCACCAAAACCGCCAGGCACGATCAGCGCATCGAAGTCTTCGGCTTTGGCTTCGCGGATGTCCTTGACCTCACCGCGGGCAATGCGCGCCGACTCCACCAACACATTGCGTGATTCGGGCATTTCTTCGCCGGTCAGGTGGTTGATCACATGCATCTGCGCAATATTCGGCGCGAAGCACTGCACCTGAGCGCCGCGCTGGTCGAGGCGCAGCAGGGTGATCACGCTTTCGTGGATTTCGGCGCCGTCATACACGCCACAGCCGGAAAGAATCACCGCCACTTTTTTTGTCATGTTCACTACTCCTGAGTCGAGGCGCTAAATGTCCTCTAGTTTGGCAGATGTCGCCATAGGGTTTCCTGCGGGAGCGGCCTAATCTGGTGGGATTACGCTTGAGACCGCGCCCATGGACCTGATACTGCTGGCCGTGCCGTTCTTCTTCGTGCTGATCGCCGTGGAGCTGGTGGCCGACCGTGTGCGCGGCCAGCGCAACTTCACCCTGGCCGATTCGATCAACAGCCTGAGCACCGGCGCGCTGTCGACCAGCACCGGGTTGCTGACCAAGGGCGTGGGGTTGGTGACCTATGCCCTGGCCTTCGAATACCTGGCCGTGCTGCGCTTGCCGCCCAATGCCTGGTGGGTGTGGTTGCTGGCCTTCGTCCTGTACGACTTCTGCTACTACTGGCTGCATCGCCTGGGTCACGAGCGCAATGTGCTGTGGGCGGCGCACTCGGTGCATCACCAGAGCGAGGAGTACAACCTGACCACCGCACTGCGCCAGACCAGTAGCGGGTTCATCTTCTCGTGGATCTTCTACCTGCCGCTGGCGCTGCTGGGGGTGCCTCCGCTGGTGTTCGTCACTGTGGCCTCGCTCAACCTGCTGTACCAGTTCTGGGTACATACCCGGCACATTCCCAAGCTCGGTTGGCTTGAGTGGGTGCTGATCACGCCATCCAACCATCGTGTCCACCATGCGCAAAACCCTGTTTACTTGGATCGCAACTACGGCGGCGTGTTCATTCTCTGGGACCGTCTGTTCGGCACCTTCAAGGAGGAAGACCCGGCCGAGCCGGTGGTGTTCGGGGTGACCACGCCGCTGGCCAGCTGGAACCCGCTGTGGGCCAACCTGCAGTTCTATGCCCAGCTCTGGCATGACGCCAGGCGCACCACAAGCCTGTGGGACAAGCTGCGCATCTGGTTCATGCCCACCGGCTGGCGCCCGGCCGATGTGGCTGCGCGCTACCCGCAGGCCAAGCAGGACCTGGCGTTGTTTCGCAAGTTCGAGATTGCCTTGGGCCGTGCGCAACAAGCCTACGTGGCGGCGCAGTTTGTGGTTTATGTGGCCTTGGGCAGCTACTTGATGGACGTGGCCGACCGTGTGCCGGCCGCCGCGCTGGTGCTCGGCTGGTCGCTGATGGCGTTTGGTCTGTTCGTATTGGGGGCGTTGCTGGAAAACCGGCGCTGGGCTGCGCGCCTGGAGCTGGCGCGGCTGCTGTTGAATGCGCCTGCATTGTACCTGGCCGGCGCTTTGGGTTTAACGGCGGTCGCGCCGCTGGCCTGGTTTCTGCTCGTGGCTTACAGCCTGCTCAGCCTCTGGGGCCTGGGCCTGGCCCGCCGCCTTGCGCTCCGCACGCAGGGTGCGGAAGCGCCGGCGCAGCCATAGCAGGCCACCCAGCGCCAGCAGGCCACCGAGCACCCATAGCTCGTAACGCTTCACGTTGCCCAGCAGGCCTTCGAGAATGGCGCCGAAGTGGTAGGCAGCGGCGCCCAAGGCTATTGCCCAGATGGCTGCACCAATGCCGTTCAGCAGCAAGTAGCGGCGCGGCGGGTAGCCCGACAGGCCAATGGCCACCGGCATGACGGTGCGCAGGCCATAAACGAAGCGGAAACTCAGCACCCAGATATCGGGGTGGCGCCGGATGTGGTCCAGCGCCCGGTCACCCATGGCCTGCCAACGCGGCTTGCGCGCCAGGATCCTGCGCCCGTGGCGGCGGCCCATGAAATACCACAGCTGGTCGCCGGCGTAGCTGCCGAAGAAGGCCACCAGGCACACCAGGTTGATGTCCATGTAACCGCGGAACGCAAGGAATCCCGCAAGCACCAGGATGGTCTCGCCTTCGAAGAAGGTGCCTAGAAAAAGGGCGAAGTAGCCGAAATCCTGCAGGAATTGTTGAAGCATTTTCTGAGGTGCTGGCGAAATGAACGCGCAGCCTACCCCTTCGCGCGCGTTCGTGAAAGTGTCCAAATGTGTCTCGACATGAACAATCCCTACTCAGACAATGCCAGAAGCCACGCGCCATGGCTTGCCCTGGTGTGTAACACAGGCGTCATAATGGGCGCTTATCTTGCCGCTCAATTGATGATAGGGCGTTAACGTCCTCAGGAACGCCAGATGAATAACGAAGTGCTCACCCCTGTCGCGATCAAGGATGCCCAGGAGCTCCCAGAAGAGATGGTGCAGACCCCCCCAGACCTGCCGCCTGCGCCCGAGCCGGTAGCGGAGCAGGTGGCCGAGCCTGTGGCCCCGGTGCCTGCCCCCGCGCCCGCCCCGGCGATCGCCGTCCCTGGCCTGGACGACAGCAGCCTGTACATTCATCGCGAACTCTCGCAGCTGCAGTTCAACATCCGCGTGCTGGAACAGGCGCTGGACGAGAGCTACCCGCTGCTCGAACGCCTCAAGTTCCTGTTGATCTTCTCCAGTAACCTCGACGAGTTCTTCGAGATCCGCGTCGCCGGCCTGAAGAAGCAGATCAACTTCGCCCGTGAGCAGGCTGGCGCCGACGGCCTGCAGCCGCACCAGGCGCTGGCGCGCATCAGCGAGCTGGTGCATATCGAGGTAGAGCGCCAGTACGCGATCCTCAACGACGTGCTGTTGCCAGAGCTGGAAAAACACCAGATTCGCTTCATTCGCCGCCGTTACTGGACGCCCAAGCTCAAGACCTGGGTGCGCCGCTATTTCCGCGACGAAATCGCCCCGATCATCACCCCGATCGGCCTCGATCCGACTCACCCGTTCCCGCTGCTGGTGAACAAGAGCCTCAACTTCATCGTCGAGCTTGAAGGTGTCGACGCCTTCGGTCGCGATTCAGGCCTGGCGATCATCCCGGCCCCACGCCTGCTGCCGCGGGTGATCCGCGTGCCGGAGGAGGTGGGTGGCCCAGGCGCCAACTACGTGTTCCTGTCGTCGATGATCCACGCGCACGCCGACGACCTGTTCCAGGGCATGAAGGTGAAGGGCTGCTATCAGTTCCGCCTCACCCGTAACGCCGACCTGGCGCTGGACTCCGAAGAAGTCGACGACCTGGCCCGCGCCCTGCGCGGCGAACTGTTCTCGCGCCGTTACGGCGACGCCGTGCGCCTGGAGGTGGCCGACACCTGCCCGAAACACCTGTCGGACTACCTGCTCAAGCAGTTCAGCCTCAGCGAAAGCGAGCTGTACCAGGTCAATGGCCCGGTCAACCTCACCCGCCTGTTCAGCATCACCGGCCTGGACAGCCACCCGGAGCTGCAATACACGCCGTTCACCCCGGCGATTCCCAAATTGCTGCAGAACGCCGACAACATCTTCAGCGTGATCGGCAAGCAGGACATCCTGCTGATGCACCCGTTCGAGTCCTTCACCCCGGTGATCGACCTGCTGCGCCAGGCCGCCAAGGACCCGCATGTGCTTGCCGTGCGCCAGACCCTGTACCGCTCCGGGGCCAACTCGGAAATCGTCGATGCGCTGGTGGACGCGGCGCGTAACGGCAAGGAGGTCACCGCAGTGATCGAATTGCGCGCGCGCTTTGACGAAGAGTCCAACCTGCAGATGGCCAGCCGCCTGCAAGCGGCC
Organism: Pseudomonas sp. LAIL14HWK12:I1; assembly: GCF_003202095.1. Taxonomy (NCBI): domain Bacteria; kingdom Pseudomonadati; phylum Pseudomonadota; class Gammaproteobacteria; order Pseudomonadales; family Pseudomonadaceae; genus Pseudomonas; species Pseudomonas sp. LAIL14HWK12:I1. Next base: position 298,725 of record NZ_QJKG01000002.1, read on the forward strand.
GGTGCGGTGGTGATCTACGGCGTGGTCGGCTTCAAGACCCACGCCAAAATGATGCTGATCCTGCGCCGCGAGCAGGGCGAGATCGTGCGTTATGCGCACCTGGGTACCGGCAACTACCACGCCGGCAACGCCCGCCTGTACACCGACTACAGCCTGCTGACCTCTGACGACGCCCTCACCGAAGACGTCGGCAAGCTGTTCAGCCAGTTGATCGGTATGGGCAAGACCCTGCGCATGAAAAAGCTGCTGCACGCGCCGTTCACCCTGAAGAAGGGCATGCTCGACATGATCGCGCGGGAAACCCAGTTTGCCCTCGAAGGCAAGCCGGCGCACATCATTGCCAAGTTCAACTCGCTGACCGATGCCAAGGTCATCAAGGCACTGTACAAGGCCAGCCAGTCAGGGGTGAAGATCGACCTGGTGGTGCGTGGCATGTGCTGCCTGCGCCCCGGCATTCCGGGGGTTTCGCACAACATCCAGGTGCGCTCGATCATCGGCCGCTTCCTGGAGCACACGCGGGTGTTCTACTTCCTCAATGGCGGCGAAGAGCAGATCTACCTGTCCAGCGCCGACTGGATGGAGCGCAACCTCGACAAGCGTGTGGAGACCTGCTTCCCGGTGGAAGGCAAGAAGCTGTTGCTGCGGGTGAAGAAAGAGCTGGAAGGCTACCTGACCGACAACACCCACGCCTGGACCTTGCAGCCAGACGGGCGTTACGTGCGCAGCACGCCAACCGGCAACCAGAACCCGCGCAGTGCCCAGGCAACCCTGCTGGAGCGCCTGAGCAACCCGGTCCTCAACGTACGCTGAGGACGAAGCCGACCCGGGTCAGCCACTCTGCCTCGTTGGCGAAGTCGGCCTGGGTCAGTTGGTTCTGTTCCAGCCAGCCTTCCGGGAAGGCGACATCGAGGCTGTCATCGGCAGCCTTGAGCTGAACTTTCGGCATCTGCTGGTTGCCACGGATGTGGTGGAACAGGATGGCGAAGCGCAGCAGCACGCACAGGCGTAGCAGCTTGACGCCTTCTTCACCCAGTTCGGCGAACTTGTCCTTGGGGATGTTGCGGCGGTGGCCGCGCACCAGCAGGGCCATCATCTGCTGGTCCTCGCGGGAAAAGCCCGACAGGTCGGAGTGCTCGATCAGGTAGGCGCCGTGCTTGTGGTAGTGGTAGTGGGCGATATCCAGGCCTATTTCGTGCACTTTAGCCGCCCAGCCAAGCAGATCGCGCCAGTTTCCGTCTTTCAGGTCCCAGGCATCGGCCACTTGGTCGAAGGCGTGCAACGCCTTGCGCTCGACGCGCGCGGCCTGGCCTTGGTCCACATGGTAGCGCTCCATCAGCGAGTTCAACGTACGTTCGCGCACGTCTTCATGGTGGTGGCGGCCGAGCAGGTCGAACAGCACCCCTTCGCGCAGTGCGCCGTCGCAGTGGTCCATGCGCTGCAGCTCCAGGGCGTCGAAGATCGCTTCCAGAATCGCCAGGCCCGCCGGGAAGATGGTGCGGCGGTCCGGTTTGACGCCGTCGAAGTCGATCTTGTCGACCTCGCCCAGTTTGAACAGCTTGCGTTTGACCCAGGCCAGGCCTTCAGCGTTGACCTCGCCATTGCCCAGGCCGCCGGCCTTGATGGCGGCGCCGATGGCACGGATGGTGCCGGACGAGCCGATGGCCTCGTCCCAGGTCAGGCGGTGCAGGGCGTGTTCGATGCTCATCAGCTCCAGGCGTGCAGCGGTGTAGGCCTGTGCATAACGCGCCGGGGTGATCTTGCCGTCGCGGAAGTAGCGCTGGGTGAAGCTGACGCAGCCCATCTGCAGGCTTTCGCGCAGCAGCGGTTCGAAGCGCTGGCCGATGATGAATTCGGTACTGCCGCCGCCAATGTCGGCCACCAGGCGTTTGCCAGGGGTGTCGGCCAGGGTGTGCGATACGCCCAGATAGATCAGGCGCGCCTCTTCACGGCCGGAGATGACCTCCACCGGGTGGCCGAGAATGGCCTCGGCGCGCTGGATGAATGCATTACGGTTGCGCGCTTCGCGCAGGGCGTTGGTACCGACGATACGCACGGCGCCGGCCGGCATGCCGTTGATCAGCTGTGCGAAGCGCTTGAGGCATTCGAGGCCCCGTTCCATGGCTTCTTCGCTAAGCAGGCGGTCCTCGCCGATGCCGGCGGCCAGCTGAACCTTCTCGCCCAGCCGCTCGAGAATGCGGATTTCGGTATGGTGGGCCTTGGCCACGACCATATGGAAACTGTTGGAGCCAAGGTCGATGGCAGCGATCAGGGACAGGTTCTTCGCGATGGTATGCGGCATGATCTGGTTGTTCTCGGTCGTTAACCCGGCAATCGTGCCACGATAGCAGGCTGTCGCCAACGCGTGACTCGCAGCCGGTGTGCTGGCCTTGATGCAAGGCAATGTGCCATTCGATTCTATGGCGGCTGTATGACAGTTTCGATTCGCGGCGTCTTGCACAACTATAGTTACACTCAATCGTCCGCAGCTTCCTGTAGACGGCAGGGGCGGCTATGATGGGCAACGTTTTTTATTGCTTACGACCTTGGAGATTTCCATGAGCGACAAAATCAAACACGTCACCGACGCCAGCTTCGACGCCGACGTACTGCAGGCTCAAGGCCCGGTGCTGGTCGACTACTGGGCTGAATGGTGCGGCCCATGCAAGATGATCGCTCCGGTTCTGGACGACATCGCTGCCACCTACGAGGGCAAACTGACCGTCGCCAAGCTGAACATCGACGAGAACCAGGAAACCCCGGCCAAGCACGGCGTGCGTGGTATCCCGACGCTGATGCTGTTCAAGAACGGCAACGTCGAAGCCACCAAGGTTGGCGCTCTGTCCAAATCGCAGCTGGCCGCGTTCCTTGACGCCCACCTGTGATGTGAAAAGGCCCCGCAAATGCGGGGCTTTTCTTTTTCAGAGCACTAGACGCAGAAAAAAGCAAGTGTTACATTCGGCCTCGCACTGCTTTTCCAGTGCCCTCTACACGCCGTCGCCGAAGCATCCCTAATTCGAATCAGTACGCGATCCTGTCGCCATCTAGCGGCGCGGCCTCATTAAGCCAGAAGCTTAATTCTCCCTTCTTACATGATTACGTCACTCCCCTTATGAACCTGACTGAACTCAAGCAAAAGCCGATTACCGATCTTTTGGAAATGGCCGAACAGATGGGCATCGAAAACATGGCCCGTTCGCGCAAACAGGACGTGATTTTCGCCCTGCTGAAGAAGCACGCGAAAAGCGGCGAAGAGATCTCGGGTGACGGCGTGCTGGAGATTCTCCAGGATGGTTTCGGTTTCCTGCGTTCGGCTGATGCGTCCTACCTGGCCGGCCCAGACGATATCTACGTCTCGCCTAGCCAGATCCGCCGTTTCAACCTGCGTACCGGCGACACCATCGTCGGCAAGATCCGCCCACCTAAGGAAGGGGAGCGTTACTTCGCCCTGCTGAAGGTCGACACCATCAACTTCGACCGCCCGGAAAACGCGAAGAACAAGATCCTGTTCGAAAACCTGACGCCGCTGTTCCCGAACAAGCGCCTGAAGATGGAGGCCGGTAACGGCTCCACCGAAGACCTGACCGGTCGCGTCATCGACCTGTGCGCCCCGATCGGCAAAGGCCAGCGTGGCCTGATCGTTGCTCCGCCAAAAGCGGGCAAGACGATCATGCTGCAGAACATCGCGGCCAACATCACCCGTAACAACCCCGAGTGCCACCTGATCGTCCTGCTGATCGACGAGCGCCCGGAAGAAGTGACCGAAATGCAGCGCACCGTGCGCGGCGAAGTGGTTGCCTCCACCTTCGACGAGCCGCCAACCCGCCACGTGCAGGTTGCCGAAATGGTGATCGAAAAGGCCAAGCGCCTGGTCGAGCACAAGAAGGACGTGGTCATCCTGCTGGACTCCATCACCCGTCTGGCGCGTGCCTACAACACCGTGATCCCGAGCTCCGGCAAGGTGCTGACCGGTGGTGTCGACGCCCACGCCCTGGAGAAGCCGAAGCGCTTCTTTGGTGCTGCGCGTAACATCGAGGAAGGCGGCTCGCTGACCATTATCGCCACCGCGCTGGTCGAAACCGGCTCGAAGATGGACGAAGTGATCTACGAAGAGTTCAAGGGCACCGGTAACATGGAGCTGCCACTGGACCGCCGCATCGCCGAGAAGCGCGTGTTCCCGGCCATCAACATCAACCGTTCCGGTACCCGCCGCGAAGAGTTGCTGACCGCCGACGACGAACTGCAGCGCATGTGGATCCTGCGCAAGCTGCTGCACCCGATGGACGAAATCGCCGCCATCGAGTTCCTGGTCGACAAGCTCAAGCAGACCAAGACCAACGACGAGTTCTTCTTGTCGATGAAGCGCAAGTAAGATCGTCGTACCACGCAAAAGCCGGGGAAACCCGGCTTTTTGCTATCTGTACTTTGGCTATTGCGGCCCTATCGGCGCTACACTCTGCACCCCGACCGATACGGCCAACACGAGGCTCATGCATGCAGTATCGCGACTTGCGCGACTTCATCCGTGGCCTGGAGCAGCGCGGCGAACTCAAGCGCATCCAGGTTCCGATTTCCCCCGTTCTGGAAATGACCGAGGTCTGCGACCGCACCTTGCGTGCCAAGGGCCCGGCGTTGCTGTTCGAAAAGCCCACCGGCTTCGACATCCCGGTACTCGGTAACCTGTTCGGTACGCCAGAGCGCGTGGCCATGGGCATGGGCGCCGAGTCGGTCGACGAACTGCGCGAGATCGGCAAGCTGCTGGCGTTCCTCAAGGAACCCGAGCCGCCGAAGGGCCTGAAGGATGCCTGGTCCAAGCTGCCGATCTTCAAGAAGGTCGTGTCGATGGCGCCGAAGGTGGTCAAGGACGCGGTGTGCCAGGAAGTGGTGGTCGAAGGTGACGATGTCGACCTCGGCGCGCTGCCGATCCAGCACTGCTGGCCCGGCGACGTGGCGCCGCTGATCACCTGGGGCCTTACCGTTACCCGTGGCCCGAACAAGGACCGCCAGAACCTGGGCATCTACCGCCAGCAGGTCATTGGCCGCAACAAGGTCATCATGCGCTGGCTCAGCCACCGTGGTGGCGCCCTCGACTACCGCGAGTGGTGCGAGAAAAACCCCGGCCAGCCGTTCCCGGTTGCCGTGGCGCTGGGCGCTGACCCGGCGACCATCCTTGGTGCCGTGACCCCGGTACCGGACACCCTCTCCGAGTACGCCTTCGCTGGCCTGCTGCGCGGTAACCGCACCGAGCTGGTCAAATGCCGTGGCAGCAACCTTCAGGTGCCGGCCACCGCCGAAATCATCCTGGAGGGTGTGATTCACCCGGGCGAAATGGCCCCGGAAGGCCCGTACGGCGACCACACCGGCTACTACAACGAAGTGGACAGCTTCCCGGTGTTCACCGTCGAGCGCATCACTCACCGGCAAAAGCCGATCTACCACAGCACCTACACCGGTCGGCCGCCAGATGAGCCGGCAATCCTCGGTGTGGCGTTGAACGAAGTGTTCGTGCCGATCCTGCAGAAGCAGTTCCCGGAAATCACCGACTTCTACCTGCCACCGGAAGGCTGCTCGTACCGTATGGCGGTGGTGACCATGAAGAAGCAGTACCCAGGCCACGCCAAGCGCGTGATGCTGGGTGTGTGGTCGTTCCTGCGACAGTTCATGTACACCAAGTTCGTTATTGTGACCGATGACGATATCAACGCCCGTGACTGGAACGATGTGATCTGGGCCATTACCACGCGCATGGACCCCAAGCGTGATACGGTGATGATCGACAACACGCCGATCGACTACCTGGACTTCGCGTCGCCGGTATCGGGGCTGGGGTCGAAGATGGGCCTGGACGCCACGCACAAGTGGCCGGGCGAGACTACACGCGAATGGGGACGGGTCATCGTCAAGGACGAAGCCGTCACCCGCCGTATCGATGAGCTGTGGGATCAGTTGGGAATAGATTGATGCAGGTAACGTTGCAGCCGTCCGGGGCGGTGCTGGCGCTCGAACCCGGGGAACGGATCCTGGATGGAGCGCGGCGGCTGGGCTATGACTGCCCGAACAGCTGCCGCAATGGCAATTGCCATGTCTGCGCCGCGTTGTTGGTCGAAGGCCGGGTACGGCAGGACGGCGAAGTCCGCGACCATGGCGAGTTGTTCACCTGCATTGCCGAACCGCTGGAGGACTGTGTGTTGCTCTGGGACGGTGTGCTCGCCCTGGGCGAGCTGCCAGTGCGCAAGCTGGCGTGCAGCGTCAGTGAGTGCGTCGACGTCGGTGGCGACGTGTGGCGGGTGCGTTTGCGCGCGCCAGCCGGCAAGCCACCGCGTTACCACGCCGGGCAGTACCTGATGATCGAGCGCGAGGGCGGCAAGCAGGCGGCCTTCTCGCTGGCCTCCGCGCCTCACGCCGGTCGTGAGCTGGAGCTGCATGTGCTGGCGCGTGAGCCCAGTGCGCTGCAACTGATCGAGCAACTCAAGCGTGACGGTTTGGCGCGCATCGAAATGCCGTTCGGCGACACTCATCTGGCCGAGCTGCCGGATGGGCCGCTGGTGCTGATCGCCGCGGGTACCGGCATGGGCCAGATGCACAGCCTGGTGGAGCATTGCCGGGCCAAGGGCTTCAAGCACCCAGTGCACCTGTACTGGGGCGTGCGCAGGCCCGAAGACTTCTACCAGATCGAGCACTGGGATGAATGGCAGCGTCTGCCCAACCTGTTCCTGCATCAGGTTGTCAGCGACCTGTGCGGCTGGGAAGGCCGTTGCGGCATGTTGCACGAGGCGGTTTGCGAGGACATCGTCGACCTCAACACCGTGCATGTGTATGCCAGTGGTTCCCCAAACATGATCTACGCCACCCTCGACGCCCTGGTCGAAGCCGGCATGGATGCACACCGCATGCGTGCGGATGTGTTTGCCTACGCACCGCGCGGTTAATAACCGAAGTTTGAAAGTGTGGGTATAAGGCGGTAATTGTTACCGCCTTGGCTAATAACTTTCACCGCTGTTGAAACAGTACTCCCCAGTCGTCGGAACCGCGCATGAAACACTGACGCGAGGGCTTGAGTATTCCTGCCGTTCTGGCCTATGGTTACTGCAAGCGCCCTTGGTATAGAGGCCTTGGGCCGCTGCGTAATCGAATCTCGCTACATCCGTAGTTCACGGGGATAATGGCGGCAGCTTATGTCGGCACTTGAAAGTATGTCCTGGGAAGTTTCATATCCTCCGGCACTCGACTTTGGTCAGCAACATACTCACGACCAGTTGTTCAACTCGATGAAGATGACCATGTCGCGCCATCAGGGTGGGCCAGTGTGGTTGTTTGCCTATGGTTCGTTGATCTGGCGGCCGGAGTGCAATTCGGTAGAACGCCAGCGCGCGCGGGTGCACGGTTACCATCGGGGCTTGTACCTGTGGTCGCACGAACACCGCGGTACCCCGGAAACTCCCGGGCTGGTGTTTGGCCTGGACCGTGGCGGTTCCTGTAGCGGCTTTGCCTACCGGCTGGATGAAAGCAACCTGGACGACTCGCTGATGGCCCTGTGGCAGCGCGAGATGCCGTACCCGGCGTACCGACCGCACTGGCTCACCTGCCGGCTGGGCGATGGTAGCAAGGTGCAGGCTTTAGGCTTTGTGCTGGAGCGGCATTTGCCGTGCTATGCGGGGAACTTGCCAGATACCTTGCTCAGCCAGATTCTGGCCAGTGCCAAGGGGCGTTACGGCACAACGCGGGACTACGTGGAGCAGACGTTGAATGCCTTGCGCAGCCACCAGATGCCCGATCGTAACCTGGAGGCGCGGTTCCGACGCTGTCATAACCTGCGGGAAGTCTGAGCTTTTGGGGCCGCTGTGCGGCCCCAGAATAATCAGTGCATCTGCACCACCAACTTACCCACAGCCTGCCGCTGCCCCAACTTCTCGATGGCAGCCCCAGCCTCAGCCAGTGGATAAGTCTGCGACACCAGCGGTTTCAACTTGCCCTCGGCATGCCAGGCAAACAGCTGCTTGAAGTTAGCCGTATTGTCTTCCGGCTGGCGCTGTGCAAACGCCCCCCAGAACACCCCCAGCACTGCCGCGCCCTTGAGCAACACCAGGTTGGCCGCCAACTGCGGGATGGTCCCGCTGGCAAAGCCCACCACCAGCAGCCGGCCATTCCAGGCTAGCCCGCGCACGGCCTGCTCGAACAGCTCACCACCGACCGGGTCGTAGATGACATCCACACCCTGGCCACCGGTCAGCCGCTTGATCTCGTCGCGCAGGCTGGCCTGGCTATAGTCGATCAGCTCATCCGCCCCGGCCGCCTTGGCCACGGCCAGTTTCTCGGCACTGCTGGCCGCCGCGATCACCCGTGCACCCATGGCCTTGCCGATTTCCACTGCCGCCAGCCCAACACCGCCGGAAGCGCCCAACACCAGCAGGGTTTCACCTGCTTGCAGTTGGCCACGCTGGCGCAGGGCGTGCATGGAGGTGCCGTAGGTCATGCCGAATGCCGCAGCGGTGGTGAAGTCCATGCTCGCCGGGATCGGCAGTACGTTGTAGAACGGCACCGCCACCTGTTCGGCGAACGCGCCCCAGCCGGTCAGCGCCATGACCCGGTCACCCACCTTGAACGCACCGGCCTTTTCTCCGACCGCAGCCACCACGCCCGCTGCTTCGCCACCCGGCGAGAATGGCAGCGGCGGCTGGAACTGGTACTTGCCTTCGATGATCAGGGTGTCGGGGAAGTTGACCCCGGCGGCCTGCACATCCAGCAGGATCTCGTTCTTCTTCGGCAGCGGGCTGGCCACGTCTTCCAGCACCAGGTTGCGCGCCGGGCCCAGGGTTTTGCATAACACAGCTTTCATCGGGGCTATTCCTTTGCGGGTAGTGGCCGATAAGTGTAGGAGGGCCACCTGCCGGGTCAACGAGCATGGCCCGCCCTGATGTGCAGGCATAAGTGCCGGCATAAGCCCGGGCTTGGGTTTGAGCGGTGTGCTGGGTAAGCTGGCGCCAACTGTATTGAGGAGCGAATTCGTGAAAGCGTGGATCTTGATGGTATTGGCGCTGCTGCTGCCGGCTGCGGCCATGGCCGAAGAAGCCAAGGAAGGGGCGCCCAAGGTCGCCTACATCAGCCTGAGCCCGCCCTTTGTCGGCAACTATGCCCTCGACGGCGGCCCACGGCTGCGTGTGTACAAGGCCGATGTGGCCCTACGCGTGACGGGCGATGAAGCCGCCAAGGCGGTGCAGCACCATGAACCGCTGATCCGCAACCAGCTGGTGGCACTGTTCACCCAGCAGACGGTGGACAGCATGAGCAACGTCGAAGCCAAGGAACATCTGCGCCAGGAGGCGCTGAAGCAGGTGCAGCAGGTGCTGGAAGCAGAAGAGGGCAAGCCGATTGTTGAAGACTTGCTGTTCAACAACCTGATCGTGCAGTGATCAATTGTGGGAGCGGGCGTGTCCGCTCCCACAGATGCCTCCACGGTGCCTGCGTTATCAGGACGCCAGGCTCCGACGAAACCGCGCCAGCGCCACGCTGAAGAACACCAGGCCGATCAGGCCCAGCGCCAGGATATCCGGCCATACCACCGCCCAGCCTGCATCCCGGAACAGGATCGCAGCCCCCAGGCTGACGAAGTGCGTCGACGGCGAGCCCTGCATCACCCACTGTAACCACTGCGGCATGCTGTCCAGCGGTGTGCTGCCGCCTGACAGCAACAGCATCGGGATGATCACCGGGATCGCCAGCAGGCCGAACTGCGGTGTCGAGCGCGCCAGGGTGGCGAGGAAGATGCCCAGCGCGGTACTGGCGAACAGGTACAGCGCCGTCACGGCCAGGAACAGCCCCATCGAGCCGGACAACGGCACGCCCAGCGCACCTTTCACCACCACCACCAGCGAAATCCACGTGCAGATCACCACTACCAGCGCGTTGCTGCCAATCTTCGCCAGCATGATTTCCAGTGCCGTCAGCGGCAGCACCAGCAGGTGGTCGAGGGTGCCGTGCTCACGCTCACGCAGCAGCGCGGTGCCGGTGAGGATGATCGCCAGAATGGTGATGTTGTTGACGATCTGGATCACCGCCAGAAACCAACCGCCCTCCAGGTTGGGGTTGAACAGCGCTTTGGGGTTGATCAGCACTGGGCTTTGCACATTGCCGCGTTGACTGTAGTCGAGCAGTTCACGCTCGAAGATGCGGCCGATATAGCCAGCGCCCATGAACGCCTGGCTCATGGCCGTGGCATCGACATTGATCTGCAACTCCGGCGAACGCCCGGCCAACAGGTCGCTCTGGAAATTCACCGGCACATTGATCACGAAGGTGTACTGGCCGCTGTCCATGGCCTGGTCCAGGTGCTCCGGTGCCAGCGGCACGGCGGGCTGGAACTCCGGCGGTTGCAAGGCTTCGCTGAGCTTGCGTGAGAGCAGGCTGTGGTCTTCGTCCACCACCGCGACGCTGGCGTTGTGCACGCCAATCACCGAGCCGGCTGCCGGCATGTAGATCGCCACGCTGAAGGCATACAGCAGGAACAGCAGCAGGACGCTGTCGTGGCGCAGGCTGGTCAGTTCTTTCAGGCCCAGGCGCAGGGTGTGGTTCAGGCGCGACATGTCAGGCCTCCTGCTTCTTCAGCATGGCCAGGCTCAGGCCGGTGAACGCGGCAAAGAAGCCCAGCAGGATCAGGCACTGCGGCCACAGTTCGCGCAGGCCCAGTGCCTTGGTGAAGGTGCCGACCGCGATATCGAGGAAATAGCCCGCCGGGAACAGCTGGCCCATCACCGCCGCTGCGCCGTCCAGCGACGAGCGTGGCACGATCAGCCCGGAAAACTGGATCGTTGGCAGGCTGGTGATGATCATGGTGCCCAGGATGGCCGCGATCTGGGTGCGGGTGAACGCCGAGATCAGCAGGCCCAGGCTGGTGGTGGCCAGCAGGTAGGCCACACCCCCGCAGGCCAGGGCCAGCACGCTGCCCTTGAGCGGCACGGCGAACAGCCAGCGGTTCATCGCCACCAGCAGCGCCAGGTTGACCAGGCTCACGGCAAGGTAGGGCATCTGCTTGCCCAGCAGGAACTCCAGGCGCGTGAGGGGGGTGGCATAGAAGTTGGTGATGGAGCCCAGCTCTTTCTCGCGGACGATGCCCAGCGCAGTAAGCATGGCCGGGATGAAGGCCAGGATCAGTGCCATCACGCCCGGGCCGATGGCATTCACGCTGACCACGTCCTGGTTGTAGCGAAAACGCGTTTCCAGACGCACCAGGTCCTGCCGCGCCTGCGGCTGTGGGCTGGCCCTTGCCAATTGCTCCAGGTTGGCCTGGTGCACGGCTTCCACGTAGTTGCGGCTGGTTTCTGCACGGAACGGCATGCCGCCGTCGAGCCAGGCTGCCACCACCGGCTGGCGTCCGGCATACAGGTCACGCCCAAAACCGGGAGGAATCTCCAGCGCCAGTTTGATTTCCGAGCGTTGCAGGCGCTGGTGCATTTCGCGGCTGTCGCGGATCGGCGCCTGCTCGGCGAAATACCGTGAGCCACGGAAGGCCTCAAGGTAGGCCCGGCTTTGCGGGCTCTGGTCCTGGTCGTGTACAGCAAAGGCAAGGTTTTCCACATCCAGCGAAATGCCGTAGCCGAAGATCACCATCATGAACAGCGCACCCAGCAGGGCGAAGGCCAGGCGTACCTTGTCGCGCAGCAGCTCCTTGCCCTCGCGGCTGGCCACCGCCAGCAGGCGGCGCAGGCTGAAGCCCCGGCGCAGCGGCGGCGCGGCCGTGGCGGTCTGCTCCAGCACAGCGTTGTCCGTGGCTTGTGGTGCCAGCGCCTGGGCTTGCTCCAGGCAGCGCACGAATGCGTCCTCCAGGGTGTCGCCGTGGTACTGGCGCTGCAAGGCATCCGGTGTGTCGCAGGCCAGTACCCGCCCGGCATGCATCAGCGAGATGCGGTCGCAGCGCTGGGCTTCGTTCATGAAGTGAGTGGAAAGGAAAATGGTCACGCCCTGCTCGCGGGACAGTTCTACCAGCAGGCGCCAGAAGTCGTCGCGGGCGGCCGGGTCGACGCCAGAGGTCGGTTCGTCGAGGATCAACACTTCCGGGCGGTGCAGCACCGCCACCGCCAACGACAGGCGCTGACGCAGGCCAAGCGGCAGGGCGCCGGACGGCTGGTCGGCGATAGCGGCGAGGTCGAAGCGCTCTATCAATTCGTCGATGCGCTGGGCGCTTTCGGCCTTGGGCAGGTCGAACAGGCGGGCATGCAAGGCCAGGTTTTGCCGGGTACTGAGCTCACCATACAGCGAGAAGCTCTGCGACATGAAACCGACCCGCTTGCGCGTGGCCAGGTCGCTGGCGTCCACCGGGCGCCCCAGCAGGCTGGCGCTGCCCTCGCTGGCCGGCATCAGGCCGGTGAGCACTTTCATGGTGGTTGTCTTGCCGCAGCCGTTGGAGCCGAGGAAGCCGAAGATCTCCCCACGGCCGATGGCGAAGCTGACCTTGTTCACGGCTGTGAAGTCGCCAAAGCGCAGGGTCAGGTCGTGGGCTTCAATGGCGATCTGGCCGTCCTTGGCCTCACGCGGCGGGATGGTCAGGGGTTGATGCTGCGCCTTGCCTGCGCCCTGGTAGTGGGTGAAGGCGTCGTCCAGCTTGCCACTGGGGGTGGCTGCGGCCAGCTCATGACTGGGGCCTGCGGCCAGCAGGCGGCCGCCATCGAGCATCAGGCAATGCTCGAATTGTTCGGCTTCTTCCATGTAGGCGGTGGCCACCAACAGTGTCAATTGGGGGCGTTGTGCGCGTACCTGTTCGACCAGCTCCCAGAAGCGCCGCCGCGACAACGGGTCTACGCCAGTGGTCGGCTCGTCGAGGATCAGCAGGTCCGGCTCGTGGATCAACGCGCAGCACAGGCCCAGCTTCTGCTTCATGCCGCCTGACAGCTTGCCGGCCGGCCGCTCGGCAAAGCGCTGCAGGTCGGTGGCTTGCAGCAGGTTGGCCATACGCTGCTCGCACTCGCGCCGGCCCAGCCCGAACAGGGTGGCGAAAAAGCGGATGTTCTCGCTGATCGACAGTTCCGGGTACAGGTTGTTGCCCAGCCCCTGCGGCATGAACGCCACCTTCGGGTACAGCGCCGCCCGATGACGGCGCTGGCGGATCGAGCCGCCCAGCACCTGCAGCTCGCCCTGTTGCAGGCGCTTCACGCCGGCGATCAGCCCAAGGAGGGTCGATTTGCCCGCGCCGTCAGGGCCGATCAGTGCGCAGCGGGTACCGGCAGGCAGGCTGAAACCCAGTGTATGCAGGGCCGTCAGGTCGTCGTAGCGGTGGCTGATACCCTCGGCCAGCAGTGCCGGGGCGTTCATTGCAGGTTGGCCGGCCAGTCCACCTCAGCCGTGCGCACGTAGCCGGCGCCAGGCATGCCCGGTTTGGCCTGCGGCACGGTGCCCGGATCGGTCAGGCGCAGTTTTACCCGAAACACCAGCTTCTGCCGCTCGTCGCGGGTTTCCACCTGTTTGGGGGTGAACTGGGCCTTGGCCGCAACGAAAGCCACTTTCGCCGCAAGGGCGCGCTCGGGCAGGGCGTCGAGCACGATCCGCGCCTGGTCGCCTACCGTCAGCCGGCCGCTGGTGGAAGCCGGGAGGTAGAGGTTCATGTACTGGTCGCTGGGGTCGATCAGCATCAGCACGCGGCCGCCAGCACCCAGCACTTCACCGGGCTCGGCCAGGCGCAACTGGATAATGCCGGCGATGGGCGCACGCAGGCTGCTGTCGTCGATTTCGCTGGTGAGCTGGGCCACCTGGGCTTCGGCTGCGCCGATGGCGGCCTTGATCGCTGCCAGCTGGGCGCGGGCCGCGACCACGGCCGAGTTGGCCGTGTCGAAGCGCGCCTGCTGTTGGTCGAGCAACTGCTGGCTGGCGTACTTGCGCTGGAAAATTTCGCGCACGCGCTTGAGTTCCTGGCTGGCCAGCAGCAATTCGCTCTGGCGCAACTGTACGGACGCTTGGGCCGCTGCGTAGTTTTCCCGGGCGCGCAGCACTTCGGCTTCGGCCTGGCTGCGCTGGGCTTCCATGGTGCGGGTGTCGATACGTGCCAGCAACTGGCCGCGGGCGACCTTGTCGCCTTCGTCGACCAGCACTTCGGCCAGGCGACCGGGGATTTTGCTGGCGATCTGCACTTCGGTGGCCTCCAGGCGGCCATTTCCCATGCTCAGCCCTTCGGGCAACTGGTCGTGGAGCGATTTCCAGTACCCCAGACCACCAGCTGTTGCCAGCAGGGCGATCAGTGCGGTGGCGAAGATTCTGGGGGCATATCGGTTCATCGTTCTGCATCCTTGCGGTCATGCACAGCACATCATGGCGCGCGGCCCTGTATGGCGTGTTGATATCGGTCAAACCCTTGACCTTAGCTGCACATTCAACGCAACGCGACAATCACCGCCCATTGTTCGGGTGTTACCGGCATCACCGACAGGCGGCTGCCTTTTTGCACCAGCGGCAACTCGGCCAGGCCGGCTTGTTGTTTCAGCCAGCCCAACTCCAGCACCCGAGGCAGGGTTTGCACATGGGCCACATCCACCGCGCTCCACGGGTTTTTCTCGGGCGTGGCCTTGGCATCGTAATAGTGGCTTTGCGGGTCCAGCGCGGTCGGGTCGGGGTATGCTGCGCGGGTGATCCTGGCAATGCCGGCGATGCCCGGTTGCGGGCAGCTGGAGTGGTAGAAGAAAAATTCGTCACCCACGCTCATGGCCCGCAGGAAATTACGCGCCTGATAGTTGCGCACGCCGTCCCAGCGCGCTTCGCCCAAGCGGCCGAGGGCTTCGATGGAGAGCTCGTCGGGCTCGGATTTCATCAGCCAATAGGCCATGGATGTCGCTCCTGAAAAGGTTTGAAATAACCTGTTGCACGAAACCGACAGCCGGTTGGCGTCAAGGTTTGCGTGCGGACGCAGGTTGTCGGAAAATGCGCCCCGTTTAAAGCGCTATGCGCTGGCGATTCCCAGAAAATCGCCGCGCACTGAACAGTTTGCCTGGGGGGCATTCTTCGATGAATCAACGTAAAAAGCCGGATCTGCTGTGGATCCTGGTGTTCATTTTTGGCCTGGGTGTGGTCACTACCGGTTATGCGCAAGGGTTCTGGGAGCGCAAGCTGGACAACGCCTACCAGATGCCGGTCGACGCCAGCCAGCCACCACAACGTTGATGCCCTCGCTGGCGCCGCTCAACGCGGCGCCAGGTACCAGCCACGGTCCGAGACCGTCCCCTGCAGCGGTACATCCCAACTGGCCTGCGCCAGCCGCTCGACCTTCTGGCATTCATGCGCCAGCCCCAGCAGCAAAGGCTTCTTCCAGGTTTTGCGACGCCCCTGGTAGGCCAGGCTGCGATCATAAAAGCCGCCACCCATGCCCAGGCGCCCGCCCACTTCATCGAAACCGACCAGCGGCAGCAGGATCAGGTCCAGCGCCCAGATCGGCCGTTGGCGCTTGCGGTCGGTGACCGGTTCGGGAATACGAAAGCGGTTGGGCCTGAGCTTTTCGCCCTGCTCGAAACGCTGGAACACCATGCGTGTACGTGGCCAGGCGTGCAGCACCGGCAGGTAGGTGTGCTTGCCGCGGCGTTGAGCTTCCCGCAGCAGCAGCCCGGGGTCGATTTCGCCGTCGTTGGGCAAATACAAGGCAATGTGCCGGGCGCGGCGGAACAGCGGGTGTTGCGCCAGTTGGCGGTACAGGCCGAGGGTGGCCTGGCGTTGCTGGGCAGGGGTAAGGGCGCGGCGGGCGTTGCGAAGCAGGCGACGGAGCTGGGGGCGGGTGAGCGGCGCGGTGTCGGTCATGGCACGGGCGATCCCAGAAGTGATGGCCGACATTGTTGGCCAAAACGAATTGCCCGCCAGAAGGGGCGGGCAAGAAAATTCAGGCTCCCCGATAAGACCGCTATCGGTGTAGCCCTTGAACCCGAAAGTTCAAGGTGGAGATTGCAGGGGGCGTTAAGGCTTTCCGTCGGGCGGACATGCACACCGGCCCCAGCGTGCAACCCCCGTGGTTGTGCGTATCGGCTCAGGGACATAACCGACTGGCGCATCCCCCAGGGAGTGGCGCCAGTATACCAATGTCAGCCGATTTTGGTACCCGTGTCGTCGGACAGCGCCTGATCGACCCGCTCCAGCAGGTCGCGTACCTGTTCGCGGGTGGTGCCGCCGGCCGGCGCTTCATTGCGGTCTTCCTGGCGGTGCAGCATCTCGTGGGTAATGTTCAAGGCCGCCATCACCGCGATACGGTCGGCGCCAATCACCTTGCCGCTGCTGCGGATCTCGCGCATTTTGCCGTCCAGGTAGCGGGCGGCGCTGACCAGGTTGTTGCGCTCTTCCGGCGGGCAGATGATCGAGTATTCCTTGTCGAGGATCTGCACGGTGACGCTATTGCTTGAACTCATGAGTCTTGCTCCAGAGCCTTGAGGCGTAAAATCATCGACTCGACTTTGCGCTTGGCGATCTCGTTCTTTTCGATGAGGTGGGCGCGCTCTTCGCGCCAGGATTTCTCCTGCGCTACTAGGAGTGCATTTTGCCGTTTTAGTTGCTCGACGCGTTCGATCAGCAACTCGAATCGGCTCATCAGTGCCTGCAGGTCGTTCTCTTGCGTGGGTTGCACTCGATTCGCTCCGTCGTTGAGTCACCTGGCGATGATGCCTCTCCCTGGGCGGCGACGGCCAGTGCCGATGGTCTTGGCGCGCCTGCCGGTGCTAGGATACAAGGTCTCCATTCTAGTCATTGCGCCGTCTGGCGCCTAGCTGCCCATGCCCAATACCCAATCGCCCTACATCGCCTTCGCCATGCTGCTTTCGAGCAATGGCCACCCTGTTACCCCGGCCGAGCTGCACGGCCTGCTGATCGGCCGCAGCTGCGCCGGTGCCGGCTTTGACGCCGACGGCTGGCTGGCAGATGCCGCCCAGCTGCTGGAAACCGAGCCCGGTGATACCGTGCGCAATGCCCTGGTCGGCCTGCAGGAAATGGTCAAGGGCGAGCTCACCAGCGACGACATGGCCATTGTCCTGCTGTTGCCTTCCGACGACGCCGCACTGGGCGACCGCGCCACCGCACTGGGCCAGTGGTGCCAGGGCTTCATCACCGGTTTTGGCCTGAATGCCGGTGGCAAGGACCTGTCCGACGAAGCCAAGGACGTGCTGCAGGACCTGGTGGCCATTTCCCAGGTGCAGGAAGCGCTCGAAGAGTCCGAAGATGGCGAGAGCGACTACATGGAAGTCATGGAATACCTGCGCGTGGCTCCGCTGTTGCTGTTTTCCGAGCTGGCCAAGCCGGCCGCACCCGCGCCCAAGCCATCGCTGCACTGATCAACCGGGGGTAGTCTGCCCATGAGCCACATTCCCAAGGCCGAGTATGCCCGTCGGCGCAAGGCGCTGATGGCGCAGATGGTCCCCAACAGCATCGCCATCCTGCCCGCCGCCGCAGTTGCCATCCGCAACCGCGACGTCGAGCACGTGTACCGCCAGGACAGCGATTTCCAGTACCTCAGCGGCTTCCCGGAGCCGGAGGCAGTGATTGCGTTGATCCCCGGGCGTGAGCACGGCGAGTACGTGCTGTTTTGCCGTGAACGCAACCCCGAGCGCGAGCTGTGGGACGGCCTGCGGGCCGGCCAGGAAGGCGCCGTGCGCGATTTTGGCGCCGACGATGCCTTCCCCATTACCGACATCGACGAGATTCTGCCGGGCCTGATCGAAGGCCGCGAGCGGGTGTACAGCGCCATGGGCAGCAATGCCGAGTTCGACCGCCGGCTGATGGACTGGATCAACGTGATCCGCTCCAAGGCCCGCCTGGGCGCGCAGCCGCCGAACGAGTTCGTTGCGCTGGATCATCTGCTGCACGACATGCGTCTGTATAAATCGGCGGCGGAAGTAAAAGTGATGCGCGCGGCGGCAGACATTTCTGCACGGGCCCATGTGCGGGCCATGCAGGCCTGCCGGGCCGGGCTGCACGAATACAGCCTGGAAGCCGAGCTGGATTACGAATTCCGCAAGGGCGGGGCGAAGATGCCGGCCTATGGCTCGATCGTCGCAGCCGGGCGCAATGGCTGCATCCTGCACTATCAGCAGAACGACGCCCTGCTCAAGGATGGCGACCTGGTGCTGATCGATGCCGGCTGCGAAATCGACTGCTACGCCAGCGACATCACCCGCACCTTCCCGGTTAGCGGGCGTTTTTCGCCCGAGCAGAAGGCCATCTACGAGCTGGTGCTCAAGGCCCAGGCGGCGGCCTTTGCCGAAATTGCCCCCGGCAAGCACTGGAACCACGCGCATGAGGCGACCGTGCGGGTGATTACCGAAGGCCTGGTGGAATTGGGCCTGCTTACCGGTGAGGTACAGGCGCTGATCGACAGTGAGGCCTACCGCGCCTTCTACATGCACCGTGCCGGGCACTGGCTGGGCATGGATGTGCACGATGTGGGCGAGTACAAGGTGGGGGGCGAGTGGCGAGTGCTTGAGCCCGGCATGGCGCTGACCGTCGAGCCGGGCATCTACATTGGCGCCGACAATCAGGCCGTGGCCAGGAAGTGGCGCGGCATTGGTGTAAGGATCGAGGACGACGTGGTGGTGACCAGGCAAGGTTGTGAAATCCTGACTTCGGGCGTGCCGCGCACGGTTGCCGAGATCGAGGCGCTGATGCAGGCCGCCCGCAAGGACGCGGCATGAACCGGGTGAACCTGGCGATCATCGGCGGTGGTCTGGTTGGTGCAAGCCTGGCTCTGGCCCTGCAAGCCGGGGCCAAGGCGCGTGGCTGGAAGATCCTGCTGATCGAACCGTTCGCCCCCGGCGACAGCTTCCAGCCCAGCTACGATGCGCGTTCTTCGGCGTTGTCGTTCGGCACCCGGCAGATCTACCAGCAGCTGGGCCTGTGGCAGGCCATTGGTCACCGTGCAGAGCCGATCCGTCAGATTCACGTGTCCGACCGTGGCCGCTTTGGCGCCACTCGCCTGGATGCCCTGGAAGAGGGCGTTCCAGCGTTGGGCTACGTGGTGGAAAACGCCTGGCTGGGCCAATGCCTGTGGCAGGGGTTGGACAGTGAGGTGGTGAGCTGGCGCTGCCCGGCGGAAGTCACCTCCATGCAGGCGATCGAAGGTGGTTACCGCCTGCGCTTGAATGACGATACCCAGCTTGAATGCGACCTGGCGGTACTGGCCGACGGCGGCCGTTCCGGCCTGCGCGAGCAACTGGGTATTCACGTACGCCACACGCCTTACCAACAGAGCGCCTTGATCGCCAACATCACCCCGGGTGAAGCCCACGGCGGCCAGGCGTTCGAGCGTTTCACAGAAGAAGGCCCCATGGCCCTGCTGCCGCTGCCGGAAAACCGCTGCGCGCTGGTTTGGACACGCCAAGGCATGGATGCACGGCGTCTGGCCGACATCGACGAGCGCAGCTTCCTGCGTGAACTGCAGGGCGTGTTTGGCTATCGCCTGGGCGCGTTGCGCCAGGTTGGCGCGCGTCACCTGTACCCGCTGTCGCTGATCGAGGCCCAGGAGCAGGTGCGGCCGCACCTGGTGGTACTGGGCAATGCCGCGCACAGCCTGCACCCCATTGCCGGCCAGGGTTTCAACCTGTCGCTGCGCGATGTGCAATCGCTTGCCGACGCGCTGCTGGCCGGACCGCAGCAGCCTGGCGACCTGACCACGCTGCAGGCCTATCACCAGCGCCAGCGTCTGGACCAAGCCATGACCATCGGCTTTTCCGACCAGGTCACGCGCCTGTTCGGCAGCAACCAGCCGTTGCTGGCCGCCGGGCGTAACCTCGGCCTGCTCGGGCTAGACCTGCTGCCGCCGGCCAAAAGCTGGTTTGCCCGCCAGGCCATGGGCCTGGGTACCCGACCCGATCCGCGGGGCCAGGCATGAGCAACCCGCGTAAACTGGCGCGCCGGGCGCGCATGCTGCGCTGGCTGCTGAACCTCTACCCACCTTACCTGGGCGCCGGGATCCGTGTGCAGCACATCAGCCCGGACATGCGCAGCGTCAAGGTGGCGATGAAGCTGACCCGCTGGAACCGCAATTATGTCGGTACGCAGTTCGGCGGCAGCCTGTATTCGATGGTCGACCCGTTCTACATGTTGCTGCTGATCGAGCAGCTGGGCCGCGACTACATCGTCTGGGACAAAGCCGCCAGCATCGATTTCATCTCGCCGGGCAAAGGGCCGGTGTATGCCGAATTCCACGTCGATGACGCGCTGCTGGCCGACATTCGCCAGCAGACCGCCACTGGCAAGAAGTGCCTGCCGCGTTTGCAGGTCGATATCCGCGATGGTGCCGGGGAACTGGTGGCGCGGGTCGATAAAACCCTATACGTGCGGCTCAAGCCGCAAGCGAGGCTGGCGTAAGGCATGGAAATGCGTGCAGATCTGTTGATTGTCGGTGCCGGTATGGTCGGCAGCGCCCTGGCCCTGGCATTGCGCCACAGTGGCCTGCAAATCCTCTTGCTCGATGGCGGGCCGCTCACGGTCAAGCCATTCGATGCGCAAGCCCCGTTCGAGCCGCGTGTCAGTGCGCTTTCGGCGGCCAGCCAGCGTATTCTCGAACGCCTTGGCGCCTGGGACGGCATTGCCCAACGGCGTGCCACACCGTATTCCGACATGCATGTGTGGGACGGCAGTGGCACTGGGCAGATCCACTTCTCGGCCGCCAGTGTGCATGCACAGGTGCTCGGCCATATCGTCGAGAACCGGGTGGTGCAGGACGGCCTGCTGGAGCGCCTGCACGACAGTGACATAGGCCTGTTGCCCAACGCGCGTCTGGAGCAACTTCGACGCTCGGGTGACGAATGGCTGCTGACCCTGGCTGATGGCCGTCAGCTGCGTGCGCCGCTGGTGATCGCGGCCGACGGCGCCAATTCGGCCGTGCGGCGCCTGGCCGGCTGCGAAACCCGCGAGTGGGATTACCTGCACCATGCCATCGTGACAAGCGTGCGTTGCAGCGCCGGGCACCAGGGCACGGCCTGGCAGCGCTTCACCGATGAAGGGCCATTGGCGTTCCTGCCGTTGACCCGCAACGGCCAGCACGACTGGTGCTCGATTGTGTGGTCGACCACGCCAGAGCATGCCGAGCAGTTGATGGCGCTGGATGAAGCGGCCTTCTTGCAGGCCCTTGAGCGCGCCTTCGAGGGGCGCCTGGGTGATGTACTGCAGGGCGACCCTCGGGTGTGCGTGCCGCTGCGCCAGCGCCACGCCAAGCGCTATGTGGATGAAGGCCTGGCATTGATCGGCGATGCCGCGCACACCATTCACCCGCTGGCCGGGCAGGGTGTGAACCTGGGCTTCCTGGATGCTGCGGTGCTGGCCGAGGTGCTGGTCAATGCCTGCGAGCGTGGTGAACGGCTGGCAGATGTGAAGGTGTTGAGCCGCTACGAGCGGCGGCGCATGCCGCACAACCTGGCGTTGATGGCGGCCATGGAAGGTTTCGAGCGGTTGTTCCAGGCTGATCCGCTGCCGTTGCGTTGGTTGCGAAATAGCGGGTTGAAGCTGGTGGAGAAGATGCCAGAGGCCAAAGCGGTGTTTGTGCGGCAAGCGTTGGGGCTTTCCGGGGACCTGCCGGAACTGGCCAAGGCTTGAGATTGTTGGGGCCGCAAAGCGGCCCCTCTGCAACATCCGGTAACGGCTAGGTAGATGAGCCAGAAAATGGGATTCACTACCATTTGCACCTCTCAAACGATCCGAGGAGTGCTTCACATGTTGCCACGCAAGCCCCTACTGGCCGCCCTGGCCCTGACCCTGTTCGGCGGCGCCGCCCAGGCGGCGGACGAAGTGGTGGTGTACTCCTCGCGCATCGACGAGCTGATCAAGCCGGTGTTCGATGCCTACACCGCCAAGACCGGGGTCAAGATCAAGTTCATCACCGACAAGGAAGCCCCGCTGATGCAGCGCATCAAGGCCGAGGGCGAAAACGGCGTGGCCGACCTGCTGCTGACCGTCGACGCCGGCAACCTGTGGCAGGCTGAGCAGATGGGCATCCTGCAGCCGATCAAGTCCGACATCATCGACCAGAACATCCCGTCGCAGTACCGCGCCTCGTCCCATGACTGGACTGGCCTGAGCCTGCGCGCGCGCACCATCATCTACTCCACCGAGCGGGTCAAACCCGAAGAGCTGAGCACCTACGAAGCCCTGGCCGACAAACAGTGGGAAGGCCGCCTGTGCCTGCGCACGGCGAAGAAGGTGTACAACCAGTCGCTCACCGCCACCCTGATCGAAACCCATGGCGAGCCCAAGACCGAGCAAATCGTCAAAGGCTGGGTCAACAACCTGTCTACCGACGTGTTCTCCGACGACAACGCGGTGATCCAGGCCATCGAGGCCGGCCAGTGCGACGTGGGGGTGGTCAACACCTACTACTACGGCCGCCTGCACAAGCAGAACCCGAAGTTGCCGGTGAAGATCTTCTGGCCCAACCAGGGAGACCGTGGTGTGCATGTGAACCTGTCGGGTATCGGCCTGACCAAGCACGCGCCGCACCCGGAGGCCGCGAAAAAGCTGGTGGAATGGATGACCGGCGAAGAGGCGCAGAAACTGTTCGCCGACATCAACCAGGAATTCCCGGCCAACCCGAAGGTGAAGCCATCGGAGGAAGTGGCCGCTTGGGGCAGCTTCAAGGCCGATACCATTCCTGTGGAAATCGCCGGCAAGCGCCAGGCTGAAGCCATTCGTTTGATGGATCGCGCTGGCTACAACTAAGCGCCAGGCCTTATCCTTCCGGGGCCTGCGAGGGCCCTTTCGCGGGCAAGCCCGCTCCCACAGGAACTGCACAGAGTCCAGACCTTGTGCGGTCCGTGTGGGAGCGGGCTTGCCCGCGAACGACCGCAAAGCGGTCGCAAATCAGCCACAGAGACAGTCAACTTGCCCCACACCCTCCAACGCCGCTGGTACCTCCCGGTCTCCCTGATCTCCGCCCTGGTGCTGTTGCCCTTGAGCGTGCTGCTGCTGTCCTGGCAGTCGATCGATACGCAAATCTGGTCGCACCTGCTCGACACCCAGATGGCCCGTCTGCTCAGCAACACGCTGACGCTGGTGGTGGGCGTCGGCATCGGCGTCACCGTGCTGGGCGTCAGCCTCGCCTGGCTCACCAGCCTCTGCGAGTTCCCCGGCCGGCGCTGGCTGGACTGGGCGCTGATGTTGCCATTCGCCATCCCGGCCTACGTGCTGGCGTTCGTCTTTGTCGGCCTGCTGGATTTCGCCGGCCCGGTGCAAAGCGCCCTGCGCGAGGTATTCGGGCCCATGCGCCTGCCACGGGTGCGCTCCACTGGCGGGGTGATCATCGTCCTGGTGCTGGTGTTCTACCCCTACGTCTACCTGCTGGCGCGCACGGCCTTCCTGGCCCAAGGCAAGGGCCTGATGGAAGCGGCACGGGTATTGGGGCTGTCACCGGTGCAAGCGTTCTGGCGCGTGGCCCTGCCCATGGCGCGGCCAGCCATCGGTGCCGGCGTCGCCCTGGCCCTGATGGAAACGTTGGCCGACTTCGGCGCGGTGGCGGTGTTCAACTTCGACACCTTCACCACCGCGATCTACAAGACCTGGTACGGCTTCTTCAGCCTTTCCAGTGCCGCCCAACTGGCCAGCCTGCTGTTGCTCGCGGTCATGCTGGTGCTGTACGGCGAGCGCCGTGCCCGCGGTGCCAGCCGCAGCGGCAACGAACGTCCGCGCGCGCAGGCGCTGTATCACCTACGTGGGTTCAAGGCACTGCTGGCCAGCGGCTGGTGTCTGCTGGTGTTCGCTTGCGCCTTCGTCATCCCGCTGCTGCAGCTGCTGGCGTGGTTCTGGCTGCGTGGCCGACACGACCTGGACGAGCGTTATGTCGGCTTGGTGCTGCACACCCTGTACCTGGGTGGCATGGCAGCGCTGGTGACGGTGTGCGTGGCGCTGCTTCTGGCCTTTGCCCGCCGCCAGGCACCGACCGGTGGCATTCGCGCCGGGGTCGGCCTGGCCAACCTGGGCTATGCCTTGCCAGGCTCGGTGCTGGCCGTGTCGATCATGCTGGCCTTCAGTTACCTCGATAACCACCTGGTGATCCCGCTGTCCAGTTGGTTGGGCGGGGCCGGTAAGCCGCTGTTGCTGGGCAGCCTCTCGGCGCTGCTGCTGGCCTACCTGGTGCGTTTCATCGCAGTGGCCTACGGGCCGCTTGAGAGCAGCCTGGAACGTATTCGCCCGTCACTGCCCGAGGCCTCCCGCAGCCTGGGCGTCGGTGGCGCGAGATTGTTTTTCAGGGTGTATCTACCGTTGCTGGTCCCGGGCGCGCTCAGTGCCGCGCTGCTGGTGTTCGTCGATGTGCTCAAGGAAATGCCGGCCACCTTGCTGATGCGACCGTTCGGCTGGGACACCCTTGCCGTTCGGGTATTCGAGATGACCAGCGAGGGCGAGTGGGCGCGCGCCTCGCTGCCAGCATTGACGCTGGTGCTGGTGGGCCTGCTGCCGGTCATCGGCCTGATCCGCCGTTCGGCGCGTCGACCCGGTCACAGTCACTGAGGGTGCCAGCTTGCGACCTTGCGGCTACAATGCGCGGCATTCGCGCGGCGGGTCCTTACAACAAGAGCTGACGACCAACGTCATCGACCGCCGCCGCTTCGCCACGCCCGGAAGGAGAAACCCATGGGACAGCGCACGCTTTTGTATGACCTGCACCTGGCGCTAGGCGCCAAAACGGTCGATTTCGGTGGCTGGGACATGCCCCTGCACTATGGCTCGCAGGTCGAGGAGCACCACCAGGTGCGCAGTGACTGCGGCGTTTTCGATGTTTCCCACATGACCGTGATCGATGTCGACGGCAGCGACGCCACCGCTTGGCTGCAGCGCTTGCTGGCCAACGACGTGGCCCGCCTCGACGACACCGGCAAGGCGTTGTACAGCCCGTTGCTGCACGAGCAGGGCGGGGTTATTGACGACCTGATCGTCTACCGCACAGAAAGCGGCTACCGTCTGGTCACCAATGCCGCCACCCGTGCCAAGGTGCTTGACTGGTTGCAGCAGCAGCGAGCCGGTTTTGCCGTGGACTTCCAGGTCCGGCCCGACTTGGCCATCCTCGCCATTCAGGGGCCACATGCCCGCGAAAAAGTCGCAGCGCTGCTCAGCCCTGCGCGCGCTGCACTCATCCGCGAGTTGCGTCCGTTCGAGGGCGTCAGCGAAGGCGACTGGTTCATTGCCCGCACCGGCTATACCGGTGAGGACGGCCTGGAGATCATCTTCCCGGGTGAGCAGGCCGTAGCCTTCTTCAACGACCTGGTCGGCGCTGGCATCGCGCCCAGTGGCCTTGGCGCCCGCGACACCCTGCGCCTGGAGGCCGGCATGAACCTGTACGGCCAGGATATCGATGAAACCCACACACCGCTGACGTCCAACCTGGGTTGGAGCATCGCCTGGGAGCCGGCCGAGCGCGACTTCATCGGCCGCAGCGGCCTGCTGGCGGAAATCGAGCACGGCGTGCAGGAAAAACTGGTCGGCCTGGTGCTGGAAGAGCGCGGCGTGCTGCGTGCCCACCAGGTGGTGCGCGTAGCCGGGATTGGCGAAGGGGAGATCACCAGTGGTAGTTTCTCGCCTACGCTGAGCAAGTCCATTGCCTTGGCGCGCGTGCCCATGGCCACCGGCGACCGGGCCGAGGTGGAAATTCGCGGCAAGTGGTACCCGGTGCGGGTCGTCAAACCGACCTTCGTGCGCCACGGCAAGATCCTGATCTGAACCATTTTTAACCGGCGGGCGTACCGCTGAGCCAATCGAGGAATTCAACACATGAGCAATATCCCCGCTGACCTGCGTTTTGCCGAAAGCCACGAGTGGGCTCGCCTGGAAGCCGACGGCACTGTGACCGTGGGCATCAGCGACCACGCCCAGCAAGCCCTGGGTGACGTGGTGTTCGTCGAGCTTGCCGAAGTTGGCAAGGTGTTCGCTGCAGGCGACGCTGCTGGTGTGGTCGAGTCGGTAAAAGCCGCTTCGGACATCTACGCCCCGATCGGTGGCGAAGTGATTGCGGTCAACGAAGAGCTGGCCGACAGCCCGGAGCAGCTCAACGAAGAGCCTTACAGTGCGTGGATCTTCAAACTGAAGCCAAGCAACCCGGCCGAGCTGGAGAAGCTGCTGGATGCTGCCGGTTACGCCGCTGCTATCGGCGAGTAAGACCACGTCGCCTGCTTCGCGGCTAAAGCCGCTCCCAGGAACTGCGCCGCAGCCAAAGCCGGTGCGATCCCTGTAGGAGCGGCTTTAGCCGCGAAGAGGCCGGGCCTGCAAACAAGTTTTCCCGCAGCATCCCCGATCCCTTCCTAGACTTATAAGTCTCCATGAGACCCGGTCTAGGAAGAGAGCGTCGTCATGTCACAGTCGCCATCCCTGCATCAACTGCAAGAGCTCAACCCTTTCCTGCGTCGCCACCTGGGCCCCGATGCCGCAGAGCAGCAGGCCATGCTCAACGCCCTGGGTATTGCCACCCGCAGTGAGCTGATCGAGCAGACCGTCCCCCCCGACATCCGCCTCAACCGCCCCCTCGACCTGCCGCCAGCGTTGGACGAACAGGCCGCTTTGGCCAAGCTCGCCGCCTACGCCGAACAGAACCAGGTGTGGACCAGCCTGATCGGCATGGGCTACCACGGCACCATCACCCCTACGGTCATCCTGCGCAACGTGCTGGAAAACCCCGGCTGGTACACCGCCTACACGCCGTACCAACCCGAAATCGCCCAAGGCCGCCTGGAGGCGCTGCTGAACTTCCAGCAAATGGTCATCGACCTCACCGGGTTGGCGTTGGCCAATGCCTCGCTGCTTGACGAAGCGACCGCTGCCGCCGAAGCCATGGCCCTGGCCAAGCGGGTGGCGCGCAACAAGAGCAACGCCTTCTTTGCCGACGAGCACTGCCACCCGCAAACCTTGTCAGTGTTGAAGACCCGCGCCGAAGGCTTTGGCTTCGAGCTGATCGTCGACGCTGTGGACAACCTTGGCAAACACGCGGTGTTCGGTGCTTTGTTGCAGTACCCCGACACCCACGGCGAAGTGCGCGACCTGCGCCCGCTGATCGACCAGTTGCACAGCCAGCAGGCCTTGGCCTGCGTGGCCGCCGACCTGCTCAGCCTGGTAGTGCTGGCACCGCCCGGCGAGCTGGGTGCCGATGTGGTGTTGGGCTCGACCCAGCGCTTTGGCGTGCCGATGGGCTACGGCGGCCCCCACGCGGCCTACTTCGCCTGCCGGGACGACTACAAGCGGGCCATGCCGGGGCGTATCATTGGCGTGTCGCGCGATGCCCGTGGCAACACCGCGCTACGCATGGCCCTGCAAACCCGCGAGCAACATATCCGCCGCGAGAAGGCCAACTCCAACATTTGCACTGCCCAGGTGCTGCTGGCCAACATTGCCAGCTTCTATGCGGTGTACCACGGCCCGGAAGGTCTTCAACGCATCGCCCAGCGTGTGCATCGGCTGACCTTTATCCTGGCGGCAGGGCTTGAGGCCAAAGGCATCAAGCGCCTCAACCAGCACTTTTTCGATACCCTTACCCTGGATGTTGGCGGGGCCCAGGCGGCCATCATCGAAAGCGCCGAAGCTGCGCAGATCAACCTGCGGATCCTCGGCCGTGGGCACTTGGGCGTGAGCCTGGACGAAACCTGCAACGAACAGACGGTGCTGCGCTTGCTCGACATTTTCGCGGGGGTGGATCACGGCCTGGAAATTGCCGCCCTCGACCAGTTGGCCCTGCCTGAAGGCATCCCTGCCAACCTGGTGCGGCGTACACCTTTCCTCGCGCACCCGGTGTTCAATCAGCACCACAGCGAAACCGAAATGCTGCGCTACCTCAAACAGCTGGAGAACAAGGACCTGGCGCTGAACCAGTCGATGATCCCGCTGGGTTCCTGCACCATGAAGCTCAATGCCACCAGCGAGATGATCCCTATCACCTGGCCCGGTTTTGCGCAGCTGCACCCGTTTGCCCCGGCAGGGCAGGCCACGGGCTACAAGGCGATGATCGACGAGCTGGAAAGCTGGTTGTGCGCGATTACCGGTTTCGATGCCATCTGCATGCAGCCCAACTCCGGTGCCCAGGGTGAATACGCCGGGCTGATGGCCATTACCCGCTATCATCACAGCCGCCATCAGCCACAGCGCACACTGTGCCTGATTCCCTCGTCAGCCCACGGCACCAACCCGGCTTCGGCGCAGATGGCCGGCATGGAGGTGGTGATCGTTGATTGCGATGACCATGGCAACGTTGACCTGGCCGACCTCAAGGGCAAGGCCCACGCAGCTGGCGAGCGCTTGTCGTGCCTGATGATCACTTACCCATCGACTCATGGTGTGTACGAAGAAGGCATTCGGGAAATCTGCGAGGTGGTGCATCAGTACGGCGGCCAGGTGTACATGGACGGCGCCAACCTCAATGCCCAGGTAGGCCTGGCGCGCCCGGCGGACATTGGGGCCGATGTTTCGCACATGAACCTGCACAAAACCTTCTGCATCCCCCACGGCGGTGGTGGCCCGGGCATGGGGCCGATCGGCATTCGCGCGCACCTCAAGCCGTTTGTCGCCAGCCACCCGGTGGTGCCGGTGGCTGGCCTGGACCCGAACAACAGCGCGGTCAGCGCCGCCCCTTGGGGCAGCGCGAGCATCCTGCCGATCAGCTGGATGTACATCGCCATGATGGGGCCGCAGTTGGCTGATGCCAGCGAGGTGGCCATTCTCTCGGCCAATTACCTGGCCAGCCAGCTGGGCGGTGCCTTCCCGGTGCTCTATCGCGGGCGCAACCAGCGCGTGGCGCACGAGTGCATCCTCGACCTGCGGCCGCTGAAAGCGCAGACCGGCATCAGTGAAGAGGATGTGGCCAAGCGCCTGATGGACTATGGCTTCCATGCCCCGACCATGTCATTCCCGGTGCCGGGCACGCTGATGGTGGAGCCGACCGAGAGTGAGTCGAAGGCCGAGCTGGACCGGTTTGTCGAGGCGATGCTGGCGATTCGTGCGGAGATTGCCGAGGTGCAGGAGGGCAACTGGCCGGCGGAAAACAACCCGCTCAAGCATGCGCCGCATACATTGGAAGATGTGTTGGGGGTGTGGGATCGGCCCTATACCCTGGCGCAGGCGGTGGCGCCCAGTGCGCATGTGCGCCAGCACAAGTACTGGCCGGCAGTGAACCGGGTCGACAACGTGTATGGGGACAGGAACCTGTTCTGTTCGTGTGTGCCGGTGGAGGCGTATCGCTAAAATCGGTGTTGGATTCTTCGCGGGCATGCCCGCTCCCACAGGAATTGCACAGGGCTCAAACCTCGCGCGATCCCTGTGGGAGCGGGCGACGCGGTTATTCGGCTACCGCATTCTTGGCCAGGATGGCATTCGCCAGCTCCATGTCAGAAGCCTGCATCCCCGGGTTCTCCGCCCGCACCTGCTTCAACGCCGCCTCCAGAAACGGCCCGCGAATGGCGCCTTCGCTGGCCACGAAGCTGCCGGCATCATCCTGTGCCGCTACTACCAGCTTGTGATCGTGCGAGGTCAGGTAGCTCGATGCCGTGGTAGCACCGGAAGTCATCACGTTACGCCAAAAGGTATCGGCCATGGCCGAGCCAATAGGCAGAGAAAGCAAGGCAGCGGCGGCGATGGCGGTTTTGAGACGCATGTTGAAACACCTCGAAGGGTGAGGGTTGAAGATGCGCCGTTGGATCTTTTCCGGTGAGGCAAGTTCCTTGAATACAAAGGACTTTTCGTCAGGTGCAGACGCGCAGCACTTCCTCTGGGCGGGTTTGCCCGCTAGCCACTTTGGCCTCCCCGCAACGGCGCAGGTCAATCAGTCCATCGGCCAGCGCCTGGCGCCGTAGATCGGTCAGATCGGCGTTCGGGCCAATCAAGGCGCGCAGGTTTTCGCTGGGTTGCAGCAGTTCGAACAACCCAGTGCGCCCGTGAAAGCCAGTGCCACGGCAGGTTCGGCAGGTTGCTGATGCATGGGCCTGGCAGTCGGTGCACACAGTACGCACCAAGCGCTGAGCCATGACCCCGACCAGGGTCGCCTTGATCAGGTAATCGGCCACACCCAGCTCTTGCAGGCGGGTGATGGCCGAACAGGCATCGTTGGTATGCAGGGTCGACAATACCAGGTGCCCGGTCAGGGCTGCCTGCACTGCCACCAGCGCGGTTTCGCGATCGCGGATTTCACCGATCATGATGATGTCCGGGTCCTGGCGCAGCATGGCGCGCACCCCGTTGGCAAAACCCAGGTCCAGCGCGGGCTGCACCTGCAACTGGTTGAAGGCGGGTTCCAGGCGTTCGATCGGGTCTTCGATGGTGCACAGGTTGACCTGTGGCGTGGCCAGCAGCTTGAGGCTGGCGTACAGCGTGCTGGTCTTGCCGGAACCCGTGGGGCCGGTGACCAGAATGATGCCCTGGCGCTGGCGCAGCAGGCTTTGCCAGCGGGCCAGTTGCGGCCCTTCCAGGCCGAGGCGGTCGAAGCCCTCGTGCACCTGGTGCGGGTCGAACAGGCGCAGTACCAGTTTTTCGCCGAACGGGGTCGGCAGGGTAGACAGCCGCAGCTCCACCTCGCCGCCGCCCGGCTGCCGGCTTTGCAGGCGACCGTCCTGTGGCCGGCGCTTTTCTGCGACATCCATGCGGCTCAGGTGTTTCAGGCGGCTCACCAGCGCCAGGGTGACATTGGCGGGAAAGGTGTAAACGGTATGCAGCAGGCCATCGATGCGGTAGCGCAGTTGGCCCTGTTCGCGGCGTGGCTCCAGGTGGATATCGCTGGCGCGTTGCTCGATGGCGTACTGCAGCAGCCAGTCGACGATATGCACGATGTGCGCGTCGTCCGCGCTGGCCTCGGATTGACGCTTGCCCAGCTCCAATAGCTGTTCGAGCTCGCCCAGACTGGCCGACTGCTGGTGTTGCGCGCCTTTCACCGACTGCGCCAAGCGCTGGAACGATTGCCCTGACTGGCGGATCTGCGCCGGGCTGGCCAGCACGCGGCGGATTGGCCGGCCCAGGCTGCGGGCCAGGTCTGCCTGCCAGTCATCCTGGTAGGGCTGGGCGCTGGCGACGGTGATGCTGGACGCGTCGGCGGCGACAATGAGGATGCCGTGGCGCTGGGCGAAGGCCGGGGAGATCAGGCCGGCTACCTGGGGCAGGTCGAGCTGCATGGGGTCAATGCGCAGGTAGGGCTGGCCGACCTTGCCGGCCAGCCATTGGCAGAGGCGGTCCAGGTCCAGAACCTGGCCGGGGTGTTGGCGGTCTTGCAGTCCGCAGGCGGCGATCAGCTCCAGCGGGTGGCTTGCCGGGTGGGCGGTTGCGTGTTCGAGGACTTGCAGGGTGTCGTTGGCGTGCAGGTGCTGGTCGGCGAGCAGGGCTGCGAGCACGCGCTTGAGGTCGAGTGCTGGATTTTCGGGAGAGTGCATGTTGGCGTCCGTGCCTGATGAGGGAGTCCTGACCAAGGCTAGACGGATGGGGGAGGTGCACCGAAGCTGAAGGGTTTCGGGATTTTGCTGTGGCTGTCAGACCACCGCCAGTTCCACCCGTTGCTGGTTGGTCAGGCTCACTTCGCCCACACATACCAGGTTACGCAGTTTCTGCGCAATCACCTCGGCCCGGTGCCAGCTCAGCCCGCCAATGCCGACTTCGATATTCAGCCAGTCGTCCTGCTGGCTGACCTGCACGCTGTGCGGCGTCAGGAACTGCAGGGCAAACAGGTTGAGCACCCGGCACAGGCTGTCGGGCTCGGCTTCCGCTTGCAGGCTGTAGTGCACGGTGCTGTGGGCGTTGCTGGCGGCCCAGGTGTCGGTACGAGGTTGTGCGTTCATGCTGGTCTCCGCGAATGTGGGAGAAATTCTTGCACGTTGAGGGCGGTATTTTTTCGCTATGATTTGGTGGTTTTTTGGATTTGTCGAATAAATCTATTCGAAAATTACCCATTTGGAGAATCATCAATGCAAAGCGAGCTGGATGCCTACGACCGTCGCATTCTTGAGTTGCTACAGGAAGACGCTTCGCTGTCCAGCGCGCAGATCGCCGAGCGTGTGGGGCTGTCGCAATCGCCGTGCTGGCGGCGCATTCAGCGGTTGAAGGAGGAGGGGGTGATTCGTGGGCAGGTGACCTTGCTGGACCGCAAGAAGGTCGGCCTGAACACGCAGATTTTCGCCGAGGTGAAGCTCAATGCGCACGGGCGCTCCAACTTCACCGAGTTCACCGAGGCGATTCGCGGGTTCTCGGAGGTGCTGGAGTGTTATGTGCTGATGGGGTCGGTGGACTTTCTGCTGCGGATCGTCACATCGGACATCGAGGCCTATGAGCGCTTCTTCTTCGAAAAGCTGTCGAACGTGCCGGGTATTCAGGAAGTGAATTCGATTGTGGCACTATCGGAGATCAAATCCACCACCAGCCTGCCACTGTCGCGTTGAAGCATTCGCGGGCATGCCCGCTCCTACAGGTATTGCGCCAAGCCTGAGGCCTGCGCTGTACCTGTGGGAGCGGGCGAGCCCGCGAAGAAGGCGACGCGCTATCACGCCTTGAGCAGATGCTTCCAGCCGCGGCTCTGGTCTACCGCCCGAGCCTGCTCGATACGCGCCTCCAGCACTTCATCGCTGATCGGCAGCTCAGCCAGCTCATGCAGCTTCTTCAGGTCGCCATACAGGCGGTCCATCTGCGGCGCTTCGAGCGCCTGGCGGGCATGGTGCAGCCAGGCCAGCAGCTGTTCGATACGTGGTAATTGCTCGGCCAGGTCTTCCGGGCGCTGGGTGTACAGCGGCAGCTTCAACGCACGGCCTTCCTCGCCTAGCAGGTGTCCCAGCCAGCTGGCCAGCTGCGCCTTGCCCTGACGCTCGCCACGGCCCTTGCGCTCGGCAGTCCAGGCGCGGGCCAGCAGCCAGCGCGAAGTTTCCAGCGAGAACTGGCCCCAGCGCACGTCTTCCAGCTCTTCGGCGAACTGCTCGGGCGCGGCGCGGCGGATGTCTTCGTCATCGTTGCCGGCCTGTACCAGCGGGCGCCAGTCTTCCAGCAGGGCGTCCAGGCTGCTGCGCAGGTCGCGGGTAGTGGCGCGTGGCGCGGCCTGGCCCAGGCTGGCGGTGATGGCGCGCAGCTCGCTCAGGCACTCGACCCAGTCCTGCAGCAGGCGCCAGTGGCCGTTGTGGCGGTATTGCTCGGCCAGACGCTGGCTGCTGCCCAGCAGTTGCCAGGCCAGGGCGGCGTAGGCATCGTCCACGGCCATTTCGGCGTCCAGCTCGGTGTGCGGCAGGCCCAGCTCGTAGCTGTCCGGCTCCAGCAGCCGGTAGCCACGCTCGGCCTTGCTGATGTCGCAGGGCATCAGGGGCAGGCTGGCGGCCAGCTCGGCGGCCAGCTCCAGCAGGGCTTGCGGTTCACCTTCGCGCAGTTCCAGCTCCAGCTCGCAGATTTCTTCCTTGCGCTTGCCGGCGATCACGAAGCCCTGGTCCAACGCAGCCTCGATCACGACTTTGCTCTTGCCACGGCCCCAGGCGATTTCGGCGTATTCACGGCTGAAGTCGGTGGTGAACAGCGGCTTGATGGTTTTCTTGTCCAGGTTGGCCAGTTGCTCGGGCCAGCAGGTGGCGTCCAGCTTCTTCAGGTCGAGCTTGACCTTGTCCAGGTTCCACTCGTACTCGTTGCGCTCGGACAGCCCAGCCACGCTGGTGCCGCGGCACTTGAGGGTCTGGATGACGGCGTCGCCGTCGCGGCGCAGGCGCAGGGCAACACGGGCGGCGGACAGCTCACGCTCGGGGGTGTCGAAGTACTGGTTGAGCAGTTCGCGGGTCTGCCAGCCGGACTTGTTGCGCTTTTTCAGCAGAGGGTGCTCGCGCAGGGCGGCAAGGGTCTCGCGGCTGGCGCGGAGCTTCAGTTCGGTTTCTTTGTGCATCACAGACTCGAAGGGGGGCGTGGTTGACGCAGAGTCTACAGCAGTCCGCCGCCAACGGTTTATTCCAGACAGCGGATAGTCCTATGATGGGCAACGCTTCCGAGGAGTATGCGCATGCCGTTGCCGACGCTGAAAGACCAGTTTGCCGCCTTGATCGCCGCGCCTTCGGTCAGTTGCACCCAGCCCGCGCTGGACCAGTCCAACCGCCAGGTCATCGACCTGTTGGCCGGCTGGCTGGGCGACCTGGGTTTCACGTGCGACATCCAGCAGGTCAGCCCCGGCAAGTTCAACCTGCTGGCCAGCCGTGGCACAGGCCCGGGCGGCCTGGTGCTGGCGGGGCACAGCGACACCGTGCCCTATGACGAACAGCTGTGGGCCAGCGACCCACTGAAGCTGACCGAGGTCGATGGCCGCTGGGTCGGCCTGGGCAGCTGCGACATGAAGGGCTTCTTCGCCCTGGTCATCGAAGCCGTCATCCCGCTGCTGGAGCACGACTTCAAGCAACCGCTGCTGATCCTCGCCACTTGCGACGAAGAAAGCTCCATGTCCGGCGCCCGCGCCCTAGCCGAAGCCGGCCAGCCGCTGGGCCGCGCGGCGGTAATCGGCGAGCCGACCGGGCTACGACCGATCCGCATGCACAAGGGCATCCTCATGGACCGCATCGACATCCTCGGACGCAGCGGCCATTCGTCGGACCCAAACCTGGGCCGCAGCGCCATGGAGGCCATGCACGCGGTAATGGGCGAACTGATGGGCCTGCGCCAGCAATGGCAGCAAACCTACCGCAACCCGCAGTTCACAGTGCCGACGCCGACCCTGAACTTCGGCTGTATCCACGGGGGTGACAACCCCAACCGCATCTGTGGCCAGTGCGCCCTGGAGTTCGACCTGCGGCCGTTGCCGGGCATGGACGTGGAGCAGTTGCGCGCCGCCATCCGCGAGAAGCTGGTGCCGGTGGCCGAGCGCCATGATGTGCGCATCGACTACGCGCCGCTGTTCCCGGAGGTGCCGCCGTTCGAGCAGGCCGCCGATGCCGAGCTGGTGCAAGTGGCGGAGCGCCTGACCGGCCACCGCGCCGAAGCGGTGGCGTTCGGCACCGAAGCGCCTTATCTTCAGCAGCTGGGCTGCCAGACCATCGTGCTGGGCCCTGGCGACATCGCCTGTGCCCACCAGCCCGGCGAATACCTTGAAATGTCACGAATCGAGCCTACCGTGCGTCTATTGCGTGACCTGATCCGGCACTATTGCCTGAACTAAACGTCCATTGAGCTGATTCGTTCCTGCCTAGAGGAGACCGCGCGTGACCGCAAGCCTGTTCCGACGATGATCCTGAACGCCCCTGTACCGCCGTTCTCCGTCCACTTATCCACAGGCCCTGTCATGCCCGACTACGTCAACTGGCTGCGTCATGCCTCCCCGTATATCAATGCTCATCGCGACTGCACCTTCGTGGTCATGCTCCCTGGCGATGGGGTGGAACACCCTAATTTCGGCAACATCGTCCACGACCTGGTGCTGCTGCACAGCCTGGGCGTGCGCCTGGTGCTGGTGCATGGCTCGCGCCCGCAGATCGAAAGCCGCCTGGCTGATCGCGGCCTGACCCCGCACTACCACCGTGGCCTGCGCATCACCGATGCCGCCACCCTGGATTGCGTGATCGATGCCGTCGGCGCTCTGCGCCTGGCCATCGAGGCACGCCTGTCGATGGACATCGCCGCTTCGCCCATGCAGGGCTCGCGCTTGCGCGTGGCGTCCGGCAACCTGGTCACGGCGCGGCCGATCGGCGTGCTCGAAGGCGTGGACTACCACCACACCGGCGAAGTGCGCCGGGTCGACCGCAAGGGCATCAGCCGCCTGCTCGACGAGCGCTCCATCGTGCTGTTGTCGCCGCTGGGCTACTCGCCCACCGGTGAAATCTTCAACCTGGCCTGCGAAGACGTGGCCACCCGCGCTGCCATCGAGCTGGGCGCCGACAAGCTGCTGCTGTTCGGCGCAGAGCCGGGGCTGCTGGATGCAGATGGCAAGCTGGTGCGCGAGCTGCGCCCACAGCAGGTTGCCCCACATCTTCAGCGTTTGGGCAGTGATTACCAGGGCGAATTGCTGGATGCCGCGGCCGAAGCCTGCAAAGGCGGCGTGGCGCGCAGCCATATCGTCAGCTATGCCGAGGACGGCGCCTTGCTGACCGAGCTGTTCACCCGTGGCGGTGGCGGCACGCTGGTGTCGCAGGAGCAGTTCGAAGTGGTGCGCGAGGCGACCATCGAGGACGTGGGCGGTTTGCTGGAATTGATCAGCCCGCTGGAAGAGCAGGGCATTCTGGTGCGCCGTTCGCGTGAGGTGCTGGAGCGGGAGATCGAGCAGTTCAGCGTGGTCGAGCGCGAAGGCATGATCATCGCCTGTGCGGCGTTGTACCCGATTGCCGACTCCGACGCCGGTGAACTGGCGTGCCTGGCGGTGAACCCGGAGTACCGACATGGCGGGCGTGGCGACGAGCTGCTGGAGCGCATCGAAAGCCGGGCGCGGCAGTTGGGGTTGAACACCCTGTTCGTGCTGACGACGCGTACCGCGCACTGGTTCCGCGAACGCGGGTTTGCGCCGAGCGGGGTCGAGCGGCTGCCAGCGGCGCGGGCTTCGCTGTACAACTACCAGCGCAATTCGAAAATCTTCGAGAAGCCTCTGTAAGCCTGTACCGGCCTCCTCGCGGGCTCGCCCGCGAAGCAGGCGACACCGATCTTGAACGAAAACGCCGCCCTTGGGGGCGGCGTTTTTGTTTACACGGTATGCAGGTACCAGTTGTACTCGAGGTCGGAGATCGAGTGTTCGAACTCCTCCAGCTCGCTCTCCTTGCACGCGACGAAGATGTCGATGTACTTCGGATCGATGTACTTGTTCAGGATCTCGCTGTCGTCCAGCTCGCGCAGGGCATCGCGCAGGTTGTTCGGCAGGCTCTGCTCCAGCTGCTCGTACGAGTTGCCTTCAATCGGCTCACCCGGCTCGATCTTGTTGGTCAGGCCATGGTGCACGCCCGCCAGCACGGCAGCCATCATCAGGTACGGGTTGGCGTCGGCACCGGCCACGCGGTGCTCGATGCGCACGGCGTCCGGCGAGCCGGTCGGCACGCGCAAGGCCACGGTGCGGTTGTCCAGGCCCCAGCTCGGCGCGTTCGGTACGTAGAACTGCGCGCCAAAGCGGCGGTACGAGTTCACGTTCGGGCAGAGGAACGCCATGGACGCTGGCAGGGTCTCGAGCACACCGCCGACAGCGTGACGTAGCGCGGCGTTCTGCTCGGGATCCTCGCTGGTGAAGATGTTGTTGCCATCTTTGTCCAGCACGGAAATGTGTACATGCAGGCCGTTGCCTGCCTGGCCCGGGTAGGGCTTGGCCATGAAGGTGGTGTCCATTTCATGGTCGTAGGCGATGTTCTTGATCAACCGCTTGAGCAGTACCGCATAGTCGCAGGCCTTGAGCGGGTCGGCCACGTGGTGCAGGTTGACTTCGAACTGCGCCGGGGCGCTTTCCTTGACGATGGCGTCGGCCGGGATGCCTTGCTCTTTCGCGCCTTCGAGGATGTCCTGCAGGCAGTCGGCATATTCGTCGAGGTCGTCAATCAGGTACACCTGGGTCGACTGTGGGCGTTTGCCCGAAATCGGCGAGCGCGGCGGCTGCGGGCGGCCGTTCACGTTCTCCTGGTCGATCAGGTAGAACTCCAGCTCGAACGCGGCACAGATGGTCAGGCCCATTTCGGTGAACTTGCTCACCACCTGGCGCAGCACTTCACGCGGGTCGGCGAAGAACGGCTCGCCTTCCAGCTCGTGCATGGTCATCAGCAGCTGGGCAGTCGGGCGTTTTTGCCAGGGTTCATTGGAGAGGGTGCCAGGGATCGGGTAGCAGATGCGGTCAGCATCGCCGATGTCCAGGCCCAGCCCGGTGCTTTCGACGGTGGAACCGTTGATGTCCAGGGCGAAGAGGGAGGCAGGCAGGTTGATGCCTTTCTCGTAAACCTTGTGGAGGCTGGTGCGCTCTATGCGCTTGCCACGCACCACACCATTCATATCTGCAATCAGAAGGTCAACGTAGAGAACCTCAGGATGTTCCTTAAGGAACGCGTTCGCTTCGTTAAGCTGAACGGCACGCGGGGGTACCGACATGATGCAACACCTTTGTTGTTAAAAATATCAATCAAGGGGGGCTTGCAGGACCAGTCAATCGAAAAGCCATACTGATGTCAAGCCAACCCCATGATGCCCTGAAATGGCACATCTACGGCAGATTTGCTGCATATCGGGGCAAGCCATTATCCGCTATTTCCCGCGTAAAGGGCTATCTCCGACGCGCCGTGTTTTATTTTTTACGGAGGTGTTGTGTAAAAAAATGAACAAGGCTAAGCTCGGCTTCAACCCAAAACACAATAATACGAGGGTCATATGGTCCGCTTGCCGCGACCTGAAAGCACTGCCTGGGCAGTGCCATCGGGTATCTCCGCCGTTTTTGCAAGCTTCGTCAATGGCATGGCCGCCCTGGCCGCAATAATTGACGTTTGGCGCTCCCGGGCCCGCCCTCGTAGCGGCTTGCCGCTCTTCGCTTCGTCTTCCTGCCTTTCGAACTCATTACGGACACAGCTGTTTTCAGTGTATCCACTGTGGCTCTGCGCGGGGGTTTTTGCTTTAGCAATGTACTCCATCCAGAATCAGAGCGTGGACCACCTTACCTCCTGAGGTATTTATGAGTAACAACCTCGACCAGCTCACCGATTGGTTGAAAGAGCACAAGATTACCGAAGTCGAATGCATGATCAGTGACCTGACCGGCATCACGCGCGGCAAGATTTCGCCTACCAACAAATTCATCGCCGAAAAAGGCATGCGCCTGCCTGAGAGCGTGCTGCTGCAGACCGTGACCGGCGACTACGTCGACGACGACATCTATTACGAACTGCTCGATCCGGCAGACATCGACATGATCTGCCGCCCTGACGAGAAGGCCGTGTTTCTGGTGCCTTGGGCCATCGAGCCGACCGCGCAGGTGATCCACGACACCTACGACAAGAAGGGCAACCCGGTCGAACTGTCGCCACGCAACGTGCTGAAAAAAGTGCTCAAGCTCTACGCCGACAAGGGCTGGCAGCCGATCGTCGCGCCCGAGATGGAGTTCTACCTGACCAAGCGCAGCGAAGACCCGGACTTCCCGCTGCAGCCACCGGTTGGCCGTTCGGGCCGCCCGGAAACCGGACGTCAGTCGTTCTCGATCGAAGCCGCCAACGAATTCGACCCGCTGTTCGAAGACGTCTACGACTGGTGCGAACTGCAACAGCTGGACCTGGACACGCTGATTCACGAAGACGGCACGGCGCAGATGGAAATCAACTTCCGTCACGGCGACGCGCTGCATCTGGCCGACCAGATTCTGGTGTTCAAGCGCACCATGCGCGAAGCGGCGCTCAAGCACAACGTGGCCGCCACCTTCATGGCCAAGCCGATGACCGGCGAGCCGGGCAGTGCCATGCACCTGCACCAGAGCGTGGTCGACGTGGCCACCGGCAAGAACATCTTCAGCAACGAAGACGGCAGCATGAGCGCGCTGTTCCTCAACCACATCGGTGGCCTGCAGAAGTTCATCCCCGAGGCGCTGCCGCTGTTCGCCCCCAACGTCAACTCCTTCCGCCGCTTCCTGCCCGATACCTCGGCGCCGGTGAACGTGGAATGGGGCGAG
Source organism: Pseudomonas sp. LAIL14HWK12:I1 (assembly GCF_003202095.1). Classification (NCBI taxonomy): domain Bacteria; kingdom Pseudomonadati; phylum Pseudomonadota; class Gammaproteobacteria; order Pseudomonadales; family Pseudomonadaceae; genus Pseudomonas; species Pseudomonas sp. LAIL14HWK12:I1. The sequence goes on from NZ_QJKG01000002.1 coordinate 338,215, forward strand.
GAAAACCGTACCGTCGGCCTGCGAGTGCCGGACGCCGGCCCGCAAAGCCGCCGGGTCGAGAACCGCCTGCCAGGTGCCGACGCCAACCCTTACCTGGCCATCGCCGCCAGCCTGCTGTGTGGCTACATCGGCATGGTCGAAGGCATCGATGCCAGCGCGCCGGTGCAGGGCCGTGGCTACGAACGCCGCAACCTACGCCTGCCACTGACCATCGAAGATGCCCTGGAACGCATGGAAAACAGCCGTGCACTGGTGCAGTACCTGGGCAAGAAGTTCATCACCGGCTACGTCGCCACCAAGCGCGCCGAGCACGAGAACTTCAAGCGAGTCATCAGTTCCTGGGAGCGTGAGTTCCTGCTGTTTGCTGTCTGATCAACTTGGTGCCGCAGGACGCGGCTGTCGAACAACGGAGAAGCACATGAGCGTCAACAACCCGCAAACCCGTGAATGGCAAACCCTGAGCGGGGAGCATCATCTCGCACCTTTCAGTGACTACAAGCAGCTGAAAGCCAAGGGGCCGCGCATCATCACCAAGGCCCAGGGTGTGCATTTGTGGGACAGCGAGGGGCACAAGATTCTCGACGGTATGGCCGGCCTGTGGTGCGTGGCGGTCGGTTACGGCCGCGAAGAACTGGTGCAGGCGGCAGAAAAGCAGATGCGCGAACTGCCGTACTACAACCTGTTCTTTCAGACCGCTCACCCGCCTGCGCTGGAACTGGCCAAGGCGATCACCGACGTGGCGCCCGAAGGCATGACCCATGTGTTCTTCACCGGCTCCGGCTCTGAAGGCAACGACACCGTGCTGCGTATGGTGCGCCACTACTGGGCGCTGAAGGGCAAGCCGGACAAGCAGACCATCATCGGCCGCCTCAATGGCTACCACGGCTCCACCGTGGCCGGTGCCAGCCTGGGCGGCATGAGCGGCATGCACGAACAGGGCGGCCTGCCGATCCCGGGCATCGTGCACATCCCGCAGCCTTATTGGTTCGGTGAAGGTGGCGACATGACCCCGGACCAGTTCGGTGTGTGGGCAGCCGAGCAGTTGGAAAAGAAAATCCTCGAAGTCGGCGAAGACAACGTCGCCGCCTTCATCGCCGAGCCGATCCAGGGCGCCGGCGGCGTGATCATCCCACCGGAAACCTACTGGCCGAAGGTGAAGGAGATCCTCGCCAAGTACGACATCCTGTTCGTCGCCGACGAAGTGATCTGCGGTTTCGGCCGTACCGGCGAGTGGTTCGGCTCCGACTACTACGGCCTCAAGCCCGACCTGATGACCATCGCCAAGGGCCTGACCTCCGGTTACATCCCCATGGGCGGTGTGATCGTGCGTGACAAGGTTGCCCAGGTACTCAGCGAAGGGGGTGACTTCAACCACGGCTTCACCTACTCGGGTCACCCGGTAGCGGCTGCAGTGGGCCTGGAAAACCTGCGCATCCTGCGCGACGAGCACATTATCGAGAAGGCGCGCACCGAAGCGGCACCGTATTTGCAAAAGCGTTTGCGTGAGCTGCAGGACCACCCGCTGGTGGGCGAAGTACGCGGCCTGGGCCTGCTTGGCGCGATCGAGCTGGTCAAGGACAAGGCCACGCGCAGCCGTTACGAAGGCAAGGGCGTGGGCATGATCTGCCGTAACTTCTGCTTCGAGAATGGCCTGATCATGCGCGCAGTGGGCGACACCATGATCATCGCCCCGCCGCTGGTGATCAGCCACGCGCAGATCGATGAACTGGTGGAAAAGGCCCGCAAGTGCCTCGACTTGACGCTCGAAGCGATCCGTTGACAGTTTGCTAGGCTAGCGATGTGACATTAAGTCGTTACAAGGCCCTGCTTTCCTTGAAACAGAGCCTTGTAACTTGCCAGACTAGCGACTGCTTCAGTCGCCCAAACGCGTGTACTGCGGGACCTGGCTGCTGAACGGATGGCTAATCAAAAAAATCTGGAGCATGACGCATGAATAAAATGGGCAAGACGTTGCTGGCCGCAGCCCTGATGGGTGCCATGGCTACTGCTGCACAGGCTGAAGACAAGGTGTTGAACGTCTACAACTGGTCGGACTACATCGCACCAGACACCATCGCCAAGTTCGAGAAGCAGACCGGTATCAAGGTCAAGTACGACGTCTTCGACAGCAACGAAACCCTCGAAGCCAAGCTGCTGGCCGGTAAGTCGGGCTACGACATCGTGGTGCCGTCCAACAACTTCCTGGCCAAGCAGATCAAGGCCGGTGTGTACGAAGAACTGGACCGCTCCAAACTGCCGAACTGGAAGAACCTCGACACCGATCTGCTCAAAGCCGTTGGCGACGCCAGCGACAAGGACAACAAGCACGCCTTCCCGTACATGTGGGGTTCGATCGGCATCGGCTACAACCCGGAGAAGGTCAAGGCCGCGCTGGGCGTGGACAAGATCGACTCGTGGGACGTGGTGTTCAAGCCTGAGAACATCGCCAAGCTCAAGAGCTGCGGCGTGAGCTTCCTCGATGCCCCGACCGAAATGCTGCCAGCCGCGCTGCACTACCTGGGCCTGCCGACCGACAGCACCAAGAAAGAAGACCTGAAGGCCGCCGAGGACCTGTTCCTCAAGATTCGTCCTTCTATCACCTACTTCCACTCGTCCAAGTACATCGGCGACATGGCCAACGGCAACATCTGCGTGGCCGTCGGTTACTCGGGTGACCTGGAGCAGTCCAAGGCCCGCGCCCACGAAGCTGGCGACAAGGTCAAAGTGGACTACGTGATTCCGAAAGAAGGTGCCGGCACCTTCTACGACATGGTCGCCATCCCGAAAGATGCCGAACATAAAGACGCTGCCTACCAGTTCATGGACTTCCTGATGCAGCCAGAAATCATGGCTGAAATCACCAACGCCGTGCGCTTCCCGAATGGCAACGCTGCCGCTACCCCGTTCGTGGACAAAGACATCACCAGCGACCCAAGCATCTACCCGCCAGCCGAAGTGAAGAAGCAGCTGTACGCAATCGCTGCGCCTGAAGCTTCTGCCCAGCGTGTGATCACCCGCAGTTGGACCAAGATCAAGTCGGGCAAATAACCCCGATGCGGCACCTCTGGGCCGGGGTTTCCCGGCCCAGAGCCAGTGAAAGGCAATTGATGATTGCGGCATCGAAGCTGCGAAGGTAAGTTGCGCGCCGGTTTTGCGTGTGCGGCAGCATTGTCGCTACCCAGGCACTGATTGTGAGGAGCACCCACTTGTCTATTTCTGTATTCCGCAAGGCCTTGATGGCTGGTGCGGGCCTGACGCTGGCATGCAGCGTCCAAGCGGCGCCTACGGTGCACTTCTACAACTGGTCCGACTACATCGGCCCAACCACACTCGCGGACTTCGAGAAAGCCACGGGCATCAAGCCCGTGCAGGACGTGTTCGACTCCAACGAAACCTTGGAAGGCAAGCTGCTGGCCGGTAACACCGGCTATGACGTGGTGGTGCCGTCCAACCATTTCCTCGGCAAGCAGATCAAGGCGGGCGCGTTCCAGAAGCTCGACAAGAACCTGCTGCCCAATTATTCCAACCTCGACCCGGCGCTGATGAAACGCCTGGAAAAGAACGACCCGGGCAACCAGTACGCCGTTCCCTACCTTTGGGGCACCAACGGCATTGGTTACAACGTCGACAAGGTGAAGGCCGCGCTGGGCGTGGACACCATCGACTCCTGGGCCGTCTTGTTCGAGCCCGAGAACATGAAGAAGCTCTCCAAGTGCGGTGTGGCCTTCCTCGACTCGGCGGATGAAATGCTCCCGGCGGTGCTCAACTACATGGGGCTCAACCCCAACAGCACCGACCCCAAGGATTATGTAAAAGCCGAGCAGAAGTTGCTGGCCGTACGCCCCTACGTGACCTACTTCCACTCGTCCAAGTACATCACCGACCTGGCCAACGGCGACATCTGCGTCGCGGCGGGCTTCTCGGGTGATGTGTTCCAGGCCAAGGCCCGCGCTGAAGAAGCGAAGAAGGGCGTGAACCTGGCCTACGCCATTCCCAAGGAAGGCGGCAACCTCTGGTTTGACGTGCTGGCGATCCCCAAAGATGCCAAGAACGTCAAAGAGGCGCATGCCTTCATCAACTATTTGCTGAAGCCTGAGGTTATCGCCCAGGTCAGTGATTACGTCGGTTACGCCAACCCGAACCCCAAGGCTGGCGACCTGATGGACCAGGCCGTGAGGACTGACGCCGCGGTTTACCCACCGCAGGAAGTGCTGGACAAGATGTTCGTGAACTCAGAGTTGCCACCCAAGGTGCAACGGCTGATGACCCGTAGCTGGACCAAGGTCAAGTCGGGCAAGTAATTATCCAGACCCGCAGCGCACCTGCAGACCAGGCCGCGCGGGCACAAAAATCTTGTTGGGAGTTTCACTCATGGCAGTTGCCTCCGGTGCCTATAAAAAAGCCCTCGAGGGTGGCCAGCAACCCAAGCAGGTGCTGGTCAAGATCGACCGGGTTACGAAAAAATTCGACGAAACCGTAGCTGTGGACGATGTGTCCCTGGAAATCCGCAAGGGCGAGATCTTCGCCCTGCTGGGTGGCTCCGGCTCGGGCAAGTCCACCTTGCTGCGCATGCTGGCCGGCTTCGAGCGCCCGACTGAAGGGCGGATTTTCCTCGATGGCGTCGACATCACCGACATGCCGCCCTACGAGCGGCCGATCAACATGATGTTCCAGTCCTATGCGCTGTTCCCGCACATGACCGTGGCGCAGAACATCGCCTTCGGCCTGCAGCAGGACAAGATGCCCAAGGCCGAGATCGACGCCCGCGTGGCCGAGATGCTCAAGCTGGTACACATGACCCAGTACGCCAAGCGCAAGCCGCACCAGCTGTCGGGTGGCCAGCGTCAACGTGTGGCCCTGGCACGCTCCCTGGCCAAGCGCCCCAAGCTGCTGCTGCTCGACGAGCCGATGGGCGCGCTGGACAAGAAACTGCGTTCGCAGATGCAGCTGGAACTGGTAGAGATCATCGAGCGCGTGGGTGTGACCTGCGTAATGGTGACCCACGACCAGGAAGAGGCCATGACCATGGCCCAGCGCATTGCCATCATGCACCTGGGCTGGATCGCCCAGATCGGCTCGCCGGTGGACATCTACGAGACCCCGACCAGCCGCCTGGTGTGCGAGTTCATCGGTAACGTCAACCTGTTCGAAGGCGAAGTGGTCGACGACGCCGAAGGCCACGCGATCATTGCCAGCCCGGAGCTTGAGCGCAAGATCTACGTGGGCCACGGCATCACCACGTCGGTGGAAGACAAGCACATCACCTATGCCCTGCGCCCGGAGAAGATGCTGGTCACCAGCCAGCAACCGACCTGCGAGCACAACTGGTCGCGCGGCAAGGTGCACGATATTGCCTACCTGGGTGGTCATTCGGTGTTCTACGTGGAGCTGCCGAGCGGCAAGATCGTCCAGTCGTTCGTTGCCAACGCCGAGCGCCAGGGCACCCGCCCGACCTGGGGCGATGAAGTGTACGTGTGGTGGGAAGACGACAGCGGCGTGGTGCTGCGGTCATGAAACCTCGCAAGCTCAAGCGAGCACTCCAGCGCATCATTCCGGAGGGGCGGCACCTGGTGATCGGCGTGCCGTTCATCTGGCTGTTCCTGTTCTTCATGCTGCCGTTCTTCATCGTGTTGAAGATCAGCTTTGCCGAAGCCGACGTTGCGATCCCGCCGTATACCGAGATCTATAGCTACGTCGAAGACAAGATCCAGTTGGTGCTCAACTTGGCCAACTACGGCCTGCTGACCGAGGATGAGCTGTACCTCTCGGCCTACCTGGGCTCGCTGAAGATGGCCTTCTTCAGCACCCTGCTGTGCCTGCTGATCGGCTACCCGATGGCCTACGCCATTGCCAACGCCAAGAAGGAGACGCAGACGGTATTGCTGCTGCTGATCATGATGCCGACCTGGACCGCGATCCTGATCCGTGTCTATGCCTGGATGGGCATCCTCAGCAACAACGGCCTGCTCAACGGCTTCCTGCTGTGGACCGGGTTGATCGACCAGCCGCTGCAAATCCTCAACACCAACCTGGCGGTGTACATCGGCGTGGTCTATTCGTACCTGCCGTTCATGATCCTGCCGCTGTTCGCCAACCTGGTGAAGCATGACCCTTCGTTGCTGGAGGCCGCTTCGGACCTGGGTTCGAGCACCTTCAACAGCTTCTGGAAGATCACCGTGCCGCTGTCGAAGAACGGCATCATCGCCGGCTGCATGCTGGTGTTCATCCCGGTGGTGGGCGAGTTCGTGATCCCTGAACTGCTCGGCGGCCCGGAAACCCTGATGATCGGTAAGGTGCTGTGGCAAGAGTTCTTCAACAACCGTGACTGGCCGGTGGCCTCTGCCCTGGCGGTAGTGATGCTGGCGATCCTGATCGTGCCGATCCTGCTGTTCAACCGCAGCCAGGCCAAAGAAATGGAGGGCCGCGCATGAAACGCTTCAGTTTCTCCAAGCTGATGCTGGTGCTGGGCTTGCTGTTCATCTACCTGCCGATGCTGATCCTGGTGATCTATTCGTTCAACGCCTCCAAGCTGGTGACGGTGTGGGGTGGCTGGTCGATCAAGTGGTACGTCGGCTTGCTCGACAACACCCAGCTGATGGGTTCGGTGATGCGCTCGCTGGAAATCGCCTGCTACACGGCGGTGGCCGCGGTGGCGCTGGGGACCCTGGCGGCCTTCGTGCTGACCCGGGTCACCCGCTTCAAGGGCCGCACGCTGTTCGGTGGCCTGGTCACCGCGCCCTTGGTAATGCCCGAGGTGATCACCGGCCTGTCGCTGTTGCTGCTGTTCGTGGCCATGGCGCAGATGATCGGCTGGCCGCAGGAGCGCGGCATCGTCACCATCTGGATCGCCCATACTACGTTCTGTGCGGCGTATGTGGCGGTGGTGGTGTCGGCACGCCTGCGTGAGCTGGACCTGTCGATCGAGGAAGCGGCAATGGACCTGGGTGCCAAGCCGTGGAAGGTGTTCTTCCTGATCACCATCCCGATGATCGCGCCGTCGCTGGCGGCGGGCGGCATGATGTCGTTCGCGCTGTCGCTGGATGACCTGGTACTGGCCAGCTTCGTGTCAGGCCCGGGCTCGACCACCTTGCCGATGGAAGTGTTCTCGGCCGTGCGCCTGGGCGTGAAGCCAGAGATCAACGCTGTGGCTAGCTTGATCCTGCTGTCGGTGTCGCTGGTGACCTTCTTTGTCTGGTACTTCAGCCGCCAGGCCGAAGAGCGTCGTCGCAAGGCGATCCAGCAGGCGATCGAAGAAGGTGCGGCAGCCAATGCTTCGCAGCCGCAGGTCAAGCGCCCGGCGCAGGTGGCGGCTTCAGCCTGACCTGGCCTCTTCGCGGGCATGCCCGCTCCCACAGGTACATCACAGCTTCAAGCTTGTGGTGAGCCCTGTGGGAGCGGGCAAGCCCGCGAAGGCCCCAGCACCGATTCAAAGCCATACCGCATCCCAGTGTGGATAGTCCCTGACACTCTTGACCAGACCAGCCCTCAAAGGATTGGCCACAATGTAGCGGGCCACATGCACCAGCCTCTCTTCCCGCCGCAGTGCATGGTCCTGGTAACCCGGTTGCCATATCCGTGTATGCCCCAAACCTGCTTTGCGCAATGCAATGGCTGTGCGTGATTTGAACTTGCGCATCAGTGTTCCCAATGTCACGTCCCTCAGTTCGATCAGCCAGTGCAAGTGGTCAGGCATGACTACCCAGGCCAGAGAGTGGCAGTCCCGAATGTCATGTGAAACTCGCAGGTGTTTGACCACCAGACGAGCATGGTGGAAATCATGAAACAGTGGCTGTCGTTGGTGCGTCACAGTAGTCAGCATGTAGAGCCTGCCTGGCTCGGAAAAGCGCCCTTGGCGGAGCCGGTGGGATTCAGCTAACGGCATCGCAAGCTTCCTTGAAATTGAAACGCTCCTTGAACGGTAGCGGTTCAACTGCCACTGCCGAGTGGCTGATCATTTCTGGATATGGCAGAAGTATTTGGGTGGATGTGCCGGCCTCTTCGCGGGCTCGCCCGCTCCCACAAGTACGGCACAGGCCTTAAGGCCGGCGCTTTCCCTGTGGGAGCGGGCAAGCCCGCGAAAGGGCCCTCAAGCCGTACGACTTTTCATCAATTCAAACCCAATGCTTCAGTCAGAGCAGCTTGGGAATTATCCTACGAGCCGTGTGGAAGCTGCTCTGTTGTAGGGGAAATGCCCCAGGGATAACGTCGTTGGGTCGCCATCTGTGGTGATCGGGTGTGAGAACCCGAACGATGTTGTACGGGTTTCCAGTCATGGCAGCCTACGTGGGCAGGCTTCGGCCTGGCCGGGTTCAATGTCCTCGGTTTCTCACCCCGCGTATGGCTGCCACCCCTTGTCCGTGAGAAAGACGAGTTGGCGGTTCAATAAACGACATTGGATTCCAACCATGACAACGCACGATCTTGATGCTCACCAAGTAAGTAACAGCACCACCGTCGGCCAAGAAACCTGCATGGACCTCTTCCGCGTCCAGGCCAATATCCCGTTCAACCATGCCTTCTCCGAACTGTCAGTCATGCTCGGATGCATCAACCACCTGACGACCGAAGCCGAGATGGAAAATGACCGATTGGCAGGTAGCGCAGCAAGAATCCTGAGTGGCTTTGCCAAAGCACTGATCGATGACATTGAGTTGGGGCTGAACAGGACTTCAGTTCAGGTCTGACCTGTACCGGCCTCTTCGCGGGCATGCCCGCTCCCACAGGTACAGCGCAGGTCTCAAGGTGGGCACTTAGCCTGTGGGAGCGGGCGAGCCCGCGAAAGGGCCCGCGTAGGCGTCGAAAATGCCCGGTTGTTCCCCGCCAGTGATGTTTATCGAACCCTGAACTACGCTGACAGTCGCATCCCACAAATCATTTGTGCGCAAGCAAGGAGCCAGCATGGCGTTGGTGCGTCCGCTGTCGGTCGTTTGCCTGGGGCTGCTGTACATGCTCACCGGCTGTAGCAAGGAAGAGGTCCCCGAGACGCTGCCTCGGGTCGGTGTGCAACAGGTTCAACCCACAGATTTCGCTGCCAGGGTCACCCTGACGGGCGATGTGCAAGCGCGGGTGCAGACTGACCTGTCGTTCCGTGTGGGCGGCAAGATCATTTCGCGCAGCGTCGATGTGGGCGACCACGTCAAGGCCAACCAGGTGCTGGCGCGGCTGGACCCGAAAGACCTGCAGAACAACGTCGACTCGGCGAAGGCCGAGGTGTTCGCCGCCCAGGCGCGGGTCACCCAGACCAGCGCCGCCTTTGTACGCCAGCAAAAACTGCTGCCCAAGGGCTACACCAGCCAGAGTGAATACGACTCCGCCGAAGCCGCGCTGCGCAGTAACCAGAGCGCGCTCAAGGCCGCCCAGGCGCAACTGGCCAACGCCAACGAACAGCTCAGCTACACCGCACTGGTCTCCGAGGCCGCCGGGGTCATCACCGAGCGCCAGGCCGAAGTGGGCCAGGTGGTGCAGGCCACCATGCCCATCTTCAGCCTGGCCACCGATGGCGACCGCGATGCGGTGTTCAACGTGTACGAATCGCTGCTGGTCGCACCGCCCAGCGATGCCGGGGTGATCGTCAGACTGCTGGATAACCCCAACGTCCAGGCACATGGCTTCGTGCGTGAAATCACTCCCACGGTGTCGGCGCAAAGCGGCACAGTGCAGGTCAAGGTAGGCCTCAAAGACGTGCCACCGGGCATGCAGTTGGGCGCACCGGTCACCGCCACCACCAATGCCCAGGGGCGGCCCAGCGTCGAGCTGCCGTGGTCGGCACTGACCAAAGCCCTGCATGAGCCCGCTGTATGGGTGGTGGGCGAGGGCGACAAGGTTGAACTGCGCAAGGTCGAGGTCAGCCGTTACCTCACCGGCAAGATCGTGGTCGCCAGTGGCCTGAAAGGTGGCGAGACCGTGGTGGTCAATGGCGGCCAATTGCTGCACCCCGGCATGCAGGTGCAGAAGGTCGATGCCAAGGCCGAAGGGGGTGAGCTATGAAGCGCCTGCTGCTGATGCTGTCGGCTGGCGTGCTGCTGGTGGGGTGCAGCAGCGAGGACGAGGTGCCAGAGCCGATTAGGCCCGTGCTGTCGGTGAAAGTCGAACCCCAGGTGCAGTCGCAGCTGGGCCGCTTTGCCGGCAGTATTCAGGCACGCTTTGAAAGTACCCTGGGCTTTCGGGTTTCCGGGCGTATCGCCCGTCGCTGGCTGGATGTGGGCGCCCAGGTAAAACCGGGCGACACCTTGGCAACCCTCGACCCGACCGACCAGCAAAACCAGCTGCGTGCTGCCGAAGGCGACCTGGCCAAGGTACAGGCCCAATGGATCAACGCTCAGGCCGACGCCCGCCGCCAGCAGCAACTGTACGACCGCGGGGTAGGCGCCCAGGCCCAGCTGGACATCGCCCAGACCAACCTGAAAACCACCAGCGCGGCGTTGGAGCAGGCGCGCTCTGCGCTCAGCCAGGCGCGTGACCAGCTCGACTACAGCACCCTGCGCACCGACCACGCCGCGGTAATCACTGCCTGGCAGGCCGAAGCCGGGCAAACCGTCACCGCTGGCCAGGCCGTGGTAACCCTGGCCAGGCCGGATGTGAAGGAAGCCGTGATCGACCTGCCGATCGGCTTGGCCGAGCAGTTGAGCAAAGGCCTGACCTTCACCGTTGCTTCGCAGCTGGACCCGACCATCAACACCACCGCCAGCCTGCGGGAACTGGAACCCCAGGCCGACGCCACCACGCGCACCCGCCGTGCGCGCCTGACCCTGGCGAGCACCCCGGCGGCCTTCCACCTGGGCACCGCCATCAGCGTGACCCTGAGTTCGGAGGTGTCGCCGCGCAGCGAACTGCCCTTGAGTGCCTTGCTCGAGCGCGACGGCAAGACCCAGGTATGGGTGATCGATACGCAGCAGAAGACCGTGGCCACTCGTGACGTGGCCCTGATCGGCCGCACCGCCGACAGCGTCGTCCTGAGCTCGGGCGTACAGCCCGGCGAGCGGGTGGTGACTGCGGGCGTGAACAGCCTCAAGCCCGGCCAGAAGGTCACCTTCGACGAGGATGCGCAATGAAAGGAAGCTTCAACCTGTCCGACTGGGCACTCAAGCATCAATCGTTCGTCTGGTACCTGATGTTCGTCGGCCTGCTGATGGGGATCTTCTCCTACTTCAACCTGGGCCGTGAGGAAGATCCGTCGTTCACGATCAAGACCATGGTCATCCAGACCCGCTGGCCCGGCGCGACCCAGGACGAAACCCTGTACCAAGTCACCGACCGTATCGAGAAGAAGCTCGAGGAACTCGACTCCCTCGACTACACCAAAAGCTACACCCGCCCCGGTGAATCCACGGTCTACGTGTACCTGCGCGATACCACCAAGGCCAAGGACATCCCGGACATCTGGTACCAGGTGCGCAAAAAGATCCAGGACATTCGCGGTCAGTTCCCTCAGGGCATCCAGGGGCCTGCGTTCAACGACGAATTCGGTGATGTATTCGGCTCGATCTATGCCTTTACCTCCGATGGCCTTACCCTGCGCCAGTTGCGCGACTACGTGGAGCAAGCCAGGGCTGAGGTCCGCGATGTGCCCAACATCGGCAAGATCGAGTTGGTCGGTACCCAGGATGAAGTGCTGTACCTGAACTTCTCCACCCGCAAGCTGGCCGCGCTGGGCATTGACCAGCGCCAGGTCATGCAGGCCTTGCAATCGCAGAACGCCGTGACCCCGGCCGGGGTGATCGAGGCCGGCCCCGAGCGCATTTCGGTGCGCACCACTGGGCAGTTCGCCTCGGAAAAAGACCTGGAAACGGTCAACCTGCGCATCAATGACCGCTTCTTCCGCCTGGCGGATATTGCCGATATCGAACGCGGGTATGTCGACCCGCCGTCACCCATGTTCCGCTACAACGGCCAGACTGCGCTCGGGCTGGCCATCGGCATGAAAGCCGGTGGCAACATCCAGGTGTTCGGTGCCGCGCTGAAAAAGCGCATGGACAAAGTGGTCGAGGACTTGCCGATAGGGGTTGGAGTACACACCGTGTCGGACCAGGCAGTGGTGGTGAAGCAGGCTGTCGGCGGCTTCACCAGCGCGCTGTTCGAGGCGGTGGTGATCGTACTGGGGGTGAGCTTCATCAGCCTGGGCGTGCGCGCAGGCCTGGTGGTGGCCTGCTCGATCCCGCTGGTGCTGGCCATGGTGTTCGTGTTCATGGAGTACAGCGGCATCACCATGCAGCGGATTTCGCTGGGCGCCTTGATCATTGCGCTTGGCCTGCTGGTGGACGATGCGATGATCACCGTGGAGGTGATGGTCACGCGGCTGGAGATGGGTGAAAGCAAGGAGCAGGCGGCAACCTTTGCCTACACCTCCACAGCCTTCCCCATGCTGACCGGCACCCTGGTGACTGTGGCCGGTTTCGTGCCGATCGGCCTGAACGCCAGTTCGGCCGGTGAATATACCTACACCCTGTTTGCCGTGATTGCCGTGGCGCTGATCGTGTCGTGGGTGGTGGCGGTGTTCTTCGCGCCCGTGCTGGGCGTACACATCCTTAGCAGCAAGGTCAAAGCCCATGAAGCCGAGCCTGGCCGCCTGGGCAGGGCGTTCGAACATGGCCTGCTGTGGTGCATGCGCAACCGCTGGTTGACCATCATCGGCACCGTGCTGTTGTTCGTGCTGGCCATTTTCTGTGAGCGTTTTGTGCAGAACCAGTTCTTCCCGTCCTCGGACCGCCCGGAAATCCTGGTCGACCTCAACCTGCCGCAAAACGCCTCGATCGAGGAGACGCGCAAGGTGGTCGACCGCTTCGAGGCACGGATCAAGGATGACCCGGACCTGGTGCACTGGAGCACCTACATCGGCCAAGGTGCCATTCGTTTCTACCTGCCTCTCGATCAACAATTGCAGAACCCCTACTACGCGCAGTTGGTGATCGTCAGCAAAGGCTTCGAAGAGCGTCAGGCCATGATGGATCGCTTGCAGAAGATCCTGCATGAAGAGTTCGTCGGCATCGGTACCAACGTACAGTCGCTGGAAATGGGCCCGCCGGTAGGGCGGCCGATCCAGTATCGGATCAGTGGTGGCAACATCGACGAGGTCCGCAAACACGCCATCGAACTGGCCACCTTGCTCGACCAGAACGAGCACATCGGCGAGATGATCTACGACTGGAACGAGCCGGGTAAGGTACTGCGGGTGGAAATCGCCCAGGACAAGGCACGTCAGCTGGGGCTGTCGTCGGAAGACGTGGCCAATGTGATGAACAGCATCGTCAGCGGTGTGCAGATCACCCAGGTCAACGACAACATCTACCTGGTCAACGTGGTGGCCCGTGCCGAAGACAGCGAGCGCGGCTCGCCTGATACCCTGCAAAACCTGCAGATACTCACCCCCAACGGCACCTCGATCCCTCTGCTGTCGTTCGCCACGGTGCGTTATGAGCTGGAGCAGCCGCTGGTGTGGCGCCGGGACCGCAAACCGACCATCACCATCAAGGCCTCGGTCAATGGCGACATCCAGCCCACCGACCTGGTGGCCCAGCTAAAGCCGAAGATCGACGAATTCGCCAGCAAGCTGCCAGTGGGCTTCGAAGTGGCCACCGGCGGTACGGTGGAGGAGAGCGCCAAGGCGCAAGGGCCGATCCGCAAGGTGATCCCGCTGATGCTGTTCCTGATGGCGACGTTCCTGATGATCCAGCTGCACAGCGTGCAGAAGCTGTTCCTGGTGGTGAGCGTGGCGCCGCTGGGGCTGATTGGCGTGATCATCGCGTTGGTGCCCACGGGCACGCCCATGGGCTTTGTGGCGATTCTCGGCATCCTGGCGCTGGCGGGCATCATCATTCGCAACTCGGTGATTCTGGTGACCCAGATCGACGAGTTCGAGGCCCAGGGCTTCTCGCCGTGGGACGCGGTGGTGGAGGCCACCAACCACCGGCGTCGGCCGATATTGCTGACGGCGGCGGCGGCTAGCCTGGGCATGATCCCGATTGCCCGCGAAGTGTTCTGGGGGCCGATGGCCTACGCCATGATTGGCGGGATCATCGTGGCCACCCTGCTGACGCTGCTGTTCCTGCCGGCGTTGTATGTGGCCTGGTACAAGATCCGCGAGCCTGAAAACAGCACTGAAACCCAACATTGAACCCTGTGGGAGCGGGCACGCCCGCTCCCACGGAGGCATTTGGGCGCCTGTAAAATCGCGAATTGAATTTGGTTATATAAACATTCTTAAACAGTATTTTTAAGAATAACTCCGCCTCACTACTATTGCCCTCAAGCCAGGCGCAAATCCCCTTCAAACCTCTGCCCGGCACCTCACTCCAAGGAGAACGAGCATGAGTGCATCTCTGCGTAGCATCGACGGTCAGGACGAAGCCACCATTCTGCGTGAAATCCAGAGCGCCTTGCGCGACCTGCGTTTCGGTGCGGTGGAGATCACAGTGCACAACGCTCAGGTCGTACAGATCGAGCGCAAGGAGAAGTTCCGCCTGCAACAGCCCGGCAACAAGTCCGGCTGATCGCACCACAACATTCAAAACTAGAAAAATGCCAATCGGGAGCTTCACCATGTCCATCCGCCGTTATGCGCTTGCCGCTCTGGCCAGTGCTGTTTTTGCCGGTTCCGCCATCGCCAAGGACTACGAACTGCTGAACGTGTCCTACGACCCGACCCGCGAGCTGTATCAGCAGTACAACGCCGAGTTCATCAAGCACTGGCAGCAGGCCCACCCGGGCGACAAGGTGAAGATCCAGCAGTCCCACGGTGGCTCGGGCAAGCAGGCCCGTGCGGTCATCGATGGCCTGCGTGCCGACGTGGTGACCCTGGCACTGGCCGGTGACATCGACGAAGTCGCCAAGCTCGGCAAGACCCTGCCGGATAACTGGCAGACCCGCCTGCCGGACGCCAGCACCCCGTACACCTCGACCATCGTGTTCCTGGTACGCAAGGGCAACCCGAAAGGCATCAAGGACTGGGGCGACCTGATCAAGAAAGACGTGTCGGTCATCACCCCCAACCCGAAAACCTCCGGCGGCGCCCGCTGGAACTTCCTGGCTGCCTGGGCCTACGGCCTGAAGACCGGCGGTAGCGAAGAGAAGGCCAAGGCCTACGTGCAGGAACTGTTCAAGCACGTACCAGTGCTGGATACCGGCGCCCGTGGCTCGACCATCACCTTCGTCAACAACGGCCAGGGCGACGTGTTGCTGGCCTGGGAAAACGAAGCCTTCCTGGCGCTGAAGGAAGACGGTGGTGCCGACAAGTTCGACATCGTCGTGCCGTCGCTGTCGATCCTGGCCGAGCCGCCAGTGGCCGTGGTGGACAAGAACGCGGAGAAGAAGGGCAATACCGACATTGCCACCGAATACCTGAAGCACCTGTACAGCCCGGCCGGGCAGAAGATTGCCGCAGAGAACTTCTACCGCCCGCGTGACGAGAAAGTCGCTGCCGAATTCGGCAAGCAATTCCCGAAACTGGACCTGGTAACCATCGACAAGGACTTCGGTGGCTGGAAAACTGCACAACCGAAATTCTTCAATGATGGCGGTGTGTTCGACCAGATCTATCAGGCACAGTAATCGCCAAGGAAAAACGGGGCTGCGCAGCAACCCCGGGATTCAGAGTCTTGCACCAGCCCGGGATTGATTCCGGGCTTAGTGCGTTCAACCAGGGATATTTATGTCACGCCGCATTTCTCCCGTCATACCCGGCTTCGGGCTGACACTGGGCTACACCTTGGTGTACCTCAGCCTGATCGTGCTGATACCGCTGGCAGCCATGTTCATTCATGCCTCGCAGCTGACCTGGGAGCAGTTCTGGAACATCATCAGCGCGCCGCGGGTAATCGCCGCGCTCAAGCTGAGTTTCGGTACTGCCCTGTTCGCCGCCATCATCAACGGGGTGATCGGCACCCTGCTCGCGTGGGTGCTGGTGCGCTACACCTTCCCTGGGCGCAAGATCATCGACGCGATGATCGACCTGCCGTTCGCCCTGCCTACCGCCGTTGCCGGTATCGCCCTGACCGCCCTGTACGCGCCTGCGGGCTGGGTCGGCCAGTTTGCCACCGACCTTGGTTTCAAGATCGCCTACACCCCGCTGGGCATCACCCTGGCGCTGACCTTCGTCACCCTGCCGTTCGTGGTGCGTACGGTGCAGCCGGTACTGGCAGACATCCCGCGTGAAGTGGAGGAGGCCGCCGCCTGCCTGGGCGCCAAGCCGCTGCAGGTGTTCCGTCATATTCTCGCGCCGGCCCTGCTACCGGCCTGGCTCACCGGTTTTGCCCTGGCCTTCGCCCGCGGCGTGGGTGAGTATGGTTCGGTGATCTTCATTGCCGGCAACATGCCGATGAAGACCGAGATTTTGCCGCTGCTGATCATGGTCAAGCTCGACCAGTACGACTACACCGGCGCGACCGCCATCGGCGTGCTGATGCTGGTGGTTTCCTTCATCCTGCTGCTGCTGATCAACCTGCTGCAGCGCCGCATCGAAACCCCTTGAAGGAGGCCGGCATGTCCAGTTCATCCCTGAGTGCAAGCGCGGCCGCCAACGCCGCCCGCCGTGGCAGCGCCACTTCGCGGCGCATCCTGATCGGCCTTGGCTGGCTGGTGTTCGCGCTGTTTCTGCTGCTGCCGCTGGTGATCGTGGTATCACAGGCGCTGAAGAACGGTTTTGGCACCTTCTTCGAGGCGATTTTCGAGCCCGACGCGCTGTCGGCATTGAAGCTCACCCTGCTCGCCGTGGTCATTTCGGTGCCGCTGAACCTGGTGTTCGGTGTCAGCGCCGCCTGGTGCGTCAGCAAGTACACCTTCCGTGGCAAGAGCATTCTGGTCACCCTGATCGACCTGCCGTTCTCGGTGTCGCCGGTGATCGCCGGCCTGGTCTACGTGCTGATGTTCGGCGCGCAAGGCCTGTTCGGGCCATGGCTGCAGGACCACGACATCCAGATCGTGTTCGCGCTGCCGGGGATCGTCCTGGCGACCATTTTCGTCACCGTGCCGTTCGTGGCCCGTGAGCTGATCCCGCTGATGCAGGAGCAGGGCACGCAAGAAGAGGAGGCCGCGCGACTGCTCGGCGCCAACGGCTGGCAGATGTTCTGGCACGTGACCTTGCCCAATATCAAATGGGGCCTGATCTATGGCGTGGTGCTGTGTACCGCACGGGCCATGGGCGAGTTTGGCGCGGTGTCGGTGGTGTCGGGCCACATTCGTGGCGTGACC
Organism: Pseudomonas sp. LAIL14HWK12:I1; assembly: GCF_003202095.1. Classification (NCBI taxonomy): domain Bacteria; kingdom Pseudomonadati; phylum Pseudomonadota; class Gammaproteobacteria; order Pseudomonadales; family Pseudomonadaceae; genus Pseudomonas; species Pseudomonas sp. LAIL14HWK12:I1. The sequence continues at coordinate 355,396 of NZ_QJKG01000002.1, forward strand.
AACACCTTGCCGCTACACGTGGAGATCCTCTACAACGAGTACAACCACGTCGCGGCCTTCAGCGTGGCCAGCCTGTTGCTGATCCTGGCGCTCTTCATCCTGCTGCTCAAGCAGTGGAGCGAGAACCGTATTAACCGCCTGCGCCACAGCGCCGCGGAGGAATGATTCATGTCGATCGAAGTTCGTAACGTCAGCAAGCGCTTCAACAGCTTCCAGGCCCTGGACAACATCAACCTGGACATCAACAGCGGCGAGCTGGTGGCTTTGCTCGGCCCGTCCGGCTGCGGCAAGACCACGCTGCTGCGCATCATCGCCGGCCTGGAAACCCCGGACCAGGGCAATATCGTGTTCCACGGCGAAGACGTGTCCGGCCATGACGTGCGTGACCGCAACGTCGGTTTCGTGTTCCAGCACTACGCGCTGTTCCGCCACATGAGTGTGTTCGACAACGTCGCTTTCGGCCTGCGCATGAAGCCCAAGGGCGAGCGCCCGAGCGAAAGCAAGATCGCCGAGAAGGTGCATGAGCTGCTGAACATGGTGCAGCTGGACTGGTTGTCCGACCGCTACCCCGAACAGCTGTCCGGTGGCCAGCGTCAGCGTATCGCCCTGGCCCGCGCGCTGGCGGTGGAGCCCAAGGTGCTGCTGCTGGACGAGCCGTTCGGTGCACTGGATGCCAAGGTGCGCAAAGAGCTGCGCCGCTGGCTGGCTAGGCTGCACGAAGACATCAACCTGACCTCGGTATTCGTGACCCACGACCAGGAAGAAGCCATGGAAGTGGCCGACCGTATCGTGGTGATGAACAAGGGCGTGATCGAGCAGATCGGCTCGCCGGGCGAGGTGTACGAGCAGCCGGCCAACGACTTCGTCTACCACTTCCTGGGCGACTCCAACCGCCTGGCCTTGAGCGAAGGGCACCATGTGCTGTTCCGCCCGCACGAAGTGTCGCTGTCGCGGCATGAGACCGAAGGGCACCATGCGGCCGAGGTGCGGGATATTCGGCCGTTGGGGGCTACAACGCGGGTGACCTTGAAGGTGGAAGGGCAGAGCGAGCTGATCGAGGCCGAGGTGGTCAAGGACCATGACAGCCTGACCGGGTTGGCGCGGGGGGAGACGCTGTTCTTCCGGCCGAAGGTTTGGCAGAAGGTGGCGGATATCTGACCCACCTTTGATGTTGAAAACCCGGGCTTGGTCCCGGGTTTTTTATGCCTGCCAGATTGCCGGGGCTGCTTAGCAGCCCTCGCGGCAATCTCATGCCTTGCACGAATATTTTGCATGCCTGCAATGCATCGTTTTTGCACCGACCAGTTGCAGCCCGCACAATCCGTGGCTTTCACACTACCTCTCAAAAGCAATATTCAATTAAGTTCTAATCATAATTTTAAACATTACTTTAAGAGATAAGCCTCTGGCCCCGATGATTCAGCCATACCTGAATCGAGACCCCAGGAGTTTGATCAATGGGTAATGTCCAGTCGGCCGTCAGGGCCTACGACCAGCCATGGCGCCCGGCCCCGGGCGACCTGGTCGAGCTTGGACGCACGCTTCGCCTCCCGCTGGGCCAGCTGCGCCTGCAACGCACGCCTGTCAGCGGGCTCAAGCGCCGCGACAAGCTGGTGTTGGGCCTGCTGGTGCTGGCCCTGCACGGCGCTGCGGCGTACTGGGTAAGCCAGGCACCCACGCCAGAGCTACCCGTGGTGCCACCGCAAGTGCCGCCCATGACCATCGAGTTCGCAGCGCCAGCGCCGCCTGTGGTCGAACCGCCACCGCCTGCGCCTGCACCGCCTGTCGTCGAGCCGCCGCCACCACCACCCGTGATCGACGAACTGGCCGCCAAGCCCAAACCCAAGCCAAAACCCGTGCCCAAGCCGGTGGTCAAGCAAGCACCCAAACCACAGCCCAAACCGGTCGAAGCACCACCGCCAGCCCCAGTGGCCGCCCCGGCACCACCTGCGCCCGCACCACCCGCGCCGGCCCCGGTTACGCCCGCTTCGGCCAACGCCGCGTACCTGAAAAACCCGGCGCCGGAGTATCCGCAGATGGCCCAGCGGCGGGGTTGGGAAGGCACCGTGCTGCTGCGGGTAGAGGTGCTGCCCAGCGGTAAACCCGGGCAGATCCAGGTCCAGAAGAGCAGCGGCCGTGATGCCCTCGACGCCGCCGCGCTGGCCGCGGTGAAACGCTGGAGCTTCGTGCCCGCCAAGCAGGGCGACGTGGCCCAGACCGGCTGGGTCAGCGTGCCGATCGATTTCAAGCTTCGCTAACTTTTCGCAGAACACAGGAAGACATCATCATGAGCCTGCTGGCATCCCCCCTCGAATCCGTTGAAAGCGCAGTCATCTGGCTGCTGGTTGGTTTCTCTGTCGTCACGTGGGGCCTGGCCCTGGTCAAGGTCGCGCAGTTCGTGCGGTTGAAGAACCAGGACAAACGCTTCCACCAGCAGTTCTGGGCGGCCTCCAGCCTGGACTCGGCCGCCGAGCTCAGCCACGAGCTGCCCGGCCCGGCTGCCCGCGTTGCCCAGTCTGGCTACGCCGCGATTGCCGTCGGCGACACTCAGGCCAATGACCTGAGCCACGCCATCAACCACCAGGACCGCCTGGAGCGCGCCCTGCGTCAGCAGATCGTGCGTGAGCGCCGCTCGCTGGAAACCGGCCTGGCGGTGGTCGCCAGTATCGGCAGCACCTCGCCCTTCATCGGCCTGTTCGGCACTGTGTGGGGCATCATGGAAGCGCTCAAAGGCATCAGCGCGGCCGGCTCTGCCAGCCTGGAAACCGTGGCGGGCCCAATCGGTGCGGCCTTGGTGGCAACCGGTGTCGGTATTGCCGTCGCCGTACCGGCGGTGCTGGTTTACAACTACTTCCTGCGCCGCCTCAAGCTCACCGCTGCCGACCTCGACGACTTTGCCCACGACTTCTACAGCCTGGCGCAGAAGAGTGCCTTCCGCGTGCTGGTGCACCCCGCCGTGCACAAGCCACAGGCCGGTTTCACCCAGCCCGTGAAGGAGGCGTCCTGACATGGCCTTTTCGACCCAGGACAGCGACGAAGTCCTCAGTGAAATCAACGTCACGCCGCTGGTGGACGTCATGCTGGTGCTGCTGGTGGTGTTCATCGTCACCGCGCCGCTGCTGACCAACGCCATCCCCATCAACCTGCCCAAGACCGAGGCCGTGGCCCCGGTAGAGCAGAAGGACCCGCTGGTGGTCAGCATCGACGGTGAAGGCAAGTTGTTCATCAACAAGGACCAGATCCAGCCCGACCTGCTGGAAACCAGCCTCAAGGCCGCCAAGGACAAGGACGCAGACGTGCGCGTGCAGCTGCAGGCCGATGACGGCGTTAACTACGGCGAAGTGGCGCGGGCCATGGCAGCCATCGAACGTGCAGGCATCAGCAAGCTGGCGGTGATTACCGCACGCTGATACCCGCCAAACCTCTTCAGGCAAGTGCTTATGGGCCACATCTCTTGGCAGGGGGTGGCCCTTTTTTTGCCGTGACAGGTCCAGCGCCTGTGAGGTCGAGCGCCGCCCGCGCGGCGCTCGGTCTCACAGCCGACAATTCTCTCAAGGTGTACATTTAGGTTATTAATAAATAGCTTCTTATTCCTTTACGAATATAACTCCCTCCCTATACTGGTCTCCAAGCACGCAAACTTACTGGAGGCGTCCCCATGCGCAATGAGTCGATTCGCTACCTGATTGTGCCGGGCTGGCAAGGATCGCCAGACAACCATTGGCAAAGTCACTGGCAGCGCACCCTGCCCAACAGTGCCAGGGTGGAGCAGCACGACTGGCTGACCCCGCAGCGCCAGGACTGGGTGCAGGCACTGGAGCAGGCGATTGTTGCCGAAGAGTCGCCGGTGATCCTGATTGCCCACAGCCTGGGCTGCATCACCGTCGCCCATTGGGCTGCGCAGGCCAGCCCGGCCTTGCTGCGACGTGTGCGTGGCGCGCTGTTGGTGGCACCAGCGGACGTCGAGCGGCCCACCTGCGCGCCAGCCTTGCGCAACTTTGCGCCGATCCCGACCGACGCACTGCCGTTCCCCAGCCAGGTGGTCAGTTCGGACAACGACCCGGCCGTGAACGTGCCACGGGCGCTGTACCTGGCCCAGGCCTGGGGCGCCGAGGCGGGGTTGCTGAGCAACGCCGGGCACATCAACGTCAAGTCCGGCCATGAGCGCTGGGAGCAAGGCTTCGCCTACTTGTACCGCTTGCAAAGCCGGGTTGAGCAGCGCGCACTGCGCCGCGCCTGATCGCCTTTAACGCTTACCTGACGCCCGGCCAATGAAGGCCTGGGGCGGGAGTTTGTCATGACTTTTCAAAACCCGTTTGGCCAGCCGCTGCTGACCTTTCCCGAGCTGGACAAGAGCCCGCTGAGCATCCGCGCCAAGGCGCTGGTGTTCATCGACCCGCGTTCGCAGCAACTGCGCGAAGACCTTGAGCGCCTGGCGCCGCAACCCTTGCCCGTGCTGATCCGTGGCGAAACCGGCACCGGCAAGGAGTTGCTGGCACGGCAGATCCATCGTGCCAGCGACCGCAGTGGTTTGTTCGTGTCGGTCAACTGCGCGGCCATCAGCCCCACCTACGCCGATGCCGAACTGTTCGGCTACAGCGCCGGCAGCCAGGGTGGCACGGCCAGCAGCCGCGCCGGCTGGTTCGGCTCGGCCAATGGCGGCACGTTGTACCTGGACGAGATCGCCGACTTGCCGCTGGCCATCCAGGGCAAGCTGCTGGCCGCCCTGGAAAACCGCGAAGTCACCCGGGTGGGCGCGCAGCAGCCGCAGCCGGTGGATGTGCGGCTGGTGGCCGCGACCAGCATCGATCTGGCGCGGGTGGTGCGTGCGGGGCGCTTCAACGAGCGCCTGTACCAGTACCTGCGCGAGGGGGCGCTGGAGCTGCCGCCGCTGCGCGAACGGCCGGGCGATATCCTGCCATTGGCCGAGTACTTCGTGGGCATCTACAGCGTGCGGCTGCAGCGGCCTGTGGCGCTGGTGAGCGAGGCGGCGCAGCAGGTGCTGGAGGCGCATCCCTGGCCCGGCAACACCCGTGAACTGGAGAACGTCATCCACTTCGCCTTGCTGGTCAATGACGGCGAAGAGCTGCAGCCAGAGGACCTGGACCTGCCCAACCCCGCGCGCTAGACATCGCTCATAAGCAAAGTGGCTGATGGCGATTTGTTTTTGGAATAAGCAGCTAAGTAAAAGGTATTGTTGCGGCATAAAAAATCCAGCTATTGTCCGCCTCACGCCCGCTGGTGAACCGGTTGGGCACCCAATTCGCCATCGTCGATGGCCCAGAACCAGAACAAGGACCACCATGAAGAAGACCCTGCTGACCACTGCCCTGGCCGCTGCCCTGTCGTTCGCCGGCCTGGCTGCCGCCGCCGAGAAACTGGTAGTTGCCGCAACCCCGGTACCGCACGCCGAAATCCTCGAGCTGATCAAGCCGACCCTGGCCAAAGAAGGTGTGGACCTGCAGATCAAGGTCTTCACCGACTACGTGCAGCCGAACGTGCAGGTTGACCAGAAGCGCCTGGACGCCAACTACTTCCAGACCCTGCCGTACCTGAAGAGCTTCAACGAAGGTAAAGGCACCCACCTGGAAACCGTGATCGGCGTGCACGTTGAGCCGTTCGGTGGTTATTCGAAGAAGATCAAGAACCTGTCCGAGCTGAAGGAAGGCGCTACCGTTGCCATCCCTAACGAAGGCAGCAACAGCGGCCGCGCCCTGATCCTGCTGCAGAAGGCTGGCCTGATTACCCTGAAAGACCCGAAAAACGCGCTGGCCACCCCCAAGGACATTGCCGAGAACCCGAAGAAGCTGAAGTTCCGCGAGCTTGAATCGGCCATGCTGCCGCGTGTGCTGGACCAGGTCGACCTGGACATGATCAACACCAACTACGCCCTGGAAGCTGGCCTGAACCCGGCCAAGGATGCGCTGGTGATCGAAGGCGCCGACTCGCCGTACGTGAACTTCCTGGTTGCCCGCCCGGACAACAAGGACAGCGAGGCCATCCAGAAACTGGCCAAGGCCCTGACCAGCCCCGAGGTGAAGGCATTCATCGCCAAGAAGTATCAAGGTGCTGTGCTGCCGGCGTTCTGATGCGGTCGAAGTACCTGGGATGACCAACGCCGACGCCTTTGCGTCGGCTTTTTTTTGTGCTGCTAGCAGCCCTTACGGCCCTGGCACCAACCGCAATGTACTCTGTGCCGGAATCATCCCCATCTGCGTCTTCTGGTACTGCCCCTGCACATACCCTTCGGCCTGATCCGAGTAATGCCGGTCAAACGGCACGCCACTCTGCCCGACCGGGTTGCTGGTCAGCGCCTGCCCGGCATCGGCAAAATCGATCAGCCGCCGCGTTGAAGGCCCATAGGTCACCGGCCATGGCGCCGGGCCGATCTTCGCAGAAAGGTTGTTCGGCACCTCATGGGTACCGGGCGCGGCGAACGGCCCAACGTTGAACAGCAGGTTCAGCGGCTTTTTCACCCCAAGAGGGTGGTTGTGGGTCAGGGTATGGGCCTTGCCCCATTGCCAGCTGGCCGGGTCGCTACCCAAGGTATCGCGCAGGTGCTTCAGGCTGCGCTGCCAGGCCAGGCGTACGATGGCGGTACGGTCGGTACGCTGGTTGCCACCTCGGGTGTTCCACCAAGGGGAGTCGGCGTCCGCCGCCAGGCGTGGCAAGGCAGCGTCGATGGCGCGGGTGCTGATCAGTACCGGGAACCAGGTTTCGCCCAGTTCGTCGTGCAGGGCCGCGAAGGCCAGTTCGTAGAGGAACTGGTTGAACAGCGTGGCGCTGGTCGAATCCAGCGGGTAGTCGCCGCGCCAGGCGGCGAGCTGTTCGATCAGTTCCTTCTCTTCGTCTCCGTCCGCCACTGCGCGCAGGGTTGCCAGCAGCGGTGCAAGGGTGCGCGGGCCGTGGTCGCTGGCGGTGTCCAGTTGCAGGGCCTGGCTGTTCTGGGTATCCCATTTCACCTCGGGGTTAGCCAGGTGGCGGTCGAGCTGGCGGCCTCGGTCGGGCAGGTTGTAGTAACCCGGTATGGGCAGCCCTGCTGGCGGCTGGTAGTTGGCCGAGACGATATAGCCGCGCGCCGGGTTCTCTTGCTGCGGGTTGACGTTGAAGGGGTAGAACCCGAGCTTGTCGGCCTGCGCGCTGGCGCCGTCGAGGATGAACGCCGGGTCGACGCCGTCGGGGCGTATCGGGAGCTTTGCCGCCGCCCACCAGCCGATGTCACCTCGGGCATTGGCCCAGACAAAGTTAAGGCCTGGTGCATGGACCTTGGCGGCAGCCTCGCGCATCTTGCCCAGTGTGTCGGCACGGTTGAGCTGGTAGAAACCTTCGAGGATCGGGTTTTCGGTTTCCAGGAACGCCCACCACATGGCGATGGGCGTAGGCCCGGCAGTAGCGCCCAGCACGTCGTTGACGATCGGGCCATGTGGCGAGCGGCGCAGGCTGAGTGTGACCGGTGCTTCGCCTTTGACCGCGATCTGCTGCTCGGTCTTTTCCAGCGCCTGCCATTTGCCTTCGACCATCACCTGGTTGGCGTCGGCCGGGTTGGTGCGCTCGGCGATCAGGTCGACGTCATCGTTCTGGAACATGGTCAGGCTCCAGCCGAAGTCGCGGTTGTGACCAAGCAGGGCAAAGGGGTTGAGCGCCTGGAAGTAGCCATACAGGTTGAACCCGGGTGCCGAGAGTTCGGCCTCGTACCACACCGCCGGCACTGCGAAACCGATGTGCGGGTCGCCAGCCAGCAGCGGTTTGCCGCTGCGGGTATGGTTGCCGGCCACCGCCCAGGCGTTGCTGCCTTCAAACTGCGGGATGCCCGCCTCACCCAGCGCCTGGTGGCTGAGGCGGGCTAGGGCTTCCAGGCTTTGCCAGTCCGCAGCGGCCAGTGGCGTGCCCAGCGCCCCCTCGGGTTTCCAGCCGAGGTCGAAGATGTTCAGGTAGTCGGGGCCAAGCTGGTCGCGTATGTAGGTCAGTGCGGGCTCGGTGCGAAACGCAGCGGCGAAGCTGTAAGCGAGGTAACCGGCAATGCTCAGGGTATCTTCGGCGGTAAACGGGCGAGGGGTGATACCCAGCAGGTCGAACTCCACGGGCTTGGGATGGCTGGCTTGCCAGCCGTTGACCCCGTCGAGGTAAGCTTGCAGGGCCTGCCAGGCAGGTGACTGGCGGTCCTGACGCTTGGCCATCAGTGCGGCCTGTTCGCGAATGCGCAGGCTGCGGAACAAGGTATCGGTGGGCAGCAGCTTGTCGCCCAGCACCTCGGCCAGTTCACCTCGGGCCAGGCGGCGCAGTATTTCCATCTGGAACAGCCGGTCCTGGGCATGCACGTAGCCCAGGGCGCGGTACAGGTCTGCCTCGTTTTGCGCCTGCAGGTGCGGCACACCGCGGGCGTCGTAGCGCACGCTGACTGGCGCCTGCAAGCCAGCCAGGGCCACCTGGCCCTCGCGCTGCGGCAGCTTGCCCTGCACGTACCAGTAACCGGCGCCGGCGGCCACGGCAACCACCACGGCCAACAGGGTCAGGCTGCGCTTCATGCAAGCTCCTTGTGCGTCAAAGCAGAAAATGTGGTTCGATCATCGGCGGATTCGCGAACAGAGCATAGCCCCGGGAAGGAAATTCCATGTCACTCAGCGAAAAACAGAAGATGCTTACAGGCCAGCTCTACCACGCTGGCTGCCCCGAACTGCAGGCCGAGCAGATCGCCAACAAGCACTGGATGCACCGCTACAACAGCAGCGTCGACTTGCTCAACGACGCACGCCATGGGCTGTTGCTGGAGCATTTCGGCCAGGTGGGCGAAGGCGCGGTGATTCGCCCGCCGTTCTATTGCGACTACGGCTACAACATCAGCGTTGGCCGCAACACCTTCATGAACTTCAACTGCGTGATCCTCGACGTGATGCCGGTGCGCATCGGCGACGACTGCCAGATCGGCCCCAACGTGCAGATCTACACCGCCGACCACCCGCTCGACCCAGCAGTACGGCGCAGCGGGCTGGAGAGTGGGCGGGCGGTGACCATCGGCAACAACGTGTGGATCGGCGGTGCGGCGATCATCCTGCCAGGGGTGACGATTGGCGATAACGCCGTGGTCGGCGCGGGTAGCGTGGTGACCCGAAATGTGCCAGCGGGGGCGACGGTGGTGGGCAACCCGGCGCGGGTACGTCAGCCAGCCCAAGGGCAGTAGCAGCCCACCGCCAGTGTGTTGGATGCGGTCACCCGGCGGCCGTCGAGCAGTGCCTTGAGGATGGGCTCGACGAAGCTGTTGCTGGCGTTGCACACCGCGCCTTCGCTGTAAGGGCCGAAGTAAGCGAGGCGACCTTGCCGATCCCAGATGGCCACGGCCGGGGAGGCGGGCAGGTGCTCGCTACCGGGCAGGCTGGCGATGGGCTTGAGGGCGGTGAGGTTGGCGGGCAGCTGGCCATGGCTACCGGGCTTTTGCAGCACATGGAAGGTCACGCCCTGGGCTGCGAACTGGCTGACCAGGTCGCCCAGGTGTTGCTGGTTGCCGACGTTGCAGGGGCAGGCCGGGTCCCAGAAGTGCACCACGCGGATCGGGCCAGGGCCGGCCAGCTCGGGTGGCAGTTGCAGTTGGCTGCCGTCGAACAGCGTGGTCTGGTTGTCGAACGGGCGCAGGTAGCGGGCCTGGAAGGTGGTGTAGGCCTGCCAGAGGATGGCGGCGCCAGCTAACAAGGCGACTACCATGCACAGCGGTTTTATGATTTGGCTATTCATGAAGAGTAGGTGGCCGCTCCCACAATTAGATCGGTGCTGGTTGTTCGAGGTGAGCAAGCTTGCCACGACGCCGGCCAGAGCTGAATATCCCAGATCAATACTTGCTTCGCCGTGGATGTACCCGATGCCTGTTGCTTTTCACCCCGATCACCTGCGCCACAGCCTTTTGCCGTTGACCGCTCGCCAGCCGTTGTCGGTCGAGGCGCAGGACTACCAGCGCTTCTATGGCCTGAACGTGTCAGCCCAGAGCTGGCTGGGCGGCTTTCAGGCGGCGGGGTTCGACCTGGTCGGGCAGGTGTGGCTACCTGAGCAGCCGACCGCGACGTTGTTCCTGCTGCACGGCTACTACGATCACATGGGCCTGTATCGGCATGTGATCGACTGGGCGCTCACGCAGGGTTTTGCTGTGATCAGCTGTGACCTGCCCGGCCACGGCCTGTCCAGTGGCGAGCGGGCCAGCATCAGTGATTTTTCGGTGTATCAGCAGGTGCTGGAGGCGTTGTTCGAACAGGCGCGCACGCTGCAGCTGCCGCGCCCCTGGCACCTTTGCGGGCAAAGCACCGGTGGCGCCATCGCCGTTGACCACCTGCTGCATCAGGGGGCACACAGCCCCATCGATGGCCAGGTCATCCTTTTGGCACCGCTGGTGCGACCTTGTTCCTGGCGCTGGTCGAAGTTGAGCTATCGCGTGCTGCGTCACTTCGTGAACGGCATCGAACGGCGCTTTAGCGAAAACACCAATGACCCGGCCTTCCTGCCGTTCCTCGAGGCCGACCCGCTGCAACCGCGTCGCCTGCCAACCGCCTGGGTGGGCGCACTGATCGCCTGGGTCAAACGCATCGAAGCCGCGCCGCACAGTCCGCGGCGGCCGTTGATCGTGCAGGGGGAGGCCGACGGCACGGTGGATTGGCCCTACAACCTCGAAGTGCTCAAGGCCAAGTTTGCCGACCCACAGATATTGATGCTACCCGAGGCCCGTCACCACCTGGCCAACGAGCTGCCAGGCATTCGCCAACGCTACTTCGACTTCATCGACCAGCGCCTGGGCTGATCACTTCAGGTCGTTGCTGCTCTGGCCAACCGCCAGGCCCGCACGCACAGCCGCCAGCGCTGCCTGGTAGTAGGCTTTGCCGTCGGGTGATTCGGCAAAGGTGGCGAACGCTTCCAGCTCGGCATCGGACAGGTCGCGATAGACATACAGCAAGGTGTTGTTGAGGTCTTCGCCGATCTGGTTCATCAGGCGCTGGCGCTGGCCGTCGAGCAGGCCCTGTGCCTGGCCGCCGCCGAACAGGCCAGGGATCATCGAGCTGAGGCTGTCGGCCGCCACGCCAGCAATGGCCAGGCTGACTTCGGCACCGGCCTCACGCGCTGGCAGGGCTTGCGCCAAGTGGCCGATGACCAGCAGGCGGTCGTCGCTGGCCTGGATCTTGGGCAGGCCTTTGGCATTCTTGGCCAGTTCGTCCTTGCGGGTGGCCTTCAGCTCGGCTGCCACCACCTTGCGCCCCAGCGGCGACTGGAAGAAGGCCAAGGCAGGTGCCGGATTGGCCAGGGTGGCCCGCAGCTGCGCCTGGGCGCGACGGTCCACCGCCTGGGCCTGGAAGCGCTGGTTGCTGTTGTTGACCAGCGCCTGGTACACGGCGGGGGGCAAACTGTTGCGGTAGCGCGCCTGGGCGGCGGTGAGAGCATCGTTGAAGTGGGCGCGCTGGTCGGGCCAGCCGGCGGCCTTGTACAGTTGATCCAGGTTGTCTGCCCAGACAGGCATGGTGCAGATCATCAGCAGAATCAGGGAAAACAGACGGCGCATTCAGGACTCCTGTCGGCAGGTGGCTATTGTCCTTGGCCCGGCGCCGGTTTGTCGAGATATCCGCGTATTTCTCGGCCAAGTGGCGCTGTGCGCCGGCATGGCGAATGGATATGATGCGCGCCATGCACAACTCCCCCGAACACCCGATGCTTGCGGCCGTCGTCGACGATCTGGCCACCCATGGCTGGTCCCAGCAGGCGCTGTTTTTGCCTGCCGACCTGGTGCGTGCGCTGGCGGCCGAATGCCGACGCCGTGATGCCGAAGGCGAGCTTAACCCGGCAGCGGTTGGGCGCGGGGTTGCCCAGGAGGTGCGCGAGGCCATCCGCGGCGACCACATCCAGTGGATCGACCCCGGGCAGGCCGAGGCCTGCGACCAGTACCTGGCGGCCATGGACCAGTTGCGCCTGGTCATCAACCAGGGCCTGTTCCTGGGCCTGGAGGATTTCGAGTGCCATTTTGCCTTGTACCCACCGGGGGCGTTCTATCGCCGGCACCTGGACCGCTTCCGCGACGATGACCGGCGCATGGTGTCGGCCGTGCTGTACCTGAATGAAGGCTGGCAATCTGAGGACGGGGGCCAGTTGCGCATGTTCCTGGCCGATGGCGTCGAGCACGACGTTGAGCCTGTGGCGGGTTGCCTGGTGGTGTTCCTGTCGGGCGAGGTGCCCCACGAAGTGCTGCCGGCCGGGCGAGAACGGCTGTCGTTGACGGGCTGGTTCCGGCGCCGTGGCAATGACCCGTTCTGATTTGCCCAAGGTACTGGTCAGCGCTTGCCTGCTGGGGCAACCGGTGCGCTATGACGGCCGGGCCAGTGGCCATCCTGACTTGTTGCAGCAATGGCAGGCAGAAGGGCGCGTAGTGCCGTTGTGCCCGGAGGTGGCAGGTGGATTGCCGACGCCGCGTCCGCCTGCGGAGATTCCGGGTGGACAGGGTGGCGAGGTGCTTGATGGCGAGGCGCAGGTGCTGACGGTGACGGGTGAGGATGTCAGTGCCGCGTTTCTGGCCGGGGCGCAGTTGGCGCTGGTACTGGTGCAGCGGCATGGCATTCGTGTGGCAGTGCTGAAGTCGGGTAGCCCATCGTGTGGTAACCGGTTGACCTATGACGGCACGTTCACTGGTGTGAAGGTGGCGGGGGAAGGGGTGACCACGGCGTTGCTGCGGCGGGCGGGGGTGCGGGTGTTCAGCGAGCTGGAGCTGGAACAGGCGCAGCAGGCGCTGGCTGGGCTTTCAGTTTAAGCCAGTACCGGCCTCTTCGCGGGTAAACCCGCGAAGAGGCCGGTACTGGCTGTAAAAAACCTTACTGCCCGGCCGCAGTCTCCTGCACACCCTTGAACCACTTCTGCTCAAGCTCGGCAGTGCGGCCACTGTCTTTCAGCCGTTGCAGCGCATTATTCACCGCGCTCTCGAACGCCGGGTTGTCCTTCTGGAACGGAATCACCCGCTTCTTTTCGCCAATCGGCAGGCTTACATCGAGTGGGCCGTCGCCCTTTGGCGCATCGGTCGATGGGGTGAGTGCAATGTCATATTTGCCACTCTCGACACCGCTCAGCACTTCGGCGGCCGGGACCTCGACGAACTCGGCGCGCAAGTCCAGTTCCCGGGCCAGGTCCTGGCCAAATTCGATGTCGAACCCCGTCAGGTGATCGTCTTGCTTGAAGGCGTACGGTGAGTTGTCAGCCCGCACTGCAATGCGCAGTTCGCCCCGGTCGGCGACTTCGTCTATCAGCTCCGCCTGGGCCAATGGACTGATCAGTACTGCCAGCAGTACCCCTATGGTCGAACGCATGAATGCCCCTTTTCTTTTAGCAGATGAATAACTTTCGCCACGGCTTTCTTCCTCGCCGTGATCGAACGCAGCCTATGACCTTGAAGCCTCGGCATTGTTTAACCCTGACGGAAATATTTCTGTCAGGCAATGTGAACACCTTGGCGAATATTTCAACTAAGGTGAACTACCGCTGCCGTTGGATCCCAGGCTGCGGTCAATAAGTGAATCACAGGAGAAGTGAATGAACAGCCTATTTTCGCGTGCTGCCGTTGCCGGTCTGCTGATGGGAGCGTCGGTATTCGCCAGTGCCGCAGATGCCCTGAAGAGCCAGGAGCCGCCCAAGGAGGCCAAGGTCTTCATCGTTTCCCCCGCCGATGGCGCCACGGTCGACAAGACCTTCACCGTCAAGTTCGGCATTGAGGGCATGGCACTCAAGCCAGCGGGTGACCAGACCCCGCACACCGGGCACCACCACTTGCTGGTGGATGTGGATAAAGAACCCGTGGCTGACATGCCGCTGCCAACCAGCCTGATGCCGGAAGCCGGCACCGCGCTGCCGGCGGGCCCGCAGGTGCTGCACTTCGGCAAGGCGCAGACCGAGACCAGCATTACCCTGACGCCGGGCAAGCACACCCTGCAATTGATTCTGGGTGACCAGTATCACGTGCCGTTCAAGCCGAGCGTCGAGTCGAAGAAGATCACGGTTGAAGTGAAATAAAAAAAGGGAGGCCACCAGGGCCTCCCTTTTTCATGCAGCAAGCGAACTTAGAACAGGACGCGGGAGCGGATGGTGCCTTTGACCTGTTGCAGTTTCTCTTGCGCCAGGTCGGAGTACTCGGCGTCAACGTCGATTACCACGTAACCGACTTTCTCGTTGGTCTGCAGGAACTGACCGGAGATGTTGATACCGTTCTCGGCGAACACCTTGTTGATCTCGCTGAGCACGCCCGGGATGTTTTCGTGGATGTGCAGCAGACGGTGCTTGCCGGGGTGCGCCGGCAGGGCCACTTCCGGGAAGTTGACCGAGGACACCGAGGTACCGTTGTCGCTGTACTTGACCAGCTTCTCGGCCACTTCCAGGCCGATGTTGGCCTGGGCTTCGGCGGTGGAACCACCGATGTGCGGGGTCAGGATCACGTTGTCCAGGCCGCGCAGCGGGCTTTCGAACTCTTCGTCGTTGGAGCGTGGCTCGACCGGGAACACGTCGATGGCGGCGCCGATCAGGTGCTTGTCCTTGATGGCGGCGGCCAGATGGTCCAGTTCAACCACGGTGCCACGGGCGGCGTTGATCAGGATCGCGCCCTTCTTCATCGAGCGGATTTCCTTCTCGCCGATCATCCACTGGGTGGATGGCAGCTCAGGCACGTGCAGCGAAACGATGTCGGCCAGGCCCAGCAGCTCGTTCAGGCTGGTGACCTGCACGGCGTTGCCCAGTGGCAGCTTGGTCAGCGGGTCGAAGAAGTACACCTGCATACCCAGGTTCTCGGCCAGGACCGACAGCTGGGTGCCGATCGAACCGTAGCCGACGATGCCCAGCTTCTTGCCACGGATTTCGAACGAGTTGGCCGCGCTCTTGATCCAGCCGCCACGGTGGCAGGAGGCGTTTTTCTCAGGGATGCCGCGCAGCAGCAGGATGGCTTCGGCCAGCACCAGCTCGGCCACCGAGCGGGTGTTGGAGTACGGCGCGTTGAACACTGCGATACCGCGCTCGCGGGCCGCTTCCAGGTCTACCTGGTTGGTGCCGATGCAGAAGCAGCCAACAGCGACCAGTTTCTTGGCGCAGTCGAAGATCTCTTCGGTGAGCTGGGTGCGCGAACGGATGCCGATGAAGTGGGCGTCGGCGATCTTTTCCTTCAGCTCGGCTTCCGGCAACGAACCAGTGAGGTATTCGATGTTGGTGTAGCCGGCAGCCTTGAGGGTATCGACTGCGTTCTGGTGCACACCTTCAAGAAGAAGGAACCGGATCTTGCTCTTGTCGAGAGAAGTCTTGCTCATCTGCGTAAACCTGTATCCCGGAGAAAAAATGGCGAGGGGTGATGCCAGGCGCGAGGGCAGCCTTAGCATGAACAGCGGGAGGGCTATGCTAGCATACGCGACACAATCTGAGCTTATCCCGACAGGTGAAGAGTGCTCAGGGTGACTATGAATAAGTCGAGAGTTCCAGCGATGACCCACCCCGCTGTAATTGAAGAACTGATGACCCTTGTCGACCCTGGCAAGGTCCTGACCGACGCGGCTTCCCTCGAAGCCTATGGCAAGGACTGGACCAAGCATTACCCGCCGGCGCCCAGCGCCATCGTCTTCCCCAAGACGGTAGAACAGGTGCAGGCGATTGTGCGCTGGGCCAATGCGCACAAGGTAGCCCTGGTGCCCTCTGGCGGGCGTACCGGGCTTTCGGCCGGCGCCGTGGCGGCCAATGGCGAGGTTGTCGTTTCTTTCGACTACATGAACCAGATTCTCGACTTCAATGCCTTCGACCGCACCGTGGTCTGCCAGCCGGGCGTGATCACGCGTCAGTTGCAGGCCTACGCCGAAGAACAGGGCCTTTATTACCCAGTGGACTTCGCCTCCAGCGGTTCTAGCCAGATTGGCGGCAACATCGGCACCAATGCCGGCGGAATCAAGGTGATTCGCTACGGCATGACCCGCAACTGGGTGGCCGGGTTGAAAGTGGTCACCGGCAAGGGCGAACTGCTGGAACTGAACAAGGACCTTATCAAGAACGCCACCGGCTACGACCTGCGCCAGTTGTTCATTGGTGCCGAAGGCACGCTGGGCTTCGTGGTCGAGGCCACCATGCGCCTCGACCGGGCACCGCGAAATCTTACGGCGATGGTGCTGGGTACACCGGACTTCGACTCGATCATGCCGGTGCTGCATGCCTTCCAGGGAAAGCTGGACCTCACGGCCTTCGAGTTTTTCTCCGACAAGGGCCTGGCAAAGATTCTGGCGCGCGGTGACGTACCGGCGCCGTTCGAGACCGACTGCCCGTTCTATGCGTTGCTGGAGTTCGAGGCCAGCACCGAGGAAGTGGCCAACGAGGCCCTGGCCACCTTTGAGCACTGCGTGGAGCAGGGCTGGGTGCTGGACGGGGTGATGAGCCAGAGTGAAACCCAGCTTGAAAACCTGTGGAAGCTGCGCGAGTACCTGTCGGAAACCATCTCGCACTGGACTCCGTACAAAAACGACATTTCCGTCACTGTGTCGAAAGTGCCGGCGTTCCTGCGCGATATCGACGCCATCGTCGCAGAGCATTACCCCGACTATGAGGTGGTGTGGTACGGCCACATCGGCGATGGCAACCTGCACCTGAACATCCTCAAGCCCGAGCACATGAGCAAGGATGATTTCTTTGCCTCGTGTACCAAGGTCAACAAGTGGGTGTTCGACATCGTTAAACGCTACAACGGTTCGATCTCGGCCGAGCATGGCGTGGGCATGACCAAGCGCGACTATCTGGGCTACAGCCGCTCGCGCGAAGAAATCGCCTGCATGAAGGCGATCAAGGCCGTATTCGACCCTAACGGCATCATGAATCCGGGTAAGATCTTCGCACCTGAATAAAAAGCAGTATCCAGAGGAGTCGGCCATGAGTTACCAGCACCAGTACGTAGACGGCACGCGCATTCACTTCCCGTTGGGCAAGGTGGTGTGCATCGGCCGCAACTATGCCGAGCATGCCAAGGAACTGGACAACCCGATCCCTACCGAGCCGCTGCTGTTCATCAAGCCGGGTAGCTGCGTGGTGCCGGCCGAAGGCGGCTTCAAGATCCCGGCCGAACGTGGTTCGGTGCACTATGAGGCCGAAATTGCCGTGCTGCTGGGCAAGCCGCTGTCGACCCATCCGAGCGAGGAAGAGGTGTTGGACGCCATTTCCGGCTATGCCCCGGCGCTGGACCTGACCCTGCGCGATGTACAGGCCAAGCTGAAAGAGAAGGGCCTGCCGTGGGAGCTGGCCAAGTGCTTCGACGGCGCCTGTGTGCTGCCGCCGTTCGTCTCGGCTGGCAGCTTTGAGGACGTGACCGACATTCCGGTACGCCTGACTGTCAACGGCGAAGTGCGCCAGGATGGCAACAGCGCGATGATGCTGAACCCGATCGTGCCGATGATCCAGTACATGGCGGCGCATTTTTCGTTGCAGGCGGGGGATGTGATTCTCACCGGCACCCCGGCGGGCGTGGGGCCGTTCAATGTGGGTGATGAGCTGGTGCTGGAGCTGCCGGGTGTAAGCCGCTTCGAAAGCCGGGTGCTCTGAGTCCGAACCGCGAAGAGTTAGGCCCTGTTTACCGATTTTTCACACTCGATCCGGATAATGCGCGGATCTTCGCCCATTCCCCCAGGACCCGCGCATGCCATCCTCCTCCGCCCCGGCAACCTCCAAGCGTCGCTTCTACCTGCGCTGGCCCTTCGGCCTGGCCGTGGCAGCGGTGATCGGTTATGGCGTGGCCGTGGCCATGCACTGGGATGACCGCGGTGCGTTGTGGGTAAAAGAGAGCTTCGAAAGCACCGCCGAGCGCAGCGAAAGCGTGTGGTTGCCGGACTACCAGGTAGACATCGATGCCAAGCCGCTGCCAGGCATGGACGATGACGAAGCCTCGGACCTGGCCTTCAACCCACATACCCGCACCTTGTTCGCGGTCATGGGCAAGAACCCGATCCTGGTCGAGCTGAGCCTGGAGGGTGATGTACTGCGCAAGATCCCGCTCAATGGCTGGAACAACCCGGAAGGCGTTGCCGTGCTGGAAGACGGCTACCTGGCCATCACAGACGAGCGCCTGCATGACCTGACCGTGGTCAAGGTGGATGCACAGACCACGGCGTTGAACCATGACGACTTCCAGAGCCACGACCTGGGCGCGTCGGTGAAAAGCAACAAGGGCTTCGAGGCCGTGGCCTGGGACCCGATGCGCCAGCGCCTGATCATCGGCGAAGAGCGCCCGCCCAAGCTGTACACCTGGAACACCGATGGCCGCAGCCCGCTCAAGGGTGAGAAGCAGCCTTTGCCGAGCGATGAGCTCGACCTGCGCAACCTCTCGGCGCTGGGTGTCGACCCGCGTACCGGCCACCTGCTGGTGCTCTCGGCCGACTCCAACATGCTGCTGGAGCTGGACGAACAGGGCCAGCAGGTCAGTTTCATGACCTTGCTTGGCGGCTTCAACGGGCTTGAAGACACCATCCCGAGGGCCGAGGGGGTGGCGATGGACGACAAGGGCAACCTGTATATGGTAAGTGAGCCGGCCTTGTTCTATCGCTTCAGAAAAAACTGAGCCCGAAATCGGGCATTTCGGATGCTGGCATTAAGCTTTACTTCAGTTGTTCATGGTTAGATTCGCCACCCCTGTGTCGAGCCTGCCCTTATGCGCCGTTATGTTCGCCTTATCCTTGCTTTCGCCGCCCTCGGCTTACTCCTGTTTGGCTGGGCCGGGCAGGAGTTTCGCCTGTTCGAGCGCGGCTGGTTCAACCTGAAGACCTGGTGGCAGCCCGCCGAGCAGAGCATTGGCCTGGACCGCTACCGGGTGGTGGTGGAGGCCAAGCCGGTCGAAGGGCTGGATGACGACATCTCGGCGCTGACCTACGACCCCGACCGCAAGACCCTGTTCACCGTCACCAACGCCCGTTCGGAGCTGATCGAGCTGTCGCTGGACGGCCGTATTCTGCGCCGGGTGCCATTGACCGGGTTTGGCGACCCGGAAGCCGTGGAGTACGTGGGGCCCAACAGCTATGTGATCACCGAC
The DNA here is from genome assembly GCF_003202095.1 of Pseudomonas sp. LAIL14HWK12:I1. Classification (NCBI taxonomy): domain Bacteria; kingdom Pseudomonadati; phylum Pseudomonadota; class Gammaproteobacteria; order Pseudomonadales; family Pseudomonadaceae; genus Pseudomonas; species Pseudomonas sp. LAIL14HWK12:I1. The sequence goes on from NZ_QJKG01000002.1 coordinate 374,429, forward strand.
GAGCGCCAGCAGCGGCTGATTCGCGTGCGGCTGGAAGACGACACGATGTTCCTCGATGCCGGTGACGCCGAGCAGCTCAGCCTGGGCATTGGGCTGAACGGCAACAAGGGTTTCGAGGGGCTGGCCTACGATTCGGCGGGTAAGCGCCTGTTCGTGGCCAAGGAGCGTGACCCGATGCTGATCTACGAGGTGCACGGCTTCCCGCATGACAACCCGGAAAAGCCTTACGCGGTGCATGTGGTGCAAGACCGCAAGCGCGATGCGCGGCTGTTTGTGCGGGATTTGTCGAGTTTGCAGTTCGATGAGCGCAGCGGGCATTTGCTGGCGCTTTCGGACGAATCGCGCCTGGTGCTGGAGCTGGATGTAGAAGGCAGGCCGCTGAGCACCTTGTCGCTGCGCAAGGGCTTCCAGGGGTTGCAGGCGACGGTGCCGCAGGCCGAGGGGATTGCGATGGATGAGGCGGGGACCATTTATCTGGTCAGTGAGCCGAACCTGTTTTATGTGTTCAAGCAGCTAGCGGAGTGAGCAGGAGGGGCTGCTTTGCAGCCCTTTCGCGGCACAAGGCCGCTCCTACAGGGGAGCGCATCAGGTTCAGGCGCTGCAGTCTCTTGTAGGAGCGGCCTTGTGCCGCGAATCGAGGGCAAAGCCCTCGCCGACGATTACTCGGCCTTCAGGGTTTTCACGCCTTCAGCGGTACCCAGCAGCAGCAAATCCGCTGGCCGCGCCGCGAACAGGCCGTTGGTCACCACACCTACGATGGCGTTGATCTGCGCTTCCAGCTCCGCCGGGTTGGTGATCTGCAGGTTGTGCACGTCGAGGATCACGTTGCCGTTGTCGGTCACAACGCCTTCGCGATACACCGGGTCGCCGCCCAGCTTCACCAGCTGGCGCGCCACGTGGCTGCGGGCCATCGGGATCACTTCGACCGGCAGCGGGAAGGCGCCCAGCACCGGCACCAGCTTGCTGCCGTCGGCGATGCAGATGAAGGTCTTGGCCACGGCCGCGACGATTTTCTCCCGGGTCAGGGCCGCGCCACCGCCTTTGATCAAGTTCAGGTGCGCGTCGCTTTCGTCGGCGCCGTCCACGTAGAACTCCAGCTCGCTGACGCTGTTCAGCTCGTAGACCGGGATGCCATGGCCCTTCAGACGCTGGGCGGTGGCTTCGGAGCTGGCGACTGCGCCGTCGAAGGCGGTCTTGTGCTGAGCCAGGGCGTCGATGAAGAAGTTGGCGGTCGAACCGGTGCCGACGCCGACAACGCTCTTTTCATCCAGCTTGGGCAGAATGAAGTCGACAGCGGCCTGGGCGACGGCCTGTTTGAGTTGGTCCTGGGTCATGCGGGCTCCGAAAAGGGGCAGGGCGGTTTTCAAAGTTGCTTAGTATAACGGCTTGGGCGGCTTTGCTGTGGTCGCCCGACGTAGCGCTGGGGTAGACTCCCAGCCCTTGTCCCGCGGCCCAGTGATGCTTTCCCGATGCTCGAACAGTACGTCAAGAAGATCCTCACCTCGCGCGTCTATGACGTTGCCGTCGAAACCCCGTTGCAGAGCGCCGGGCAGCTGAGCAAGCGCCTGGGCAACCAGATTCTGCTCAAGCGTGAAGACCTGCAGCCGGTGTTCTCGTTCAAGATCCGTGGGGCGTACAACAAGCTGGCCCAGCTGAGCCCGGAAGAGCTGGCCCGTGGCGTGGTTACCGCCTCGGCTGGCAACCACGCCCAAGGCCTGGCCCTGGCTGCGCGCGAGATGGGCATCAAGGCCACCATCGTAATGCCCAAGACTACTCCTGAGATCAAGGTCGAAGGCGTGCGTTCGCGCGGTGGCAAGGTGGTGCTGCATGGCGACTCGTTCCCCGAGGCGCTGGCCTATTCGTTGAAGCTGGTGGATGAAAAGGGCTTTGTCTACGTCCACCCCTACGATGACCCGCACACCATCGCTGGGCAGGGCACCGTGGCCATGGAAATCCTGCGCCAGCACCCTGGCCAGTTGGACGCGATCTTCGTTCCTGTGGGGGGCGGCGGCTTGATCGCCGGCATTGCTGCCTACGTGAAGTACCTGCGCCCCGAAATCAAGGTGATCGGCGTGGAGCCGGACGACTCCAACTGCCTGCAGGCGGCGATGGCGGCCGGCGAGCGCGTGGTGTTGCCGCAGGTCGGGTTGTTCGCCGACGGTGTGGCGGTGGCCCAGATTGGCCAGCACACCTTCGAGATCTGCCGTCACCATGTGGATGAGGTGGTGACGGTCAGCACCGACGAAATTTGTGCGGCAATCAAGGATATCTACGACGATACCCGCTCCATCACCGAACCTGCCGGTGCTCTGGGCGTTGCGGGTATCAAGAAGTATGTCGAGCTGTACGGCGTGACCGGGCAGACCCTGGTGGCTATCGATTCCGGCGCCAACGTCAACTTCGACCGCCTGCGCCATGTGGCCGAGCGTGCAGAGCTGGGTGAAAAGCGCGAGGCGATCATCGCCGTGACCATCCCCGAGCGCCCGGGCAGTTTCAAGGCGTTCTGTGAGGCCATCGGCAAGCGCCAGATCACCGAGTTCAACTACCGCAAGCACACCTCTGACGAGGCACACATCTTCGTCGGCGTGCAGACCCATCCGGAAAATGACCCGCGAGCGGCGCTGGTGCAGCACCTGACCGAGCAGGGCTTCCCGGTTACCGACTTGACCGACAACGAACTGGCCAAGCTGCATATCCGCCACATGGTCGGCGGCCATTCGGCCGGTGCCAGCGATGAGATGGTGCTGCGCTTCGAGTTCCCCGAGCGACCGGGAGCGCTGTTCAACTTCCTCAATAAGCTGGGCGGGCGCTGGAACATCTCGATGTTCCATTACCGCAACCATGGCGCGGCTGACGGGCGTGTGGTGGCGGGGTTGCAGGTGCCGGAGGACGAGCGCCACCTGGTGCCGGCGGCCTTGGCCAAGATCGGTTACCCCTACTGGGACGAGACCGAGAACCCGGCGTACAAGCTGTTCCTGGGTTGAGCGGCTAAGCTTGGCTTATTGCTCAAGGATGTGAAGACATGGAACACCTGACCACCCTCAAGACCCTGCACATGATCGCTACCGCCCTGTTGCTTTTGGGGGCTCTGGGCCTGGCGATCTGGACCGTGCGTGCCCGCAGGCGAGGCGATGCCGAGGCCTATGCCAAGCTGCTGCGTCGACCGCTGGTGTTCGTCTGGCTGGTCATGGGCCTTTGCCTGGTGAGCATGCCATTTACCGGCTGGTGGCTGGTGCACCTCGTGGGCTGGCCGCTTGGGCAGATCTGGGTGCTGGCGTCCAGCATCATCTATACCGTTGGCGCGTTTGCCGTGTGGTGGCTGCTGGTGCGGCTGAACCGGCTGCGCAAGGCCGAGGTGGTGGGGTTGCGGTTTACCCTGGCGCTGGCGGTGTTCAGTGGGGTTTGCTTCCTGTCCATTGCCGGGCTGATGGGCGCCAAGCCAGTCTGATTGAATTTGGGGCTGCTTTGCAGCCCATCGCCGGCAATCTCAAGCCCTGAGCGAAACCACCGGCCATCCACGCTTTTCAGCCTCGGCCCGAAGATTCGGGTCCGGGTCCACCGCCACCGCATGCGTCACCCGCTGCAACAGCGGCAAATCATTCATCGAGTCGCTATAGAAATAGCTGTCCTCAAGATCAAAGCCGTTCTCCAGCATCCAGCGCTGCAGCCGCGTCACCTTTCCTTCACGGAAACACGGTATATCGGTACTGCGCCCGGTATAGCGGCCTTCATGCCTTTCGCATTCAGTCGCCAACAACACCTTCACTCCAAGGCGCCGGGCAATCGGTGCGGTGACGAAGCGGTTGGTAGCGGTAATGATCACCAGCTGGTCGCCCGCCTCACGGTGTTGCTGCAGCAAGGCCAGGGCCTTGGGGAGGATGATCGGCTCGATGCAGTCGCGCATGAAGTCGCGGTGCCATTCGTCCAGCTGGGCTGCGGGCGTTGCCGCCAGGATTTCCATGGAGAAGGCCAGGTAGGCCTGCAGGTCCAGGGTGCCGTTGAGGTAGTCCTGGTAGAAGCCATCGTTGCGCTGCTTGTAGGCAACCGGGTCAAGGATGCCGCGCTGGCACAGGTAGTCACCCCAGGCATGGTCGCTGTCGCCACCGAGGAGGGTATTGTCCAGGTCGAATAAAGCCAGGCGCATCGCGGTCACTCGTATCAGCCTCAGGGTAGGCCCGCAGAATACGGAGTTTTCACGCTGCTGCACATAAGCTTGGCGGGCGCGTTGCTGCGCTCGCAAGCTTTGTGGAACAATGCGGTGACATGCGTTTGCGAGGTTGCTGCCGTGATCGACCCGGATGGTTTTCGCCCCAATGTCGGGATCATTCTCACGAATGATGCCGGGCAGGTGCTATGGGCTCGACGGATCAACCAGGATGCCTGGCAGTTCCCCCAGGGTGGTATAAACCCTGACGAGACGCCGGAAGATGCCCTGTACCGCGAGCTGAACGAAGAAGTTGGCCTTGAACGCGATGATGTGGAAATTCTTGCCTGCACCCGCGGCTGGTTGCGTTATCGTTTACCCCAGCGATTGGTCCGTACCCACAGCCAGCCGCTGTGCATCGGCCAGAAGCAGAAGTGGTTCCTGCTGCGCCTGGTCAGCAACGAACAGCGGGTGCGGATGGACCTGACCGGCAAGCCGGAATTCGACGGCTGGCGCTGGGTGAGCTATTGGTACCCGCTGGGCCAGGTTGTGACATTCAAGCGCGAGGTGTACCGGCGCGCCCTGAAAGAGCTAGCACCGCGTCTGCTGACGCGCGACTGACGACGGAGTTCGACCCCGAGCCATGCTCAATACGCTGCGCAAGATCGTCCAGGAAGTAAACTCCGCCAAAGATCTCAAGTCGGCGTTGGGGATCATTGTCTTGCGCGTCAAGGAAGCCATGGGCAGCCAGGTCTGCTCGGTCTACCTGCTCGACCCGGAAACCAACCGCTTCGTGCTGATGGCTACCGAAGGCCTGAACAAGCGCTCCATCGGCAAGGTCAGCATGGCCCCCAACGAAGGCCTGGTCGGCCTGGTCGGTACCCGGGAAGAGCCGCTGAACCTGGAAAACGCCGCCGACCACCCGCGTTACCGTTACTTCGCCGAAACCGGTGAAGAAAAATTCGCCTCCTTCCTCGGTGCGCCGATCATCCACCACCGCCGCGTGGTCGGGGTGTTGGTCATCCAGCAGAAGGAGCGGCGCCAGTTCGACGAGGGCGAAGAAGCCTTCCTGGTCACCATGAGTGCCCAGCTTGCCGGGGTTATCGCCCACGCCGAGGCCACCGGTTCGATCCGTGGCCTGGGCCGCCAGGGCAAGGGCATCCAGGAAGCCCGCTTCGTCGGTGTGCCAGGCTCGCCTGGTGCCGCCGTGGGCCGCGCGGTGGTGATGCTGCCACCCGCCGACCTGGAAGTGGTGCCGGACAAGACCGTCGATGACATCGATGCCGAACTCAAGCTGTTCCAGAACGCTCTTGAAGGCGTGCGCGACGACATGCGCAAGCTGTCGGCCAAGCTGGCCACCCAGCTGCGCCCGGAAGAGCGCGCGTTGTTCGACGTATACCTGATGATGCTCGAAGACGCGGCTTTGGGCGGTGAGGTGACCGAAGTCATCAAGACCGGCCAGTGGGCCCAGGGTGCCCTGCGCCAGGTGGTGGGTGAGCACGTCAACCGCTTCGAGCTGATGGACGATGACTACCTGCGCGAGCGCGCTTCCGACGTCAAAGACTTGGGCCGGCGCCTGCTGGCCTACCTGCAGGAAGCCCGTTCGCAGTCGCTGGTGTACGCCGACAACACCATCCTGGTCAGTGAAGAGCTGACCCCGGCCATGCTTGGCGAAGTGCCGGAAGGCAAGCTGGCTGGCCTGGTCTCGGTGCTGGGCTCGGGCAACTCGCACGTTGCTATCCTGGCTCGCGCCATGGGCATCCCCACGGTGATGGGCCTGGTCGACCTGCCGTATTCCAAGGTCGACGGCATCGAGCTGATCGTCGATGGCTACAAGGGTGAAGTCTTTACCAACCCGAGCGAAGTGCTGCGTAAGCAGTACAGCGATGTGGTCGAGGAAGAACGCCAGCTGGCCCAGGGCCTGGACGCCCTGCGCGAACTGCCCTGCGTCACCCCGGACGGCCACCGCATGCCGCTGTGGGTCAACACCGGCTTGCTGGCCGACGTGGCCCGCGCCCAGCAGCGTGGCGCCGAAGGGGTTGGTTTGTACCGCACCGAAGTGCCGTTCATGATCAACCAGCGCTTCCCCAGCGAGAAGGAGCAGCTGGCCATCTACCGCGAGCAGCTGGCGGCGTTCCACCCGCTGCCGGTGACCATGCGCACCCTGGACATCGGCGGTGACAAGGCGCTCTCGTACTTCCCGATCAAGGAAGAAAACCCCTTCCTCGGGTGGCGTGGCATCCGCGTCACCCTCGACCACCCGGAAATCTTCCTGGTGCAGACCCGCGCCATGCTCAAGGCCAGCGAGGGCCTGAACAACCTGCGCATCCTGCTGCCGATGATTTCCGGCATCCACGAGTTGGAAGAAGCCCTGCACCTGATACACCGCGCCTGGGGTGAGGTGCGTGACGAAGGCACCGACGTGCCAATGCCGCCAGTGGGCGTGATGGTGGAAATTCCAGCGGCGGTGTATCAGACCAAGGAACTGGCGCGGCAGGTGGACTTCCTGTCGGTGGGTTCCAACGACCTGACCCAGTACCTGCTGGCGGTGGACCGCAACAACCCACGGGTTGCCGACCTTTACGACTACCTGCACCCGGCGGTGCTACAAGCGTTGAACACGGTAGTGCGCGACGCCCATGGCGAAGGCAAGCCGGTGAGCATCTGCGGTGAGATGGCCGGTGACCCGGCAGCGGCGATCCTGTTGATGGCCATGGGTTTCGACAGTTTGTCGATGAACGCCACCAACTTGCCGAAAGTGAAGTGGATGCTGCGCCAGGTGAACCTGGGCAAGGCCAAGGAGCTGTTGGCTGAAGCCTTGAGCCATGACAACCCGCAGGTTATCCACAGTTCGCTGCAGTTGGCGCTGAAGAACCTTGGGTTGGCGCGGATGATTGGGCCTGGGGCCAATAAAACCCTTTGATTTGTTTGGGCCGCTTTGCGGCCCTTTCGCGGCGCAACAGCCCCATGGCCCTCAAACCGCGAACTCAACTTCCCCGAGGTGTCCACCAAAGGGCCCGAAACTGCGCTCAATCAGCTGCCTTCTGCCCTGATCATCCACAATCAGCACCGTACTCGCCCGCGTCCCGTAGTTCTGGCTGGCAATAAACACACTCGACAACAGTTTCTCGGTCGCCACCCCAACGCCAGTCTCAGGTAGATCACCATCCGCCGCAGGCTCGTTATCTGCCAGCAACGCCAGCAACCGCTGCGGTTCCGGCGTTTCCAGCAACCCTTCCAGCCCACTGCGCGCCTTCACCAACTTCGGCCAAGGTGTGTCCAGCCCGGCGTTGGAAAGCCCGTAAACCCCCGCCTCCAGCAGGCGCGGCGTGGCATCTCGCGCATGCAGGTAACCCAGATGCTGCCCATCACCCACCAGCAGGTTGAACCCCGAATACTGCCCACTGTGGCTGGCCACCTGGTCCAGGTAAGCCTCGACCCCCAACTCACCTTTCAGATATGCCGCCACCAGCTCGCCCCGTGAGCGCGGCCCCACCGCCTGACCCGGGTCACGGATATTGGTCAACGCGGCAAAGCGCCCCTGCGGCCCCACGCCCAGCCAAGTGCCACCGGCCTCCAGGTCGCGGCCGGCATGCACGCCGGGGGCGTCCTCCCAGGCCGCCAGGGCCTGGGTGGGGCGGGCATAGAACTCGTCGCGGTTGGCCGCGACGATCAGCGGCAGGGCATGCCCCGGCCGCCAGGCGAATACGATCAGGCACATCGGTTGGGCCTCTGTGTTTTATGCCACTGTACCCACAGCTGCGGGGCGGATCCATCCTGTCACAGAGTTCACTAGAGCCCTGAGCCCGGCTTCCGTTACCATGCCGGATTGTTTTGCTGGGGAAGCCGAATGGAATTCGTGCTCTATCTGCTGTTGGGCGCCTGTGCCGGTGTGCTGGCCGGGCTGTTTGGCGTGGGCGGCGGCATCATCATCGTGCCGGTGCTGGTGTTCAGCTTCACCTTGCAGGGCTTCGATGCCTCGGTGCTGACCCACCTGGCCGTCGGCACGTCGCTGGCCACCATCGTCTTTACCTCGATCAACGCCGTGCTCGAACACCAGCGCAAAGGGGCCGTGCAATGGCCGATCTTCGCCTGGATGACCCTCGGCATCCTCATTGGCGCCGGCATCGGTGCCAAGACGGCCTCGCTGATCCAGGGCCCGCTGCTGCAGAAGATCATCGGCGTGTTCGCCCTGGTCATCGCCGCGCAGATGGCCCTGGACCTCAAGCCCAGGGCCAGCCGTGGCATCCCCGGCAAACCCGCGTTGATCGGCGCGGGCGGGGTGATTGGCTGGGCCTCGGCCATTTTCGGCATTGGCGGCGGTTCGCTGACCGTGCCGTTCCTGACCTGGCGCAGCCTGCCCATGCAGCAGGCAGTGGCCACGTCCTCGGCCTGTGGCCTGCCGATTGCCGTGGCCAGTGCCCTGAGTTTCATGCTGCTGGGCTGGCACGAAGAGCACCTGCCACCCCATAGCCTGGGCTACGTGTACCTGCCGGCGCTGGTCGGCATTGCCGTGACCAGCATGTTTTTCGCCCGCTTCGGCGCGCGCCTGGCGCACAAGCTGTCGCCCCGTTTGTTGAAACGCCTGTTCGCAGCACTGCTGTTCTGTGTCGGCCTCAGCTTTTTGATTTGAATCGAGAGGAAGTTCCATGCTGCCTTACCCGCAGATAGACCCCGTGGCCGTGGCCCTCGGGCCGCTGAAAATCCACTGGTACGGCCTGATGTACCTGATCGGCATCGGCGGCGCCTGGCTGTTGGCCTCGCGTCGGCTGAACCGCTTCGACCCTACCTGGTCGCGGGAGAAACTGTCCGACCTGGTGTTCTGGCTTTCGATGGGGGTGATCGTCGGTGGGCGGTTGGGCTATGTGCTGTTCTATGACTTGCACCAGTACCTGGCCAACCCGACGCTGATCTTCGAGGTGTGGAAGGGCGGCATGTCGTTCCACGGCGGCTTCATTGGCGTGATGCTGGCGGCCTTGTGGTTCGGCAAGCGCAACAACAAGTCGTTCTTCGAACTGATGGATTTCGTCGCCCCACTGGTGCCGATCGGCCTGGGCGCCGGGCGTATCGGCAACTTCATCAACGCCGAACTGTGGGGCAAGGCGACCGACGTGCCGTGGGCGATGGTTTTCCCGCCGTTCAGCGACCCGGCCCAGTTGCCCCGTCATCCGTCGCAGCTGTACCAGTTTGCCCTGGAAGGTGTGGCATTATTCGTGATTCTCTGGTTGTACTCTCGCAAGCCGCGCCCGACCATGGCCGTTTCCGGCATGTTCGCGCTGTTCTACGGCATTTTCCGCTTTATCGTGGAGTTTGTCCGAGTGCCTGATGCCCAGCTTGGCTACATTGCCTTCGGCTGGTTGACCATGGGTCAGTTGCTTTGCGTGCCGATGATTGTCGGCGGCATCTTCTTGATCTGGCTGGCCTACAACCGCAAACCTACGGCAAAACCAGCCGTATGATTTTCACGGCAGGGGTGATCCCCCTGCCGTTCTTGTTACAGGAAAGTCATGAAACAGTATCTAGATCTGGTCCGTGAAGTCATCGAGAACGGTACGTTGCAAGGCAATCGCACCGGCATCCGTACCATCAGCCTGCCGGGCGCCATGCTGCGCTTCGACCTGCAGAAGGGCTTCCCGGCCATCACCACGCGCAAGCTGGCGTTCAAGTCGGCGATCGGCGAAATGGTCGGCTTTCTGCGTGGCGTGAAGAACGCCGGTGAATTCCGTGAGCTGGGCTGCAAGGTCTGGGACCAGAACGCCAACGAGAACGCCCAGTGGCTGGCGAACCCGTTCCGCCAGGGCCATGACGACCTGGGCGAAATCTACGGCGTGCAATGGCGCCAGTGGCCGGGCTACAAGCGCATCCCGCTGAGCAACCCGGCGGCCATCGAAATGGCCGAAAAGGCAGGCTTCCGTCGCATCGCTCAGGACGAAGAGGGCGGCGTCGCGTTCGTCATCCTGTACAAGGCCATCGACCAGGTGCGCCAGTGCCTGGACACCATCGCCAACGACCCGGGCAGCCGCCGTATTCTGTTCCACGGCTGGAACTGCGCGCAGCTGGACGAAATGGCCCTGCCGCCGTGCCACCTGCTGTACCAGTTCCACCCGAATGTAGAGACCAAGGAAATCTCCCTGACCCTTTACATCCGCTCCAACGACCTGGGCCTGGGCACGCCGTTCAACCTCACCGAAGGCGCGGCGTTGCTGTCGCTGTTCGGCCGCCTGACCGGGTATACCCCGCGTTGGTTCACCTACTTCATTGGCGATGCCCATGTGTATGAAAACCACCTGGACATGCTGAATGAGCAGCTCAAGCGCGAGCCGCTGGAGGCGCCGAAGCTGGTGATCAGTGATCGCGTGCCGGCGTTTGCCGAGACCGGCAAGTATGAGCCGGAGTGGCTGGAGAAGATTGAGCCGAGTGACTTCTGGCTGGAAGGGTATGAGCACCATGCGCCGATGACGGCGCCGATGGCGGTCTGACAGATCTCCATTACCTGAACTGGCCTATTCGCGGGCGTGCCCGCGAATGCTTTCGGCTTAATGCCCGTGACTTCGCCCCACATGCGAATGCTCGGTTTCCGGCACCGATACTGCCCCGTTCGTCTCCAGTTGCTGCAAGATCGCGCATTCCGCCCCTTGCGCATTGCAGCGCCGCCGCAGCTCCACCAGCTGTTCCTGCAACGCCACCAATCCATCGATCCGTGCCTGCACATGCTCGATATGCTCGTCGATCAGCGCATTGACGCTGCCGCACGAATCATCGGGGCTGTCGCGCAGGCGTAGCAGGCTGCGGATTTCATCCAGGGTCATGTCCAGGGTGCGGCAGTTGCGGATGAAGGTGAGCCGCTCGACGTGGGCCTGGGTGTACAGCCGGTAGTTGCCGTCGCTGCGCGCCGGCTCCGGCAGCAGCTGTTCACGCTCGTAGTAGCGTATGGTTTCCACGGCGCAGTCGGTGGCTTTGGCCAGCTCTCCGATCTTCATCACGAAATCTCCAGCAAATGGCTTGACCCTATAGTGGCTACAGGGTGTTCCATTGGCAACAGGCTCAATTTAAGGATAACCCCATGAACCAGCCTGTCAGCCACGAACACAAACACGATCACCACGCCCACAGCTGCTGTGGCAGCGCTGCTGCGCCAGCCTTGGTCCAGCTGAGCGAAAAGGCCAGCAGCCACGCCCAGTTCAGCCGTTTCCGCATCGAGGCCATGGACTGCCCTACCGAGCAGACCCTGATCCAGGACAAGCTGGGCAAGCTGGCCGGGATCGAGCAGCTGGAATTCAACCTGATCAACCGTGTGCTTGGCGTGCGCCACACCCTGGGTGGCACTGCTGAAATCGAGCAGGCCATCGACAGCTTGGGCATGAAAGCCGAGCCGCTTGGCGCCGAAGACGATGGCACCGCCAGTGCACCACAAGTGGCCAAGACCCGCTGGTGGCCGCTAGCGCTGTCCGGTATTGCCGCGATTGCCGCCGAAATCGTGCACTTTGCCGCGCTGGCCCCTGAGTGGGTGGTGGCGGCGCTGGCGTTGGCAGCGATCCTCGGCTGTGGCCTGGGTACCTACAAGAAGGGCTGGATTGCCCTGAAGAACCGCAACCTCAACATCAACGCGCTGATGAGCATTGCCGTGACTGGCGCGGTGCTGATCGGCCAGTGGCCGGAAGCGGCCATGGTGATGGTGTTGTTCACCGTCGCCGAGCTGATCGAAGCCCGCTCGCTGGACCGTGCGCGCAATGCCATTGGCGGCCTGATGCAGCTCACCCCGGACATGGCCACCGTGCGACAGGCCGATGGCCAGTGGCGGGAAGTGGAGGTGCGGGAAGTGGCCATCGGTGCCCTGGTGCGGGTACGCCCCGGCGAACGCATTGGCCTGGACGGTGAGGTGATCAGCGGCCAATCCAGCGTCGATCAGGCGCCGATCACCGGCGAAAGCCTGCCTGTAGAGAAGGCAGTGGGCGACAAGCTGTTCGCCGGCACCATCAACCAGGCAGGGGCGCTGGAGTTTCGTGTTACCGCTGTTGCCGGGCAATCGACCCTGGCGCGGATCATCAAGGCCGTCGAGGAAGCGCAAGGCGCGCGGGCGCCGACCCAACGCTTCGTCGACCGCTTCTCGCGCATCTACACCCCGGTGGTGTTTGCCATCGCCTTGGCCGTGGCGGTGATTCCGCCGCTGTTCATGGCCGGTGCGTGGTTCGACTGGATCTACCGCGCCCTGGTGCTGCTGGTGGTCGCGTGCCCGTGCGCCCTGGTGATCTCGACCCCGGTGACCATCGTCAGCGGCCTGGCCGCTGCGGCGCGCAAAGGCATCCTGATCAAGGGCGGTGTTTACCTGGAGGGCGGTCGCCACCTGGACTTCCTGGCCTTGGACAAGACCGGCACCATTACCCACGGCAAACCGGTGCAAACCGACGCCAAGGTGCTGGAGCCGCTGTTCGAAGGCCGCGCACAAGCCCTGGCAGCCAGCCTGGGTGAGCGTTCAGACCACCCGGTCTCCCGCGCAATTGCCCAGTTCGGCAAGGAGCAAGACCTGGCCTTGAGCGAGGTGGATGACTTCGCTGCCCTGGCCGGTCGCGGCGTGCGTGGCACCATTGCCGGTGAGATCTACCACTTGGGCAACCACCGCCTGGTCGAGGAACTGGGGCTGTGCTCGCCTGCGCTGGAAGCCCAGCTGGATGCGCTGGAGCGCCAGGGCAAGACAGTGGTTTTACTGCTCGACCGCTCTGGCCCGCTGGCGCTGTTCGCGGTGGCCGATACGGTCAAGGACAGCAGCCGCCAGGCCATCGCGGAACTGCATGAGCTGGGTATCAAGACTGTAATGCTGACCGGCGACAATCCGCATACCGCGCAGGCCATCGCCGCCGTGGTGGGTATCGACCGTGCTGAGGGCAACCTGCTGCCGGGCGACAAGCTGAAAACCATCGAAGCCCTGTACGCCCAAGGCCATCGGGTGGGCATGGTGGGTGACGGTATCAACGACGCCCCGGCCCTGGCCCGTGCCGAAATCGGCTTTGCCATGGCGGCGGCTGGCACCGACACCGCCATCGAGACTGCCGATGTAGCGCTGATGGACGATGACTTGCGCAAAATCCCGGCCTTCGTCAGGCTGTCGCGCCAAAGTGCGGCGATCCTCATGCAGAACATCGTTCTGGCGTTGGGCATCAAGGCAGTATTCCTGGCGATCACCTTTGCCGGCATGGCCACCATGTGGATGGCGGTGTTCGCCGACATGGGCGTGAGCCTGCTGGTGGTGTTCAACGGCTTGCGCCTGCTGCGCAAATAGAGGACGTGCATGCTGAGTTCGGAGCTGAAAGCCTTCTACATGGTGGCCCGCTTGGGCAGCATCACTTTGGCGGCGAAAAAGCTCGGGCTCAGCCAGCCCACGGTGACCACGCAGATCCGCAACCTGGAAAGCCAGTACGCGGTCGAGCTGTTCTACCGTGGCGGGCGGCGCCTGGTGTTGAGTGAAGAGGGCGTGCGCCTGCTGCCGATGGTCAAGGCGCTGCTGCAGCAAGAGGCCGATATCGAGTTCGAGCTGCGCAACAGTGGCCAGGCCCAGGGCAGCCTGCGTATTGCCGCCACGGCGCCTTACTACATTCTCGACTTGGTGAAGATCTATCGCGAGCGCTTGCCGCAGGTGGAAGTGGCGGTGGAAATTGGCAACTCGCAGCAGGTGCTGGAAATGCTTGAAGACTACCGGGTGGACATCGCCGCTTCGTCACAGCTGGTGGAAGATGCCCGGCTGGTGCGGCGGGTGCTGGGGACTGATCCGCTGGTGGTGGCGGTGCATCGCAACCACCCGTTGGCCCAGCGGCAGGCGGTGTCGATCGACGTTGTGGCCGGGCACTGCCTGTTGATGCGCGAGAAGGGCTCGACCACGCGCAAGCTGACCGAGCAGATGCTGCAGGAGGCCGGGGTGAAGGCCGGGGCTTTGCTGGAAATCGGCAGCCGCGAGTCGATCCGCGAAGCGGTGCTGCGCAATATCGGTATCAGCGTGATTGCCCGGCATGAGGTGCCGCATAACCCTGAATTGCGGGTGCTGGCGCTGGAAGATGCGCCGGTGATGCATGAGTATTTGTATTGCCTGAAGGAGCGGCGCCAGGCGCGGTTGCCGGCTGCCTTCCTTGGGGTGGCGCAGGAAGTGGCGGGCTCACACTTCTAGATTTGTTTGGGCAATACAAAATCTGCCAATACCACTATCACTTGCTTTTGCCTTAAAGCCACAGAACCTTCGCACAGCCTGCCTAGCATGGCCCCCATCTCTTCGATGAGGCCCTGCCATGAACCACGCCACCCCCGGCGCACAGATGAAAGTGCGCAACATTCACAAGCGCTTCGGTGCCTTTACGGCGCTCAACGATGTCTCGCTGGACATCGCCGCCGGCGAGCTGGTGTGCCTGCTCGGCCCGTCCGGCTGTGGCAAGACCACGCTGCTGCGCTGCATTGCCGGCCTGGAGCGCCAGGACCGTGGCACGTTGTACATCGGTGAACGCGATATCTCCGAGCTGCCGCCCCAGGCCCGTGACTACGGCATCCTGTTCCAGTCCTACGCGCTGTTCCCCAACCTCACCGTCGAGGCCAACATTGCCTACGGCCTGGCCGGCAGTGGCCGCGAGCAGGCCCGCCAGCGGGTGGCTGAAATGCTTGAACTGGTAGGCCTTTCTGGCAGCGAGAAGAAATACCCCGGCCAGCTCTCCGGTGGCCAGCAGCAACGTGTGGCCCTGGCCCGTGCGCTGGCGCCGTCACCCTCCCTGTTGCTGCTCGATGAGCCCATGTCGGCGCTGGACGCACGGGTGCGCGAGCACCTGTGCACCGAACTGCGCCAGCTGCAACGCCAGCTGGGCATTACCACCTTGATGGTCACTCACAATCAAGACGAGGCCATGCTGATGGCGGACCGTATTGCGGTGATGAACAACGGCCAGGTTGAGCAGTACGCCACCCCACAGGAAATCTACGACCAGCCGGCCACACCGTTCGTCGCCGAGTTCGTTGGCCAGGGCAACTGGCTGCCTTTCCAGCGCAACGGTGACAGCCATGCCCAGGTCGGCGCCATGAGCATGCGTCTGGCGCCGGGCTCGGCCCAGGCCAGCAGCGGCCGGTTGTTCTGCCGCCCGGAGGCAATCACGGTCAACCCGGTGGTGCACGAGGAAAACCTGTTCCCGGCCATGGTCCGCGAGATTACGTTCCTGGGTAACCGCTGCCGCATGAGCTTCGAACTCAAAGCCCTGCCTGGCCATGCCCTGCTGGCTGAACTGGCCCCCGAAGCCATGCCGCGCCTGGGCTCGCAGGACATTTGGGTGGCCCTGCCGCCGCAGAGCCTGCAGGTGTTTGCCTGAGATGGCCGCGCCAATGTCCCTGCCGCTGACCCAGGCCAACCCATGCCACGAGCTGGCATCGCCCTGGGTGACCGGTTGTTCGTCGTCGGCGGCAAGAGCCTGCTGCTGATCCTTCTGGTGCTGGCCGTGCTGATGCCACTGCTGGCGATCTTCTGGCGTGGCTTCAGCGCTGACGCGGGCCAGGGTGGCGGCCTGCTGGCAGCCCGCGAACTGTTCGCCAGCGACAATTTCCATTGGTTGCTGGGCAACAGCCTGTCGGTGGCTTTCACCGTGGCGGCCATCGTGGTGCCGCTGGCGTACCTGTTCGCCTATGCGCTGCAACGCACGCGGATCCCGGCCAAGGGCGTATGGCGGGGGATTTCCCTGCTGCCGCTGCTGGCGCCGTCGATGCTGCCGGCCATCGCGCTGGTCTACCTGTTCGGTAACCAGGGGCTGCTGCGCGGGTTGCTCAGCGACAACATCTACGGTTTCTGGGGCATCGTGCTGGGCGAGGCGATCTACACCTTCCCGCATGCGCTGATGATCCTGCTGTCGGCGCTGTCGTTGGCCGATGCCCGGCTGTTCGATGCGGCCTCCAGCATGGGCGCCGGCCCGTGCCGGGCATTTACCAGCATCACCTGGCCAGCCACGCGGCAAGCGGTATTCGCGGCGTTCTGCCTTGTGTTCACCCTGACCATCACCGACTTCGGTGTACCGGTCGTGGTCGGTGGTGACTATCAGGTACTGGCACTGGAGGCCTACAAGGCGGTGGTGGGCCAGCAACAGTTCGGCCGTGGCGCGTTGATCGGCATGGTCCTGCTGCTGCCGGCGCTGTTCAGCTTCACGGTCGATGCCTGGCTGCGTCGGCGCCAGGGCGAAGCCATGAGCGGCCGTGCCCAGGTGTTCGAGCCCAAGCCATCGCGCAGCCGAGATGCCTGCTTCCTGGCCATCGTGTTGCTGGTGTGCGCGGCGTTGCTGCTGGTGATCGGCATGGCGGTGTATTCCTCGCTGGTCACCTTCTGGCCGTACAACCTGTCGTTGTCGCTGCGCCATTACATGTTCGAAGACACCGCCGGTGGCGGCTGGCTGGCTTATCGCAACAGCGTGACCATGGCCTTTGGCACCGCGCTGATCGGCAGCATCGTGATCTTCACCGGTGCCTACCTGATGGAGAAAAGCCAGGGCCAGCGCCTGCTTAACCAGATGCTGCGCCTGCTCAGTTTCATTCCCATGGCCGTGCCAGGCCTGGTACTGGGCCTGGGCTACGTCTTCTTCTTCAACCTGAACGGCAACCCGCTGCATGTGTTGTATGGCGGCATGGGGCTGCTGGTGGTGTGCACCATTGCTCACTACCTGACCACCGCGCAGATGACCGCAACCACGGCACTGCGCCAGCTCGACGGCGAGTTCGAGGCCGCCGCGCTGTCGCTGAAGGCACCGTTGTACAAGCACTTCCTGCGGGTGACTGTGCCGATCTGCCTGCCGGCATTGCTGGACATCATCCGCTACCTGTTCGTCTCGGCCATGACCACCGTGTCGGCGGCGATCTTCCTGTACAGCCCCGACACCATTCTGGCCGCCGTTGCCGTGCTGAACATGGACGACGCCGGCAACGTGGGCGGTGCTGCTGCCATGTCCACCCTGATTCTGCTGACCAGTGCCGGCGCTTCACTGCTGCTGGCCGCAGCCTCACGCGGCCTGCTGCGCCGCTCCCAAGCCTGGCGCCAACGCGCCGCGACCGTCTGACCTGTAAGGAACCTACCCATGTACAAGCACCTTGCACTTGCCGCTGCCGTTTCTGCCGTGTTCAGCCTGCAGGCCTTGGCCGCCGGTACCCAGCTGACGGTCTACACCGCCCTGGAAGCCGAACAGCTGAAGAGCTACAAGCAGGCCTTCGAAAAGGCCAACCCGGACATCGAGATCAAGTGGGTACGCGACTCCACCGGCATCATCACCGCCAAGCTGCTGGCCGAGAAGGACCGCCCGCAAGCTGACGCCGTGTGGGGCCTGGCGGCGTCCAGCCTGGCCATTCTCGACCAGAACGGCATGCTGGAAGCCTACGCGCCGAAAGACCTGGGCAAGATCGCCGCCAACTACCGCGATGCCGCAAACCCACCGGCCTGGGTGGGCATGGACGTGTGGGCCGCGACCATCTGCTTCAACACCATCGAGGCCGAGAAGCAGGGCCTGAGCAAACCGGTGAGCTGGCAAGACCTGACCAAGCCGGAGTACAAGGGCAAGATCGTGATGCCTAACCCGGCCTCGTCTGGCACGGGTTTCCTTGATGTCAGCGCCTGGTTGCAGACCTTCGGTGAGCCGCAGGGCTGGGCCTACATGGATGCGCTGCACCAGAACATCGGGCAGTACGTTCACTCCGGCTCCAAGCCATGCAAGCTGGCGGCGGCGGGCGAGTTCCCGATCGGTATCTCGTTCGAATACCCGGCCGTGCAGCTCAAGCGCCAGGGTGCGCCGCTGGACATCGTGCTGCCGAAGGAAGGCCTGGGTTGGGAGATCGAGGCGACTGCGGTGATCAAGGGCTCGCCCAAGGCGGACGCGGCCAAGCGTCTGGCCGATTTTTCGGCAAGCCCCGCAGCCATGGAGTTGTACAAGGAGAACTTCGCCGTGCTGGCGGCGCCGGGCATTGCCAAGCCGCAGACCGAGTTGCCAGCGGACTATGAACAGCGCCTGATCAAGAACGACTTTGCCTGGGCCTCGCAGAACCGCGACCAGATTCTGGCTGAATGGCGCAAGCGCTATGACGGTAAGTCGGAGAAGGTGGCCCAGCAGTAACCTTTCGCTTTGCAGCTCTGGCCTCTTCGCGGGTTACCCGCGAAGAGGCCAGGCCTGTTTACTCAAAACTGAGAAACCAACGCCTCTAGCTGTTCCTGCCGCTCAGCCTGATTCAGCTTCGACCCTGGATTGAGCGTCGACCACTGCGGATGTGCCCGCGCCTTTACCAGCGCCTCTGGCAACTTGCCTTCACGCCAGGCCTTTTCATCCAGCTCACCCAGCCTGATGCTGTCCTGCGCCGCATGCCCGCGGTTGTCCAGCGCAACCATCAACTGCTGCTGACGCAAGGCCAGCAAGCGCAATACCGTGTCGTCCACGGTCAACTCGCGTTTGCCCTTTAGCTTGCTCATCAACCGCGAACCATAGTTGCGTGCCGTCTGCAGCGCACCACCGGCAATTGCACCTGCCAAGGCCGCTGCACCGAGGGTAAGGCCGCCAACCAGCAAATCAACCCCGGCACCGGCGGCCGCCCCGGCTGCCACACCGCTGCCCAGGCGTACGCCCAGCAGCTTCAGGGTTTCGGGGTTGAACAGGTCGTCACCCCACCGGCCATCCAGCAATGGCAGGTCGCTGGCATGGGCGTCTTCGCGGCGGAAGGCATACAGTTTGAGCAGTGCCTCGACGCAGCGCTGCTCCCGCTGACGTATGTCCCGGCGTAGCGCTTCGATGGCCCTGGCTTCGGCCGCCGGCTCAGCCTCGACACTGCGCCGGCAGGCGGCGCAGTCCAGCAGCAGCTCGGCGATCAGGCGCTTGCCGCTGTGCTGGCGCGCCAGGCGCTGTGCCTGCTGGTCGTCGATCAGCCGCTGCAGGGCAGGGCGAGCGTCTTCCAGCAACAGGGCCAGGCTCTCGTACAAACGCCGCTCGCCATCCTCGGGCGGGGCCACGCTGTCGAACCGCACCAACGCGTGAAGCCCAAGCCGCGCAAGGGCTTCACGCCATTGCGGCTCGCGGTGCTGGTGGCTGGCGACGAAGTTGAGCACCGGCAGCAACGGCTTGCCGCAGCTGGCCAGCACTTCCAGCTCGTCGCGGTATTTGGCCAACACCGGCTCACGCGCATCGATCACGTACAGGCCGGCATTGCTGGCCAGCAGCTGGCGCAGCACCTTGGCCTCCTGCTCGAAACGCTGGCGTGCTTCGCTGCCCTGAAGAAAGCGCTCCAGGCGGGCCGGGCCGTCCAGGCGCTCGCCCGGGCGCTCCAGGCGTTCGAGGTAGTCGAGCAAGGCGATGGCATCTTCCAGGCCCGGTGTGTCGTACAGCTCCAGCAAGGGTTCGCCGTCCACCGACAAGCGCGCACCTTCCACATGGCGGGTGGTGCTGGGGCGGTGGGAGACTTCGCCAAAGCCGACGTCACGGGTGAGGGTGCGCAGCAGCGAGGTCTTGCCGACGTTGGTGTGGCCGACCACGGCCAGTTTCAGCGGCTCAGTCATGGCCATGCTCCAGCCAGGTCAATGGCGAGGTGTCGGCATGCGCCAGGCCAAGGCGGTCGAGGGCTTCGTGCCAGTCACCCAGGCGCTGGGAATCGAGGGCCTGACCAGGCGCGGCCTGTAGTAGCCAGATTCGGGTCGCACCGGCATTGCGCGCCAGTTCGGCGAGCAGTGCCAGGCTGCCGCGGTCGGGTGAACGCCGTGGGTCGCAGGCGATGGCCAGGCGTGCGGGCGGGAAGCGGCCAAGTTGTTCAAGCAGGCGGTTGCGCGATTCGCGGCTATCGAGCACACCGGCATCGATCACGTTTTTGGGCAGGGCGGGCGGCCAAGGGCGCTGGTCGTCCAGTTCCAGGCCGATCAGCAGGGCACCGCTGCTGCCGCTTTCCAGCTGGCCGGCGGCAAACTGTGGCAAGGCCTCGGGGGCCGCGTCCTGCACGCCGATGCGCTCGCTGCGGGGCATCAGCGCATCTCGCAGGTGCGCGTAGCCGGGCAGGCTAAGGTCCAGCGTCAGGCGCTCGCGGCCCTGGCGCCAGCGCCACAGGCATAACGCGGCCAGCAGCAAGCGCGGCAGCAGGCCATACACCAGCACTACGCCGAGCAGCCAGCTGGCCCAGGCCTGGCGGGCCAGGTCCAGCGCGGGCAAGGTGTCGCCGCTGGCGCGGATCATGGCCTCGTCGGGTATGGCAAAGCCCAGCAGCGAGGGCAGGGCGCCCAGGGCCTGGGTCAGGTGGATGAACGGGTCGGCGGCAAGCAGCGTGGTTTCCCAGACGAAGCCATAGCGCCGGGTCGCCAGCAAGGCCAGCAGCATGCCCAGCGCGGTGAGCATCGCCAGCAGCCATAGGCCGTGTACCAGCAGGCCGAGCAACCAGCGGTTGAGCCGCTGGCGTTGCAGCAGCACTAGCAGCGCAGGTGCCAAGTGCGCGGCTTTGGCATCGCGGGCAAAGCGTTCGCTAAGCCATAGCCACAGGCGGCCCAGCCCCGCGCCGTGCTCGCCACTGATGGCAAGGCCGACGGCCCAGCCCAGCAGCATCAGCAGGTTCAGCCCGAGCAGGCTGCCCAAGGCCCAGAATACGTTGACCGGCCGTTGCCCATCGCCCAGGGCGGCCAGTGCCATGCCGGCGCCGCTGAGCACGGCCAGCAGCAACAAGGCCAGCAGCGCCAGGCGCGCCCCCTGCTTCCAGTGGTGCAAGGCGACAGTCATGCCGTCGCGTTCGGCCAGGCACAGCGCACGGGTTTCGATACGGGCCGCCAGGTCGCCGCCCAGTTGGCGGGCGCGGCGGTTGGCCTCCTGGTCTTCCAGAGGGCCGGCATGTTCTTCACGCAGGCGTACCGCTTCGGTGAGCCAGCGCTTGTCCAGTGAAGTGGGTGCAGTCACAAGGTCTTCCATTGCACAGGTCAGGGCAGAAGCATAACCCACACGCCCGGTGCTATCCTCGCTGGCATGAATACATCACTCCCCCTCAGCCTGATTGCGGCATACGCTGAAAACCGCGTGATCGGCATCGACAACTCCATGCCCTGGCATTTGCCGGGGGATTTCAAATACTTCAAGGCCACCACCCTGGGCAAGCCGATCATCATGGGGCGCAAGACCTGGGACTCGCTGGGGCGGCCACTGCCCGGGCGGTTGAACATCGTCGTCAGCCGCCAGCCGGGGCTTGAGCTGGCAGGCGCCGAGGTGTTCGCTTCCCTTGAGGAGGCGCTGGTGCGGGCCGAGCAGTGGGCGCGTGAGCAAGGCGTTGATGAGCTGATGCTGATTGGCGGGGCGCAGCTGTATGGGCAGGCGCTGGAGCAAGGGCTGGTCAGCCGGATGTACCTGACGCGGGTGGAAATGGCACCGGAAGGGGACGCGTGGTTCCCGGCGTTTGATGAGGGGCAGTGGAAGCTGGCGTCGAGTGAGGCGCAGGCTGAAGAAGGTAAGCCTGCCTATCACTTCGAGGTCTGGGACAGGGTTTGAGATTGCCGGGGCTGCATAGCAGCCCTGGGTGACGCGTCAAGTATGGCTCAATTCGGCATGCTCATCGCCCGCCAGCACAGCTTTGTCAGTCTCTTTCAGCAGTTGGCTGGTGACCACGCCCGCCGTCATCGAACCGTTCACGTTCAACGCCGTGCGCCCCATGTCGATCAGCGGCTCCACCGAAATCAGCAATGCCACCAGCTCCACCGGCAAGCCCATGGCCGGCAGCACGATCAGCGCGGCAAAGGTGGCACCACCGCCTACACCGGCAACCCCTGCCGAGCTCAACGTGACGATGGCCACCAGGGTGGCGATCCACAGCGGGTCGAAGGTATCGATGCCCACTGCCGGTGCAACCATCACCGCCAGCATGGCGGGGTAAAGGCCGGCACAGCCGTTCTGGCCAATGGTGGTGCCGAATGATGCGCTGAAGCTGGCAATCGACTGCGGCACGCCCAGGCGGCGGGTTTGCGCCTCGATGTTCAGCGGAATGCTGGCGGCGCTGGAGCGGCTGGTGAAGGCGAAGGTCAGCACCGGCCACACCTTGCGGAAGAAGCGCAGCGGGCTCACGCCAGTGGCGGCGAGGATGATACCGTGCACCACGAACATCAGCGCCAGGCCCAGGTACGACACCACCACGAAGCTGCCCAGCTTGAGGATGTCTTCCATGTTCGAGCTGGCCACTACCTTGGTCATCAACGCCAGCACGCCATACGGGGTCAGTTTCATCACCACGCGCACCAGGCGCATCACCCAGGCTTGCAGGGTGTCGATGGCCGACAGGGCACGTTCGCCTTTCTCGGCATCGTCCTTGATCAGCTGCAAGGCCGCCAAGCCGATGAACACGGCAAAGATCACCACGCTGATGATCGAAGTCGGCTTGGCCCGCGCCAGGTCACCCACCGGGTTGCTGGGGATGAACGAGAGCAGCAGCTGCGGGATGTTGAGGTCGGCGACCTTGCCGGCATAGTCGCTGTGGATAACCTGCATGCGTGCGCTTTCCTGGGCGCCGGCCACCAGGCCTTCGGCGCTGAGGCCGAACAGGTTGGTCAGCACGATGCCGATCAGCGCGGCAATGGCGGTGGTCAGCAGCAGGGTGCCGATGCTCAGCACGCTGATGCGGCCCAGCGAAGAGGCATTGTGCAGGCGTGCCACGGCGCTGAGAATCGAGGCGAAGATCAGCGGCATGACGATCATCTGCAACAGGCCGACATAGCCGTTGCCGACCAGGTCGAGCCAGGCGATGGTGGCCTTGAGCACCGGGTGGCCCGCGCCGTAGATCGTGTGCAGGGCCAGGCCGAAGAGCACACCCAGCACCAGGCCCAGCAGCACCTTCTTGGCCAGGCTCCAGTCGGTACGGCGGGTTTGTGCCAGGCCCAGCAACAGGGCCAGGAACGCCAGCAGGTTAAGGGACAGCGGCAGGTTCATTGAAGCTCCAGCGAAAAAAAGCAAAGGAAGCATCGCCTCTGTGAGCGATTGCGAACGGAAATGCTAACAGGCTGAAAACAAACGAATTTATATCCAAATGGAATGTGCATAGTCGTTTATGGAATAACGGCGTGTCGCAGATTGCAATGAACACGGCGTTTGCAGCTGCATGAAGGTCGTTATCGAGGGCCGTTGACGGGGAATGTTGCACTAGCGTTTCCGGGTCATTTCAGGAGATTCGTACATGAAGCGCGCCCCTAAAGCCGTGGCCCTCGGCCTGTCCCTGCTGTTCAGTATCGAAACCTTCGCCACCGAGCTCAAGCATTGGCCTGCAGAAGCAGCCAAACAGCTCGACAGCATGATTGCCGCGAATGCCAACAAAGGTAATTACGCGGTGTTCGACATGGACAACACCAGTTACCGCTATGACCTTGAAGAAGCCCTGCTGCCATTCATGGAAAACAAGGGGCTGCTGAGCCGCGACAAGCTCGACCCGTCGTTGAAGCTGATGCCGTTCAAGGACACCGCCGAGCACAAGGAAAGCCTGTTCAGCTACTACTACCGGTTGTGCGAAGTTGACGACATGGTCTGCTATCCGTGGGTGGCCCAGGTGTTCTCGGGCTTTACCCTGAAGGAGCTGAAAGTGCAGGTGGATGAGCTGATGGCCTCCACCAAGCCGATCCCCAGCACCTATTACGACGGGGACCAGGTCAAGGCCATCGAGGTACAGCCGCCCAAGGTCTTCAAAGGCCAGGCCGAGCTGTACAACAAGCTGATGGAGAACGGCATCGAGGTGTACGTGATTTCGGCGGCTTCGGAAGAGCTGGTGCGCATGGTCGCGTCAGACCCCAAGTACGGGTACAACGTGAAGCCGCAGAACGTGATTGGTGTGAGCCTGCTGCTGAAAGACCGCACCAATGGCCAGCTGACCACGGCACGCAAGCAGATCAGCGCCGGGCACTATGACGCCAAGGCCAACGAAGGGCTGGAACTGACCCCGTACCTGTGGACCCCCGCCACCTGGATGGCGGGCAAGCAGGCGGCGATCCTGACCTATATCGATGAGTGGAAGAAGCCGGTGCTGGTGGGGGGCGACACGCCGACCAGTGACGGTTACATGCAGTTTCATGGGGTGGATGTAGGCAAGGGCGGTATTCACCTGTGGATAAACCGCAAGGCCAAGTACATGGACCAGCTTAACGGGATGATTGCCAAGAATGCGGCGGCGCAGGCCAAGGAAGGGCTGTCGGTGACGGCGGACAAGAACTGGGTGATCGTGACGCCGGAGCAGATCCAGTAGGCTCATGGTACGTGTACCGTGATTCGATAACTGCCGCTGGAAACACGTTTGCCGTAGCGGTCGTGAATGGCGAACGTGTGACCGGCCAGGGTCTCTTGATGAATGACCGTGGTGTACTCGCCAGAGAAAATGTTCTTGGCTTGCAAATGGACAGGGGGTGCGTCTGATGGAAGAAAGGCGCTGGGGCAATCGGTAAGCACCAAGCGCCCTTGTTCGGCATCCCAGGCATGGCGACAACCAGGTACATGTACCGAGCCCCTGAAACTGATGGCTCCGGTCATTGCACGCTCCTGACCTTGGGTAGAGGTGGGTACCAGGCATGCGTACCCTATGGTCACGCTGTACAGCAGGCTTTTCCAACTCATGGCTGCCATTGCCCCCTAAGGCTGCTTTTTAGGCAGTATGGGAGCGGAAAAGCAAAAAAAACCGGCGCACGGGGCGCCGGTTGGTGTTTTCAGACGCTTCTTACAGGCCTTCCAACATAGCCTTGTTGCGCACAGCACCCTTGTCGGCACTGGTCGCCAGCAGGGCGTAGGCCTTCAGCGCAGTGGTCACCTTGCGTGGGCGTACTTCGGCAGGCTTCCAGCCCTTCTTGTCCTGCTCTACACGACGCTCAGCCAGCTCTTCATCGCTGACCAGCAGGTTGATCGAACGGTTAGGGATGTCGATCAATACCTTGTCGCCATCGCGCACCAGGCCGATGGCGCCACCAGCAGCAGCCTCAGGCGAGGCGTGGCCGATCGACAGGCCCGAAGTGCCGCCCGAGAAGCGGCCGTCGGTGAGCAGGGCGCAAGCCTTGCCCAGGCCTTTGGACTTCAGGTACGAGGTCGGGTACAGCATTTCCTGCATGCCCGGGCCGCCTTTCGGGCCTTCGTAGCGGATGATCACGATGTCGCCGGCCTTCACTTCGTCAGCGAGGATGCCGCGTACGGCGCTGTCCTGGCTTTCGAAGATTTTCGCGGTGCCTTCGAACACGTGGATCGACTCGTCGACACCGGCGGTTTTCACCACGCAACCGTCGAGTGCGATGTTGCCGTACAGCACGGCCAGGCCGCCTTCTTGCGAATAAGCGTGCTCGAAGCTGCGGATGCAGCCGTTTTCGCGGTCGTCATCCAGGGTTTCCCAACGGGTCGACTGGCTGAACGCGGTCTGGGTCGGGATGCCGGCAGGGCCTGCCTTGAAGAAGGTGTGCACGGCTTCGTCATCGGTCTGGGTGATGTCCCATTTGGCGATGGCTTCTTCCATGCTGCGGCTGTGCACGGTCGGCAGGTCGGTGTGCAGCAGGCCGCCACGGGCCAGCGAACCGAGGATGCTGAAGATGCCGCCGGCGCGGTGTACGTCTTCCATGTGGTACTTCTGGATGTTCGGCGCCACTTTGCACAGCTGTGGCACTTTGCGCGACAGGCGGTCGATGTCGCGCAGGTCGAACGCCACCTCGCCTTCCTGGGCGGCAGCCAGCAGGTGCAGGATGGTGTTGGTCGAGCCACCCATGGCGATGTCGAGCATCATGGCGTTTTCGAAAGCCTTGAAGTTGGCGATGCTGCGCGGCAGCACCGACTCATCGTTCTCGCCGTAGTAGCGCTTGCACAGCTCCACGATGGTGCGGCCGGCGGTGAGGAACAGCTGCTCGCGGTCGGAGTGAGTGGCCAGAGTCGAGCCGTTGCCCGGCAGGGCGAGGCCCAGGGCTTCGGTCAGGCAGTTCATCGAGTTGGCGGTGAACATGCCGGAGCACGAACCGCAGGTCGGGCAGGCGCTACGCTCGTACTCGGCGACTTTTTCGTCCGAAGCCGAGGAATCGGCTGCGATGACCATGGCGTCGACCAGGTCCAGGCCGTGGCTGGCCAGCTTGGTCTTGCCGGCTTCCATCGGGCCGCCGGAAACGAAGATCACCGGGATGTTCAGGCGCAGGGCGGCCATCAGCATGCCGGGGGTGATCTTGTCGCAGTTGGAGATGCACACGATGGCGTCGGCGCAGTGGGCGTTGACCATGTATTCCACGGCGTCGGCGATGATCTCGCGGCTTGGCAGCGAGTACAGCATGCCGTCGTGCCCCATGGCGATGCCGTCATCGACCGCGATGGTGTTGAATTCCTTGGCCACGCCACCGGCGCGCTCGATTTCGCGGGCAACCAGTTGGCCCAGGTCCTTCAGGTGCACGTGGCCCGGGACGAACTGGGTGAACGAGTTGGCGATGGCGATGATCGGTTTCTTGAAGTCTTCGTCCTTCATCCCGGTGGCGCGCCACAGGGCACGGGCGCCGGCCATGTTGCGGCCTTGGGTGGACGTCTTGGAACGATAATCAGGCATGAAACACTCCTGGCGGCTTAATCAGGTCACAAAAAGGGGAGTGAGCTTCTCTTGTCCTTTGCGCCGCAGGCCGGTTGCCACTGGCACGGATGAGGCCGAAGACCGCGCGGGATCGCCGCGTGCTTGGCCAGAGCTCATAAACCCGCCGGGGATGACTGGCGATGAATAGGCCGATTCTACACCGCTGGCGCGGCGAGGGAATGAAGATGTGCCTGGTCGGTGAATTTGCCCGTACAGCCGGTACCTGTAGGACGCTTCCGAAACATCCCCCAACGGGCTGACTTGCGCACCTCGACTAACTATCATCCGGCCGCCGCATGTGCGGTTTAACGAGATAACCCTCAATGGACCTTCCCAGTTACCGGTTCCACATGAACCTGCTATCTGGCACTGAGCGCGCCGCCGCCAGGGCTGCCGAAGGCTTGAGTCCGCGAGGCTGAAGTCTGCAGGCGCCTGCGTCGGCGCCTGGAGAACTTCATGCAACATCAAATCGATAAAAACACCCTTCAGTCGAACGCCCATGCAGCCCTGGAGGCCCAACGGCGCGAAGCGACAGAGGACTTTCACAAGGGCGCTTCAATCACCAACCATGTCGGTAACTTGCGCGATGCGACCCTTGGTTTGCTCTACCGAAAGCGCGTGCTATGGCTGGTTTTGCTGGTGTTTGGCAACCTGTTTTCTGGGGCGGGTATCGCCGCTTTCGAGGAAACCATCGCCGCCCATATCGCCTTGGTATTCTTCCTGCCATTGCTGGTGGACAGCGGCGGTAATGCTGGTGCTCAGTCTGCAACGCTGATGGTACGAGGCCTGGCGACGGGTGAAGTGGCCATGCGTGACTGGTGGCGCATGTTGGGGCGGGAGTTCGGGGTTGCATTGGCTCTGGGATGCACCATGGCTGTTGCCGTGGCGTCCTTGGGGGTACTGCGCGGCGGGCCGCAAATTGCCCTGATCGTAGCCAGCAGCATGGTGATCATCGTACTGGTTGGAAGCCTGATCGGCATGAGCCTGCCATTTCTGCTGAGCCGCTTGCGGCTGGACCCAGCGACAGCCAGCGGGCCACTGATTACATCGATTGCCGATGCAGCGGGGGTATTGGTGTACTTCGGGATTGCGACGCACGTTCTGGATATTTGAAGCGGGCCGGGGGCGCAAGGCCCCCGACCGACAGCAATCAGCTGTTTGGCAGCAACCGGCAGGTGATGCTCTTGATGTAACGGGTCTCGGCGATGGCCGGGTGCACCGGGTGGTCCGGGCCTTGGCCGCCGCGCTCGAGCAGCTGCAGGTTGCGGTCCAGGTGGCGGGCGCTGGTCAGCAGGATGTTGTGCAGGTCGTCCTCGGGCAGGTGCATCGAGCACGAGGCGCTGACCAGGATGCCGTCCTTGCTCAGCATGCGCATGGCCTGCTCGTTCAGGCGGCGGTAGGCGGCTTCACCGTTCTTCAGGTCTTTCTTGCGCTTGATGAAGGCGGGTGGGTCGGCAATGATCACGTCGAAGCGCTCTTCGGCGGCCTTCAGTTCGCGCAAGGCCTCGAACACGTCGCCTTCGATGCAGGTCAGTTTCTCGCTGATGCCGTTGAGTGCCGCGTTGCGCTCCACACCATCCAGGGCAAAGCCAGAAGCATCGACACAGAACACTTCGCTGGCGCCGAAGGCACCCGCTTGCACGCCCCAGCCACCGATGTAGCTGAACAGGTCGAGTACACGCTTGCCTTTTACATAGGGGGCCAGGCGCGCACGGTT
This sequence comes from Pseudomonas sp. LAIL14HWK12:I1, assembly GCF_003202095.1. Taxonomy (NCBI): domain Bacteria; kingdom Pseudomonadati; phylum Pseudomonadota; class Gammaproteobacteria; order Pseudomonadales; family Pseudomonadaceae; genus Pseudomonas; species Pseudomonas sp. LAIL14HWK12:I1. The sequence continues at coordinate 402,829 of NZ_QJKG01000002.1, forward strand.
CATGCGGTGGTCGTAGAACCAGCCGGTCTTCTGGCCTTCACGCACCGGGGCTTCGAACTTGACGCCGTTCTCTTCCAGCGGCACCCAGTCCGGTACTTCGCCGTAGACGGTTTCGACATAGCGCTGCAAGCCTTCGGCGTCACGTGCGGCGGAGTCGTTCTTGAACAGGATGCCGCTGGGCTTGAGCACCTGAACCAGGGCGGCGATCACGTCGTCCTTGTGGGCTTCCATGGTGGCCGAGGCCAACTGCACCACGAGGATGTCGAAGAAGCGGTCGACCACCAGGCCCGGCAGCAGGTCGGAGTCGCCATAGACCAGGCGGTAGCACGGCTTGTCGAACAGGCGCTCACGCAGCGACAGGGCGACGTTGAGGCGGTGAACCAGCAGCGACTTGTCCAGCGGCAGCTTGATGTCGCGCGACAGCAAGCGGGCGCAGATCAGGTTGTTCGGGCTGAGTGCAACGATGCCCAGAGGCTTGCCGTTGGCTGCCTCGAGAACAGCCTGCTGGCCGGCCTGGAAGCCTTGCAGCGGGGTCGCGCTGACGTCGACTTCGTTGCTGTAGACCCACAGGTGGCCGGCGCGCAGACGGCGGTCGGCATTGGCTTTGAGGCGAAGGCTGGGCAGGGACATGACGTCGCTCCGGGAAAAAAGAGCGGGAGTATAACCTGTTGGCCCGAACTTCTGTTCGAGGCGCGACAAAGCGCTTGCGCACTCAACTGGGTTAGAATCCCCCGTCCTAAACGAGTGTGCACGTATGTCCCAAGAACTCAGCGCCGAACAGATCCAGCAAGCCTTGCAAGGCATCACCATCCCGCCGCAACCGCAGATCATGGTCGATCTGCAGTTCGAGCAGTACATGCCTGACCCGGACCTGGAAACCATCGCCAAGCTGATTTCCCAGGACCCTGGCCTCTCCGGTGCCTTGCTCAAACTGGTTAACTCGCCGCACTTCGGCCTGTCCAACAAGATCGGCTCGATCCAGCGCGCGGTGAACCTGCTGGGCAGCCGTTCGATCATCAACCTGATCAACGCCCAGTCGATCAAGGGGGAGATGAGCGATGAGACCATCGTTACCCTCAACCGCTTCTGGGATACCGCTCAGGACGTGGCGAACACCTGCCTGACCCTGGCCAAGCGCACCGGTATCCAGGCAGCGGACGAGGCGTACACACTGGGCCTGTTCCATGACTGCGGCGTGCCGTTGATGCTCAAGCGCTTCCCCAATTACATGGAGGTGCTGGAGGAGGCGTACGCCAAGGCCGGCGAAGAAACGCGCGTGGTCGATACTGAAAACCATACGTTCAACACCAACCATTCGGTGGTCGGCTATTTCACCGCCAAGTCGTGGCGCCTGCCCGAGCACCTCAGTGCAGCCATCGCCAACCACCACAATGCCCTGGCGGTGTTCCGCGACGAGAGTTCGCGCAATACCCAGAGCCAGCTGAAAAACCTGTTGGCGGTGTTGAAGATGGCCGAGCACATTTGCGCGTCCTACCGGGTGCTGGGCAACCAGGCGGTGGACCATGAATGGAATGTGGTGGGCCCGCTGGTGCTCGATTACATTGGCTTGTCGGAATACGATTTCGAAAACCTCAAGCAGAACATTCGCGAGCTGGGCGGGCACTGACACATGCCGGAATTACCCGAAGTAGAAACCACCCGGCGCGGTATTGCGCCGCACCTGGAAGGCCAACGCGTCAGCCGTGTGGTGGTACGCGACCGGCGCCTGCGCTGGCCCGTTCCGGAAGACCTGGACGTACGCCTGTCGGGGCAGCGCATTGTCAGCGTCGAGCGGCGTGCCAAGTACCTGTTGATCAATGCCGAAGTCGGCACGTTGATAAGCCACCTTGGCATGTCGGGTAACCTGCGGCTGGTTGAGCTGGGTTTGCCGGCGGCCAAGCATGAACATGTCGATATCGAGCTGGAGTCGGGGCTGATGCTGCGTTACACCGACCCGCGCCGCTTTGGGGCCATGCTGTGGAGCCTGGACCCGCTGAACCACGAATTGCTGCTGCGCCTGGGGCCAGAGCCGTTGACCGACCTGTTCGACGGCGAACGCCTGTTCCAGCTGTCGCGCGGGCGGTCGATGGCGGTCAAGCCCTTCATCATGGACAACGCAGTGGTGGTGGGGGTGGGCAACATCTATGCCACTGAGGCACTGTTTGCTGCAGGGATTGACCCACGCCGGGAGGCGGGCGGGATTTCCCGGGCGCGCTACCTGAAGCTGGCGATCGAGATCAAGCGTGTGCTGGCGGCGGCAATCGAGCAAGGGGGCACCACCCTGCGCGACTTTATCGGGGGCGATGGGCAGCCGGGGTACTTCCAGCAGGAATTGTTCGTCTATGGTCGCGGCGGGCAGCCGTGCAAGGTGTGTGGCACGGAGTTGCGCGAGGTGAAGCTGGGGCAGCGGGCGAGCGTGTACTGCCCGCGTTGCCAGCGCTAAGGCAAGGGCGAGGCCCTTGCCAGGCGGCGATCAGTCCTTGCCGGTAATGCGGCGGTACTTGGCCATCAGTTGCTCTTCGGTTTCCGGGTGGGCTTCATCCAGCGGGATGCAGTCGACCGGGCAGACCTGCTGGCACTGCGGCTCGTCGTAGTGGCCCACGCACTGGGTGCACAGGTTAGGGTCGATCACATAGATCTCTTCGCCTTGGGAGATAGCCTCGTTCGGGCACTCGGGTTCGCAGACGTCGCAGTTGATGCAATCGTCGGTGATGATCAGGGACATGGGGACTCCGGCCGGGGCTCACCGCCCGGGCATGTTCAACGCAATGGGCACAATTGTGCCGCATTCGCGCCCGCAGTGCACGCGGGCGCGACAATCAGGCGATCAGGGTTACTTCTTGAAGCGTTCGGTCAGCGCGTCGGCCACCACCGGGTGGACGAACTTGCTGATATCTCCACCCAGCGCAGCGATTTCCCGGACCAACGTCGAGGAAATGAACGAATAACGCTCAGAAGGCGTGAGGAACAGGCTCTCGACATCGGGGGCCAGTTGCCGGTTCATGTTCGCCAACTGGAACTCGTATTCGAAGTCGGACACGGCACGCAGGCCACGCAGGAAGACGTTGGCGCCCTGTTCCTTGGCGAAATGCGCCAACAGGGAAGAGAAGCCGATGACTTCGACATTGGGCAGGTGCTTGGTGACCTCACGGGCGAGCTCCACCCGTTGTTCCAGCGGGAACAGGGGGTTTTTCTTCGGGCTGGCCGCCACTGCGATGATCACATGGTCGAACAGCCGCGAAGCGCGTTCGACCAGGTCGCCATGGCCTTTGGTAATGGGGTCGAAAGTACCCGGGTACAACACTCGGTTCATCGCGTCATCCTGGCTGGAGTGCGTTGGGGAGTCGGATGGTAGCGCAGCGACGGCGCCCCGGCCAAGTCATGCGGCCGGCTGATGGCACTATAGACAGGGGGCGTATTCGTTGTCATGCGTTGCGTGCCAGGCGGGCGACAAGTGCTTCGGTGAGCCTGGCGCTGATGGCATACACCGAGAGTTGCGGGTTGGCGCCGATGCTGGTGGGGAACAGCGAACCGTCGTGGACGGACAGGTTTTCCAGCTGGTGGTGACGGCCCAGGCTGTCACACACCGCTTGGCGCGGGTCTTCGCCCAGCGCACATCCCCCCATCACATGGGCGCTGCCCAGGCGTATGCGCAAGGGTTCCAGGCGCAACGTGTCGATCATGGCCAAGGCCTGTTCCAGGCTGGACGTGGCGTTGGCATCGCTGTGCACGGGGGTGACCTGGGTAGCGCCGGCGGCAAACTGGATCTGCGCCATGCTGCGGTAGGCGCGACGCAATCCGTCGCGCAGGTAGTCGGTGACCGGGTAATCGAGCACCGGTGAGCCATCGCCACGCAGCTCCACGGCACCGCCCTGGCTCTCGGGGTGGAAGCCATCACGCAGCAGCGCCAACATCGCATGGGTGTGCGGCAACTCGGCCATACGCTGGGCGTTTTCTTGGCCGTGCCCACCCAGCAGGGTGCTGGCCAGGGCCGGGTGCAACGGCGGCACTTCCAGTTTGTAGCCGACCGGGCCATCCGTGCCGCCTTGCCACTGGAAGTGGTCGCTGTAGATGGACTGCGGGGCGCCGTAGTAAGGGTCGATGCGGTCCTTGAAGCGCGCTGCGCTGAAGTTCACCAGGTGCAGGAAGGTGCGCTTGCCCAGGCGGTCGTGGGGGTCAGGCGCGTCGGAACGCAGCAGCAGGGCCGGGCTGTTGATGCCGCCGCCGGCAAGCAGGTAATGGCGCGCACGGATGCTGACCTGCCTACCGGTGGGGTGTACGCCTTGGGCATCCAGGGCCAGGCATGTGAGGCCCTGGATGCGCTCGCCGTTGTGGGCGAAGCGCTCCGCCCGGGCCAGGTACAGCAGTTCGCCGCCGTGGTCGAGGGCGGCGGGAATACGGGTTACCAACATCGATTGCTTGGCATTCACCGGGCAGCCCATGCCGCAGTAGCCCAGGTTCCAGCAGCCGCGTACGTTGCGCGGGATAATCGCCCAGCGGTAACCCAACTGTTCGCAGCCTCGGCGCAGTACGTCGTTGTTGGCATTGGGTGGCATGGCCCATGGCGTAATGCCCAGGTCCTGCTCCATGCGCTCGAACCAGGGGCGCAGGTCATCTTCGCCCAGGCCCGTCACGCCGTGGGCCGAGGCCCAGTGCGCCAGCGTCTGCGGCGGGGTACGAAAGCTCGACGTCCAGTTCACCAACGTGGTGCCGCCTACGGCGCGGCCTTGCAGGATGGTGATGGCGCCATCCTTGCTCATGCGCCCCAGGCCCTCCTGATACAGGGTTGCATAGGCTTCGTTTTCCAACAGGTGGAAGTCGCTGCTGGTCTTGAGCGGGCCTTCTTCGATCAACAGCACCTTGAAACCGGCGGCGCTGAGCATTTGTGCGCTGGTGGCGCCGCCGGCACCGCTGCCAATCACGGCAATATCGGCCTCCAGCAAAAGGTCGTGCTCCAGGCGTGACGCGTCATGGGTGATCCAGCCGCGTTCGAGGCCTTGGCGAAACGGGTCGGCTACAGGCATTGGCGATGCTCTTGTTGTTTTCAGATTTTCGGTGGGCCCGGGTAACCGCAGGCGGCCCAGGACTCGGGGCGTTCGTACCAGGCCATTTGCAGCAGTTGCAGCAATGAAGCGTGGCCCATGCGTAGCAGGTTCAGTGAGCTGTCCTGCCAACGTTGCAGGAAGGCTGTGACTTGGGTGGCGCTGGCCTGTTCCCAGGCGCCCCAGACACCGGTCAACGGGCCACGGGTAAGCGGCAGGCTGAGCAGGTCGAACAGTTGCCGGGTGAGCTTGAGCATTTCCGGCGACAAGGCCGCCAGCTTGTGGTCGAGGCTGTGCAGCACCGATTTATCGGTGGCCAGCGTGCCGGCCAGCACCACCGGGATCAGCGCACGCAGCAGTGGCAGGTCGTCGTCGCGCAGTAGTTGGTAACCCTGTGCACCGGTTTGCGCAGTGCAGCCGACCAGGCCGGTTGCACTCAGAAAGATGCTGGCGCCAAGGCTGAAACGCAGCAGATCACGACGGTGCACAGGCTGCCCCTCAGTGGATGAACAGCTTGTAGACCAGGCGCTGCAAGGCTTTGCCATAAGGCGGGTAAATCAGCCGCGCGGCGTTGAAACGTTGCTTGGCCAGCACGGCCTTGGCCTTGCTGAAGGTCAGGAAGCCGTCGTGGCCATGGTAGTGGCCCATGCCCGAGGGGCCGATGCCGCCGAAGGGCAGGTCGTCCTGGGCCACATGCAGCAGGGTGTCGTTCAGGCACACGCCGCCAGAGTGGGTGTGGCGCAGCACGTGTTCCTGCCCGGCCCGGTCATACCCGAAGTAGTAAAGCGCCAGCGGGCGCGGGCGTTGGTTGATGTAGGCCAGCGCCTGGTCGAGGCTGTCGTAGGGCACCAGCGGCAGCAGCGGGCCGAAGATTTCGTCCTGCATCACCTGCATGTCGTCACTCACGGCCAGCAGCAGGTGTGGCGGCAGGCGTCGGCCTTGGCGGGGCTCGCCAGGGTACAGGTCGAGCACTTGCGCACCTTTTTCGCGGGCATCATCCAGCAGGTACTGTAAACGCTGCAGCTGGCGTGGGTTGATGATGGCGGTGTAGTCAGGGTTGTCGGCGATGCGCGGGTACAGGCGCTGAACGGCGCGCTGGTAGGCGTCGCTGAAGGCCGCCAGCCGATCACGCGGCACCAGCACATAGTCGGGGGCGACGCAGGTCTGGCCGGCGTTGAGGGTTTTGCCGAAGGCGATGCGCTCGGCGGCAGTGTCCAGGGGCACGTCGTCCGACACGATGGCGGGCGACTTGCCGCCCAGTTCCAGGGTGACCGGCGTCAGGTTCTGCGCCGCAGCCAGCATCACCTGGCGGCCCACGCTGGTGGCGCCGGTAAACAGCAGGTGGTCGAAGGGCAGGCGGGCGAAGCCCTGGCCCACCTCGACCTCGCCGAGTACCACGCTGACCAGGTCGGCGGGAAACACTCGCTCTAACAGCCGCTTCAGTACCTGGCCACTGGCGGGTGTGGCTTCGCTGAGCTTGAGCATGACCCGGTTACCGGCAGCCAGCGCGCAAGTCAGCGGGCCGATGGCGAGGAACAGCGGGTAGTTCCACGGCACGATGATGCCGACCACCCCCAGCGGTTGGTATCGCACCTGCGCGCTGGCTGGCTGGAAGGCCAGACCAACGCGTCGCCGGCTGGCGCGCATCCAGCGCTGCAGGTGTTTTTCGGCGTGGCGCAGGCCCTGTATCGAGGGCAGCAACTCGGCCAGCAAGGTCTCGTCGGCGCTGCGTCCGGTAAAGTCCTCGCTGATGGCCTCGATCAGTTCATCCTGGCTGGCCAACAGGGCTTCACGCAGGCTTTTCAGCCATTGCCGACGCTGGGCGGCCGGTGGCAGGGGGGTACCTGCAAAGGCCTGGCGCTGGGCTGCGAACAACGCTGCAAGGTCGAGGTCGGATTGCACAGGGGGCAAGGCACTGGGCGAGTTCATGGCGGTGTCGAGTCCGGGCAGGGAATCTCTAGAGCCTATACTCTAATCTGCACGATGGTGCGAATTTTTCCACGTGTTCGAACGGTGCATTCCACCTGCAATACGCCGTAAGATGGCCCTTTGAAGAAGGCCCGCAGACTGGGAGCTGAGCATGGCCCCGCGCATGAAGACCCGAGAGCGCATCGTGCAGAACAGCCTGGAGCTGTTCAACCAGCAGGGCGAACGCAGCGTCAGTACCAACCACATTGCCGCGCACATGGAAATCTCGCCCGGCAACCTGTATTACCACTTCCCCAACAAGCAGGCGATCATCGCCCTGTTGTTCAGCCAGTATGAAGAGCTGGTGGACAGCTTCCTGCGCCCGCCACAAGGCCGCGCGGCCACCGTGGAGGACAAGCGCTTTTACCTCAAGGCCTTGCTGGCCGCCATGTGGAACTACCGCTTCCTGCACCGCGACCTGGAGCACCTGCTGGACAGCGATGCCGAACTGGCCGCCCGTTACCGGCGCTTTTCCGAGCGCTGCCTGCGCCAGGGCCAGGCGATCTACCGTGGCTTTGTCGAGGCGGGCATTCTGGCCATGGCGCCGGCACAGATCGAGTCGCTGACCATCAATGCCTGGATCGTGCTGACATCGTGGGTGCGTTTTCTCAGCACCACGCGTGAACATTCCGCGCATTTGGGTGAAGAAGCTTTCAAACGCGGCGTCTATCAGGTGCTGGTGCTGGAGCTCGGCTATGTGACCGACAACGCCCGCGCTGCCGTGGACGCCTTGTGCCAGGAATTCCATGTACCGTTCAACCAGGCCCTGGAGTTGTAGCCCAGGGCCCAAGTGCCATCGATCAGGAGATTGTCATGCCCCTTGCGCAATTGATCACCCCGCAGCAGTTGGCCGAGCGCCTGGACGCGCCCAAGCTGGTGATTCTCGACTGCCGCTTTGCCCTTGAGGATGTGGACTACGGCCAACGCAGCTATGCCCAAGGGCATATCGCTGGGGCGCATTTTGCCGACCTTGACCGCGACCTCAGCGGGCCGGTGAGCAAGGGGCGCACCGGGCGCCACCCATTGCCCGATGCGCAGCGGCTGGTCGCGCGCCTGCGTGAGTGGGGCCTGGACAACGACAGTGAGGTGGTGCTGTACGACGACGGCCCCGGTGCCTTTGCCGCCCGTGCCTGGTGGCTGTTGGTCTGGCTGGGCAAGCGCAGCGGTGTGGCGATTCTCGACGGTGGCCTGAAGGCCTGGCATGCCGCGCACCTGCCGCTGAGCCTGGACCCGCCGCCCAAACGCGAAGGCAACTTCAAGGGCGAGCCGGACGCCAGGCTGCTGATCGATGCCGACCACCTGGGCAAGCGCCTGGGTAGCAGTGACCTGACCTTGATCGATGCGCGTGCCTTGCCGCGTTTTCGCGGTGAAGTGGAGCCGATCGATCCGGTGGCGGGGCATATTCCCGGGGCCCAGTGCGCAGCGTTTACCGACAACCTGGGGGCTGATGGGCGCTTTTTGCCGGCGGAGCAGCTCAAGCAGCGCTTTGCCGAAAAGCTGGCCGGGCGCGCGCCAGAGCAACTCGTGTCTTATTGTGGGTCTGGGGTGACGGCTTGCCACAACCTGTTTGCGCTGGCGCTGGCGGGGTACCCGTTGGGCAAGCTGTATGCCGGGTCCTGGAGCGAGTGGATCAATGATCCGGAGCATGGCGTAGCCACTGGCGAGTAATCGGTAAGCGCCCTATTGGCCGTCCACCAGCCACTGCGGAATCCGCCGCTCCAGGTAGTACCCCGGATTTCGCAGGCTGCCATCGACAAAGCCCACATGACCACCGCGGCTGTGCAGTTCGAAGCAGGTTTGTGGCGCCAGCTCACGGGCCGTTGGCAGGCTATGGCCGGACACGAACGGGTCATCGCTGGAATGGATGATCAGCGTTGGCGTGCGGTTCTGGCCGAGGAAGAAGTGGCTCGATGAGCGGCGATAGTAGTCGTGCGCATCGCGAAAGCCGTTGAGTGGTGCGGTGACTTTGCCGTCGAAGTCCCAGAATGTGCGCAAGTTGGTCAGTTGCCCCAGGCGCTCCAACGCCGCCAGCCGATCGTGCTGACCCTGCTCGTGGAAGTGCCGCTGTTTGAGCTGCACATACGCCAGCATTTCGCGCATGAAGTGCGCCTGATACACCTTGGAAAACCCCTGGCCGATACGGTCTGCACAGTGGTCCAGACGAAAGGGCACCGACACGGCAACCGCTGCTTCCAGTTGGCTGGCAACCCCGCTTTCGCCCAGGTATTTCAACAGTACATTGCCGCCCAGCGAGTAGCCCACTGCATACAGTGGCGTCAAGGGGCGTTGGGCGCGCAGGTGGCTGACAATTTCCGCCAGGTCTTCACTGGCGCCGGAGTGGTAGCTGCGTGGTAACAGGTTGGGTTCGCCCGAGCAACCGCGCCAGTTCGCTGCCACGCTGGCCCAACCGCGCCCTTGCAGCGCTTGCTGCAAGCCTTTCACATAGGGCGAATGTGACGAGCCGGTCAGCCCATGCAGCACAAGCACCAGTGGTGCATGAGGTTCATGGGGGCCATGCCAGTCGAGGTCGATGAAGTCGCCGTCGGCCAGCCACAGCCGCTCGCGGTTGCGCTGCAGTTCAGGCAGCTTGCGCCACAGGGGCCCCCACAGGGTTTGCAGGTGGGGATTGGAAAGGCCGGTGGCCGGGCGAAATGTGGCACTTTGGCTGGGCATACTGGGCGACTCGTGATGTGCCTGCCTAGAGTGCCATGAAAAAGCGCCACAGTACCTGCGCTATTGGTCGAGATCTGGCAGAGGTTGCTGCTTGGCCGATGGACCGACGCTGACCAATACTCTTTTCGTCAGATCGAGCCTGCGCCGCATGACGGCGCTGATATCGGCCGGTGTCAGCGCGCGGATGCGCTCGACGTAGGTGTCGAGATGGTCCGCGGGTTGGCGTTGATAGGTGACCTCGGCCAGCAAGTCCGCCAGGTTCTTGTTCTGCGCCACGGCCCGTAATAGTTGCCCTGCCAGCTGTATCCGTGCCAGTTGCAGCTCGGCCTGGGTTGGCCCTTGCTCGATGAAGTCACGCAGCAAGGCATCAACCAGTTGAGCTGAGCTTTGCGCATGCTTCGGTGCAATTTCCCAATCGATGGTGAACAGCCCGCCAGCACTCATGGGCGTCACTTTGGCATGAATGCCATAGGTCAAGCCGCGACGTTGGCGCAGTTCCAGCATCAGGCGGGACTCTATACCCGCCCCCAGCACGGTGCTGGCCAGTGCCAGGGCAGGGTATTCAGGATCATTGGCTGGCACATTCATGGGAAGCGCAAGCAGGACGGCGGTGCTGGCACCAGCCTGCTCAATGTTGATCGTTGCGCTGGTCGCCGGTGGTATGACGGGCAGTTCAGCTGCGGACCAGCCTTGGGGCAATGCCTGGCTAACGCGCTGTGAAATGGCTTGGGCAGCCTCGGGCGAAAGGTCTCCAATCAGCACCATTTCGAGGTTGCTGGCACAGTAAGCACGCTGATGGAAACGCCTCAAATCTGCAGAGGAAATGCCTTCGATGCCTTGATCGGTGCTCCCGAGTGGATTGCCATAGGGGTGGCCTTGGAACAGATGTCGATAGGCTTCGCATCGCGCCCTGAGATAGGGGTGTCGTTCGCGAGATGCGTTGTGCTGCATCAGCTGGCGCTTGGTTTTTTCCAACGCCGAAGGCGTGAACGCAGGCTGTGCGACAAGGTCGATGAAGAGCCCCAATGCAGGATCAAGCAGTGTTTTCGTGCTGAGGCTGCGCAGGCTCAGAGTCGCGTGCTCCAGGCGAATATGCTTTTCCATGATCGCGCCCAAGCGTTCCAGCTGATCTGCCTGCTCGATCGCGGTGAAATGCTGGCTGCCCTCATCGAGCATGTACAACGTCAGGGCTGCCAGTCCGTGTTGGGCGGTGTCCTGGGTCGTGCCTGCCTTGAACTGCAATATCATGTCCACGATCGGTAGCCCGTGGGCTTCGACGAACTTCACCTTCGTGCCGCCTTCGGTTGTCCAGGTTTGCACCGGCGTTTGAAGGGTTTCGAACTGTTCCAGGTCAAGCCCTCGGGCTGAGGCCAAGCCGCGAGGAATGCCGTCGGCTGCGTCAGGCTGCTGTGCAACTGAGTCCAGGTTATTCATCGGCACTTTCCTTGTGATGCATGAGGGTGATTGATGTGCGGGCCTTGGTCAGGAATTCATGGGCGACTTCGCCGACCTGCTCGGCTGTCACGGCTTCGATGGTTTGGCATTCATCCCCCAGTGCAACCGGGTCCAGGCCGCAGGCGGCCTGCATGCCAATGGCATGAGCCTGTTTTGCGATGTCATCCTTTTCGTATACCTGCCGCGCTATCAAGCGCGCTTTGGCGCGTTGGAGGTCTGCTGCGGCCGGCGCCGACTGACAGAACGCTTCGATTTCGAGCGTAAGCCTTTCTGCTGCGGTTTCAGGGGGGACTTGTGGGCTACAAAGTGCATAGAGGGTCAATAGGCTGTCGCCTCGCTGCCAAGGCTCGTAGCTGGCCCTGAGGCCCGACAGTAAGGGATTGTCCAGCACCATGCGGCGCTGCAGGGTGCTGGCATGGCCTTGGGCAAGGATGTCGGGCAGCAACCGCAGGGCATACGCCTGAGCGTCACAGGTGGCGGTACATTGGCTTGGGAGATTGAAACTGGTGATCGCTCCGCTGTACAGGCCTTGCAATCGCAGGGTTTGAAAGCGCCGAACAAGCCCTGCTGGCGCTGTGGGGATTTGCTGCGCGGGCAGGCGATGGGCGGGGATCGCTGCAAAATGCCGTGTGACCAGCGTCTGCAACTGAGGCAGGGTAATGTCGCCGGCCACTGCAAGTGTGGCGTTGTTGGGGTGATACCAGGTCTGATACCAAGTGCGCGCAGCCGCCAGGCTCGTGTGGCTTAGGTCGGTGTCATGGCCGATCACAGGGGTACCATAGCCGCTGTCGCCGTAGGCAAGCATCAGGTGATACTCCAGTGCCAAGGCCCAGGGGTTGTTATCGACTTCCTCTCGTCGCTCGGCCATGACTACCGCCAATTCACGAGCAAAAGGAGCATCGGCTAGGGTCGCGCTGGCCATGACGTCGGCCATTGCCTCCAAGGCGATTTCCAGACGATTGGCGGGCAGTGTCAGAGGAAAAACAGTGGCATCGGAATGAGTGAACGCATTTGGCTCGCCGCCTAGGCGGGCCATGAGGGTGGAATATTGGCCCGCAGCCAGCTTGCTGCTGCCCTCGAACAAAAGATGCTCCAGGGCATGCGACAGGCCGGTGTGGCCTTTGGGCTCGTAACTGGAGCCAACGTGATACCACAGTTGCACGCTGACCAATGGCGCACGCTGGTCTGTACGCAGATAGACGCGCAGGCCGTTGGTTAGCGTGAAAGAACTTACCGCGCCGGTCGGTATGGGCGGGGAAGGGTGTTCGGTCATGGTTGAAGTGCTCCTGCAAGAACGAAGGAGCAGCTTCAGCCATGTGGTCGGCGGGCTGGGGGTAACTAAGTAGCCAACCTTGGGTTAAACGGTTAGTCCCGCTGCCAGAGCGCGTAGTGCACTTGACCGGTTTTCTTCTCGCGGTGCAGGCGCCAGTTGCCTGGCAGTTGCAAGGTTGAAGGCGCGGCTTCGCTTTCGGTGTAGACCCACGCCTGTTCGCGCAGCCACTGGTTCTGCTCCAGCAGGTTGCAGGTGTTGGCCAGCAGGTCCTGGTGGAACGGCGGGTCGAGGAACACCACATCGAACTGCTGCTTGGCCGGGCCTTGCAGGTAGCGCAGGGCATCGGTTTGCAGGATCTGCCCACGCGGGCAGCGCAGGATTTCGAGGTTGTTCTTCAGGTTGGCGATGGCCGCCGGGTTGCTGTCCAGCGCCACTGCGTCTTCCGCTCCGCGCGACAGGGCTTCGAGCACCAGGGCGCCGCTCCCGGTGAAGGCGTCCAGCACGCGGGCGCCTTCGATGTAAGGGGCCAGCCAGTTGAATACGGTTTCCCGCACGCGGTCGGGCGTTGGCCGCAGGCCTTCGCCTTCCGGTACCGCCAGGCGACGGCTGCGCCACTCGCCGGCGATGATGCGCAGGTGGCCCTGGCCCTTGCTTTGGCCCGATTGCGGGCGGGCGGGAGGGGTGGATCTTGGCATTAGTGCTCCGGTACTCCGAGCGGCTGCTCGGAGGGCTTGTCAGTGGGGGCTGGCAGCGGTTTTTGTGGCACTTTCGGGCCAACGGTGACGATCACCAGTTTATCGGCTGACAGGTGTTTGTTCATGGCCGCCTTGACCTGTTCGACGGTGAGGGCCTGGGACTGCTGCATGAAGTCCTCCAGCCAGGTCAGTGGCAGGTTGTAGAAGCCGATTGCACCCAGTTGCCCGACGATGCTGGCGTTGCTGGCATTGGACAGCGGGAAGCTGCCGGCCAGTTCACGCTTGGCATCGTCCAGCTCTTGCTGGGTAGGGCCATGTTTGAGGTAGTCGGCAAGAATGTCCTGCACCAGCTTCAGCGTGCCTTCGCTCAGCTCGGCACGGGTTTGCAGGTTGATCATGAACGGGCCGCGCACCTGCATCGGGCTGAACACCGAGTACACGCCGTAGGTCAGGCCGCGCTTTTCACGTACCTCGCTCATCAGGCGGGTGCCGAACGCACCGCCGCCGAGGATCTGGTTGCCCAGCGACAGGGCTGGCCAGTCCGGGTCCTGGCGGTCGATACCCAGTTCGGCCAGCATCAGGTGGGTTTGCTTGGACGGGAAGTCGATGTGAGTCAGGCCAGCCTTGGCGTCAGTGGGCTGGGCTGGCGCGGCCAGTGCCGGGCCCTTCGGCAGGCCGGCAGATACCTGGGCCGCAATGGCTTCGGCTTCCGCGCGGCTCAGGTCGCCGACCAGCGCGATGACCGCGTTGCCACCGGTATAGGCTTTGGCATGGAAGGCGCGCAGCTGTGCCAGGGTGATGCCGTCGATGCTTTCGGCGGTACCGTCGCTGGGGTGGGCGTAAGGGTGATCGCCGTAAAGCTTGCCGAACAGCGCCTTGCCCGCGATCTTGCCGGGGTTTTGCTTTTCGTATTCGAAGCCGGCCAGCATCTGGTTCTTGATGCGCTTGAGGGCGTCCTCGGGGAAGGTCGGCTTGCCCGCCACCTCGGTAAACAGCTTGAGAGCCGGTTCGCGTTTGTCCTTGGCGCTGAGGCTGCGCAGCGAGGCCACGGCCATGTCGCGGTAGGAGCCGTTGCCAAAGTCCGCGCCCAGGCCTTCGAAGCCTTCGGCGATGGCGGTCACGTCCTTGCCGGCAACGCCCTCGTTGAGCATGGCGTTGGTCAGTGCGGCCACGCCTGGCGTAACGCCGTCCTGGCTGCTGCCGGCGGCGAAGGTGACGCGCAGGTCGAACATGGGCAGTTCGCGGGCTTCTACGAACAGCACACGGGCGCCTTCGGCGGTGTTCCAGTGCTGAATGTTCAACTGGCGCCGGCTGGGTGCCTTGCCATCCAGCTCGGCCAAGGACTGCAAGGTGTTGGCTGGGCGAGCGGCGCTGTTGTCGGCCTTGGCGGCGTTGTCGGCCATGGCCGGGGCGGCCAGCACGGTCGCCAGCGCCAGGGCGCGGATGCCGGTGGCCAGCAGGGTTGGGCGTGGTGCGCGGCAATCACTCATGAGCGGACTCCTCGGGCAGTACATGGGCAACGCTCAGGCGTTCGCGGGTGAAATAGGTGCGCGCGGCGTTCTGGATGTCCTGCGGGGTGACACGCTTGAGCTCGTCCAGCTCGCTGTCGATCAGCTTCCAGGACAGGCCGACGGTTTCCAGCTGGCCGATGGTGGTGGCCTGGCTGCTGATGGAGTCGCGGTCGTAGACCAGGCCGGCGATGACCTGGGCGCGAACGCGTTCGAGCTCTTCGGCAATGGGCGGGGTGGTCTTGAGTTCTTCAAGCAACTGCCAGATGCCTTTTTCGACATCGGCGAGGGTTTTCTGCTTTTGCACGTTCGGCGTAGCCGAAATCAGGAACAGGCTGTCGCCGCGGGTGAAGGCGTTGTAGCTGGAAGAAGCGCCGGCCACCAGCTCCTGACCACGCTCCAGGCGTGCCGGCATGCGGGCGCTGTAGCCGCCATCGAGCAGGGCCGAGATCAGGCGCAGGGCGTGCACGGTCCGCGGGTCCTTGGCGGTGGGCAGGCCGGGCACGTTGAAGCCGTAGATCAGGCTGGGCAGTTGGGTGCGTACATGCAGGGTCAACTGGCGGTGGCCAGGTTCGGCCAGCTCCAGGGGCAGTTTGGCCGGTGGCACGGCGCGCTTGGGAATGCTGCCGAAATACTTCTGCGCCAGGCCCTTGACCTCGTCGGCGGTAACATCGCCGACCACCACCAGCGTCGCGTTGTTGGGCGCGTACCAGGACTCGTACCAGTGACGCAGCTCCTCGACCTTCATACGTTCAAGGTCGGCCATCCAGCCGATGGTCGGGGTGTGGTAGCCGCTGGCTGGGTAGGCCATGGCGCGGAACAGCTCAAACGCCTTTTGATTGGGCTGGTCGTCCGTACGCAGGCGGCGCTCTTCCTTGATGACCTCGATTTCGCGGCTGAACTCGTCGGCGGGCAGGCGCAGACTGGCCAGGCGGTCAGCCTCCAGCTCCAGGGCTACCGGCAGGCGGTCGCGGGCCAGCACCTGGTAGTAAGCGGTGTAGTCGTCGCTGGTGAAGGCGTTTTCGTCGGCGCCCAGGTCACGCAGGATGCGCGAAGCTTCGCCGGGGCCGACCTTGGCGCTGCCCTTGAACATCATGTGTTCCAGCGCGTGGGACAAGCCGGTCTGGCCCGGGGTCTCGTAGCTGGAACCCACCTTGTACCAGATCTGCGAGACCACCACCGGGGCGCGGTGGTCTTCGCGCACGACCACTTTCAGGCCATTGTCGAGGATGAATTCGTGGGTGGGTTGCACATCGGCGGCGAGGGCCGCGAGCGGCAGGCAGAGCGTGCCGAACAACAGGCCAGCGGCGCGGCGGGCTAGAGCATTCATACGGTGTTTAACCTGTTCGGCGGCCCGCTGGGTTTAGCGTCGACGGGCCAGGAGGTGCTAGGATACTGATCCGGTTGCCTGGCGACCATGCCTGTCGCCGTTCTGGCCCACAGGACACTAAGACAAAACGTTGCGCATGAACCAGCGGGCTTCAAGATAGTCTGTTCTGCGTAGAGAGAATTCCCGATGTGCCATTGCTGGCTCATCGCTACCCTGAGATAGCCGTCCTCCATGTTTGGTTCCAACGACGACAAAAAAGCGCCGGCCGAGGCTGGCGAAAAGAAAGGCCTGTTCAGCTGGTTTCGAAAGAAGCCGCAGCAACCTGTCGCCGAACAGCCACAAGCCCCCGAACCCCAGGCTGCAGAACCCGTAGCGCCGCAGCCCGCCGTCGAGCGCCCTGAAGCTGCTCCGGTCGAGCCGGTGGTTACAGCAGCCCCCGCAGCTGTAGCGGAGGCCCCTCGGGTTGCCGAGCCAGCCTTGGCCTCTGAGCCTGCAACGGCGCCAGTGGCGACTCCGGTATTCGAGCCGGCACCTGCCCCTGCGGTGGCCCAGGCCCCTGAGCCAACCCCGGCCCCTGTGGGAGCGGGCGTGCCCGCGACTGCAGAGCCTGCCGCCCCGCAGGTCGAAATCCCTGCACCCGTAGCAGCACCGGTCATTCAAGCCGTCGAGCCCCCTGTCAGCAACCTGGTCCTGCCCGTTGCCGAAGAGCCTGTTGCTCTGGTTCCCGACCTGGAGCCAAAGGCCCCGCCAGCGATCCCCGAGCGTCTGGTAGCAGCACCTGTCGAGCCAGAACCGGCCCCTGTCGCTGCCCCAGCCGTTGTCGAACAAGCCAAACCCGGCTTCTTCGCCCGCCTGAAGCAGGGCCTGTCGAAGACCAGCGCCAGCATCGGCGAGGGCATGGCCAGCCTGTTCCTGGGCAAGAAAGTCATCGACGACGACCTGCTCGACGAGATCGAGACCCGTTTGCTGACCGCTGACGTCGGCGTGGAAGCAACCTCGGCTATCGTCCAGAACCTGACCCAGAAGGTCGCGCGCAAGCAGCTGGCCGACGCCGATGCCCTGTACAAGTCGCTGCAGGAAGAGCTGGCCGCACTGCTGCGCCCGGTCGAGCAGCCGTTGAAAGTGCAGGCGCAAAACAAGCCTTACGTCATCCTCGTGGTTGGCGTGAACGGCGCCGGCAAGACCACCACCATCGGCAAGCTGGCCAAGAAGCTGCAGCTGGAAGGCAAGAAGGTGATGCTGGCCGCTGGCGATACCTTCCGTGCCGCAGCGGTCGAGCAGTTGCAAGTGTGGGGCGAGCGTAACCAGATTCCGGTAATCGCCCAGCATACTGGCGCCGATTCCGCGTCGGTGATCTTCGACGCCGTTCAAGCCGCCAAGGCGCGTGGCGCCGATGTGCTGATCGCTGATACCGCCGGCCGCCTGCACACCAAAGACAACTTGATGGAAGAGCTGAAGAAGGTCCGCCGGGTTATCGGCAAGCTCGACGCCGATGCGCCGCACGAGGTGCTGCTGGTGCTCGACGCCGGTACTGGCCAGAACGCCATCAGCCAGGCCAAGTACTTCAACCAGAGCGTTGAGCTGACCGGCCTGGCCCTGACCAAGCTGGACGGCACTGCCAAGGGCGGGGTGATCTTCGCCCTGGCCAAGCAGTTCAACATTCCGATCCGCTTCATCGGTGTGGGTGAAGGCATCGACGACCTGCGTACCTTCGAAGCCGAGCCGTTCGTCAAGGCTTTGTTCGCCGAGCGAGACTGACCATGATCCGATTCGAACAGGTTGCCAAGCGCTACCCCAATGGTCATGTGGGTTTGCATGAGCTGAGTTTCCGGGCGCGCCGGGGCGAGTTCCTGTTCGTCACGGGGCACTCGGGCGCCGGCAAGAGCACCTTGCTGCGCCTGTTGCTGGCCATGGAGCGCCCGACCAGCGGCAAGCTCATGCTGGCCGGGCAGGACCTGGGCCAGATCAGCAATGCGCAAATCCCGTTCCTGCGCCGGCAGATCGGCGTGGTGTTTCAGAACCACCAGCTGTTGTTCGACCGCACGGTGTTCAACAACATCGCCTTGCCCCTGCAGATTCTCGGCCTGTCCAAGGCGGAGATCGCCAAGCGCGTGGATTCGGCCCTGGAGCGTGTATCACTGTCCGACAAGGGCGAGCTGTTCCCGGCCGACCTGTCCACCGGGCAGCAGCAGCGGGTAGGCATTGCCCGCGCCATCGTCCACCAGCCGGCCCTGCTGCTGGCCGACGAACCCACCGGTAACCTCGACCCGCGCCTGGCCGCAGAGATCATGGGTGTGTTCGAGGACATCAACCGCCTGGGTACCACGGTATTGATCGCCAGCCACGACCTGGCACTGATTGCGCGCATGCGCCACCGCATGCTGACCTTGCAACGCGGCCGCTTGATCGGCGATGGGGAGGCCGGGCAATGAGCACTACACGTACGCCGAAGGTTTCCGAGCGGGTTGCACCAAAGCCCGCTGACCCGCAACCGGCGAAGAAGAAACGCGGCGAAGACGATGATGGCCCGGATTTCCGCACGCTGTTGCATGCCTGGCTGGAAAGCCACCGTGCCAGCATGGCCGACAGCCTGCGCCGCTTGGGCAAGCAACCGATCGGCAGCTTTTTCACCTGCCTGGTGATGGCGGTGGCGCTGAGCATGCCCATGGGCCTGTCGTTGCTGCTGAAGAACATCGAGCAGCTCGGCGGCTCGTGGCAGCGCGCCGCGCAGATTTCGCTGTTCCTCAAGCTGGATGCCGGCAGCCGTGATGGTGAGGCGCTGCGGGATGAGATCAAGGGCATGCCCGGCGTGGCGGACGCGCAATATGTCAGCCGCGAGCAGGCGCTGGAGGAATTCCAGCAGCAGTCCGGCCTGGGCGAGGCCCTGCGTGAACTGCCCGACAACCCGTTGCCTGGCGTGGTGGTTGTGACCCCGACCGAGGTCGACAAACCGGCCCTGGAAGCGTTGCGTCAGCGTCTGTCGGAGCTGCCACGGGTTGAAGTGGCGCAGCTGGACCTGGTGTGGGTCGAGCGCCTGGCGGCCATTCTCAAGCTGGGTGACCGTTTCGTCTTCGGCTTGGCCGTGATGCTGATTTCTGCCCTGTTGTTAGTAATCGGTAACACAATTCGTCTACACATTGAAAACCGCCGGATCGAGATCGAAGTGATCAAGCTGGTCGGCGGCACCGACGCCTACGTACGCCGGCCTTTCCTGTACATGGGTGCCCTCTATGGCCTGGGTGCGGGCCTGTTGGCGTGGGGCATCCTGGCGTTTGGCCTGAACTGGCTGAACGAGGCGGTTGTAGGGCTTTCCGGGCTGTATGGCAGTGATTTCGCCCTGGGGGGGGTGCCGGCGTCCGATGGTCTGTCCCTCTTGATCGGAGCAGTGTTGTTGGGGTATATCGGTGCATGGATCGCAGTCGCTCGTCACCTGAACGAGCTGGCGCCGCGATAGTTTTTACGTGCCAGCATTGACATTTTCTTCACTGTGGAACTTGTACCGTCGTTCCAGGTCAATGTTGGCAGCGCCCACAAGGCGCGAGTTTTGTAAGTCGGAGGTTCTTGAATGACCACATCGTTGCAACCTGCCTATGCCTTGGTACCCGGTGCAAACCTGGAAGCCTATGTGCACACGGTCAACAGCATCCCGCTGCTGACGGTCGAGCAGGAGCGTGATCTGGGCGAGCGTCTCTATTATGAGCAGGATGTCGAGGCCGCTCGTCAAATGGTGATGGCCCACCTGCGTTTCGTCGTACACATTGCCCGTAGCTATGCGGGTTACGGGCTGGCCCAGGCTGACCTTATCCAGGAAGGCAACGTCGGCCTGATGAAAGCCGTCAAGCGCTTCAACCCGGAAATGGGTGTGCGCCTGGTGTCGTTCGCCGTGCACTGGATCAAGGCAGAAATCCACGAATTCATCCTGCGCAACTGGCGTATCGTCAAGGTGGCGACCACCAAGGCCCAGCGCAAACTGTTCTTCAACCTGCGCAGCCAGAAAAAGCGTCTGGCCTGGCTGAACAACGACGAAGTGCATCGCGTGGCAGAAAGCCTTGGTGTAGAGCCGCGTGAAGTGCGTGAGATGGAAAGCCGCTTGAGTGGCCAGGACATGGCGTTCGACCCGGCAGCGGAAGCTGACGACGACAGCGCCTTCCAGTCGCCTGCACATTATCTGGAAGACCACCGGTACGACCCGGCGGTGCAACTGGAGGATGCTGACTGGAGCGACAATTCGACCAGTAACCTGCATGAAGCCCTGCAAGGGCTGGACGAGCGCAGCCGCGATATTCTCTACCAGCGCTGGTTGGCGGAAGAGAAGGCCACGCTGCATGAGCTGGCAGACAAGTACAGCGTGTCGGCTGAGCGGATTCGCCAGCTGGAGAAGAATGCGATGAACAAGGTCAAGGCGTTGATCGCGGTCTGATCTAGCCTGGCTGTATTGAAAAGCCGCTGGCCGTGAGGGGCAGCGGCTTTTTCATGCCTGTGAGGTTTTGGGGCCGCTGTGCGGCCCTTTCGCGGCAGCCCCAAAAGGCTCAAAGTTTGCGCGAAGTGTCGAGTTGCATCAGGTAGCCAGGCCCACCCAACTGGCTCATCTGCCGGCGAATCCACCCGGCCCGGCTGGCCACATAGGCACTTGGCCGGCTGGCACTCCACTTGATCGGGCTAGGCAGCACGGCCGCCAGTTGCGCCGCCTGCTGGCGGCTAAGCCGGCTGGCATCCACGCCAAAGTGATAGCGCGCCGCCGCCTGAGCGCCGAACACGCCCTTGCCCCATTCGGCGCTGTTCAAGTAGACCTCGAGAATTCGCTCCTTCGACCAGAACAGCTCGATCAAGGCCGTGAACCACGCCTCCAGCCCTTTGCGGAACCAACTGCGCCCGGACCACAGAAACAGGTTCTTGGCTACTTGCTGGGTGAGGGTGCTGGCACCGCGAACGCTGCCGCCGCGCTCGTTATAGGCCAGTGCCGCCTGGATGGCCGGGATGTCGAACCCCCAATGGTTGGCGAACTTCTGGTCCTCACCCGCAATGACGGCAACCTTCAGCTCATCGGAGATGTTCTCCCACGGCTCCCAGTCGCGTTTCAGGTCGATCGGCTCGCCACTGACCCACGATTGCACCTTGCGCTCGACCATCAGTGCCGTACCGGGCGGTGGCACCCAGCGGAACACCAGCACCAGCACGGTGCTGCCGGCTGCGAACCAGAGCAGGGCACGGGAAAGGCGGCGAAGAAGGGTTGGCAGCATGGCGATGGCTTGGCCGTACGGGTGGAAGGGGCCATTATACAGACCCGATCCAAGGAGTCGTCCCATGCTTCGCAGCTTCCTGATGCTTGCCGCCTTTTTCGGCTTTACCGGGGTCGCCCTGGGTGCCTTCGCCGCCCACGGTCTGAAAAACCGTCTGACGGCTGACTACCTGACCATTTTCCATACCGGTGTGACCTACCAGCTGGTGCATGCCCTGGCGATCTTCGGCGTTGCCGTGCTCTCGGCGCACCTGCCCGGGCGCTTGGTGGGCTGGGCTGGCGGCCTGTTTGCCCTGGGGATCGTGCTGTTCTCCGGCAGCCTGTACCTGCTGACCCTCAGCGGCCTGGGCAAGCTGGGCATCATCACCCCGATTGGCGGCCTGTGCTTCCTGGCCGGCTGGTTGTGCCTGGGCCTGGCAGCCTGGCGGCTGGGCTGACCGGGTGGTCCACAATCGCGACTAATGGCGCGCACCGCCCTTGGGTTGCAGGGCGGTTCGGCGCTAGAATGCGGGCCCCAAAGAACAATGGTGGCCGTGCGCATGCGCATTCAACTGAACGGTGAACCTTACGAACTGCCTGCTGGTGAAAGCGTTGCAGCCCTGCTGACGCGCCTGGAGCTTGCCGGGCGCCGTGTCGCAGTGGAACTGAACCTGGATATCGTGCCGCGCAGCCAGCACGACAGCACGCTGCTGAACGACGGCGACCAGGTCGAAGTGGTCCACGCCATTGGTGGCGGCTGACAGCAGCCCGGCGGTTCACAAGCTAGCCCTGCAACCTTTTCCCGAGGAACAACGATGAGCAACGTTCGTAGCGACAAGCCCTTCACCCTGGCCGGGCGTACTTTCCAGTCACGCCTGCTGGTGGGCACCGGCAAGTACCGTGACATGGAAGAAACCCGCCTGGCTACCGAAGCCTCGGGTGCTGAAATCGTCACCGTCGCCGTTCGCCGCACCAACCTTGGCCAGAATGCGGGCGAGCCGAACCTGCTCGACGTACTGTCGCCCGACAAGTACACCATCCTGCCGAACACGGCAGGCTGCTTTGACGCGGTGGAAGCGGTACGCACTTGCCGTCTGGCCCGCGAGCTGCTCGATGGCCGCAAATCGCACGAATCCCGCACGCTGGTAAAGCTGGAAGTGCTGGCCGACCAGAAAACCCTGTTCCCCAACGTGATCGAAACCCTCAAGGCCGCCGAAGTGCTGGTCAAGGAAGGTTTCGACGTGATGGTGTACACCAGCGATGACCCGATCATTGCTCGCCAACTGGCCGAAGCCGGCTGCATCGCGGTGATGCCACTGGCTGGCCTGATTGGTACCGGCCTGGGTATCTGCAACCCCTACAACCTGCAGATCATCCTGGAGGAGTCCAAGGTGCCGGTACTGGTCGATGCGGGGGTAGGCACGGCTTCCGACGCCACCATCGCCATGGAAATGGGTTGCGAGGCCGTGCTGATGAACTCGGCCATTGCCCACGCCCAGCAGCCAGTGCTGATGGCCGAAGCCATGAAGCACGCCATCGTCGCCGGTCGCCTGGCCTACCTGGCCGGCCGCATGCCGAAGAAACTCTATGCCAGCGCCTCTTCGCCGCTGGATGGTCTGATCAAGTAAGAGCCCCTGATGACTGAATCGCACGATACGCCGATCACCCCCGACGGCGACGCCCGCCCACACCGCCGCATCAAGAGCTTCGTGATGCGCGCCGGGCGCATGACCGAAGGCCAGCAACGCGGCCTGGACCAGGGCGGCCCACTGTACATCCTGCCGCTGGCCGACAGCCCGGTGGACTACGACCAGGTGTTTGGCCGCTCGGCGCCGCGCACCCTGGAGATCGGCTTCGGCATGGGCCATTCCCTGCTGGAAATGGCTGCTGCCGCGCCTGAGCAGGACTTTATCGGCGTGGAAGTGCACCGCCCCGGTGTGGGCGCGCTGCTCAACGGCGTGCTGACCCAGGGCCTGAAGAACCTGCGGGTGTATGACTGCGATGCCATCGAAGTGCTGAACCGCTGCGTGGCGGACAACAGCCTCGACCGCTTGATGCTGTTCTTCCCCGACCCGTGGCACAAGGCCCGTCACCACAAGCGCCGCATCGTGCAGCTGGAGTTTGCCGAGCTGGTACGTCGCAAGCTCAAGCCCGGTGGCGTGTTCCACATGGCGACCGACTGGGAGCCGTATGCCGAGTATATGCTGGAAGTGATGAGTGCTGCGCCTGGCTATCGCAACCGTGCGGCCGACGGCACCTACGTGCCACGCCCGGAAGAGCGCCCGATCACCAAGTTCGAACGCCGCGGCGAGCGGCTGGGACATGGGGTGTGGGACTTGAAGTTCGAGAAGGTGGATTGAACGGCTGATACGGCCTTTCGATGTGCTGGTGCTTGCAGAAATGCAGGCGAAAAAAAACCGCCTTGAGAAAGGCGGTTTTTTTGTGAGCAACAGGACTGAGTATCCTTCGCTCTGGGACTTCACTGAAAACCCCCACCTGGTCGAACGATCATAGGTAGCCCGCGAACGCGCGTCAATGCATGGAAACATGCGGCATCACGTGTGTCGGAGCTGTTAACAGCTTTGGGGGGCTGCTCCACGTATCATCGCATGGCTCCCTTGTGGATGGATTCAGTGATGGGCCGGGTAGGAGAAGAATGCCGCTTTCCGGCCCCTTCGACACGGCCTGAGAACCGTGCCGGTAAATGTTTATCGAAGGGCCATTGACCTGGCCACTTCACTGAAAGCCTTCACCTGGTTTTCGAAGGCATCGAAGTGCCGGTTAGATGCTGGAAGATTGGCCCGCCAACATGGAGGCCAAGGCATATGAAGCGTTTGCTTGATGCGCTGAGCCGCGTCTGGAAGCTTGCCCGGATCTTGATAGTGATCAAGACCGTTCGGGATTTCATGCGCGACCACTTCGATGATGCCCGTTAAGGGCTAGTCAGGAGGTAGGGCTGCCCTGGTATCCCGGGGCAGCTTTTAGCAATGCTTACCCGCGGCGATCCGCCACCACACCAATCAACACCAGCACTACCAACAGCACCGGCGCGAGCGCGTAGTTGTTGAACTGGCTCAACCCCTTCACCACCCACGGCGTGGCATAGATCAGCGCCGCACCGCTGCCGATCATCACCATCAGCGCCATGAACGGCACTCGCAATGCGCCCGCCAAGCCACCCAGCCGCTGCTCGGCCCAGGCTTTGACATCGCTACCAAACAGCACCAGCAGGCAGCCTACCAAGGCCAGTGAAATCTCCGACAGGTTACCGCGGCTCCAGCGGGAAACCGTCGCGAGCAGATCAAGTACCAGATCCATGGGTCATCCTTAGGTCAAGAAATACTGCAGCAGGTCATTGAGGAACAATTGGCCCCTCGGCGTGGCCACCAGTCGATCCGGTTCGACCTGCAAAAGGCCCTTTTGTTCGGCGGCGCGGCGTGCCTCGCGCAGTTGCTCCAGTGGCAAACCGGTGCGCAGGGTGAACAGCTCGGCTTCCACTCCGTCGGTCAGGCGCAGGGCGTTCATCAGGAACTCGAATGGCAGCTCGTCGACCGGCAGCAGCTTCTCGCCGGCCTTGAATGGCTTGGCCAGGTTCAGGTAATCCTTGGGCAGGCGGGTCTTCCAGGTACGCAGGATGCGCCCGTCGGCGAAAGTCAGCTTGCCGTGGGCACCAGCGCCGATGCCGATGAAGTCACCGAAGCGCCAGTAGTTCAGGTTGTGCCGGGCAGCGCGGCCCGCCTGGGCGTAGGCCGATACCTCGTACTGGCGGAAGCCATGCTCGGCCATCAGTGCCTGGCCGGCTTCCTGGATGTCCCAGAGGATGTCGTCTTCGGGCAGCTCTGGCGGTTGGTTCCAGAACACCGTGTTTGGCTCCACGGTCAGCTGGTACCACGACAGGTGCGTCGGCCCCAGGTCGATGGCCTGGCGCAGGTCGCCCAGCGCATCCTCCAGCGACTGGTCGGGCAGGCCGTGCATCAGGTCCATGTTGAAGTTGTCGAAGCCGGCCGCACGCGCCATGCCGGCAGCACGGACCGCTTCATCGCCATTGTGGATGCGCCCCAGCGCCTCCAGCTTGGCGGGCTGGAAACTTTGCACACCGATGGACAGGCGGTTGATGCCGGTTTGCCGGTAGGCCTTGAACTTGTCCTGCTCGAAGGTGCCAGGGTTCGCTTCCAGGGTGATTTCGATGTCGGGTGCGAACGGGATGCGTTGTTCCACGCCTCGCAGCAGCCGGCCCAAGGCGTTGGCACTGAACAGGCTGGGCGTACCGCCCCCGAAGAAGATCGAACTGATCGGGCGGCTCTGTACGGCAGCCAGCTCCTGATCGAGGTCGTCCAGTAGTGCTGTGACGTAGGCGTCTTCCGGCAGTTCAGGCCCGGCAGCGTGGGAGTTGAAGTCGCAGTAAGGGCACTTGCGTACGCACCACGGAATGTGGATGTACAGCGCCAGCGGCGGCAGGCTGGTGAAACCCGCCGCGCCGGGGGTGGACAGCGTTGCGATCATGCCAGGCCCAGACGTTGGCGCAGCAGGGCCATGGCACGGGCGCGGTGGCTGAGCTGGTTTTTGTCCACAGGGGCCAGGTCGGCGCTGGAGCAGTTGCGTTCCGGCACCCAGAACAGCGGGTCATAGCCAAAGCCGTGCTCGCCGCTGGCCTCGAACAGGATGCTGCCGTGCCATAGGCCTTCGCACAGGATCGGCAGCGGGTCGTCGGCGTGGCGCACCAGCGCCAGTACGCAGACGAACTGCGCACCGCGCTCGGCTTCGGGCACGTCCTTCAAGGCTTCGAGCAGCTTGGCATTGTTGGCCGCGTCACCCTTGCCGTCGGCGTAGCGCGCCGAGTAGATACCCGGCGCACCACCGAGGAAGTCCACCGCCAGGCCGGAATCGTCAGCCAAGGCCGGCAGGCCGGAGATACGTGCGGCGTTACGCGCCTTGAGAATGGCGTTTTCAACGAACGACAGGCCGGTTTCTTCTGGCTCTACCTGGCTGAATTCGCCAATCGAACGCAGTTGCACGGACTGGCCGAGCATGGCCTGCAGTTCCTTGAGTTTGCCGGCGTTGTGGCTGGCCAATACGAGTTGCTGGAAATTCATCATTCGCCTGGGAACACTTCCTGGTTGAAGCTAAGGGAATTGCTGATACCGCCGGTTTCGATATTCAGGTCGAAGGTAACGGTTTCTGGCTGTTCGATCTTGAACTGGGCGATGTAGTACACCGCGCCCTGTTCGGTAATCTGTTTGAACGACAGTGGGCTGCTGCGCCCGGTCAGGTCCTTGACCGTGCCGCTGACCACCGCTGTGGCAGGTTTGTTGGCCTTGAGTACGGCAATGTTGAGCACGCCCTGGTTCTTGCTGCGCACCAGGCCGGTGGCTGCGGCCACCTCGGGCGTGAGCATGCTCGACGTGAACGCGCTGTAGTGCACCGTCACGTCGCCAAACACTTCCTTGCGCTCGGGCCGGGCGGCATCGGCAGCCAGTACCGGCAAGGCCAGGCACAGGCTGATCAGGAACAGGGCTAGGCGATGCATGGGGCGATTCCTCCGGTGGGCGTCAGACCGCGAGCTGGTGCTCTTGCAGGCCCGGGCTGCTGACGCGATAGATGCCGATCTCACCTAGAAGATTAGGCCAAAGCCGGCCACCCCACCCGTTGCGGTGCAAGTGGTCGACGGCAAGGCGGTCGAGCACCTTGGCCCTGCGCTCGTGCACCAGCTCTTCGAAGTCGGCGAAGGTGCAGAAGTGGATGTTCGGCGTGTTGTACCAGGTATACGGCATGAAGTCCGATACCGGCATGCGTCCCTTGGTGGCCAGGTACCAGCGGCAGCGCCAGTGGCCGAAGTTCGGGAAGGTGATGATGCACTGGCGGCCCACGCGCAGCATCTCGTCGAGGATGCGGTCGGGGTACTCCACGGCCTGCAGGGCCTGGGTCATGATCACTACGTCGAAACTGTTGCTGGCGAAGTTGCCCAGGCCTTTGTCCAGGTCCTGCTCGATGACGTTGACGCCCTTGGCCACGCACGCGGCAATGTTGTCGGCGTCGATCTCCAGGCCATAGCCGGTGACTTGCTTGCGGTCACGCAGCGAGGCCAGCAGTTCGCCGCTGCCGCAGCCCAGGTCGAGTACCCGGCTGCCGGCGGGGATCCAGTCGTGGATGATTTCCAGATCGGCTCTCATGCTGTCCTCAGATGGCAATGCGGTTCATGTAGTTCGAGAAACCCTGCATGTAGCGAGGTGTGGGGATCAGGAAGGCATCGTGCCCGTAAGGCGAGTCGATCTCCAGGTAACACACGTTCTTGCGGGCCGCCATGAGGGCGTCGACGATTTCGCGCGAACGGGCCGGCGAGAAGCGCCAGTCGGTTGTGAACGACATGATGCAGTAGTCCGCCTTGACGTGGGCCAGAGTGGCAGCCAGGTCACCGCCCTGGGCGGCGGCCGGGTCGAAATAGTCCAGCGCCTTGGTCATCAGCAGATAGGTATTGGCGTCGAAACGGCCAGAAAACTCTTCGCCCTGGTAGCGCAGGTAGCTTTCGACCTGGAACTCGACACTGTGGAAGTCGTAGTTGAGCTTGTCGCTCTTGAGCTCACGGCCGAATTTTTCACCCATCGAGTCGTCCGACAGGTAGGTGATGTGGCCGACCATGCGCGCCAGCATCAGACCGCGCTTGGGGATCACGCCCTGGTCCTGGAACGAACCACCGTGGAATTCAGGGTCGGTAAGGATGGCCTGGCGTGCCACTTCGTTGAAGGCAATGTTCTGTGCTGACAGCTTGGGCGCCGAGGCGATGTCGACACAATGGCGCACACGCTCGGGGTAGGTCATGGTCCATTGCAGTGCCTGCATGCCACCCAGGCTGCCGCCGACGATTGCTGCCCATTGCGCAATGCCCAGGCGGTCTGCCAGGCGTGCCTGGCTGTGTACCCAGTCTTCGACAGTCAGCACCGGGAAATCGGCGCCATAAGGCTTGCCGGTGGCCGGGTTGATGCTGCTGGGGCCGGTGCTGCCGTTGCAGCCGCCGAGGTTGTTCAGGCTGACCACGAAGAAGCGGTTGGTGTCGATGGGCTTGCCAGGGCCGATGCAGCTGTCCCACCAACCCGGCTTGCGGTCGGTTTCGGCATGGTAGCCAGCGGCATGGTGGTGGCCGGAAAGGGCATGGCAGATCAGCACGGCGTTGCTCGCGCTGGCGTTCAGGGTGCCATAGGTCTCGTAGACCAGCTCGTAACTGGCCAGGGAACGGCCACAGGCCAGGGCCAGCGGTTCATCGAACCGGGCGGTTTGCGGTACTACCAGACCGACGGAATCTTCGGGAAAGACAGTGGACATCGACCCTGCTCACGCTTGACGGAGGCGTAAGTCTAAAGAGCGCTACCCCCAGCGGCAAGCAAAGGCTTGCCGCTGGGGGCAACCAGGGTCAGATCATGCGCCACAGTTCCTGTGGCATGCCGGCGTAGGCGGCCAGCGGGGGCATGACGAACGACTGGATCACCTGGATCGCCAGGAAGGCGAAGATCGGCGAGATATCCATGCCGCCAAGGTTAGGCACGATACGGCGGAACGGTGCCAGCACCGGCTCGCTGATCTGGTAGGCCAGCTCGGCCGCCGGGTTATGGCTGTTGGGGGCGACCCACGAAACGATCACCATCACGATCATCGCCACCCAGAAAATCTTCAGGAACAGCGAGGTGATGCCGATGATCGCCCACATCAACAGGTGCAGGATGTCGCCGAACGTGCCGTAGGTGACCATCAGCACGAAGCCCATCAGCAGGGCCTGGATAACGATTGCCAGCAGCAGCGACGAGGTGTCGAGCCCGCCGACACTGGGGATGACCCGGCGGATCGGCTTGAGCAGCGGCTGGGTCGCGCGCACCGCGAACTGGCAAAGCGGGTTGTAGAAGTTGGCTTTGACCAGCTGCAGCACGAAGCGCAGCAGTACGATCACCAGGTACAGGCTGACCAAGGTTTGCACCACGAAGATCGCGGCACCGGACAGTGCATTCATCTAAAGCTCCTTATTTGCCCAGTTGTTCGGCCAGCTCGGCAGAGCGCGTGGCCGCAGCCTGCAGTGCCTGCTCGACGATGGCTTCGAAGCCGCTGGCCTGGAACGACTTGATCGCCGCTTCCGTGGTGCCGGCGGGCGAGGTGACGCGGCGGCGCAGTTCGGCGGCATCGACATCGCTGGCAACCGCCATGCGCGCCGCGCCCAAGGCCGTCTGCAAGGTCAGCTGCGAGGCGGTTTCGCGTGGCAGGCCGAGTTTTTCGCCTGCCGCTGTCATGGCCTCGATCAGCAGGAAGAAGTACGCCGGGCCACTGCCGGACACGGCGGTCACAGCGTCCAGTTGCTGCTCCTGCTCCAGCCACAGGGCGGTGCCCACGGCCGACAGCAGTTGTTCGGCCTGCTGGCGCTGTTCGCCGGACACCTCAGCGGTGGCGTACAGGCCGCTCACGCCCTGACGCAACAGCGCCGGGGTGTTGGGCATGCAACGCACTACCGGGCGAGCGCCCACCCAGCTTTGCAGGCTGGCGCAGGTGATACCGGCGGCGATGGAAACGATCAGCTGGCCATCCTGCAGGTTGGGTTGCAGGGCCTGGCACACGGCTTTCATGACCTGCGGCTTGACTGCCAGCACGATGACGTCGGCACCGTCGATGGCCTGGGCGTTGTGCTCGAAGGTTTCGATGCCGTGCTCAGCCTGGATGCGGCTGCGGGTCTCGGCGCCCGGGTCGCTGGCGCGGATCTGCGAGGCGTCCAGGCCCTGGGCACGCAGACCACCGATCAGGCTGGCGGCCATGTTGCCGGCGCCGATAAAGGCAATGCGAGTCTTGCTCATGTCAGGTCCTTGTGGAAAAGAGTGAGTGAAGCATGGAATCAGGTGTTGCCGTAGTCGCGTGCCCCGAACAGGGCGGTACCGATACGCACCCAGGTCGCACCCTGAGCGATCGCCGCTTCCAGGTCGTGGCTCATGCCCATGGACAGGGTGTCCAGGCCAAGGTCCAGCCCTTTCTGCAACGCCCGCAGGCTGGAGAAGGCAGCCTCTTGGGCGGCGCGATCATCGGTGGGTTCGGGGATTGCCATCAGCCCGCGCAGGCGCAGGTTGGGCAATGCGGCCACGGCCTTGGCCAGGGCCGGCAGGTCGGCGGGGGCGCAGCCGGACTTGCTGTCTTCGCCACTGACGTTTACCTGCAGGCAGATGTTCAGTGGCGCCAGCCCGGCAGGCCGCTGCTCGGACAGGCGTTGGGCGATTTTCAGGCGGTCCACGGAATGCACCCAGTCGAAATGCTCGGCAATGGCTTTGGTCTTGTTCGACTGAATGGGGCCGATGAAGTGCCAGATCAAGGGCAAGTCGCTGAGCGCCTGCTGCTTTGTCAGCGCTTCCTGTAGGTAGTTTTCCCCGAAGTCACGCACGCCGGCAGCGTGGACCTCGCGGATAGCGCTGGCGGGCTTGGTTTTGCTCACAGCCAGCAGCTGGACGCTGGCCGGATCATGCCCGGCTGCCTGGGCAGCATTGGCGATACGGGCGGAAATCGCGGAAAGGTTGTCTGCTAGGGTGGACATGGATGGATGCCGGCAGCTGTAGGGTTTGCGGCATTCTACCTACTTGAAGGCCTTTGGGGAGTCTTATGGATGTGACCGACCTGTTGGCCCGAGCCGTGGAGGCGGGGGCTTCGGACCTGCACCTGGCGGCGGGCCAGATACCGATGCTGCGCCTGGACGGTGAATTGCAGCGCATGAACTTGCCACCGCTGGTGGCGGCAGACCTGGCCGAGGGCATGGCGCTCTTGATGACAGAGCAGCAAAGGCGGCAATGGGCCGAGGGCGATGAACTGGACTTGGCGCTGGCATTGCCCACGCTCGGCCGTTTTCGGCTGAACCTGTTTCGCCAGCTGAATGGCCCTGGAGCAACCTTTCGGCTGATCCCCGGGCGGATCGCCACGCTGGATGAACTGGACCTGGGGGATGTGTATCAAGCTGTTGCGCAATGCCATGATGGTTTGGTCTTGGTGGGTGGGCCGACCGGCAGTGGCAAGTCCAGCACCCTGGCGTCGCTGCTTGACCAGCTGAACCGGGAGCGGGCGCTGCACATCATTACCCTGGAAGACCCGGTCGAAGTTATCCACAGCAGCCAACGCAGCCTGGTCAATCAGCGTGAGATTGGGCGCCACAGCGGCGGCTTTGCCCAAGGGCTGCGCAGTGCCCTGCGACAGGACCCGGATGTGATCATGATTGGCGAATTGCGCGACCTGGAGACCGTTCGTCTGGCCTTGCGCGCGGCAGAGACCGGGCACCTGGTGCTGGCGACGGTGCATACGCGTTCGGCCGTAAACAGCATCGATCGGTTGGTGGAGGTGTTTGCTGCCGAGGAAAAGCCGTTGGTGCGCGCGATGCTGGCCGAGTCGCTGCGCCTGGTGGTGGCGCAGGTGCTGGTCAGGCGCGTAGATGGCGGGCGGGTTGCAGCGCGGGAAGTGCTGGTGGCGACGACGGCGGTGCGTAACCTGGTGCGTGAGGGGCGGATGGCGCAGTTGTGTTCGGTGATGCAGGCGGGTGCTGCAGAAGGGATGCGGACGATGGAGGGGGCCGTGCGGGAGCTGAGAGAGATGGGTCTGATCAAAGATCTATAGTGCCCGCACCGGCCCTTTCGCGGGCAAGCCCGCTCCCACAGGGTCGGCACAGATTTCGAAGGCTGTGATATCTCTGTGGAAGCGGGCTTGCCCGCGAAGAGGCCGGCGCAGGAAAGCGCCGATCAGGTCAGCGCTTGGCCAGGCTCAGCTGCTGCTGTTCTTTCGGCAGCACCCGCTTGGCCACGACATAGTGCTTCTGCCAGTAAGGCTTGCTCAGGGTGTCGATGCTCACCCGCTTGCCACGCCGTGGCGCATGGATGAAACGGTCGTTGCCCAGGTAGATGGCAACATGGTTCACCCGGCGGCTCTTGATGTTGAAGAAGATCAGGTCACCAGGCTTCAGGTCACCCTTGGCCACCTTCACGCCGTGGCCTTGGGCCATGGCATTGGAGGTACGCGGCAGGTCGACGTCGGCAACATCGTTGAAGGCGTATTTGACCAGGCCACTGCAGTCGAAGCCTTTTTTCGGGCTGCTGCCACCCCAAACGTAAGGAGTGCCGAGCACGTTCACCGCACGGCTGAGCACATCGCTGCTCTGCTTCGGCGACATGGCAGCAACAGGCGCACCACGGCTGCTGGCAGCGTTGCTCGGGCGCGCGCGCAGGGTGGCCTGCTTGGTTGGCGCGTGTCTCACCGAGGCATTGGTGGTGTAGCCGGTGAAACCATTGGGAAGACGTTGCTCACGATTGGTGGCGTGGGCGGCCAGGGGCAATAATAGACAGAGGGTCAGCCATGTCTTGAGTAAAGGCGGCATAGATGAAGCTCTTATGAATAGTTATGTGTTGGGCGCGCAACTTTATAACAGCTTTTTGATCAATCTTTGATCCGTTGGTCGATTGCCTGGCTGCCGTACGTCGGCATGCGACGAAAAAGTCACATTTTTTTTTAGAAAATTTTCAGATAACCCACGAGGGCTATGAATGAACAGTTATCAACAGGGTGTGCCCTATCACGACACTCACAGCAAGACCATCGGCTACCTGCTGTGGATTTTCGGCTTCACCGGCTCGCATCGCTTCTACTACGGCAAGCCGATTACCGGGACGATCTGGTTCTTCACCTTCGGGCTGCTAGGCATTGGCTGGTTGATCGACCTGTTTTTGATCCCGTCCATGGACCGTGAAGCCGATCTGAGGTTCCAGTCCGGGCGTATCGACTACAACATCGCCTGGATCCTGCTGACCTTCCTCGGGGTGTTTGGCCTGCACCGGCTGTATCAGGGCAAGTGGATCACCGCGATCATCTACTTCTTTACCGGCGGGCTGTTCCTGGTGGGAGTGCTGTATGACTTCTGGACGTTGAACAGCCAGGTCTCCGAGAGGAATGCTTTGCGTTGAAAGGCTTCGCGGGTGAGCCTGCGAAGAGGCCGGAAGCGCCCACAAAAAAGGCCTTGTCGCGTAGAAGCGGCAAGGCCTTTTTCGTTACTGGCGGGTTTGTCGCTGCTGCAGCAACAGGTTGCTGAACCCTGCCCCGGACAATTGCTTTTGCGCCCCGGTCAGCTGCTCGCGGTTGCTGAACGGGCCCACCAGCACGCGGTACCAGGTTTCGTCCTTGACCGTACCCGACTCTACCTTCACCGACTGGCCCAGCAGGATGATCTGCGCGCGCACTTTGTCGGCATCGGCCTGCTTGCGGAACGAGCCGGCCTGCAGGAAGTACTGGGTGGTGGCTGCGGGCTTGATCACCGGTGGTGCCGGCGGCGGGGTTTGGCCGAGCAAGGCCGCCTGGGCCCGTGCGGTGTCGATTTTCGCCGCTTCTGCTGGCGTCACCGGGGTTACCGGCTGAGCCGGCACCGGTGGTGTTTTCTCCGGCACGGCCTCTGGTGGCACGATCACCTCGGACTCCGGCAGCAGGGTGTAGAAGTCGTATTTCGGCTTCACTGGCTGCTGCGGGGAGGGCTGCGCTGCCTTGCTCGCTTCGGCCACTTTCTCAGGCTTTTGCTGCTCGGGCTTGGCGCGCTTGATGTCTTCGCTACCAGGTTCGAGCTTCATCAGGAACACGATGAATGCGCCTACGGTCAGGCCGACGGCCAGCCATACCCAGCCGGGGATCGGCTGCTTGGCCGGCGCCGTCTGGCGGCTGGCACCGCGCTTGGGTGCGGGTTTTTTCTTGGCAGCCAACTTACATGCGCTCCAGGGTTTCCAGGCCGAGCAGTTCCAGACCTTGTTTGAGGGTGCGGCCGGTCAGGGCAGCCAGGCGCAGGCGGCTTTGTTGCTGCTCGGGGGTGTCCGCAGCGAGGATCGGGCAGTTCTCGTAGAAACTGGAGAACAGGCCGGCCAGGTCGTACAGGTAGCTGCACAGTACGTGCGGCGTGCCCTTGTCAGCGACGTTGTTGAGGATTTCGCCAAACTGCGCCAGGCGTGCTGCCAGGTCCTGCTCATGGGCAGCCTGCAGCACGATGTTGCCGTCCACTTCGTCAAAGCCCTTGCCCAGCTTGCGGAACACGCCAGCCACGCGGGTGTAGGCGTACAGCAGGTAAGGGGCGGTGTTGCCTTCGAAGTTGAGCATCAGCTCGAAGTTGAAGCTGTAGTCGCTGGTGCGGTGCTTGGACAGGTCGGCGTATTTCACCGCGCCGATGCCTACCACTTCACCGATGTGGCGCAGGTCTTCGTCGGCCAGGCTCGGGTTCTTTTCCTTGACCAGCGCATAGGCGCGTTCCTTGGCCTCGGTAAGCAGGTCGATCAGCTTCACGGTGCCGCCGTCACGGGTCTTGAACGGGCGGCCGTCGGCGCCGTTCATGGTGCCGAAGCCCATGTGTTCCATCTGCATCGGGTGACCGACAAAGCCTGCACGGCGTGCCACTTCGAACACCTGGTTGAAGTGCAGGGCCTGGCGCTGGTCGACGAAGTACAGGGCGCGGTCAGCCTTGAGCACGTTGCTGCGGTAGCGCACGGCGGCCAGGTCGGTGGTGGCGTACAGGTAGCCGCCGTCGGCCTTCTGCACGATGACCGGCAGTGGCTCGCCTTCGCTGTTTTTGAATTCTTCGAGGAACACGCACTGGGCGCCCTGGTCTTCGACCAGCAGGCCTTTGGCCTTGAGGTCGGCCACCACGTTGGCCAGGTCGTCGTTGTAGGCGCTTTCGCCCATCACGTCGGCCATGGTCAGCTTGACGTTGAGCAGCTCGTAGGTCTTCTGACAGTGCGACAGCGAGATGTCCTTGAAGCGCGTCCACAGGGCCAGGCAGTCCGGGTCGCCGGCTTGCAGCTTGACCACCAGGCCGCGGGCGCGGGTGGCGAACTCCTCCGACTCGTCAAAGCGCTTCTTGGCGGCGCGGTAGAAGTTTTCCAGGTCCGACAGCTCGTCGCTGGTGATCGGGTTTTCCTGCAGGTAGGCCATCAGCATGCCGAACTGGGTACCCCAGTCGCCCACATGGTTCTGGCGAATGACGTTGTCACCCAAGAATTCCAGTACGCGAGCCACGCTGTCACCGATGATGGTCGAACGCAGGTGGCCGACGTGCATCTCTTTGGCCAGGTTCGGCGCCGACATGTCGATGACGACTTTCTCGCTCGGGCCGGCCTTGCGCACGCCCAGGTGGGCATCGGCCAGGGCAGCGTCCAGGCGGTTGGCCAGGGCGTCGGTGTTCTGGAAGAAGTTGAGGAAACCAGGGCCGGCAATCTCGACCTTGCTGATGTCGGCGCTGGCCGGCAGGGCATTGATCAGCTTTTCGGCCAGGTCACGCGGCTTCATGCCCGCCTGCTTGGCCAGCATCATGGCGATGTTGCTGGCGAAATCGCCGTGGGTCTTGTCCCGGGCGTTTTCCACCTGGATCGCCGGCGACAGCCCTTCAGGCAGCACACCGTCGGTGACGAGTTGGGTGAGGGCTTGCTGGATCAGCTGGCGAATGGTGTCTTTCATGGGGATCTCTTTTCGACCGCAAGCGCGGTGAGCGCCTGGATGCGCAGGTGGAAAAACTGGGCATTATCCGTGGCTGGGAGCGGGTTGCCAACCTTTGGGGCTGCAAAGCAGCCCGGACGTCAGTACAGGTCGACCGGGTCGACATCCAGTGACCAGCGCACCTGGCGCCCGCTCGGCATCTGCTCCAACACTAGCAACCAGGCGCTGATCAGTCGATGCAAAGGCGCCCGGGTATTGGCCTGTATCAACAGTTGCGCACGGAAGCGCCCGGCACGGCGCTCCATGGGCGCCGGTACTGGGCCTAGCAGTTCTATACCTGGCAGGCGTTGTTCGGCCACCAGGCGTTCGGCCGCGGCGCAGGCTTCGTCGAGGAAGCCTTCGGTCTGCCCCGGCTTGTGCGCTTCGGCGCGCAGCAGCGCCAAATGAGAATAAGGCGGCAAACCGGCGGCGCGGCGTTCGTCCAGGGCCTGTTCTGCAAAGGCGAAGTAGCCCTGCTCGGTAAGCTGCACCAGCAGCGGGTGGTCGGCCAGGTGGGTCTGGATGATGACCTTGCCGGGCTCTTCGGCACGCCCGGCACGCCCGGCCACCTGCACGATCAACTGCGCCATGCGTTCGCTGGCGCGGAAATCACCCGAGAAAAGCCCACCATCGGCGTCGAGGATGGCCACCAGGGTAACCCGTGGGAAATGGTGACCCTTGGCAAGCATCTGCGTGCCGACAAGGATGCTCGGCTGGCCCCGCTGGATGGTGCTGAACAGGTTGTGCATGGCGTCCTTGCGCGCCGTACTGTCGCGGTCCACCCGCAGGATCGGGTAGTCCGGGAACAGCACCTTCAGGCGTTCTTCGGCCCGCTCGGTGCCGGCACCGACCGGGCGCAGGTCCACGTGGTTGCATTGAGGGCACTGGTGCGGCAGGCGTTCGTCATAGCCGCAGTGGTGGCAGCGCAGCACGCCGGAGCGCTGATGCACGGTCATGCGTGCGTCGCAACGCGGGCATTCGGACAGCCAGCCGCAATCGTGGCACAGCAGAGTCGGGGCGAAGCCGCGGCGGTTGAGGAACACCAGCACTTGCTGGCCGGCTTCCAGGGTCTGGCGGATGGCCTGCTGCAACGGGCCGCTGATACCGCTGTCCAGAGGCAGGCTTTTCACGTCCAGACGCAGCATGCGTGGCGGGCGGGCGCCGCCGGCGCGCTGGTTCATGCGCAGCAGGCGGTAGCGGCCGGTCAGGGCGTTGTGCAGGGTTTCCAGCGACGGCGTGGCCGAGCCGAGCAGGATCGGGATGTTTTCCTGGTGGGCACGCACCAGTGCCAGGTCGCGGGCGTGGTAGCGCAGGCCCTCCTGCTGTTTATAGGAGCCGTCGTGCTCCTCGTCGATGATGATCAGGCCGGGGTTTTTCATTGGCGTGAACAGCGCCGAGCGAGTGCCGATGATGATGTCGGCCTCGCCGTCACGCGCCGCCAGCCAGGCGTCCAGGCGTTCGCGGTCGTTCACCGCCGAATGCAGCAGGGCGATGCGGGCGTTGAAGCGTTGTTCGAAGCGCGCCAGGGTTTGCGGGCCGAGGTTGATTTCGGGGATCAGCACCAGCGCTTGCTTGCCGGCTTCCAGGGTTTCGCGGATCAGTTGCAGGTAGACCTCGGTCTTGCCGCTGCCGGTGACGCCGGCCAGCAGGAACGCGCCGAAGCCGCCAAAGCCCTCGCGTACCGCGTCGAAGGCATCGCGTTGTTCGTCGTTGAGCGGCAGTTCCGGTTGTGCCAGCCAGTGTTCGTGGCGCAGTGCCGGCAAGTGGCGACGGACCTCGACCTGTACCAGTTCCTTGGCCAGTAGCAGGTCGAGGCTGTCCTTGTTCAGGTTGAGCTTGGCCAGCAGGGTGTGGGCCACGCCATGCGGGTGCTGGGCCAGGGTCTTGAGGGCGTCGCGCTGGCGCGGCGCACGGGCAATGCGTGGGTCTTCCAGGCGTGCGCCGGGGGCAATGTGCCAGAAGCGCTCCTGGCGCATTTCGGCAGGTTCGCCCTGGCGCAGCAGGGTGGGCAAGGCCCAGCTCAGGGTGTCGCCCAGGCTGTGCTGGTAGTACTGGGCGGTCCACAGGCACAGCTTGAACAGCGACGCCGGGATGGGGGACACCGGGTCGAGCAGGGCGCTGGCCGGTTTCAGCTTGTCGGCAGGCACTTCGCTCTGTGCGCATACCTCCACCAGCACACCGATCATTTCGCGGCGGCCAAAGGGCACGCGGATGCGCATGCCCGGGGTCAAGGCCTGGCGCGCCATGCTCGCCGGCGCCTTGTAGTCGAACAGGCGGCGTAACGGGGAGGGCAGGGCAAGGCGCAGGATGACGTCGGACACGCAAAAATACTCGGAGGGCGTTACAAGAACTGGCGAGCCTAGCAGACGACGGTCGGTGCAAGCGACATCTTGCACTGACGCTGTGCTCTGGTATTATTCGCCGCCTAATTACGTGCGGTATTCAACAATTGGTGTTGGGTGGCGGCACGCAGCTCGAGGAAGTGACCATGAAAGAAGGTATCCACCCGAACTACGAAGTAGTTGCAGTCACCTGCAGCTGCGGCAACAAGTTCGAAACCCGTTCGACCCTGGGCAATGTCCTGTCGATCGACGTTTGCAACCTGTGCCACCCGTTCTACACCGGTAAGCAGAAAGTCCTGGACACCGGCGGCCGCGTACAGAAGTTCGCCGATCGCTTCGGTATGTTCGGTACCAAGAAGTAATCATGCGCATGGCGAACCCCTCGGGTTTCGCAGTGCTGCAAAAAAAGGCGCCCCTTGTGGGCGCTTTTTTTATGGGTGCCATCTGGGCCTTTCCCGCCCTGGCATTCTGCCCGCTACCGCAGCAGCCACAGCAGGTGCTGGTGCGCCAGGTGGTGGATGGCGATACCGTGCGCCTGGCCGATGGCCGCAGCGTACGCCTGATTGGCATCAACGCCCCGGAAATTGGCCGCAACGGGCGCACCAGCGAGCCTTATGCCGAGGCCGCGAAGCGGCGCTTGCAGGCGCTGGTCAAGGCCAGTGATGGGCGTATCGGGCTGGTGCCAGGCGTTGAGGACAAAGACAAATACGGCCGCACGCTGGCGCATATCTACGGCCGTAATGGCGACAATCTGGAAGCACAGTTACTCAGCGAGGGTTTGGGCTACCGCGTGGCAGTGGCTCCGAATGTGCGTCTCAGCGGTTGCCAGCAACTTGCCGAGCAAGCGGCGCGCAAGGCAGGCAGCGGCTTGTGGCGCCGTTCGCCCGTGGTCCCGGCAGGGGAAGTCAGGCAGCCGGGTTTCGCTGTGGTTGGTGGCCGCATCAAGGGTATCGAACGCAACCGTGGCGGTGTCTGGCTGACACTGGACGACGCCGTGGTGCTGCAGGTTCCCGCTCGTCTGCAACGCAACTTCCCCGCCAGCTTCTTCGATAACCTCAAGGGACGCCAGGTCGAGGCGCGTGGCTGGGTGCTGGACCGTTCCCGCAAGGGCGGCTTGAAGCCCGGGCAGCGACGCTGGGTGTTGCCATTGACCGATCCGAGCATGTTGGAGCGTATTTCAGGCTAAAAGATGTAGACATTTCGCTATTAGATTGTACACACTGTGAGCCGTATGCCCCCGTGGGTTATAGCGTAAAGTCGTAGGCTAAAGGCCTTGACACAAGTGACCGACCAGTCTTGTGACTCCCCGGCTCTTTGCGTATCCTCGGCGGTCCGTCAGAACAGTAAATAGCGGAATGCCCACCATGTCAGACCTGAAAACCGCCGCTCTCGAATACCACGCTCAACCTCGTCCGGGGAAACTGAGCGTCGAGCTCTCCAAGCCCACTGCCACCGCCCGTGACCTCGCCCTGGCCTACAGCCCAGGTGTTGCAGAACCCGTGCGTGAAATCGGCCGTGATCCAGAGCTGGCTTACAAGTACACCGGCAAAGGCAACCTGGTTGCGGTGATTTCCGATGGCACCGCCATCCTCGGTCTGGGCGACCTCGGCCCACTGGCTTCCAAGCCGGTCATGGAGGGCAAGGGTGTTCTGTTCAAGCGTTTCGCCGGTATCGACGTGTTCGACATCGAAGTCGAATCGGAAAGCCCACAAGCGTTCATCGACACCGTTCGCCGTATTTCGATCACCTTCGGTGGCATCAACCTCGAAGACATCAAGGCGCCTGAGTGCTTCGAGATCGAGCGCACCCTGATCGAACAGTGCGACATTCCGGTATTCCACGATGACCAGCACGGTACCGCCATCGTGACCGCTGCCGGCATGATCAACGCCCTGGAAATCGCCGGCAAGAAGCTGGAAGACGCCAAGATCGTCTGCCTGGGTGCTGGTGCAGCCGCCATCTCCTGCATGAAGCTGCTGGTGAGCATGGGTGCCAAGGTCGAGAACATCTACATGATCGACCGCAGCGGCGTGATTCACGCTGGCCGCGACGACCTGAACCAATACAAGGCGCAGTTCGCCCACGCTACCGACAAACGTACCCTGGCTGATGCCCTGAACGGTGCAGACGTGTTCGTGGGCCTGTCCGGCCCGAACCTGCTGAGCCCGGAAGGCCTGAAGTCGATGGCAGCCAACCCGATCGTGTTCGCCTGCTCGAACCCGGACCCGGAAATCTCGCCAGAGCTGGCGCACGCCACCCGCAGCGACGTGATCATGGCGACCGGTCGTTCCGACTACCCGAACCAGGTCAACAACGTACTGGGCTTCCCGTTCATCTTCCGTGGTGCTCTGGACGTTCGTGCCAAGCGCATCAACGAAGAAATGAAGATCGCTGCCGCTATCGCCCTGAAGGACCTGGCCAAGCTGCCAGTGCCGAAGGAAGTATGCGAAGCCTACGGCGTCGAAGGCCTGGAGTTCGGCCGTGAGTACATCATTCCGAAGCCGCTGGACGCACGCCTGATCACTGTCGTTTCCGACGCTGTGGCCAAGGCCGCCATCGAATCCGGCGTGGCTACCCTGCCGTATCCGAAGCACTACCCGCTGACCAGCGTGGATGACGTGTTCAACGGCTGATTGCCGCTGTAGCGACATAAAAAGCCCCGGCTCGTATGAGCCGGGGCTTTTTGTTTGGCATTGTGAAGGATGTGTCAGGGCTGCAGGGTGTTTGCCATGGCAAAGTTGTCGCCTATGAGATCGAGCGCCGCCCGCGCGGCGCTCGATGTCAGCAGCCTCACATAACCCCAGTCAAACACCCAGCCTCAGAACAGATCCATCGGCGCCGCTTCATCCGCTGGCAGCGGGCTGCCAGGCGCTGCACCATTGCCCAGCTCATCCACCGACGGCGGCGAGTCTTCGGCCTTGAATAGCTCGAAGTAGGCATTCGGCGTGCTCGGCGAGGCAGCGCGGCCACTGACCGGGTCGACCCGCAGGCTAAGGATGCCTTCCGGTTCTGCCGGTGCGTGATTCGGTTTGTCCTTCAGCGCCGCGCCCATGAAGCTCATCCAGATCGGCAAGGCCGCCGTACCGCCGTACTCGCGACGGCCGAGGGTTTCCGGCTGGTCGAAGCCGACCCACACGGTGGTCACGTAATCGGCGTTGTAGCCGGAGAACCAGGCGTCCTTGGATTCGTTGGTGGTGCCTGTCTTGCCTGCGAGGTCGGTGCGGCCCAGTGCCAGCGCCCGGCGGCCGGTGCCGCGCTTGATCACGTCCTGCAGCATGCTGGTGAGGATGTAGGTGGTGCGCCCGTCGATGATCTGCTCGGCCACCGCAGGTGCTTGTGGTGCAGTCGCAACCTGGCTGAAGGCCGGCGGCGCCTCACCTGGCATGGCGGCGGTGCTGATGGGTTGTTCAGGTGCGGCCAGGCCCGCCTGGTCTTCGGCACCCTGCGGTACGCGGGCCGGGTTGGCGGTGAACAGGGTCTCGCCGCTGCGGCTTTCGATGCGGTCGATCAGGTACGGGGTGATCTTGTAGCCGCCGTTGGCGAATGTGCTCCAG
Source organism: Pseudomonas sp. LAIL14HWK12:I1 (assembly GCF_003202095.1). Taxonomy (NCBI): domain Bacteria; kingdom Pseudomonadati; phylum Pseudomonadota; class Gammaproteobacteria; order Pseudomonadales; family Pseudomonadaceae; genus Pseudomonas; species Pseudomonas sp. LAIL14HWK12:I1. The sequence goes on from NZ_QJKG01000002.1 coordinate 444,377, forward strand.
CCGGTGGCGATTTCCATCGGGGTCAGGGTGGCGGTGCCCAGGGCCAGCGACAAGTTGCGTGGCAGGTCCTGCTTGTTGAAACCGAACTTCGCAATGTAGTCGATGGTGCGGTCTACACCCATGGCCTGCAGCAAGCGGATCGACACCAGGTTACGCGACTTGTACAGCGCTTCGCGCATGCGGATCGGGCCAAGGAAGGTGTTGGTATCGTTCTTCGGCCGCCACACTTTATCCACCGACTCGTCGACGAACACGATCGGCGCATCGTTGACCAGGGTGGCTGCCGTGTAGCCGCTGTCCAGTGCGGCACTGTAGATGAACGGCTTGAAGCTCGAACCTGGTTGGCGCTTGGCCTGCATGGCGCGGTTGTAGTTGCTCTGCTCGAACGAGAAGCCGCCAACCAGTGCACGAATGGCGCCGTTGGAAGGGTCGAGGGTGACCAAGGCGCTTTGTGCACCAGGCACCTGGCTGAACTTGAGCTTGCCGTCGTCCAGACGCTGCAGACGCACCAGGTCACCGACCTGGGCCACGTCGGCCGGCGACTGCGGTGTACGGCCCTGGGCGTTGCTGTTGATGAACGGGCGCGCCCACTTCATGGTGTCCCAGGCAACCTCGGCTTGCTGGCCGTCGCGGGTCAGCACCTTGAGGCCGGTTTTTTCGACATGGGTGACAATGGCCGGCTCCAGGCCACCAAGGATGCGCTGCTTGCCCAGTTCCTGCAGCCAGGCTGCCTGGGTACGGCCCGGGAAGCGGGCTTCCGGGCCGCGATAGCCGTGGCGCTCGTCGTAGTCGGAGAGGCCGTTGAGGATGGCCTTGTTGGCCATTTCCTGCATGTCGCTGGGCACTGTTGTGGTGACGCGGAAGCCTTCGGTGTAGGCGTCGCTGCCGTAACGGCCGACCATTTCCGCGCGGGCCATTTCAGCGATGTAGGGGGCATTCACCTCAGGCGTCGGCACGTGGTAGCTGGCATTGAGCGGCTCGGCCAGGGCTGCCTGGTAGCTGGCTTCGTCGATCTTGCCCAGCTTGTACATGCGGCCAAGGATCCAGTCGCGGCGCTCCTTGGCGCGCACCGGGTTGGCCAGCGGGTTGAAGCGTGACGGTGCTTTGGGCAGGCCGGCGATCATGGCCATCTGCGCCAGGCTCACGTCGCGGATCGACTTGCCGTAATACACCTGCGCGGCTGCGTCGATGCCGTAGGCGCGGTTGCCCAGGTAGATCTTGTTCACGTACAGCTCGAGAATCTCGTCCTTGGTCAGCTCGCGCTCGATCTGCAGGGCCAGCAGGATCTCGTTGGTCTTGCGCGAGAAGCTGCGTTCGCTGGTGAGGAAGAAGTTTTTCGCCACCTGCATGGTGATGGTGCTGCCGCCGGTCTGGATATGCCCGGTTTTTACCAGCTGGGTCGCTGCGCGCATCAGGCTGCTGGGGTCGACACCGTAGTGGTTGAGGAAATTGTCGTCCTCGGCTGACAGAAGTGCCTGAATGAACTGTGGCGGAATTTCCGCGAAGCGGATCGGCGAGCGGCGCATCTCGCCAAACTCGGCAATCAGCTTGCCATCGCTGCTGTACACCCTGAGGGGGATCTGCAACTGGATGCTTCTGAGCGACTCGACCGAGGGCAGGCTGGGGCTAAGATACAGAAACGCACCGCTCACACCGAGTACGAGCGCGCAGATGACTGCGACGGAAGACCACCAGAAGAACTTCAGCAGACGTATCAAGGTTTTTCGGTGTCCAGGTTGAGAGTGGATTGCACGCAGGTCCGGCGGACCAGAAAACGCTGGGCATTATAAGCATTTTTTCGCCTCTCCGGGTTACCGGCCAGGCTGCCCGTCGCCTCGATGAGCAGCCCTGGCCCAGTGTTGCCGCGGGGTTGCGACAGATCGCTGCGACACGCAGCAAGGAAGCCGCGATGTTAGGACGCTTCGGCAAGGATGCCGGTTCACTGGTGGGGGTAGAAATTGCCCCGGACGCTGTTCGGGTTGTGCAGCTTCAGCGGCGCAGCCGGCGTTGTCGGGTGCTTGCCTCGGCTCAGGAACCGTTCGAGTCAGCGGCCGGCAAGGATTGGGCAGCGGAGCCCGCTGCGGTGGTGGCAGCCTTGCGTCGTGCCTACCGGCGCAGTGGTCTCAGGCAACGGCGGGTAGCGTTGGCATTACCCGCCAACCAGGTGATCTGCAAGCTGTGTCATCTGCCGATGGAGCAGACTGGTGTAGAGCTGGAGGCGCACTTGCTGGCCGGTGCCGAGCGACTGTTTCCGTTTCCGCTGGAGGACCTGGCCCTGGATTTTCAGGTTTTGGGGGCGTCTCGCGTGCAACCGGGATGCGCCGAGGTGATGGTGGCCGCATGCCGGCAAAGTGCGTTGGCGTCACTGGAGGCCATCGTTGACGAGGCAGGGTTGCAGCTGGAAGCCGTCGAGGTCGATAACATCGCCCTGTGCCGCATGTTGCCTCAGGGGTGCTTCGAAGGCTCGGCATTACTGCGTGTAGAGGCACATGGTGCAGTTCTGTATGACTGGCATCCCGGTCGGCCCAGCCAGCGTCGTGAATTGCAAACGCAGGGGCAGAAGGGGATGGGGCCGCTGTCGGAGGCGCTACATGCGCTGCTTGCCGATGAGCATTTGCCTGCTGGCCTGTGGATAACCAGCAGCTGTTCGCTGGATCCTGACTGGCTGCAAAGCCTGGGCCGTCAACTGAAAACGACGTGCCGGCATTTGCCTGGCAAGGCCGGGCTTGAGCATGTCGACGGGTCGATGCTGCTGGCTTGCGCCCTCGCTTATTGAGGATTGCGGCCATGATGCGACTGAACCTGCTGCCTTGGCGTGAGCGGCAGCGCCAGGCCACGCTTCGGCGTTTTCGCTCCCGGTTGGTCGCTGGCGCCATTCTGGCGCTGTGCGCGGTGATGCTGGTCGATCAGTTGGCCCGCCAGCGCGCGCAGCAGCAGGCGCTGTCCAACACCCGGCAACAGGCCGCGCTTGAGCGCTTGGCCGAGCAATTGCGGCCGTTGGATGATGTGCGTGCACAGCATCAGGCGCTGCTGGAGCGTTTGGCTGCGCTTGAGCGTTTGCGCGTTCAGCAGGGCATTCTGGGTGATGTGTTCACTGACCTCGAAGGGGCGCTGCCGATGGGCGTGCAGCTTCTTGACCTCAGCTTGGAAAACGGCCACTTGCGGTTGGCCGGGCTCGCTACCTCCGGCGCCGTGGTTGCGCAGTTCATGCGCGACCTGGAACATTCGCGTGTTCTGCTCGACCTGGAGCTCAAGCGCATCAGGAGCGTGCCGGGTGGCGATGAGTTTCTGTTGGCCGCGCGCGTTTCGGCGTTCTGGTCGTGAATGTGGCGCCGATCTTTGCCTGGCTGGCGGTCGCCGAGCACTCCAGGCGTATCAGGTGCCTGGCGCCAGCCATGGTCGCTGTGCTGGTGTTCGGTCTGGGTTGCGCGTTGCGCCTGCCGGCAGCGCTCCAGCAACAGGCACAAGAGGCGTCCAGGCAAGCCTCATTAGATGAACAGCAGTCAGCCAGCACGGCGAAGCTGGTCGAACTGGAGCAACTGCGGGCAGCTCTGATTGTTGCCGAGCAGGCGTTGCTGGAGGCTCACTGGCACCTGGCCAGCGGGGAGGACATGAGCGACGTGCTCGGCAGCCTGGCTTCGTCGGGGCATGCGCACGGCCTACTGGTCGAGCGGTTCGATGTGCATGAAAGCGAGCCGCAGGCAGGCTACCGCAAAACACCCCTGGAGGTGCAGGTGATGGGGCCTTACACGGCTCTGCGTCAATGGCTGCACGACTGGCTGGGCCAGCCGCGCCTGCTGCGCAGTGGCGACATCAACCTTTCTATTGTCGAGGGGCAGCCAAGGCTTTTGCGCCTGCAACTGCATGTAGAGGCCTTCGAGGCTGTCGCGCCGGTGCCGGCACCCGAGGCGTTTGCACGCACCTCGGCCAGGGCCGCCACACCAGAACCCGTGGTCGACCCTTTCACGCCAGCAGCAAGACGAATGGCAGGCTTTGGGCTGGGCAGTGTGCCGTTGGCACAACTGGAAATGGTCGGCAGCCTGTCGCGCGGGATGTCGCACGAGGCGCTGCTGATGGCGGCTGGCAGGCTCTATAGGGTTCGGGCAGGCGAGCGTTTAGGGCGTAACCACGGTGTGGTGGAGCGGGTCGACCAAGACCATGTCGAGGTCCGCGAACGGCTATTCATGGCGGGGGTGTGGCACGAGCGCACAGCGTTCATCACCCTTGCAAAGCGCCTGGGCAAGGAGGCCCCGGACCGGAATGAAAATGTTGATGAAATGGGTGTTGGCAGCCCTGCTGCCGATCCCGCTGGCGTCGGCGATGCCTTACCAGGGTGAGCCCCTGTCGTTGAACTTCCAGGATGTGGAAGTGCGCTCGGTGCTGCAGGTGCTGGCTGATTATGCGGGCGTCAACCTGGTTGCGGGTGACGACGTACAAGGTAACGTCACGTTGCGTTTACAGGATGTACCTTGGGATCAGGCACTCGACCTGGTGTTGCGAAGCAAGGGCCTGGCCCGGCGGCAGGAGGGTAATGTACTGCTGGTGGCACCTGCGGCAGCGTTTGCCGCGCAGCCGTTCGATGCCCCCTTGGGGCAGGAGCCGAATGCTCAGGTGCAGCCGCTACGCCGTGAGCTGATACCGATCCATCATGCCAAGGCCGCCGAGCTGGTTGATCTATTGCTGACCAGCCTGGCGGATGACGGCACCCTCACTGCCAGAGGCAGCCTGGCTGTCGACGAGCGCACCAATACACTGGTGGCGTACCAGCCCGCCGACCGCCTGGCGGAACTGCGGCAGCTGGTTGCGCAACTGGACGTGCCGGTGCGCCAGGTGGCGATCGAGGCGCGTATCGTCGAAGCCAACGTCGATTACGAGAAAAGCCTGGGGGTGCGCTGGGGCGGGCCGTTGTATAGCGAAAACCTGCGGCCGGGCCAGGAGCTGTTTGTCGACCTTGGTGTGGAGCGTGCGGGCAGTAGCTTCGGCCTGGGTCTGCTGCGTGGCGACCTGTTGCTCGACCTGGAGCTCAGCGCCATGGAAAAAAGCGGCAACGGCGAGATCATCTCGCAGCCCAAAGTGGTAACGGCCGACAAGGAAACGGCCAGGATCCTCAAAGGCACCGAGGTGCCCTACCAGGAAACCAGTCAAAGTGGCGCCACCTCGGTGTCGTTTCGTGAAGCCTCGCTGTCGCTGGAGGTGACACCGCAAATCACCCCGGACAACAAGGTGATCATGACCGTCAGGGTGACCAAAGACGAGCCGGATTACGTCAATGCCTTGAACAACGTACCGCCGATTCGCAAGAACGAGGTCAATGCCAAGGTTCGCGTGGCGGACGGTGAAACCATCGTGATTGGTGGCGTGTACTCCACTTCGCAAAACAATGTGGTCGACAAGGTGCCATTTTTCGGCGATCTGCCGTATGTTGGGCGGCTGTTTCGACGCGATGCATTACAAGAGAAAAAATCCGAGCTGCTGGTCTTCCTGACTCCGCGTATCATGAGTGACCAGGCGATTGCTGTGAGTCGTTGATTCTGTGCGAAATTTGATACTTGTGGGGCCCATGGGCGCTGGTAAAAGCACCATTGGACGCCTTTTGGCCAAAGAGCTGCGCCTGCTGTTCAAGGATTCCGACAAGGAAATCGAACTGCGATGCGGCGCCAATATCCCGTGGATTTTCGACAAGGAAGGCGAGCCGGGTTTTCGTGATCGCGAGCAAGCGATGATCGCCGAACTGTGCGCGCTTGATGGCGTGGTCCTGGCCACCGGCGGCGGCGCGGTGATGCGCGAAGCCAACCGCCAGGCATTGCACCAGGGTGGTCGGGTGATCTACCTGCACGCCTCGGTGGAGCAGCAGGTTGGCCGTACCGCGCGCGACCGTAATCGCCCGCTGCTTCGCACCGCCAACCCCGAGGCGACCTTGCGCTCCCTGCTGGCAGCGCGCGACCCGCTCTACCGCGAGATCGCCGACCTGGTGGTGGAAACCGACGAGCGGCCGCCGCGCATGGTGGTGATCGACATTCTCGAGCGCTTGCAGCAGTTGCCGCCCCGTTAACCCGGGACTATTCTCGGCCACCAGCGCCGAGGCGAGGTTCAACGTTACCGCGCAGGTTGCCCGTACGGCGCCGCGCCCAAGTACATTGTGGGGATACATGCAGACACTTAAGGTCGACCTGGGCGAGCGTAGCTACCCGATCTACATAGGCGAAGGCTTGCTGGACCAGCCCGAGTTGCTGGCGCCGCACATTGCCGGCCGGCAAGTCGCCATCGTTTCCAACGAGACCGTCGCGCCCCTGTATCTCGAACGCCTGACCAAGACCCTCGGTGCCTATTCGGTGCTGCCAGTGGTGCTGCCCGATGGCGAAGCCTACAAGAACTGGGAAACCCTGCAGCTGATTTTCGATGGCCTGCTGACCGCCCGCCATGATCGCCGCACCACCGTGGTCGCTCTGGGCGGGGGTGTGATCGGTGATATGGCCGGCTTCGCGGCCGCCTGCTACCAGCGTGGTGTCGATTTCGTCCAGGTGCCGACCACCCTGCTGTCCCAGGTCGACTCCTCGGTGGGTGGCAAGACTGGTATCAACCACCCGCTGGGCAAGAATATGGTCGGTGCCTTCTATCAGCCCAACGCCGTGCTGATCGACACCACCAGCCTGAAGACGCTGCCTGCACGCGAGCTTTCGGCTGGCCTGGCCGAGGTGATCAAGTACGGCCTGATCTGCGACAAGCCGTTCCTTGCCTGGCTAGAAGACAATATGCAGGCCCTGCGCGGCCTGGACCCTGTGGCCCTGACCGAAGCCATTCGTCGCTCCTGCGCGGCAAAGGCTGCGGTAGTCGGGGCCGATGAGCGCGAGTCCGGCGTACGGGCCACGCTCAACCTGGGGCATACCTTCGGGCATGCCATCGAGACCCACATGGGCTACGGCGTGTGGCTGCACGGCGAAGCCGTGGCAGCGGGCACGGTGATGGCCCTGGAAATGTCCATGCGCCTTGGCTGGATCGACCAGGCCGAGCGCGATCGCGGAATCCGCCTGTTGCAGGACGCAGGTTTGCCGGTGGTGCCACCACAGGAAATGACCCCGGCGCATTTCATGGAGCACATGGCGGTCGACAAGAAGGTGCTCGACGGTCGTCTGCGTCTGGTGCTGCTGCGCCAGATGGGCGAGGCCGTGGTGACCGACGACTATCCGAAAGAGATTCTACAGGCCACGCTGTCGGCGGATTACCGCGCGATCGTGGCCCAGCTTTGAGGTTGTGACAGCGCAATGACCAGTTTGCATGCCGATGAGGCCTTTCTCGACCATTACCAGTTGAGCCACGATCCGTTCGCACCCCGCGTGCCCGGCTTCAAGTTCTTCCCGGCCCAGCGCAAGCCCGTGCTTGGCCAATTGCACCATCTGGCACGCTATAGCCAGTTGATGCTGGTAGTCAGCGGCCCGCTGGGCAGCGGCAAGTCGCTGCTGCGCCAGGCCCTGGTGGCCAGTACCAACAAACAGGCGGTGCAGAGCGTTGTGGTGTCTGCCCGCAGTGCCAGCGATGCTTCCGGCATGCTGGCCCAGGTCGCCCAGGATCTGGGTGTGGACCAGGCTGAAGTGCAGGCGATTCTGTCCAAGGTGGTGCAGCTGGCACTCACCGGGCAGGAAGTGTATTTGCTGGTGGACGATGCGGAACAACTCGACGAGTCGGCACTCCAAGCGTTGCTGGAATTGGCGGCCGGTGTACCGGAAGGGCGCCCGCATGTGTTCCTGTTCGGTGAACCGTCACTGATTGCCGGGCTGGATGAGCTCAATATCGAGGAAGAACGCTTCCACATCATCGAGCTCGCCCCCTACAGTGAAGAGGAAACCCGCGAGTACCTGGAGCAGCGTCTGGAAGGCGCGGGCCGGGGCATCGAGGTGTTCAGCCGTGAACAGATCGTCGATATCCATGAAAACTCCGACGGTTGGCCTGGCAACATCAACCAGGTCGCCCGTGACACTTTGATCGAAGCCATGATCGCCAGCCGCTCGACGGCCAAGCGACCATCCATGGGGTTCAAGATGCCTAAAAAACATGTGCTCGCGCTGTCCGCTGTGGTCGTGGTCGCCGTTGGCGCCGCGGTGTTGATGCCCAAGAAAGGCGACAAGGCGCCGGCCGATGCGCCAGCCGCCCAAGCCCAGTTGCCGCTTGGCGAAGGCAAGCAAGGTGCTGCCATCGAGTTCTCTGGCTCGTCCCAGCCGATGCCACTGCCTTTGGTGGGCCAGTCCCAGCCGGTGATGCGCGAACCGCTGGCCCAAGCCGCAGGCATGGGTGAAGGTGAAGAAGGCAGCCCGGCAGGCGATACCGCCCTGCAGCCCGGCAACCCACCGCCCACCGTGACCACCATTGCTCCGCCGCAAGGCGTGCCCGCCGGCCCGGCACCTGCGCCTGCCCAGCCCGTCGCCAGCGTGCCTGCCCAGCCTGTGCAGCCGGTGGCACCTGCGCCGAAACCCGTCGCAACCCAACCGGCCAAACCGGTTGCACCTGCCAAGCCTGCGCCAGCACCGACCCAGGTTGCCGTGGCCAAGCCAGCCGCCAAACCGGCTGAAAAGCCAGCGGCATCCGGTGGTGGCAGCGGTGGCTGGTACGCCGGGCAAAAGCCGGGTAACTATGTGGTGCAGATCCTCGGCACCAGCTCCGAGGCTTCGGCTCAGGCGTACGTCAAGGCCCAGGGTGGCGACTATCGCTACTTCAAGAAAAACCTGCAGGGCAAGCCGTTGTACGTCGTGACTTATGGCAGCTTCGCCAGCCGCGATGCAGCGGTTGCGGCAATCAAGAACTTGCCAGCGAAGGTCCAGGCTGGTAAACCTTGGCCACGTACCGTCGCCAGCGTCCAACAAGAGCTGGCCTCGGCCCGCTGATACCTTCCGGGCGGCATCACCCCGCCGCCCAGTAGCTAAGCGAATTCTAGCTTTCGACTAGCCTGCTGCGTTTTAACGCGGCAGGCTTTTCTGTCCCAGACTGCCGGCCACAAGCCTTACTTGCAGTCATGGCTGAAACGCTTCAGACTCGAGCCAAGCCGCTATCACGGCGCATGGCGCAAAAACATTCAAAATTGCGACATAAATTTTCAATGGTGAGACATGAAAATTTGTGGGCATCGCTGTCGCTGTGCAACAATGGTTTTCCATGGCCACCGCAAAAAAGCTGGCATTTGATCGGCGTGGATGGTAAGTGGTTGTTAAAAAAGAGATTTGCCTCCGTTGAGAGGTGAACCTGGTGAGAATGTGTCTATGAAAACAGGTCTGTACCATCCCGAAGAATTCAAGGACAACTGTGGTTTTGGCCTGATCGCCCATATGACGGGCGAACCGAGCCACCACCTTCTGCAAACCGCCATGCAGGCGCTGACCTGCATGACCCACCGCGGCGGCATCAACGCCGACGGCAAGACCGGTGACGGTTGCGGTCTGCTCATGCAGAAGCCCGATCAATTCCTGCGTGCCGTGGCCCAGGAGCACTTCGCCGTCGAGCTGCCGAAGCAGTACGCCGTCGGTATGGTGTTCTTCAACCAGGACCCAGTCAAAGCTGAAGCCGCCCGCGCCAACATGGACCGCGAAATCCTCGCAGCCGGCCTGAAACTGGTCGGCTGGCGCAAGGTGCCGATCGACACCAGCGTGCTCGGCCGCCTGGCCCTGGAGCGCCTGCCACAGATCGAGCAGGTGTTCATCGGCGGTGAAGGCCTGAGCGATCAGGAATTCGCGATCAAGCTGTTCAGTGCCCGTCGCCGTTCGTCGGTGGCCAACGCCCACGACGCCGACCACTACATCTGCAGCTTCTCGCACAAGACCATCATCTACAAAGGCCTGATGATGCCGCGCGATCTCGCGGCGTTCTACCCAGACCTGGGTGACGAGCGCCTGCAAACTGCGATCTGCGTGTTCCACCAGCGCTTCTCCACCAACACCCTGCCGAAATGGCCGCTGGCGCAGCCGTTCCGCTTCCTCGCCCACAATGGCGAGATCAACACCATCACCGGCAACCGCAACTGGGCCATGGCCCGTCGCACCAAGTTCGCCAACGACCTGATCCCCGACCTCGAAGAGCTCGGCCCGCTGGTCAACCGCGTGGGTTCCGACTCGTCGAGCATGGACAACATGCTGGAACTGATGGTGACCGGTGGCATCGACCTGTTCCGTGGTGTGCGCATGCTGGTACCGCCAGCCTGGCAGAACGTCGAGACCATGGACGCCGACCTGCGTGCCTTCTACGAATACAACTCCATGCACATGGAGCCGTGGGACGGCCCGGCCGGTATCGTCATGACCGAAGGCCGCCACGCGGTGTGCCTGTTGGACCGGAACGGCCTGCGCCCGGCGCGCTGGGTGACCACCACCAATGGCTACATCACCATCGCCTCGGAAATCGGCGTATGGGGCTACCAGCCTGAGGAAGTGCTGGCCAAAGGCCGTGTCGGCCCGGGTCAGATCCTGGCCGTGGACACCGAAACCGGCCAGATCCTCGACACCGACGCCATCGACAACCGCCTGAAGTCGCGTCACCCCTACAAGCGCTGGCTGCGTCAGCACGCCACCCGTATCCAGGCGACGCTGACCGACGACCAGGGCGTGGCCAGCTATGACGCTGACCAGCTCAAGCAATACATGAAGATGTTCCAGGTCACCTTCGAAGAGCGTGATCAGGTGCTGCGCCCGCTGGGTGAGCAGGGCCAGGAAGCCGTCGGCTCGATGGGTGACGACACGCCGATGGCCGTGCTGTCGCAGCGCGTGCGTTCGCCGTACGACTTCTTCCGCCAGCAGTTCGCCCAAGTGACCAACCCGCCGATCGACCCGCTGCGCGAAGCGATCGTGATGTCGCTGGAAATCTGCCTGGGCGCCGAGCGCAACATTTTCCAGGAGTCCCCGGAGCACGCTTCGCGGGTGATCCTCAGCTCGCCGGTCATTTCGCCCGCCAAGTGGCGTTCGCTGATGAGCCTGGAGCGCGAAGGTTTCGACCGCCAGCTGATCGACCTCAACTATGAAGAGGGTGTCGGCCTGGAGGCGGCCATCCGCAATATCGCTGACCAGGCTGAAGAAGCCGTGCGCGCTGGCAAGACCCAGCTGGTGCTGAGTGACCGCTACATCGCCCCGGGCAAACTGCCGGTGCACGCTTCGCTGGCCGTGGGTGCAGTGCACCACCGCCTGACCGAACAAGGCCTGCGTTGCGACAGCAACATCCTGGTGGAAACCGCCACCGCCCGCGACCCGCACCACTTTGCCGTGCTGCTGGGCTTCGGTGCCTCGGCTGTTTACCCGTACCTGGCTTATGAAGTGCTGGCCGACCTGATCCGCACCGGCGAAGTACTGGGCGACCTGGACGAAGTCTTCAAGTACTACCGCAAGGGCATCTCCAAGGGCCTGCTGAAGATCCTGTCGAAGATGGGCATCTCCACCATCGCCTCGTACCGTGGTGCGCAGCTGTTCGAAGCCATCGGCCTGGCCGAGGAAGTGGTCGGCCTGAGCTTCAAGGGCGTGTCCAGCCGTATCAAGGGTGCGCGCTTCGAAGACCTGGAAAGCGACCAGAAGCTGCTGGCAGCCGAAGCCTGGAGTGCGCGCAAGCCGATCCAGCAAGGCGGCCTGCTGAAGTTCGTTCACGGTGGCGAGTACCACGCTTACAACCCGGACGTGGTCAACACCCTGCAAGCCGCCGTGCAGCAGGGCGACTACGCCAAGTTCAAGGAATACACCACGCTGGTCGACACCCGCCCGGTGTCGATGATTCGCGACCTGCTGAAAGTGAAAGTGGCCGACCAGCCGCTGCCGCTGGAGCAGATCGAACCGCTGGAGGCCATCCTCAAGCGGTTCGACTCCGCCGGTATCTCGCTGGGTGCCCTGTCGCCGGAAGCCCACGAGGCGCTGGCCGAGGCCATGAACCGCCTGGGCGCGCGCTCCAACTCCGGTGAGGGCGGTGAAGACCCGGCGCGCTACGGCACCCTGCGCAGCTCCAAGATCAAGCAGGTGGCCACCGGTCGCTTTGGCGTGACCCCGGAATACCTGGTCAACGCCGAAGTGCTGCAGATCAAGGTAGCCCAGGGCGCCAAGCCCGGTGAGGGCGGCCAGCTGCCAGGCGGCAAGGTCAACGGCCTGATCGCCAAGCTGCGCTATGCGGTACCGGGCGTGACCCTGATTTCGCCACCACCGCACCACGACATCTACTCGATCGAAGACCTGGCCCAGCTGATCTACGACCTCAAGCAGGTCAACCCGCAGGCGCTGGTGTCGGTCAAGCTGGTGGCGGAAGCCGGCGTGGGCACCATCGCCGCTGGTGTGGCCAAGGCCTATGCCGACCTGATCACCATCTCGGGCTACGACGGGGGTACCGGTGCTTCGCCGCTGACCTCTATCAAGTACGCCGGCGCCCCGTGGGAACTGGGCCTGGCCGAAACCCACCAGACCCTGCGTGGCAACGACCTGCGCGGCAAGGTGCGGGTACAGACCGACGGCGGCCTTAAAACCGGCCTGGATGTGATCAAGGCGGCCATCCTTGGCGCCGAAAGCTTCGGCTTCGGTACCGCGCCAATGATCGCCCTGGGCTGCAAGTACCTGCGCATCTGCCACCTGAACAACTGCGCCACCGGCGTAGCCACTCAGAACGACAAGCTGCGCAAGGATCACTACATCGGCACCGTCGACATGGTGATCAACTTCTTCACCTTCGTCGCCACCGAGACCCGTGAGTGGCTGGCCAAACTGGGCGTGCGCAGCCTGGGCGAACTGATCGGCCGTACTGACCTGCTCGACGTATTGCCAGGCGACACCGAGCGCCAGCAGTACCTGGACCTGTCGCCGCTGCTGGGCAGCTCGCACATCCCGGCTGACAAGCCGCAGTTCTGCGAAGTGGACAAGAACCCGCCGTTCGACCAGGGCGAGCTGGCCGAGAAAATGGTGGAAATGGCCATGCCGGCCATCCGTGACCAGGCTGGTGGCGAGTTCAACCTCGACATCTGCAACTGCGACCGTTCCATCGGTGCGCGCGTGTCGGGTGAAATCGCCCGCTTGCACGGCAACCAGGGCATGGCTGCGGCGCCGATCACCTTCCGTTTCAAGGGTACTGCGGGCCAAAGCTTCGGGGTGTGGAACGCCGGTGGCCTGAACCTGCACCTGGAAGGCGACGCCAACGACTACGTCGGCAAGGGCATGACCGGTGGCAAGCTCACCATCGTGCCGCCAGCCGGCAGCCCGTTCGAAACCCAACACAGCGCCATCGTCGGCAACACCTGCCTGTACGGTGCCACTGGCGGCAAGCTGTTTGCTGCGGGTACTGCGGGCGAGCGCTTCGCTGTGCGTAACTCCGGCGCCCACGCTGTTGTCGAGGGGACTGGCGATCACTGCTGTGAATACATGACCGGCGGCTTTGTCTGCGTGTTGGGCAAGACCGGTTACAACTTCGGTTCTGGCATGACTGGCGGCTTCGCCTACGTGCTCGACATGGACAATAGCTTCGTCGACAAGCTCAACCACGAACTGGTGGAAATCCAGCGTATCAGTGGTGAAGCGATGGAGGCCTACCGCAGCCACCTGGCGCGCGTCCTTGACGAGTATGTGGAAGAAACCGGCAGCGAGTGGGGGCGTGAGCTCTCGGAGAACCTGGACGACTACGTGCGGCGCTTCTGGCTGGTGAAGCCGAAGGCAGCCAACCTGAAGCAACTGCTGTCCAGCACCCGTGCCAACCCGCAGTAAAAACAGCTGCAAGTGGCAAGCCTCAAGCTGCACGTAAAGGCAGTACGAGGTTTGCCCGGCTTAAGTGATCGTCTTGCGGCTTGCAGCTTGTAGCTTGCAGCTGCTGTAAAGAGGTTTTGAAAAATGGCTGAACGTCTGAACAACGACTTCCAGTTCATCGAAGTGGGCCGCAAGGACCCGAAGAAAAAGCTGCTGCGCCAGCGCAAGAAAGAGTTCGTGGAAATCTACGAACCGTTCAAGCCGCAGCAGTCCGTGGAACAGGCGCACCGCTGCCTGGGCTGCGGTAACCCGTATTGCGAATGGAAGTGCCCGGTACACAACTTCATCCCCAACTGGTTGAAGCTGGTTTCTGAAGGCAACATCCTGGCCGCCGCCGAGCTGTCGCACCAGACCAACACCCTGCCGGAAGTGTGCGGCCGCGTGTGCCCGCAAGACCGCCTTTGCGAGGGTGCCTGCACCCTGAACGACGGCTTTGGTGCGGTGACCATCGGTTCGGTGGAGAAGTACATCACCGACACCGCCTTCGCCATGGGCTGGCGCCCGGACATGTCCAAGGTCAAGCCAACCGGCAAGCGCGTTGCCATTATCGGCGCCGGCCCTGCTGGCCTGGGCTGCGCCGACGTACTGGTGCGTGCCGGCGTGACCCCGGTGGTGTTCGACAAGAATCCGGAAATCGGTGGCCTGCTGACCTTCGGCATCCCCGAGTTCAAGCTGGAAAAAACCGTGCTCAGCAACCGCCGCGAAGTCTTCACCGGCATGGGCATCGAATTCCGCCTGAACACCGAGGTGGGCAAGGACGTCACCATGGAACAGCTGCTCGCCGAGTACGACGCCGTATTCATGGGCATGGGTACCTACACCTACATGAAGGGTGGCTTCCCGGGCGAGGACCTGCCAGGCGTGCACGACGCGCTGGACTTCCTGATCGCCAACGTCAACCGTAACCTGGGCTTCGAGAAGTCGCCGGAAGACTTCGTCGACATGCAGGGCAAGAAGGTTGTGGTGCTGGGCGGTGGCGATACTGCGATGGACTGCAACCGCACGTCGATCCGTCAGGGCGCCAAATCGGTGACCTGCGCCTATCGCCGTGACGAAGCCAACATGCCGGGTTCGCGCAAAGAGGTGAAGAACGCCAAGGAAGAGGGCGTGAAGTTCCTCTACAACCGCCAGCCTATCGCCATCGTTGGCGAGGACAAGGTGGAAGGCGTGAAAGTGGTCGAAACCCGCCTTGGCGAGCCGGATGCCCGTGGCCGCCGTAGCCCCGAGCCGATCCCGGGTTCTGAAGAGATCCTGCCGGCCGATGCCGTGGTGATCGCCTTCGGCTTCCGTCCAAGCCCGGCGCCGTGGTTCGAGCAGCATGGTATCCAGCTGGATAGCCAAGGCCGCGTGGTGGCGCCGGAGAAAGGCAAGTTCAAGCACCAGACCAGCAACCCGAAAGTGTTTGCCGGTGGCGACATGGTGCGCGGTTCGGACCTTGTGGTAACGGCCATCTTCGAAGGGCGTACCGCTGCTGAAGGCATCCTGGACTACCTCGAAATCTGAAATCATTTAGATTTTGTATACAAAATCTATTGATCCAGGACATACGCATAGAGAAAAGGCACGGCAATGAGCCGTGCCTTTTCTTTGTGCGTCTGAGAAAATGCCCGCACTATTTTTCCGGATGCCGACATGACTGCCCTGAAGAACGATCGTTTCCTGCGTGCACTGCTCAAGCAACCCGTAGATGTCACCCCGGTGTGGATGATGCGCCAAGCCGGCCGCTACCTACCGGAGTACCGCGCCAGCCGCGCCAAGGCCGGTGATTTCATGAGCCTGTGCATGAACCCGCAGTTCGCCTGCGAGGTCACCTTGCAGCCGCTGGACCGCTACCCGCTGGACGCGGCGATCCTGTTCTCGGACATCCTCACCATCCCTGACGCCATGGGCCTGGGCCTGTACTTCGAAACCGGCGAAGGCCCGCGTTTCAAGAAGGTCATCAGCACCCCGGCCGACATCGAAGCGCTGCCAATCCCCGACCCACAGAAAGACCTGGGTTATGTGATGGACGCGGTCAGCACCATTCGCCGCGAGCTCAACGGCCGTGTGCCGCTGATCGGCTTCTCGGGCAGCCCGTGGACCCTGGCCACCTACATGGTCGAAGGCGGCTCGTCGAAAGACTTCCGCAAGACCAAGGCCATGGCCTACGACAACCCGCAAGCCCTGCACCTGCTGCTGGACAAGCTCGCCCAGTCGGTGACCAGCTACCTGAATGGCCAGATTCTGGCCGGTGCCCAGGCTGTGCAGATTTTCGACACCTGGGGTGGCAACCTGTCGGCGGCGGCCTACCAGGAATTCTCCCTGGCCTACATGCGCAAGATCGTCAGCGGCCTGATCCGCGAGCACGAAGGGCGCAAGGTGCCGGTGATCCTGTTCACCAAGAACGGTGGCCTGTGGCTGGAAAGCATTGCCGACGCCGGTGCCGACGCATTGGGCCTGGACTGGACCTGCGAGATCGGCGACGCCCGCCGCCGCGTGGGTGACAAGGTGGCCCTGCAAGGCAACATGGACCCGACCGTGCTGTACGCCAAGCCGGAAGCCATCCGCCAGGAAGTGGCGCGCATCCTGGCCAGCTACGGTCACGGCACGGGCCATGTGTTCAACCTGGGCCACGGCATTACTCCGGAAGTCGACCCGGAGCACGCGGGTGTGTTCATCAACGCCGTGCATGAGCTGTCGGCGCAGTATCATCAGTGATCTGAAGGCTGAAAACCCAAGCCCGGCCCTGTGCCGGGCTTTTTGTCGCATTAAGTTTTAATTCAGCGATCGTCGTTAATCTGGTCCCATCGAAACCCAAAAAGGACCCGATCCCCATGAAAGCACGTTATCTCGCCCTGATCCTCGCCCCTCTGTTCAGCACCGCCGCACTGGCTGCGAGCTATACCGGCCCCGGCGCCCAGTCGGTCACTACGGTGGCCGCTGCCAACGACGCTGCCGATGACACTCCGGTGGTGCTGCAAGGCTTCGTGACCAAGAAGATCAACAACGACGACAAGTACGAGTTCAAGGACAACACCGGCACCATCACCGTCGAGATCGATGACGAAGACCTGCCGCCTACGCCGTTCAATGACAAGACCAAGGTCAAGCTGACCGGTGAGGTGGAGAAGCACCTGATGAGCCGGGAAGTGGATGTGGATATTGTCGAGATCATCAACTGATCCGAGGGCCTATTCGCGGGTAAACCCGCGAATGGCCCTCAAGCCGTTTTCGGTGGAAGCTTGCTCAGGTGCAACGCCACCAGCAACGCCACCGCCAGCAAGCTGCCAATGAACAGCCCGATGCCATTCCAGCCCCACTGGTGCCAGAACACCCCGCCCGCAGTACCCGCCACGCTCGACCCGGCGTAATAGCTGAACAGGTACAGCGACGAGGCCTGCCCCTTGGCCTTCAGCGCCCGGCGGCCGATCCAGCTGCTGGCAACCGAGTGCGCGCCAAAGAAGCCGAAGGTGAACACCAGCATGCCTAAGATCACCATCGCCAGCGGGCTGGCCAGGGTCATCAGTAAGCCTCCCGCCATCACCACGATACTGGCCCAGAACACCTTGCGCCGGCCCAGCTTGTCCGCCAGTGCGCCGACCTGCGCCGAGCTGTAGATGCCAGACAGGTACACCACCGACAGCAGGCCGACCAGCGCCTGGTTCATATGGTAGGGCTCAGCCAGCAGGCGGTAGCCGATGTAGTTGAACAGGGTGACGAAAGCCCCCATCAGCAGGAAGGCTTCAAGGAACAACCAAGGCAGGCCGGCATCCTTGAAGTGCATGACAAAGCCGTCCAGCAGGCTGCGCGGGTTCATCGACTGTGGGCGGAAGTTGCGCGATTCGGGCAATACCTTCCAGAACACCAGTGCGGCCACCAGGGCCAGGCCGCCGATGGTCAGCATCGCCGTGTGCCAGCTGACGAAGTCGATCAGTACGCCAGTGATGAGCCGCCCACTCATGCCGCCAATCGCGTTGCCCCCGATGTACAGGCCCATGGCCAGGCCGATGTGCTGCGGGTGGATCTCTTCGCTCAGGTAGGTCATGGCCACTGCCGCCAGGCCACTCAACGACAGGCCGACCAGTGCGCGGGTGACCAGTACCAGCTCCCAGCTCGGCATCACTGCGCTGGCCAAGGTGGAGAGGGCTGCGCAAACCAGGGCAAAGACCATTACCGGCTTGCGCCCGATGCGATCAGAGATAGGGCCGGTGATCAACAGGCCGAACGCCAGCATGGCGGTGGCCACCGACAGCACCAGGCTGCTTTGCGCAGCGTTGATGGCAAATTCCTTGGACAACAGCGGCATCATCGGCTGAACGCAGTACAGCAGGGCGAAGGTGGCGAAGCCGCCGCTGAACAAGGCCAGCACGGTCTTCATGAAGGCGGGGGTGCCTTTTTCGATCCACATTTCGTTCAGGGGCGCAGGTTCTGGCTCGGCGGGAAGGGGGGCTACAGCAGTTTTCACGGGCGGGTACCTCTGGCGCAATGGAAAAAAGCATATAGCTGGCTAATGATTAGATCCAATATATTGTTCGACCTATTTGAGATGTTTTACGACCTGTTTGGAGCCGATCATGGAACTGCGCCATCTGCGTTACTTCATCGCCGTGGCCGAAGAGCTGCACTTTGGCCGTGCCGCGCAGCAGCTGGGCATCTCGCAGCCGCCGCTGAGCCAACAGATCCAGGCCCTGGAGCAGGAGCTGGGAGCTCGGCTGTTCGAGCGTACCAACCGTCGGGTGGAGCTGAGCGAGGCAGGGCGGTTATTCCTTGAGGAGGCGCGTCGGGTGTTGGCGCAGGTGGAGAAGGCGGCCGATGTGGCCCGGCGTGCTCAGCTGGGAGAACTGGGTGAAATGAAGATCGGCTTTACCTCGTCTGCGCCCTTCACCTCGAAGATCCCCAAGGCCATCCATGCCTTTCGCCAGCGTTTCCCGGCGGTGCACCTGAACCTCAAGGAAATGAGCAGCCGCGATGTCGCCGAAGGGGTGTTCGACGAGTCCATCGAAGTCGGGTTGATGCGGCCGATGCCGTTGCCTGAAGGTTTGCAGGTCACCGAGTTGTTTCGTGAGCCGCTGGTGGCAGTCATCAATGCTTCGCATCCGCTTGCCGAGGGCACTGAACAGGGTGTGCACATGGCGGCGCTGGCCCATGAGCCATTCGTGTTCTTCCCACGCAGTTATGGCAGCGGTTTGCATGCGCAGTTGCTGAGCCTGGCGCGTCAGGCAGGTTTCAGCCCGCACTTTGCCCAGGAGGCGGGGGAGGCGATGACCATCATCGGGCTGGTGTCGGCGGGGTTGGGGGTGTCGGTGTTGCCGGCGTCATTCCAGCGCATGCGCATCGAGGGGGTGGTGTACCGCACCTTGCTGGATGAAGGGGCGATGTCGGCGGTTTGGCTGGTGCAGCGCGAGCGCGGCAATTCGGTGATGGCCAAGGCGTTTGCCGAGCTGTTGACGGGGCAGGTGGTCGGCCAGGGCTGATGCCGGTCAAATGGCACTGGCCATTGCCGCAGTGCCGCCACATACTCGGGCATTCGTTGAAACACGGAGGTCAATCATGCGGCGCGTGGTGTTCAATCAGAAAGGTGGCGTGGGCAAGTCGAGCATTGCCTGCAACCTGGCGGCGGTCAGTGCCAATGAAGGCTATCGGACCCTGTTGATCGACCTGGATGCCCAGGCCAACTCGACCCAGTACCTTACCGGCCTCACCGGCGAGGACATCCCCATGGGGATTGCCGACTTCTTCAAGCAAAGCCTGTCCAGCGGGCCGTTCAGCAAGAAGAACAAGGTCGATATCTACGAAACCCCTTTCGACAACCTGCATGTGGTCACCGCCACGGCAGAACTGGCCGATTTGCAACCCAAGCTTGAGGCCAAGCACAAGATCAACAAGCTGCGAAAGCTGTTGGACGAGCTGGACGAGGATTACGACCGGATCTACATCGACACCCCGCCAGCGCTGAATTTTTACGCGGTTTCTGCACTGATTGCCGCCGATCGCGTACTGATTCCCTTCGACTGCGACAGTTTTTCACGCCAGGCCCTGTACGGCCTGCTGGCCGAGATCGAAGACCTCAAGGATGACCACAACGAAGACCTGCTGGTCGAAGGTATCGTGGTCAACCAGTTCCAGTCCCGCGCCAGCCTGCCGCAGCAGATGCTCGACGAACTGCTGGCCGAAGGCCTGCCGGTGTTACCGGTGTACCTGGGCAGCTCGGTGAAGATGCGTGAATCGCACCACGCCAGCCTGCCCCTGATTCACCTGGAGCCGAAGCACAAGCTGACCCAGCAGTTTGTCGAGTTGCATGATTTGCTGGAGGAGAGAGGTTAGACGTCTGTTAGGTATCAAGGCTGCCAGGTGCCTGGCGCAGCATTTTCGGCGCCTGTGAAATCGAGCGCCGCCCGCGCGGCGCTCGATGCCACAGCCGCCATCCTGCTAAAGGCATGCACCAGAAAACACACCTAAACCCCTTGGCTACGCACCCACTCCAGCAACGACTGAAGTGGAAACGCCCCGGCCTGGCGGCTGACTTCGCGGCCGCTCTTGAACAGCAGCAGGCTGGGGATCGAGCGGATGCCGAGTTGCCCGGCGAGGTTGCGGTTGGCTTCGCTGTCGAGCTTGGCCAGTCGGCAACGGCCAGCCAGCTGGCGGGCAGCCTGTTCGAAGGTGGGGGCGAAGGATTTGCACGGGCCGCACCAGCCGGCCCAGATGTCGACCAGCAGCGGCAGGTCGCCTTTGATCTGGCTGGCGTAGCTGGCTTCGGTGAGCTCGAAAGGAGTGCTCAGCAGCACGTCTTGTTTGCAGCGCCCGCATTTCGGGGCGTCACCCAGGCGCCCGGCGGGCAGGCGGTTGAGGCCGTTGCAGTGGGGGCAGGGGATTACCAGTGGGTCGGACATATCAATTCCTTGTATTGTTTTTGCGGGCCCTATCGCCGGCTGAGCAATCATCAATCAAGAAGAGCAGCTGATTTCCAGATGCTTGCCCCATTCCGGCGGTCGCTCAGCGTAGGCTTGCATGCCGGCTTGTTCCTCGAACGGCCTGGTCAGCACCTGATGCAACCGCCGCACTTCACTGTAATCCCCCGCTTCGGCCGCTTCGATGGCTCTCTGGGCCAGATAATTGCGCAGCACATACAGCGGGTTCACCGCATGCATCCGTTCACGGCGCCCTTCGGCATTACCGGGTTCACGCTCACAGCGGGCCAGATAATCTGCGCCCCAGGCATCGAAAGCGGCCAGGTCGATAAAATCATCGCGCACTAGGTTCAGCGCCTCGGCAACCGGCTGTTCACCCAGCTTTCGGAAGAACAGGCTGTAGTCCACACCACCCCGCTGCATGCACTGCAGCAGGCGCTCGACCAGCGCCATGTCGTCATCCTCGGCAGTGGTCAGGCCCAGGCGGCGGCGCATGAGGTCCAGATAATGGGCCTGGTACAGAGGCAAGAAAAGCCCCAGTGCCTCCTTCAGGGGCTCCACCTCGATCACCGTGGTCAGGGCCTGTGCCAGCGCGCTGAGGTTCCAGTGGGCGATGGGCACCTGGTTGGCGTAGCTGTAGCGGCCACGGTCGTCGGAGTGGTTGCAGATGAAGTTGGCGTCGAAGTCATCGAGGAAGGCGTAGGGGCCGAAGTCGAAGGTGATGCCCAGGATCGACATATTGTCGGTGTTCATCACCCCGTGGCAGAAACCATAGGCCTGCCAGCGGGCGATCAGTTCGGCATTGCGCTCGACGATGGTGCGGAACATGGCCAGGTACGGTTGCTCGGCATCCTGGCATTCAGGGTAGTGCTGCTGCAGTACATGATCGATCAGCACGCGCTGCTGCTCGGGCTGTTTGGTGTAGTAGAAGTATTCGAAATGGCCGAAGCGCACATGGCTCTGCGCCAGGCGGGTGAGCATGGCAGCGCTTTCGCGGGTTTCGCGCCATACCGGGGTGCTGGAGCCGACCACGCACAGCGCACGGCTGGTGGCAATGCCGAGGGCGTGCAGGGCTTCGGAGGCCAGAAACTCGCGGATCGACGAGCGCAGCACAGCGCGGCCGTCGCCCATGCGCGAATACGGGGTCTGGCCGGCCCCCTTCAGGTGCAGGTCCCAGTGTTCGCCTTTGTCGTTGAGCACTTCAGCCAACAGCAGGCCACGGCCATCGCCCAGGCGCGGGTTGTAGGAGCCGAACTGGTGGCCGGAATACACCATCGCGCGTGGGTCGGCTTCTTCCCACAGTTTGTGGCCGCTGAACAGCTCGGCGAACACCGGTAGGTCGGCCTGGGCGGGGTCGAGGTCGAGCAGCGCCATGGCCGACTCGCTCGCAACGACCAGGCGCGGGTCTGCGATGGGTTCTGGCAGGACCTGGGTAGAGAACGCATCGCCCAGGCGGGCGAAGCGGTTGTCGAAGGTGAGTTGGTCGAGGGCTTTCACGGGCTGCTCCTGAGATTCAGCACAGAATAAAGCATTCGAGCCCACTCAGGCCGGTGCAGTGCCATCCGGTTTGGGCTGCTCCATCGGAATCAACTGCTGTTTGCCGCCGTTGGGGTCCATCAGGAATACCTCGACCTGGCGCACCGAGATCTTGATGTTGTGCGCCTTGAACTCGCGGCTGATGTAGCGGTTGATCTCGTCCAGCGTCGGGTTGCGGTCGCCCAGGTCGCGTACGTGCATCCGCAGTTCGTGGTCCAGCGAGCTTTCGCCGAAGTTGAGGAAGTACACGATCGGTTCAGGGTCCTTGAGCACCCGTGGGTTCTCATGCGCACCTTTGAGCAGCAGGTCACGTACCAGGTCCAGGTCGGAGCCGTAGTCGATGCCCAGTTTCAGCGTCACCCGGGTAACCGTGTCGGTCAGCGACCAGTTGATCAGCTGGCCGGTGATGAAGGTCTTGTTGGGGACGATGATGTCCTTGCGGTCGAAGTCGGTGATGGTGGTGGCGCGGATGCGGATCTTGCTGACCGTGCCGGACAGGTTGCCGATGGTGATGGTGTCGCCAATGCGCACCGGGCGCTCGAACAGGATCATGATGCCAGAGATGAAGTTGGCGAAGATTTCCTGCATGCCGAAGCCCAGGCCCACCGACAGTGCAGCCACCAGCCATTGCAGCTTGTCCCAGCTCACCCCCAGGGTGGACAGGGTGCTGACGATACCGACGCCGACGATGGTGTACGACAACAGCGTGGTGGTGGCGTAGGCGCTGCCCTGGGCCAGGTTCAGGCGTGACAGCACCAGCACTTCCAGCAGGCCCGGCAAGTTGCCGGCCAGGGCGAAGGTGATACCGACGATCACCAGCGCACCCAGCAGGTCGCCAAGGCTGATCGGTACCATGCTGGCGGCGGCGCCGGTGCCGCTGGTGTATTCGTAGAGGACGAAGTTGTTGAGGTAGGCGAACACTGAAATCAGGTCTGCCCACACCCAGTACAGGCCGGCGATGAAGCCGCCGAGCAGGGCCAGGCGAATCAGGCGCAGCGATTGCTGGTTGACCTGCTCGATGTCCAGCGTCGGCTCTTCGGTGATGACTTCGCCATCCAGCCCTTCCTTGGCCGCCGCCCGCTTGCTCAGCGCCCGCTGGTAGGCCAGGCGCCGTGCCGCGACCGACAGGCCACGCACGAATGCAGCCTCGATCACCAGCCAGAACAGCAGCAGGTACAGGGTGTAGATCAGCCGGTCGGTGAGTTTCAGCGCGGTGTAGTAGTAGCCGAAGCACACGGCGACGAACAGGGCGATGGGCAGGGCGGTGAAGGCCACGCCCACTGCCTTGCGGAACAGTGAAGTGTCGCGGTGTGCCGGGCTGCTGAGCAGCAGGCGGCTGAGCAGCCAGGCCATCAGTGCGTAGCACGTCAGCACCACGCCGATCCCCAGCACGTCGTCGGCCAGCGCCGAGGGCTGGTGCTCGGCCACCGCCACCACACCGACCAGCGCCAGCACCACGGTCCCCAGGCGGCGTACCCAGCCGCGCAGGAATTCGACCTGCGGCTTGTGCCAGCGGAAGTGGATTTCGGCCACGCCACCGGGGGCGAGGATGCGGTAGGCGGTGTAGAACACCAGCCAGGCCTGGGCCAGTTGCCAGAGGGCGGCGCCCAGGTTGGCGTTCTGCCCGCGGGCGTCGATCTGCAGGGCGTAGCTGCACAGCGCCAGGCCAAGGCTGACCGGCATTGCCAGCAGGATATTGATGAGGATTGCCTGGGGCGTGTGCCACTGGCTGTCACGGCGGAAGTGGCCGATGTCCTGGTGCACCTTGCCCAGCCGTTGGTACAGGTACTTGCGCCGCCACAGCAAGGCGCCAATCACCAGCAGCAATGGCAGGAACAGCAGCGGGCGCTGGCTGAGACCGTCGGCCAGTTCTTTCAGGCCCGAGCCCCACGGCAGGTTGGCTACCTGGTCGGCCAGGCGCTCTGGCACATAGCTCAGCCAGTCCCAGTCCAGCGGCTTGTTGCTGGGGATCCAGAACATCTGCTCGTCGAGGGTGGTGCGCAGGCTCTGCGCGGTGCCCAGCAACTGCTTCTGATTGAGCTGCAGGGTGATCGATTCGTTCAGCAGCGCCGACAGCTCGCGGTTCAACCGCTCCAGCAGGTCGCTACGGTTGATGGCCACTTCCAGCAGGGCCTTGCGCAGTTGAGGCGTCACCTCTTCCTGCGGTTGGGCAGCCAGCAGCTTGTCGACGTAGGTGACCGGGCTGCTCATTTGCTCGCGCTGCTGGTTGACCTCGAACTGGTACAGGCGGGTGTCGGCGATCTGGTCGGCCAGGTCGCGGTCGACCTTCAGGTGCGGCAGGGTCTGCTTCTGCTTGTAGAGGATCTTGGACAGCAACAGGCTGCCCTTGAGCACGTTGATCTGCTCGTCCAGCGCCTGGTCGGCCTGGGTCAGGCTGTCCAGTTGCTGTTTGGTGCGCAGGTTCTGCTGGGTCAGTTCGTTCAGGCGGTCGGTACTTTTCAGCAGGTAGTCGGAAAGCTTGAGGTTAAGCGCGCTTTCGGTGGCCAGCAGGCTGCTGCCGCCGGCCTTCTGGGCTTCGATGGACTGCTGGGTAACCGCCTCCTGAGACTGGGCCAGGCGCTTGTCGTTGATCAGGGTCTGCAGGTCCTGGATTTCCTGCTCCAGGCGCGTAGCGCGTTCGATCAGCAGGTCGTGGCGGGCGTTCCCCAGGTCTTGCAGCAGGCTGTTGCCGGCCAGCTCCTGGCGGCGCAGCAGGGTCAGCGCATTGAGCGAGGCCAGCTCGGCATTGAGCTGGTTGCGCTGGTCGGCGTTGATGGATTTGCCGCCGTCCTTGCCGGTTTTCAGGATGTTGTTGATCTGCTGGGTACGGGCCTGGCTGTTGCTGATTTCGGCCTGGGCGCGTTCCGGGCGGGTTTGAGAATTGATGATCAGGCTATTGGCTTCGGACAGCGCCTTTTGCAGCTCGCCCTGTTGGGTGTTGCGCTCGCTGAGCATCTGCTCAAGCTGCGGCACGCTCAGCGTGGCATACCGCTGGGCGACGGGCTGGGGCTTGCTTTCCTTGAGCCTGGCGAGCTCTTTCTGGCTGTCGCTGGTTTCTTTCGGGGCCCCGGCCAGCTGCTGCTTCAGCGCGGCAAGCTTCTTCTCGCTGTCTTCCTTGCTGGCCAGCTGGCTCAAGGTCTGTTCGAGCACCTGCTGCAGGGCCTTCTGGTCGGCCTCAGGCAGCTTGCGCTCAGCGATCTTGTCGAGGCTGTTCTGGATGCTGGCGGTGGTCGGGGCCTCTGCGGCAGTGGCCGCAAAGGAAAGGGACAGGCACAGCCCGAGCAGGGCTGTGCGAAGGTACACGCGCAGGGACATAGGCAGACTACTTGTGGATCCGGCAGAAACGAAGTTTAGAGGAACAATCCTGGTCCGGGTCGCGTTCCTTCGGGGAATCTGACGCCCACTTTCTG
The DNA here is from genome assembly GCF_003202095.1 of Pseudomonas sp. LAIL14HWK12:I1. Classification (NCBI taxonomy): domain Bacteria; kingdom Pseudomonadati; phylum Pseudomonadota; class Gammaproteobacteria; order Pseudomonadales; family Pseudomonadaceae; genus Pseudomonas; species Pseudomonas sp. LAIL14HWK12:I1. Next base: position 469,943 of record NZ_QJKG01000002.1, read on the forward strand.
GATCTTGTTCCCGTCCATGGTCGCCACGGTCCAGATCGTGCCATGCCATTCGACCTGGTCACCTACTACTGGAGCGCCTCCGACCTTTTGTCGGATGAACTGCGCCAACGGCATTTTCGCGTCCAGGCCATCGAGTTTCAGGCCGTACAACGCTGCCACTGCGCCCAGTTCGGCATCGCCTTCGAGCACGAAATCGCCGAAGAAACGCAGGTCCAGGCCACGCTGTGGCGCCTGGCTGAACAGTTTGCCCAGGGCCGGCAGGTTGTGCTCGTGGCCGATCACGCAGAGCATGTCGCCTACTTCCAGCACGGTACTGCCCGACGGGTGCAGCAGTTGCTCGTTACGGAACAGGGCGGCGATCCGCGTGCCTTCGGGCATTTTCAGTTCGCGCAGGGCGGCGCCGATGCACCATTTTTCGGCACCCAGGCGGTACACGAACAGCTCCCACTCGCTGGTGATGTGCACTTCCAGGGCAGAGCGGGAAATCGGTGCCGGGTCTGGCGGTACGGTCACTTTCAGCAGCTTGGCCATCCACGGCAGGCTGGTGCCTTGCACCAGCAGCGACACCAGCACGATGAAGAACGCCAGGTTGAAGAACAGCTGGGCGTCCGGCAGGCCGGCCATCAGCGGGAACACCGCCAGAATGATCGGTACCGCGCCGCGCAGGCCGACCCAGGAAATGAAGCCTTTCTCGCGGCCATGGAAGGCCTTGAAGGGCAGCAAGGCGGCGACCACCGACAGCGGCCGCGCCACCAGGATCATCCACAGCGCCAGGCCCAGCGCCGGCAGGGCGATAGGCAGCAGGTCGTGCGGGGTGACCAGCAGCCCCAGCACCAGGAACATGCCGATCTGGGCCAGCCAGGCCATGCCGTCGAGCATGTGCAGGATGCCGTGGCGGCTGCGGATCGGCTTGTTGCCCAGCACCAGGCCGCACAGGTACACGGCGAGGAAGCCACTGCCGTGCAGGGCGTTGGTCAGCGAGAACACCACCAGGCCACCGGCCACCACCAGGATGGGGTACAGGCCGCCGGCCAGGTTGATGCGGTTGACCAGTTGCAGCATCAGCCAGCCACCGCCCAGCCCCAACAGGCCGCCGATGCCGAATTCGCGCAGTAGATGGCCCAGCAGGCTCCAGTGCAGGCCAGTCTGGCCGCTGGCGATCATGTCGATCAGGGTGACAGTGAGGAACACCGCCATCGGGTCGTTGCTGCCCGACTCGATTTCCAGCGTAGCGGTAACCCGCTCGTTCAGGCCTTTGCCGCCCAGCAGCGAGAACACCGCCGCAGCGTCGGTAGAGCCGACGATGGCGCCGATCAGCAGGCCCTGGATCAGGCTGAGGTTGAACAGCCAGGCGGCGACCAAGCCGGTGAGGGCGGTGGTGATCATTACCCCGACCGTGGCCAGCGACAGCGCCGGCCACAGTGCCACGCGAAAGCTTGCCACCCGTGTGCGCAGGCCACCGTCGAGCAGGATCACGGCCAGTGCCAGGTTGCCCACCAGGTAAGCGGTGGGGTAGTTGTTGAAGATGATGCCGCCACCATCCACACCGGCGACCATGCCGACGGCGAGGATGATGACCAGGATAGGGATGCCCAGGCGCGACGACAGCGAGCTGACCAGGATACTTGCACCCACCAGCAATGCGCCGATCAGGAACAGGCTATTGATGGTGCTTGCATCCAAAGGCAGGTACTCCGAAACAGCGGGGGAAGGGACGTGGTAGCGGATTTTTCAGCAAAAGCTAGCAGGTCGCGTGCCAATCGATTCTAACCTGAGGCTGATGCGGGCTGTAAAGCGATACCGCACTGTAGTTACGGCTTGCGGATGTAGTGGTGACCCCCACAGTCAGGCAGCCGAGTAACATGAACGATAAACAACGTCTCCCTCTTGCCCAGGTGGCCCAGCGCCTGCTCGGGCAATTTCCAGATCTGCACGGCATGGCGCGCGAGGCGGCGGGCCATGTGCTGCGCCACCAGCTGGGATACTGGCTGGACCCGGACACGCTCTACTGGCATGAATTCAAGTCAACGGCCAACAGCTCCCGCAGCTACACCGGCTGGCGCCACCGTGGGCCGCCGCGGCGGTCGCTGAGCCTGACCGAGCTGGTTATCCAACGCTTCAGCCCTCAGCAGCAGACTGCTGCCGATGAGTTGAGTGTCTACGGCGGTTTCTACCGGGTGGATGCCAGCCATAGCGATTATGACGAGCGTAACGAAGTGCGGCTCGACCCGCAGGCGATGCTAAAGGCGTTCTGGCAAATGGATTTTGCGGGGCGCTACACCGAGGCGTTGAACCGGTTTCGGGCGCAGCGTGGCGATGATTACTGCGTGCTGGCGCGCGCTCGCTTTCTTGCCGCTGTCGGTCAATCCGTGCTGAGCGAACCTGAGCGGCGTGAACTGCTGGCGGCAACACTCCGTGTGACGAAGCTGCCGAGTAGCCTGAAAGCCTTGCGCGAGCATTACCCTGCAAATGCCCGGGGTGGCTGGTGTGCGCTGTCCGGCCATGCCCCTGATGCCAAGCCACTGTTCCTGTACACGCTCAAGACCGGTAGAGCGTGCGCTTTTCTACCCGCTGCGCAGGATGTGCTGCTGGTATTTGGCGGCCGCCAGGCGTTACAGGCCTGGATTGCAGCGCATGCTTTTTCGAATGACACGCAGCGGCAAGCTGTTGTGGGTGACCTGTTCATTCGTGTTCGTGAGATGTTCATGGATGCGCTGGTCCATGAGGCCCACCAACGGCTGACCACCAATGCACAGCTGCGCAAGGCCGAATGGCTGGCTGGGTTGCAGGCTGCTAGCATGTTGATTGCGCCGATGGCGCCAGTGGGTTGGCCGGTGATCCTGACGTCGCTCGGGCTTGGCACTGCGAGCCTGGCCCTGCACCTGGACCGTGCCCTCAATGGCAAGGCGGCCTGGCGCACGGCTGCCTGGTGGGCGGTGGTTGTGGATGTGCTGTTCATTCTGCTCGATGCGGCAATGCTGCGTGCCAGTGAGCTGTTCACCGATGCCCGCCTGCCGCTACGCGTGGCAGGCCAGGCGCAAACCGTCGTTGCCAAGGTGGACTGGGCGCGCTACATGGCACCGGCTGCAGACGAGTTGCTGGCCATGTCGGATCAGGCCTTGGCTCGCCAGGCCGCTTTGCTTGGAGCGGTGCCTTGGGCCGATCTCGACAGCGTAGGTGCCGGCGGTGCTTATCTCGATGCTTTCAGTGAGCCCTACCCGGTTTACCGCGATGAGCATGGCTTTGGCTCGGCCGCCATTGCCGAATACACCAGCTCGCCGGAGCGCTACAACAACTTGTGGCAAGGTTTGCCTTTGGAAGGCTCGCGTGCAGAGAGCATCCAGCGCAGCCACGACCTTGCACATGCGCTTGGGCAATTAGGCTTGAACAATCAAGTGCGGCTGTACCGTGCGGCGTCCGGCCTGCGTGGTTCTGGCATACCGACGACAGGCGAGGGTGCCCTTGCAGTGGGCGACGTGTTGGTGACCAGCGATTTCACGTCGTTCGCAGAAAACCCTTATGCCCTGTGGGAGGTGTTCAACGACCCGCAGACCCAGGCGAGCGGCAAGGCGGCTTTTGGCGACAATGCGTTGGTGTATGTGCTGGAGCCGGGTGAGAACGTGCAGGCAATGCCGATCGGGCCGTTCTCAAGGCGTCCGGACGAGGCGGAGTCGCTGATGATGCCGGGGCGTTATTTGCAGGTTGAAAAGCTGACGCCGGTGAAGGGAGGCAATCATCGCTTCATGGAAGTGTGCCTGAAGGCACTGGCGCGGGCGCCGGAGGGGGCGAGGGTGCGTGAGATGCGCACGGGGGCCTTGTTCGACCGTCAGGTGATGGCTGAACGGTTGGGTGTGGAGGATGACGGGTTGATGCGTACGTTTTTTGCGGTACCGACGTGACACATCTTTGATGTCAGCCAATCAAGTGATTTGGGGCTGCAAAGCAGCCCCATTAGTACTGCTGTCAGCCTTGCTTCACTTCACGCATCGGCTTGCCCTTCACCGGTGCATCGCCCGCCACGTAGTATTTGGCGGTGCTGCGCGGCAGCGGCTTGCGTCCACGGATCTTGTCCGAGATTTTCTCGGCGATCATGATCGTGGTGGCGTTGAGGTTGCCGGTGATGATCAGCGGCATGATCGACGCATCGACCACGCGCAGGCCCTTCATGCCGTGCACACGGCCTTCGCCGTCGACCACTGCCATGTCATCGGTGCCCATCTTGCACGAGCAGGACGGGTGGAAGGCAGTTTCGGCGTGCTCGCGGATGAACTTGTCCAGTTCTTCGTCGGTTTGCACGTGGGCGCCCGGGCTGATTTCGCGGCCACGGTACGGGTCCAGCGCCGGCTGGGCCATGATTTCACGGGTCAGGCGGATGCCGTCACGGAATTCCTGCCAGTCCTGCTCGGTGGACATGTAATTGAACAGGATGCTCGGGTGTTGGCGCGGGTCCTTCGATTTGACCTGGATGCGGCCGCGGGCAGGGGAGCGCATGGAACCCATGTGCGCCTGGAAACCATGTTCCTTCACGCCATTGGAGCCGTTGTAGTTAATGGCCACTGGCAGGAAGTGGTACTGAATGTTCGGCCATTTGAATTCAGGGCGGGTACGGATGAAACCGCCAGCCTCGAACTGGTTGCTGGCGCCGATGCCGGTGCCGTTGAACATCCACTCGGCACCGATGGCCGGCTGGTTCCACCACAGCAGCGAGGGGTACAGCGACACCGGCTGGGTGCAGGCGTACTGCAGGTATAGCTCCAGGTGGTCCTGCAGGTTTTCGCCAACGCCCGGCAGGTCGTGCACTACCGGGATGTCGAGGCTTTCCAGCAGGGCACGCGGGCCGACGCCGGAACGTTGCAGCAGTTGCGGCGAAGCGATGGCGCCGGAGCTGACGATCACTTCCTTGCGCGCACGGGCTTCAACGCGCTCTTCGCTGTCGCCGACCAGGTAGGTCACGCCAACGGCGCGCTTGCCGTCGAACAGCACGCGGTCACTCAGGGCGTGGGTGACGATGGTCAGGTTCGGGCGCTTCTTGGCCTGGTCCAGGTAGCCACGGGCGGTGCTGGAACGGCGGCCGTTCTTGGTCACGGTACGGTCCATGGGACCGAAGCCTTCCTGCTGGTAGCCGTTGAGGTCTTCGGTGCGCGGGTAACCGGCCTGCACGCCGGCTTCGATCATGGCGTGGAACAGCGGGTTGTTGCCCGCTTTTGGCGTGGTCACGCTGACCGGGCCTTCGCCGCCGTGATAGTCGTTCGGGCCGATGTCGCGGGTTTCGGCTTTACGGAAGTACGGCAGGCAGTCCAGGTAGGTCCAGTCTTCCAGGCCTGGCAGTTCTGCCCAGCCGTCGAAGTCCATGGCGTTACCGCGGATGTAGCACATGCCGTTGATCAGCGACGAGCCGCCCAGGCCCTTGCCGCGGCCACATTCCATGCGGCGGCCGTCCATGTACGGCTCCGGGTCGGTCTCGTAGGCCCAGTTGTAGCGGCGGCCCTGCAGCGGGAAAGCCAGTGCGGCTGGCATCTGGGTGCGGAAGTCGAAGCGGTAGTCGGGGCCACCGGCTTCCAGCAGCAGTACGGTAACGCCGGCGTCTTCGGTCAGGCGGGTCGCCAGGGTGTTACCGGCGGAGCCTGCGCCGACGATGATGTAATCGAATTCTTGGGACATGAAAGTACCCTCGTGTTGGCGGTGATCAGGGAGCGGGAACGCCCGTGCGCAGCGGCACGGGCGTGGCTGGACTGGGCCTTAGAAGACCGAGTTGTAGCCGCCCAACTCGACCTGGACCGACTTGATGCGGGTGTATTGAGCCAGCGAGCTGACGCCGTTCTCACGGCCGACGCCCGACTGCTTGTAGCCACCGACCGGCATTTCGGCCGGCGATTCGCCCCAGGCGTTGATCCAGCAGATACCGGCTTCCAGCTTGTGGATGATGCGGTGGGCGCGGGTGATGTCGTTGGTGCACACACCGGCGGCCAGGCCGTACTCGGTGTCGTTGGCACGACGGATCACTTCTTCTTCGGTTTCGTAGGTGAGGATGCTCATCACCGGGCCGAAGATTTCTTCCTTGACGATGGTCATGTCGTCGGTGCAGTCGGTGAACACGGTCGGGGCCACGAAGGCGCCCTTGGCGAAGTCACCGGCAGTCAGACGTTCGCCGCCGCACAGCACGCGGGCACCTTCTTCTTTGCCCTTGGCGATGTAGCCCAGCACGTTTTCCATGTGCGGGAAGCTGACCAGCGGGCCGAAGTTGGTGTTTTCGTCTTCTGGGTTGCCAACACGAATGCGGGCAACGCGCTCGGCGATCTTGGCTTCGAAAGCCGCTTTCATCTCGGCAGGGATGAACACGCGGGTGCCGTTGGTGCACACTTGGCCCGAGCTGTAGAAGTTGGCCATCATGGCGATGTCGGCAGCCTTGTCCAGGTCGGCGTCGGCGCAGATGATCAGGGGCGACTTGCCGCCCAGTTCCATGGTCACTTCCTTCAGCGACGAGCTGGAGGCGCTGGCCATGACCTTCTTGCCGGTGGTGGTGCCGCCGGTGAAGGACACTTTTTCAATGCGTGGGTGCTCGGTCAGCCAGGTGCCGACTTCGCGGCCGCTGCCGGTCAGGACGTTGAACACGCCGTTTGGCAGGCCGGCCTCGGTGTAGATCTCGGCCAGTTTCAGGGTGGTCAGCGAGGTGACTTCCGACGGCTTGAAGATCATCGCGTTGCCAGCGGCCAAGGCCGGGGCGGACTTCCACAGGGCGATCTGGATCGGGTAGTTCCAGGCACCGATACCCACGGTGACGCCCAGCGGCTCGCGACGGGTGTAGACGAAGGACGATTCGCGCAGCGGGATCTGCTCACCTTCGATGGCCGGTACCAGGCCTGCGTAGTATTCCAGCACGTCGGCGCCGGTGACGATGTCGACGTAGCGGGTTTCGGAGTACGACTTGCCGGTGTCCAGGGTTTCCAGCATGGCCAGCTCGTCGTTGCGCTCGCGCAGGATGTCGACGGCGCGGCGCAGGATGCGCGAACGCTGCATGGCAGTCATCGCTGCCCAGACTTTCTGGCCGCGCTCGGCGCTTTCCACAGCCTTCTCGACGTCAGCCTGGGTGGCACGCTGTACGTGGGCGAGGACTTCGCCGGTGGCCGGGTTGATGGCTTCGAAGGTGGCATCGCTGCCAGCGTCGACGTAAGCGCCATCAATGTAGAGTTTTTGCGTTCCGAAACGGGCCATAGTGTCCTCGCAAGTGCAGTGTGTGGTTTGGCTTGCGCGTCACGCTCCAGCCGGGTTGGCAAGGGCCGTGCGCGGTTGTTCAGCGGCCTGGTCGTTTGTACCCAGGGTGTGCTGTTTAGCCAGTTGTAGATCCATGTATTCGTAAGCAATCCGTATCGCCTGGTCGGTGTCGAATGCATCACCCGACAGGGCACCACGCAGCCACAGGCCATCGATCAAAGCTGCCAGGCCGCGGGCTGCCTTGCGCGCATGGTAGAGCGGCAAGGCGCGGCGGAACTGGCAGCACAGGTTGGAATACAAGCGGTGGTCGTTGATCCGCTGCAACCTGTGCAAATCGGGCTGGTGCATGCTGGAAGCCCAGAAGGCCAACCAGGTTTTCATTGCCGGGCCGTTCACCTGGCTGGCATCGAAGTTGCCCTCGATGATCACTTTCAGGTGGGCGCGCGGGCTGTCGTCCTTCAGGGCCTGGCGACGTGCTCGAACACCTTCGTTGAGCATGTTCATGATGTAGCCCATCGTCGCTGCAATCAGGCCGTTCTTGTCCCGAAAGTAGTGACTGATGATGCCGTTCGACACACCGGCCAAACGGGCAATCAGCGCAATGCTGGCGTCCCCCAGACCGACCTGATCGACCGCCTGTAACGTGGCTTCGATCAACTGCTGGCGGCGGATGGGTTGCATACCGACCTTGGGCATCTTGCTATCTCCTCAGGCCTGCGAGCAGACGACGGGCGGCTGACTCGGCGAAGGCCAGTCTATTTTGTTTTGATTGAACGTTCAATCAATAAAGAATAAGCTCTGCGACAATTTGTGCCATTGACAGTTTTTCAGGCGGTCGAGAAGGCACGAGTTGACACCCCAGGAAATCGCGTAACCCCCGGAATACAAGGCGTTGACGGGCATGAGCGATGCGAAATGCAGATTCTGCCGTACGGTCACTGGCCCTGCGACAGGCCCTTGGAGCGGGCGGGGTGATCTGTGACGAATGCGCGCACCTCTGCCGAGGTGTGGCTTTTTCAGCAGGCCACCTGTCTGTTTTTTTGCAACGTATCGATTCGGGATCACGGTTTCCAGGGTGCTTTTATAACACCTGATGCAGTGGGGATATTCCACCAATTGCTCGGGAAAGACTGATTAGCCTCCACAGCCGCACTGCCCGGAGCATTCGTGCAATGAGTTCTGCCTCACTTACCAAGCCCCCCGCCGAGAGGGTACGGGTCAACCGCGTGGTGTTCTTCACCTCCGCGCTGATGATCCTTGTTCTGACTGCCTTGCTGATCGCTGTACCCGAAACCGCCGGCCAGGTGCTGGGCGTGGCCCAGAAATGGCTGACGCGCACCTTTGGCTGGTACTACATGCTGGTGATCTGCGGTTACCTGCTGTTTGTCGTCTACCTGGCCTTCTCCGACTACGGCAGCCTCAAGCTGGGGGGCAAGGACGACCAGCCGGACTTCAGCTACGGCGCCTGGGCCGGCATGCTGTTCTCGTCCGGTATCGGTATTTCGCTGCTGTACTTCGGCGCGTCCGAACCGCTGGACCACTACTTCAACCCACCGGAAGGCACCCCAGCCAGCCTCGAAGCTGCGCGCCAGGGCCTGCAACTTACCTTCCTGCACTGGGGCCTGCACGGCTGGGCGATCTATGCCCTGGTTGGCCTGGCCGTGGGTTACTTCGCCTACCGCCACAACCAGCCGCTGGCACTGCGCTCGGCGCTGTACCCGCTGGTGGGTGAGCGTTGGGTCAAGGGTGCTGCCGGCAACGCCGTGGACATCTTCGGCATGTTCGTGACCCTGCTGGGCCTGGTGACCAACCTGGGGATCGGGTCGATGCAGGTGTCCTCCGGCCTGGAATACCTGTTCGGCATGGACCACAGCAAGACCAACCTGCTGGTGGTGATCCTGGTCATGGCCGGTGTGGCCACCGTGGCGGCGGTGTCGGGTGTGGAGAACGGCATTCGCCGCCTGTCCAACCTGAACATCATGCTGTTCAGCGGCCTGCTGATCTTCGTACTGCTGGGTGGTGAAACACTGCACCTGCTCAACGGCTTCGTGCAGAACATCGGTGACTACCTGAACGGCATCGTGCTGAAAACCTTCGACCTGTATGTGTATGAAGGCGAGGCGGGCAAGTCCGAGCGCTGGCTGGGCCTGTGGACCGTGTTCTACTGGGCCTGGTGGATTTCCTGGGGCCCGTTCGTCGGCATGTTCATTGCCCGTATCTCCAAGGGCCGCACCGTGCGCCAACTGGTGATGGGCGTGCTGCTGATCCCGCTGGGCTTTACCCTGGCCTGGCTGTCGATCTTCGGCAACACCGCGCTGGACCTGGTGATCAACCAGGGCGCCGTGGAGCTGGGCAAGACCGCGCTGGAACAACCGTCAATGTCGATCTACCAGCTGCTGGAATACTTCCCGGCGGCCAAGATCGTGATCGGTGTAGCGGTGTTCGTGGGCTTCGTGCTGTTCCTCACCCCGGCCGACTCCGGCGCGGTGATGATGGCCAACTTGTCGTGCAAAGGCGGCAAGGTCGACGAAGACGCCCCGCACTGGATGGTGGTGTTCTGGTCGGTGGTTATCACCCTGGTCACCATCGGCCTGCTGTTTGCCGGTAACTTCGAAGCCATGCAGACCATGGTGGTGCTGGCGGGCCTGCCGTTCTCGGTGGTGCTGGTGCTGTTCATGTTCGGTCTGTACAAGGCCATGAAGCAGGACGTGGCGGTGGAAAGCGAGCGCGCCGAGCTGGCCGCCCGTGGCCGTCGCGGCTTCAGCGAGCGCCTCACCCAGCTGGAACTGCAGCCGACCCAGGCCGTGGTGCAGCGCTTCATGGACAAGCAGGTTAGCCCGGCGCTGAAAGAAGCGGCCGCGCAGCTGCAAACCCTGGGCTTCGAAGTGGAAACCCGTGTTGGCCAGTCGCGCAACATGATGGGCCTGCGGGTGATGATGGACGAGGGTAACCCGTTCGTTTACGAAGTCAGCCTGGACGGCTACATGGCCGCGCCGAGCGAGGCGCCGGTGGAAGGCGAGCCGGAAGTGCGCCAGCGCTTCTACCGTGCCGAGGTGTATTTGCACGACGGCAGCCAGGAGTACGACCTGATGGGCTTTGCGCCGGAGCAGATCGTGCGTGATGTGCTGGACCAGTTCGAAAGCCACCGCCAGCTGTTGGGGCGTGTGTATAGCTGATGGCTGTTGAGGTAAAAGAAAACCCGCTCACCTGAGCGGGTTTTTTATTGGGCCGCGTTGTAGCCCCTGCTTCTCAGCGATTGGTGTAGCGGCCATTCTTGCCATGCCCAGGCATCGCTTGGTTGCTTCGCAGGGCAATCATCTGGCTGAGCTTGATCAGTTCGATGCCTTGGCCTCTGAGCTGTGGCAGTGCCCGCTCCAGCACATCGAGAGTCTGAGGATAAGGGTGCCCGATCAACACAGCCGAACCCTGCTTGCGCGCCAGGGCGATGCCTTGCTGCAACTGCCCGCTGATGGCCTCGGTAGTGCGCACATCGTCGAGGAACACATCACGCGAAACGTGGGCCAGGCCGATGCGCTGGGCTTCGGCAGCCGCTACGGTGGCCGCGCTGGTGCGGCTGTCGACGAAGAACAGGTGACGTTGTTGCAACTCACCCATCAACCAGATCATGGCATCACGCTGTGCGGTCATCCGGCTGCCCATGTGGTTGTTGATGCCGGCGGCGAATGGCACCTTGGCCAAGGCTGCATCCAACCTGTTGGCCAGGACCGGCAGCGGCAACTCGGGATGCCAGGCATAGGGACCGGTCGCAGGGTCCATCGGCATGTGCAGGATCACCGTCTTGCCAGCTTTGTGTGCCTGACGAGCGAAATCGCTGGCATGCGGGGTGTCGGGCATGATCGCCATGGTCACCGGGCCGGGCAGGGCGAGGGTGCGGCTGTCCCGCTCGGTGCTCTGGCCCAGGTCGTCGATGATGATGCTCATGTAGGCCTTGTTGGCCGGTGCCGCTTGCGCGATCCCGGCCAACAGGCAGAACAACAGACACAGCAGATACCGCATAGGGTGAATCACTTGCCTGAGGTGATGTTCAGCCCTTTGAGCAGGCTCAGCGCCTGGCTCAACTGGAAGTCGTCATCCTGTGGGCGCTCTTTGCGCTTGCTGCTGCCGGTCGGGCGGTCGGCGCCGCCGTTGCCGTTGCCCAGGTGGCCCTGCAGGTCGGCTTCCTTGAAATTGTCGGTGTCGACTTCGGCGGTGAGCTTGGCCGGGCGCACTTCGATATCGGGGACGATGCCCTGGGCCTGGATCGAGCGGCCATTGGGGGTGAAGTACAGCGCGGTGGTGAGCTTCAGGGCGCGGTCGTTGGCCAGCGGCAACACGGTCTGCACCGAGCCTTTGCCAAAGCTGTCGGTACCCATCAGCACAGCGCGTTTTTGGTCCTGCAGGGCGCCGGCGACAATCTCGGAGGCCGAGGCACTGCCGCCGTTGATCAGCACCACCAGTGGCACGCCTTCGCTGGCGTCCGCCGGGTCGGCGGAGAAGCGCAGTTCGGAGTTGGCGATGCGGCCTTTGGTGTAGACGATCAGGCCCTTGGTCAGGAAGTGGTCGGCCACTTCCACCGCCGATTGCAGTACGCCGCCCGGGTTGTTGCGCAGGTCCAGCACAACGCCGCGCAGCTTCTTGCCGTTGTCCTTGCGCAGCTTGGCCAGGGCCTTGCCCACTTCGTCGCCGGTCTTGACCTGGAACTGGGTGATACGGATGTAGCCGTAGTCGTTTTCCAGCAGCTGGCTCTTCACGCTCTTGACCTGAATGACCGCGCGGGCCAGGGTCACGTCAAACGGGTTGCCGCCGTCGCGCACCAGGGTCAGGGTGATTTTTTCGCCAACCTTGCCGCGCATCTTGTCGACCGCTTCGGTCATGGTCTGGCCGCGGGTGGGGGCGCCGTTGATCTTGACGATCAGGTCGCCGGCCTGCACGCCAGCCCGGGAGGCCGGGGTGTCATCAATAGGCGAGACCACCTTGATGAAGCCGTCTTCCTGGCCCACTTCGATGCCCAGCCCGCCGAACTCGCCGCTGGTGCTTTCCTGCAGCTCCTGGAAGTCCTCGGGGCCGAGGTAGGCCGAGTGCGGGTCAAGGTTGCTGAGCATGCCTTTGATGGCGTTTTCCAGCAGGGTCTTGTCGTCCACTGGCTCTACATAGGCCGCCTTGATGCGGTCCATGACCTCGGCGAAGGTGCGCAGCTCTTCCAGCGGCAGTGGCGCCTTGGCCGTGACCTCGGTGGCAGGCACTGCGGCGGCCTTGGCCGGCTCGGCAGCGATGGCCAGGGGCGCACCGACCGCCAGGGCGATGGACAAGGCCAGCTGGGTGAGACGAGGCGAGTGCAGCATGTCGAACGAACTCCTGATCCTGTAAGCGCTCCCTGGGGAGCATCGGCGCAGCACTCAGGCTACGCCGTAGAAATTTGACTAGCCCCGGCACCACTGCGAAGGGTCGGTCGGGCGGCCCTGCTGGCGGATGGCGAAGTACAAGCCTGCCGCGTCCTGGCCGCCGCTGTCGCCAACGGTGGAAATGGCTTCACCGGCCTTGACGATATCACCGGCGCTCTTGAGCAGGCTCTGGTTGTGGCCGTACAGGCTCAGGTAACCGTTGCCATGGTCGAGAATGACCAGAAGCCCCGCACCGCGCAACCAGTCGGCGAACACTACACGCCCGCCGTGCACCGCACGTACCTGGGTGCCTGGGTTGGCGCTGATCATCACCCCGTCCCATTTGGCACGGGCATCGCTGCCGCGGGCATCACCAAAGCGTGCCAGCAGTCGACCATTGACGGGCCATGGAAGTTTGCCCCGCGCGGCAGAAAAAGCGCCGCCATAGTTGGCGCCATCGCTGGAAACCATCGGGCCGAGGGTGGTACGGGCCTTTTTGGGCGGTTCCACAGGTTCCTTGGCCTGTTCGCGGGCGGCGGCGGCCAGGGCTTCCTGCTGGCGGCGTTTTTCCGCTTCCTGCTGGGCCAGCAAGGCTTTCTTGCGCGCCTCCTCGGCTTCGCGGGCCTGACGGGCCAGGGTTTCCTCGATGGTCTTGAGGACTTTGGACAGGTCGGCCTGGTCCTGCTCGCGGGCCTGCAACTTCTGGTCGCGGTCCTTCATGTCGCCATTGAGCTTGGCCAGCACCTGCTGGCGCTTGCCGCGCTCGGCTTCCAAGGCCTGGCGGCGGCTGTCGAGGTCGGCGCGCTGGGCCAGCAACTGCTCCTGCTGGGTGGCAATTTCCTGCTCGACGTTGCCCAGCTGGCGCAGGGTCTCGTTGAAGGTGCGCAGTTGTTCCAGGCGCGCCTTGCTGATGTAGTCGTAGTAGGTGAGGGTGCGGGCGAACTTCTCAGGGTTCTGCTGGTTGAGCAGCAGCTTGAGGTATTCCTCGCGGCCGTTGTTCTGGTAGGCCGAGCGGGCCTGGATGGCGATCAGCCGTTGTTGTTCAACGCGGGCGCTCTGGAGTTTTTTTTTCTCGGTATCAAGGCGCTCCAGATCGCCCTCGGTCTTTTTTAGCTCTTGCTGCAGCGCCTCCACCTGTTTTTCGAGGTTGCCGATGTCGGTCTCGGTGGCTTTGAGGTCCTTTTGCACACCGGCCTTTTCTTCCTGGAGCTTGCCCAGCGTCTTCTTGAGCTCGGCAATGTCCTGGCGGGTGGCGTCCAGTTGCTGCTGGGTCTGCGCACGCTCATCGGCGAATGCCGGGCTGAGCAGGCAAGACAGGGCTAGGAGAATCAGGGCGCGAAGCATGGGGTTTGGCGTACCAAGGATGGAGACTGGCCTAGTATGCCCGCCCGGGCGGGCAAAAAAAACGCCTCGCTGCGGGTGCAGAGGGGCGTTTGTCCGGAATTCATGTGCAAAGGGGCTGCTTTGCAGCCCCAACCCACCGAATCAGGCGTCAACCAGGATCGAGGTGCCGGTCATTTCCACCGGCTTCTCAAGCCCCAGTAGCTTCAGCATGGTCGGTGCCACGTCGGCCAGCACGCCGCCATCACGCACTTTCACGTTGCGCTTGCCCACATAGATGAACGGCACCGGCTCGGTGGTGTGCGCGGTGTGCGCCTGGCCGGTGCATTCGTCTTCCATCTGCTCGACGTTGCCGTGGTCGGCGGTGATCAGCGCTTCGCCGCCCACCTTGTCCAGCGCGTCAACGATGCGGCCGACGCAGCCGTCCAGGGCCTCGACGGCTTTCACAGCCGCCTCGAACACACCCGTGTGGCCGACCATGTCGCCGTTGGCGTAGTTGACCACGATCACGTCATAGCGTTGCTGCTCGATGGCTTCGACGATGCGGTCGGTCACTTCCGGTGCGCTCATCTCCGGCTGCAGGTCGTAGGTAGCAACCTTCGGCGATGGAATGAGGATGCGTTCTTCGCCTTCGAACGGTTCTTCGCGGCCGCCGGAGAAGAAGAAGGTGACGTGAGCGTATTTCTCGGTTTCGGCGATGCGCAGCTGGGTCTTGCCGTTTTTCGCCAGGTACTCGCCCAGCACGTTGTGCAGGCTGGCCGGGGCGAAGGCCGCAGGGGCCGGGATTTTGGCCGAGTACTGGGTCAGGCCGATGTAGGCCGCCAGTTTTGGCAGGCGGGCACGCGGGAATTCGTTGAAGTCGGCTTCGACGAACACGCGCGACAGCTCGCGGGCACGGTCGGCGCGGAAATTCATGAAGATCACGGCATCGCCATCTTCGACCTTGACCGCTTCGCCAACGCGCGTGGCCTTGACGAACTCGTCGCTTTCGTCGCGTGCGTAGGCCGCTTCCAGGCCAGCCAGCGCGGTGTCGGCGGTGTATTCGGCAGTGCTGTCGACGATCAGGTTGTAGGCAGCGCTGACGCGGTCCCAGCGGTTGTCGCGGTCCATGGCGAAGTAGCGGCCGATCAGGCTGGCAATGCGGCCCTTGCCCAGCTTGGCGAAGGTGGCGTCGAGCAGTTCGATGGACGACTGCGCGCTGCGCGGCGGGGTGTCGCGGCCATCGAGGAAGGCGTGCAGGTAGATTTTTTCTGCACCGCGCTGCGCGGCCAGTTCGGCCATGGCCACCAGGTGGTCCTGGTGGCTGTGTACGCCGCCATCGGACAGCAGGCCGAGGATGTGCACGGCCTTGCCGGCACTGGCGGCCTTGTCCACGGCGCCGGTGAGCACAGGGTTTTCGAAGAATTCGCCGTCACGGATGGCCTTGGTCACCCGGGTGAAGTCCTGGTACACGACGCGGCCGGCGCCGAGATTCATGTGACCGACTTCGGAGTTGCCCATCTGCCCGTCCGGCAGGCCGACATCCATGCCCGAACCGGAAATGAGGCCGTGCGGCTGGCTGGCGCGCAGGCGGTCATAGACCGGTGTGTTGGCGGCGTAGATGGCGTTGTATTCGGGGCTTTCGCTGTGGCCGAAGCCATCCAGGATGATCAGGACCAGGGGTTTGGGCGTACTCGTCATCAATCAAACTCACGGTTGTTCAAAGATGATAAAGACACGCATTTTAGGGCAAATCCGCCACCAGCGGCGAATATTCGTCCTGTTGCCTGACCAGCGCGCCCGATGTAGCAACATGAAGGTACCTTTCCGGCCGGCCTGTCGGGCTTTGGTGGCACTGGGGGGCTGTGTATACTGGCCGGCATTTTCAATCGCCTGGAACACCGCTGATGGTTGCTCACCTGATTCAATTCGCGACAGATCACTACATCCTGGTTGCGATCTTCGTTGTTCTGCTGGTCCTGCTGCTGCTCAATGAAATCCGCCGTGGCGGCCAGAGCCTGAGCAACGGCCAGCTGACCGCCCTGGTCAATGCCGACAAGGGTCTGGTCGTCGACATCCGTACTGCCAAGGAATATGCCGCCGGCCACATCGTCGGTGCGATCAACATTCCGCAGGACAAGCTGGCCACCCGCATGAGCGAGCTGGACAAGCACAAAGAGAAGACCCTGATCGTCGTCGACGCAATGGGCCAGCAGTCCGGCACCCACTGCCGCGAACTGCTCAAGGCTGGCTACACCGCTGCCAAACTGAGCGGTGGCGTTTCCAGCTGGAAAGCCGATAACCTGCCCCTGGTGAAGTGATATGAAGCCCGTCATCGTCTATTCCAGCGACTACTGCCCCTACTGCATGCGCGCCAAGTACTTGCTTGAGAGCAAAGGCGTGGCCTTCGAGGAAATCAAGGTCGACGGCAAACCGCAGGTGCGCGCCGAGATGAGCCAGAAGGCCGGCCGTACGTCGGTGCCGCAGATCTGGATCGGCAGCACCCATGTCGGTGGATGCGATGACCTCTATGCCCTGGAGCGCGCCGGCAAGCTCGACGCGCTGCTGGCGGCCTGATTTGCACTGCATTCAAAAACATTAGGATAAGGATCTGCCATGACTGACCAACAGACCAACGGCGCTGCTGCAGAAGACAACAGCCCACAGTTCTCCCTGCAGCGCATCTACGTGCGCGATCTGTCGTTCGAAGCCCCGAAAAGCCCGCAGATCTTCCGCCAGAGCTGGGAGCCGAGCGTTGCGCTGGACCTGAACACCAAGCAGAAAGCCCTGGAAGGCGACTTCCACGAGGTGGTGCTGACCCTGTCGGTTACCGTCAAGAACGGTGACGAAGTGGCGTTCATCGCTGAAGTACAGCAGGCCGGTATCTTCCTGATCGCCAACCTGGATGCAGCTTCGATGAGCCACACCCTGGGTGCGTTCTGCCCGAACATCCTGTTCCCGTACGCCCGTGAGACCCTGGACAGCCTGGTGACCCGCGGTTCGTTCCCGGCCCTGATGCTGTCGCCGGTCAACTTCGACGCACTGTATGCGCAAGAACTGCAACGCATGCAGGAAGCGGGCGCTGCGCCGACTGTGCAGTAATCACTGCCGGTATCAAGAAAGCGCCTCTCGGGGCGCTTTTTTATTGCCTGTGCGGGCCTCTTCGCGGGGCAAGCCCGCTCCCACAATGGTTTGGCGTACACATTTGAATGTGGGAGCGGGCTTGCCCCGCGAAGAGGCCGTTCCTGCCCATGCATCAACTGCCGGCAAACGCATTCTGCCGCCACGCCTCATACACGGTCACCGCCACAGTGTTCGACAGGTTCAAGCTACGGCACCCCGGCCGCATTGGCAGGCGCAGGCGCTGCTCAGCCGGCAAGCTGTCCAGCACCTCGGCTGGCAACCCGCGGCTCTCTGGCCCGAACAGGAAGGCATCACCCGGTTGATAGGCCACTTCATGGAACGGGTGCGAGCCCTTGGTGGTAAAGGCGAACAGCCGTGGATTGCCCAGGCTTTCCAGGCATCCGGCCAGGCTCTCATGGCGCTTGAGCGTGGCATACTCGTGGTAGTCCAGCCCCGCACGGCGCAGGCGCTTGTCGTCCAGTTCGAAGCTGATGGGTTCGATCAGGTGCAGGTGGCAGCCGCTGTTGGCGCACAGGCGAATGATGTTGCCGGTATTTGGCGGAATTTCTGGTTGAAAAAGGATGACGTGAAACATGCACGGCTCCAAGCGTGAAGATGACGGGCATTCTACCCCTGAACCGGACGTGCGTTCGAAGGCCTTCCCACGGATGATGCTGTCGCTGGCGATCGTTGGCGTCATGGTCGGGTTGATGATTGGCCGCCTGACAACGCCCGAAGAGCGGGTGTTGCAGCAGGTGGAGGTGGTGCAGGACGGCCTGGACCTTTGGTTCAATGAAGAACCGCAGCTGCACGGCGAGAACGTGGAAGGGACGGTTGCGTTGCTGTTCCAGGCCCAGGGCAAGGCCCAGCAAGGGCAATTGAGCCTGGCGGGGAAGCCAGTTAGCTGGCGGGTGCAGGAGAGCAAGGAAGGGCTGTTGCTGACAGTGGTGGCCGCGCGTCCCCTGCACGGCGAGTGGGCCGGTACAGAGGACGCTGGGCGTTGGCGTGTGCAGGTGAAGCTGCACGAATAAAAGAGGGGATATCCCGGCCTGCCTGTACCAGGGTCCCCAAAAGGGGTACTGCGTGTTGCGTGTAAAGGGGGGATGTCCCGGCCTGCCTGTACCGAGGTCCCCAAAACGGGCGGTGTTGCGAATAAAAGAGGGGTTCACCCGGCCTGCCTGTACCAGGGCCCCCGAAACTGGGTATGTATTAGGTATTGCAGGGGGCGTGCCAATTTTGCAAAGCCCTTGAATATTGGGCTTTGAGGGGTATTTGGCCGGTTTTTGAGGGGATTTGTGCCTTCGAGAGGTGCATTGGGCACAGGATCGGTGCATCGGTAGGCTGAAATGGCTGGGGCCGCAAAGCGGCCCCAGGGATCTTGCAGGATTACCGAGAGTTAGTGGTCGTCACCTTCCTCGTCATCACCGCCCGCGACATTCATCCCCAGCTCCTTGATCTTGCGGGTCAAGGTATTACGCCCCCAACCCAGTAACAGCGCCGCATCCCGGCGCCGACCGGCGGTATGCTTGAGCGCCGTCTCGATCATGATCCGCTCAAAGCTTGGCACCGCGCTGTCCAGCAGGTTCGACTGCCCGCGTGCCAACGCCTGGTCGGCCCACTGGCGCAAGGCCTGCTCCCAGTTGGTGACCGGTGCGGCATCCTGCGGCAGGTTCAGCAGTTCAGGCGGCAGGTCGCCGATCAGCACCTCGCGGCTGGAGGCCATCACAGTGATCCAGCGGCAAGTGTTCTCCATCTGCCGCACGTTGCCCGGCCACGGCAGGTTGCGGATGAACTCTTCGGTCTCCGGCTTGAGAATTTTCGGCTCCACCGCCAGCTCCTGGGCGGCGCGGGCGAGGAAATGGCGGGCGAGGGCGGGGATGTCCTCACGGCGGTCGGCCAGCCGAGGAATATGGATGCGAATCACGTTCAGGCGGTGGAACAAGTCTTCGCGGAACTTGCCGGCCTGTACCAGCGACTCCAGGTTCTGGTGGGTCGCGGCAATGATGCGCACATCGACCTTGACCGGCACGTGGCCGCCAACGCGATAGAACTCGCCATCGGCCAGCACCCGCAGCAGGCGGGTCTGGGTGTCGGCAGGCATGTCACCGATTTCGTCGAGGAACAGCGTGCCGCCATCCGCCTGCTCGAAGCGGCCCCGGCGCAGGTTGGCGGCACCCGTGAAAGCGCCTTTCTCATGGCCGAACAGTTCGGACTCCATCAAGTCCTTGGGGATGGCGGCCATGTTCAGGGCAATGAACGGCGACGCCGCACGCGGGCTGTGGCGGTGCAGCGCATGGGCGACCAGCTCTTTACCGGTACCCGACTCACCGTTGATCAATACGGTGATGTTGGAGTGGCTGAGGCGGCCGATGGCGCGGAACACCTCCTGCATGGCCGGTGCTTCGCCGATGATTTCGGGTGTGCGCGCCAGGTTCTGTGGCACATCCAGCCCTTGCTGTTCCTGGGCATGCTGGTTGGCACGCTTGACCAGCGAGACAGCCTCGTCCACGTCGAACGGCTTGGGCAGGTATTCGAAGGCACCCCCCTGGTAAGACGCCACGGCGCTGTCCAGGTCGGAATGAGCGGTCATGATGATGACCGGCAGGCGTGGGTGCTGCTCGCGAATCTGTGCCAGCAGGTCGAGGCCGCTGGCACCCGGCATGCGGATGTCGGAAATGATCACGTCCGGTTGCTGGCGTGCAAGGCGGCCCATCACACCATCTGCGCTGTCGAAGCTCTGGGTGGTCATGCCTTCCTGTTGCAGGGCTTTTTCCAGTACCCAGCGGATGGAGCGATCATCGTCGACAATCCATACGGTTTCACTTCGGCTCATGAGGCGGTGGCTCCTTGTTCCAGAGGCAGGTAGATCGAAAAGGCGGTGTGGCCTGCGTGGCTTTCACACTCGATCAGGCCCTGGTGCTGGCTGATGATGTTCTGGGTAATGGCCAGGCCCAGCCCGGTACCGTCGGGGCGGCCACTGACCATGGGATAGAAGAGGGTGTCTTGCAGTTCCGGCGGGATGCCCGGGCCGTTGTCGATGATTTCTACCCGCGCCACCAGACGATGGCGCACATGGCCGATGGTGAACTGGCGCAAGGCGCGGCTGCGCAGGGTGATGCGGCCCAGGCGCAGCTCGTTCTGCGAACTGATTGCCTGCATGGCGTTACGCACGATGTTGAGGACGGCCTGGATCATCTGCTCGCGGTCGATCAGGACGTCCGGCAGGCTTGGGTCGTAATCGCGCACCAAAGTGATGCAACCCTGGCTTTCGGCCTCGACCAGGCTGCAGACCCGCTCCAGCACTTCGTGGATGTTGGTCATGGCCAGTGACGGCAGCTTGTTCGAGCCGAGCATGCGGTCTACCAGGTTACGCAGGCGGTCGGCCTCTTCGATGATCACGTTGGTGTAGTCGCGCAGGCCTTCCTCGGGCAATTCGCGTGACAGCAACTGCGCCGCGCCACGGATGCCGCCGAGGGGGTTCTTGATTTCGTGAGCCAGGCCGCGCACCAGCATCTTGGTGGTTTCCTGCTTGCTCAGCTGGGCCTCTTCCTTGGTGATACGCAGCAGCCGGTCGCGCGGGTGCACCTCCAGCAACAGCAGGGTCTGGCCCTGGTTGAGGATGGGTGTTACCGCGTAGTCGACGGTGATGGTCTGCCCGGTCAGCGAGGTGAGCTGCGCTTCGCGCTTGGTGAACGGGTGCGCCTGTTCGACCGCCTGGCGCAACGAGCTGAGCGCTTCGGTCGACTCGGTGAACAACTCGCTGATGAACTGCCCATGGCTACGTTGCCCGCTGACAGCCAGCAGCATTTCCGCAGCCGGGTTCATGTACTCCAGGCGCAGCTCGGCATTGAGCAGCAACGTGGCGGTGGTCAGGTTGTCCAGAAGCAGACGGTGCTGTGCATCGCTGATGGTCATAAGGCGTCGTTGACCTCTTTTGGCGCTTGCCTGGCACTGCTTTGGCCAGGGCCAGGTGCGGTGGCCCCGCTGGTGCGAAGCTCTGTACCTGCTAGAAATGCAAGAAACAAACCAAAGCTCCGAAAAGAAGCGGGATTTGCCGATAAAGGCCTGTATCTGCGCAAATTCGGATCAGAAACTCTGGATGAAACGTTTCATGTGAACCAGATTGGGGAGCAAATAGGGGCATGGCGCTTTGTTGTGCACCAATATAGAGCATAGCGTGGGTGAGGTGATTTCTGTGTGGCGCAGAAACGAAAACGGCCTCCCGAGGGAGGCCGTTCCTGATCATGTCATCGGCGCAAGGCGCCGATCAGATCAGCAGCTGTAGTACAGCTCGTATTCCAGCGGGTGCACGAAGGTACGGACCTTGATCTCTTCTTCCGATTTCAGCTCGATGAAGGCATCGATGAAGTCGTCGGAGAACACGCCGCCCTTGGTCAGGAACGCACGGCCTTTGTCCAGCTCTTCCAGGGCTTCTTTCAGGCTGCCGCACACTTGCGGAATGTCCTTGGCCTCTTCTGGTGGCAGGTCGTACAGGTTCTTGTCGGCAGCATCGCCTGGGTGGATCTTGTTCTGGATGCCGTCCAGGCCAGCCATCAGCAGGGCCGCGAAGGCCAGGTACGGGTTGGCCGATGGGTCCGGGAAGCGTGCTTCGATACGGCGGGCTTTCGGGCTGCCGACGTAAGGAATACGGATCGAGGCGGAACGGTTACGCGCCGAGTAGGCCAGCATTACCGGGGCTTCGAAACCTGGAACCAGACGCTTGTACGAGTTGGTCGACGGGTTGGTGAAGCCGTTCAGGGCCTTACCGTGCTTGATGATACCGCCGATGAAGTACAGGGCGGTGTCGGACAGGCCGGCATAGCCTTCACCCGAGAAGGTGTTCTTGCCGTCTTTCCAGATCGACATGTGTACGTGCATGCCCGAACCGTTGTCGCCGTACAGTGGCTTCGGCATGAAGGTGGCAGTACGGCCGTAGGCGTCGGCAACGTTGTGCACGACGTATTTCAGGGCTTGTACTTCGTCAGCCTTCTTCACCAGGGTGTTGAACTTGACGCCGATTTCGTTCTGGCCGGCAGTCGCCACTTCGTGGTGGTGAACTTCAACGGTCTGACCCATTTCTTCCAGTGCGTTGCACATGGCAGTACGGATTTCGTGGTCGTGGTCGAACGGCGGAACCGGGAAGTAGCCGCCTTTCACGCCTGGACGGTGGCCTTTGTTGCCGCCTTCCACGTCAGCACCGGTCATCCACGAGCCTTGCTCGGAGAAGATCTTGAACATCGAGCCGGAGATGTCCGACTGGAACTTCACTTCGTCGAAGATGAAGAACTCTGGCTCCGGGCCTGCGAATACGGTGTCACCGATGCCGGTGCTCTTCAGGTACTCTTCGGCGCGCTTGGCGATTGCGCGTGGGTCACGATCGTAGCCCTGCATGCTCGACGGGTCGACGATGTCGCAGGTGATGATCAGGGTTGGTTCTTCGGTGAACGGGTCCAGCACGGCGGTTTCGTCAACCGGCATCAGGATCATGTCGGAAGCTTCGATGCCTTTCCAGCCAGCGATGGAGGAACCGTCGAACATCTTGCCGACTTCGAAGAAGTCCTCGTCCAGCGCATCACGCGACGGCATGGTCACGTGGTGCTGAATGCCTTTGGTGTCCGTGAAACGCAGATCAATCCACTTGACGTCATGATCTTTGATGAGTTGAACCGACTTCGACATGTTGTCCTCCGGATGGTCTAGAGCGCGGTGGGCCGCTGCCCTGGAAAAAGGGTGTTGCCGGGCGCGGATAGTCGGCCAAGCTTACCTGCCTCACAAGGGAGCAAATTGCATGCCAGTGCCCGAAAATGGCGAGGGCGGGATAAAAGGGGGCGTTTGCGGGCATTTGGTACGCGGATGATGGCGAAAAATGCACCCTTAAGATGCGGGCTTTGGTGTCGGCGCACCAAAGAAGTGCATTACTTGATTTGTGTCGCGACTGCGATCGATCTCACGGGCACCGCAAAACCCCCGCCTTGCATTTATCTGAAAGCTTCTGATCAAAAGTTGGTCAAATCCTGAGCAATTTCCGCTATAATTCGCGCCCCTCATTTTCGGCAGGCCCTGTGCGCGCTGTTAACCAATGAAACTTATCGTCAAAGTCTTCCCAGAAATCACCATCAAGAGCCGGCCGGTGCGCAAGCGCTTCATCCGCCAGCTCGGCAAGAACATCCGCAACGTGCTCAAGGACCTCGACCCTGAGCTCGCGGTCGATGGTGTCTGGGACAATCTCGAAGTGGTCACCCGCGTCGAAGACGAGAAAGTCCAGCGCGAGATGATCGAGCGCCTCACCTGCACGCCGGGTATCACCCACTTCCTGCAGGTAGAGGAATACCCGCTGGGTGACTTCGACGACATCGTCGCCAAGTGCAAGCACCACTTCGGCCACTTGCTGGCCGGCAAGCACTTCGCCGTGCGCTGCAAGCGCGGTGGCCACCATGACTTCACCTCGATGGACGTCGACCGCTACGTCGGCAGCCAGCTGCGCCAGCAATGCGGCGCCGCCGGCATCGAGCTGAAGAACCCTGAAGTGCTGGTGCGCATCGAAATCCGCGACCAGCGCCTGTACGTGATCCACAACCAGCACAACGGCATCGGCGGTTACCCGCTGGGCGCCCTGGAGCAGACCCTGGTGCTGATGTCCGGTGGTTTCGACTCCACCGTGGCGGCCTACCAGATGATGCGCCGTGGCCTGATGACCCACTTCTGCTTCTTCAACCTCGGCGGCCGTGCCCACGAGCTGGGCGTGATGGAAGTGGCCCATTTCCTGTGGAAAAAGTACGGAAGCAGCCAGCGTGTGCTGTTCATCAGCGTGCCGTTCGAAGAAGTGGTCGGCGAAATCCTCAACAAGGTCGACAACAGCTACATGGGCGTCACCCTCAAGCGCATGATGCTGCGCGGTGCCGCGCACATGGCCGACCGCCTGCAGATCGACGCGCTGGTCACCGGCGAGGCGATTTCCCAGGTGTCCAGCCAGACGCTGCCGAACCTGTCGATCATCGACTCGGCCACCGACAAGCTGGTGCTGCGCCCGTTGCTGGCCAGCCACAAGCAGGACATCATCGACCAGGCCACCGAAATCGGCACCGCCGATTTCGCCAAGCACATGCCAGAATACTGCGGCGTGATCTCGGTAAACCCGACCACCCACGCCAAGCGCCACCGCATGGAGCATGAAGAAAAACAGTTCGACATGGCCGTGCTGGAGCGCGCCCTGGAGCGCGCCAAATTCATTTCCATCGACCATGTGATCGATGAGCTGGGCAAGGACATCGAAATCGAGGAAGTGGCCGAAGCGTTGCCAGGCCAGATCGTCATCGACATTCGTCACCCCGATGCCCAGGAAGACGAACCCCTGGCGCTGGAAGGTATCGAAGTCCAGGCCATGCCGTTCTACGCGATCAACAGCAAGTTCAAGCACCTGGACCCCACGCGCCAGTACTTGCTGTATTGCGACAAGGGTGTGATGAGCCGTTTGCACGCACACCACCTGCTCAGTGAGGGACATGCCAATGTGCGTGTTTATCGTCCGACATAAGACGCCGGGGCTGTATGGCGGCAGTATCCGCCATCGCCCTCCCGACCGCCGGGCCCGCTGAGCCTTAAACAGTACATATTGGCCGCCTACACTGGGCGGCAACCGAATCCTCTGATCGAGATACACTTGTGATCGAAAATCTGCGTAACATCGCCATCATCGCCCACGTTGACCATGGTAAAACCACCCTGGTCGACAAACTCCTGCGTCAGTCCGGCACTCTGGAGCGTAACGAGCTCAACGACGAGCGCGTCATGGACTCCAACGACCAGGAAAAAGAGCGCGGTATTACCATTCTGGCGAAAAACACCGCCATCAACTGGAACGGCTACCACATCAACATCGTCGACACCCCCGGCCACGCCGACTTCGGTGGCGAGGTTGAGCGTGTAATGTCGATGGTCGACTCCGTGCTGCTCCTGGTCGACGCCCAGGACGGCCCGATGCCGCAAACCCGCTTCGTGACCAAGAAAGCCTTCGAAGCCGGCCTGAAGCCAATCGTCGTGATCAACAAGGTTGACCGCCCGGGCGCACGTCCTGACTGGGTTCTGGACCAGATCTTCGACCTGTTCGACAACCTCGGTGCTACCGACGAACAGCTGGACTTCAAAGTCGTCTACGCCTCGGCCCTGAACGGCATTGCCGGCCTGGACCACACCGAAATGGGCGAAGACATGACCGCCCTGTACCAGTCGATCGTCGACAACGTACCTGCGCCGTCTGTTGACCGTGACGGCCCGTTCCAGATGCAGATCTCCGCACTGGACTACAACAGCTTCCTCGGCGTTATCGGCGTTGGCCGTATTGCCCGTGGTCGCGTCAAGCCGAACACCCCGGTTGTTGCCATCGACACCAACGGCAAGAAGCGTAACGGCCGTATCCTGAAGCTGATGGGCCACCACGGCCTGCACCGTGTAGACGTTGAAGAAGCCCAGGCTGGCGACATCGTCTGCATCAGCGGTTTCGACGAGCTGTTCATCTCCGACACCCTGTGCGCCCCGGATGCGGTAGAAGCGATGAAGCCGCTGACCGTTGACGAGCCGACCGTTTCCATGACCTTCCAGGTCAACGACTCGCCGTTCTGCGGTAAAGAAGGCAAGTTCGTCACCAGCCGTAACATCAAGGACCGTCTGGACAAAGAGCTGCTGTACAACGTTGCTCTGCGCGTTCAGGAAACCGATTCCCCTGACAAGTTCAAGGTATCGGGCCGTGGTGAGCTGCACCTGTCGGTTCTGATCGAAACCATGCGCCGTGAAGGCTTCGAGATGGCCGTAGGCCGTCCTGAAGTAATCATCCGCGAAGTTGACGGCGTGAAGCAGGAGCCGTTCGAGAACGTCACCATCGACATCCCTGAAGAATCCCAGGGCAAGGTGATGGAAGAGATGGGTCTGCGTAAAGGCGACCTGACCAACATGGTTCCGGATGGCAAGGGCCGTGTGCGCCTGGAGTACAACATTCCAGCCCGTGGTCTGATCGGTTTCCGTAACCAGTTCCTGACCCTGACCAACGGTGCAGGCATCCTGACCTCGATCTTCGATCGTTACGACACCATGAAGTCGGGCCAGATGTCCGGCCGCCTGAACGGCGTACTGGTTTCGGTCGAAACCGGCAAGGCGCTGACCTACTCGCTGGAAACCCTGCAGGCGCGCGGCAAGCTGTTCGTCGAGCACGGCCAGGAGATCTACAACGGTCAGATCATCGGCCTGAACAGCCGAGACAACGACCTGGGCGTGAACCCGACCAAAGGCAAGAAGCTCGACAACATGCGTGCTTCGGGCAAAGACGAAGTCATCGCCCTGGTACCGCCAGTTCGCCACACCCTGGAACAGGCCCTGGAATTCATCCAGGACGACGAGCTGTGCGAAGTGACGCCTAAGTCGATCCGTCTGCGCAAGAAGATCCTGGACGAAGGCGAGCGTACCCGCGCTGCCAAGAAAGCCAAGAACTGAGTTAGCTCAGGCTGAATGAAAACGCCCCCGGTCGAAAGGCCGGGGGCGTTTTTTTATGCCTTCAGGAATTGTGCTGCCCGCTTCGCGGGCAAGCCCGCGAAGCGGCACTTGAAGGCTAACGATCAGCGCCCAACCACCTTGGGCTTGTACGCACAATACCCCGGTCGCGGCCCGACCTTGGGGTGGTTGCGGCAGGTATCCGGGCGCTTGTCATAAATGGTGCACAGGCGGCTTTTACGATCCAGATACATGCAGTCATCGTTGCTCATCCGGGTCAGGGTGAAGATCCCCGACTTCTGGTTGAAGCGCTCGATGATGCCTTCCTTCTGCAGGCGTTTGGCCACGTTCTTCGGCGGTTCGTCTTTTTCGAACTCGTCTACCACGCCGATACGGATCAGATCCTTGATCTTCACCTCCACCGGCAGGGTGCAACAGGTCGAGTGGCAGCCACCGCACATGTGGCTGGTGTAGCGCTGCCAAGTCTCCAGGCGGTCGACTTCGGCGGCGGCGATCAGGGTTGTTTTCATCTTTATAGGGTGGATCACGGTCTTGGGGCGCGCGATGATACCGGAATTGTTCAATTTATGAACAACCTTTTGCCGGAATCGCAGAGTGGGCATGAAAACTGCGAACCGTAACTGTCACTCCCGGTCGAAGGGTCTAGTCTCAACAATCTCCCTCCGCTTTCGTCAACTTGCCCGAGGATGTCGCATGTCCCAGGAACCCAAAGCACGTGACGCCGAAGTCGCGGATTTTCGCGCCGCCGTACTGAACAAGCTGACCTATGCGGTTGGCAAGGACCCGGAGCACGCCTTCGACCATGACTGGTTCGAAGCCATTGCCCTGGCTGCGCGCGATCACATGGTCGACCACTGGATGGACCATACCCGCCAGGCTTATCGACGCAGCCAGAAGCGGGTCTACTACCTCTCCCTGGAATTCCTTATCGGGCGCCTGCTGTACGACAGCCTTAGCAATCTGGGGCTGCTGGACATCGCCCGCGATGCACTGGAAGGGCTGGATGTGGACTTGGAGCGCATCCGCCTGCTCGAACCCGATGCCGCGCTGGGTAACGGAGGCCTTGGCCGGCTGGCAGCATGCTTCATGGAAAGTATGTCCACCTTGGGCATTGCCGCCCATGGTTATGGCATCCGCTACGAGCATGGGCTGTTCCGTCAGGCCGTGGTCGATGGCTGGCAGCAGGAGCAGACCGAAAACTGGCTGGATTTCGGCAACCCGTGGGAGTTCGAGCGTGCCGAGGTGATCTACCCGATCAGCTTCGGCGGCAGCGTTGAAACCTTGAGCGATGATAGCGGTGCCCAGCGCCAGGTCTGGTCGCCGGGTGAAACGGTGCGGGCGGTCGCCTATGACACGCCCGTTGTCGGCTGGCGCGGGTCCAGCGTCAACACCTTGCGCTTGTGGCGTGCGCGGGCGCTGGAAGAGCTGCACCTTGAACGCTTCAATGCGGGCGACCACCTGGGGGCCGTGGCCGAAGTGGCGCGGGCCGAGAGCATTTCTCGCGTGCTGTACCCGGCGGACAGCACCGAGGCGGGGCAGGAACTGCGCCTGCGTCAGGAGTACTTCTTCGTGTCGGCTTCGTTGCAGGATTTGCTCCGCCGTCACCTGAACATGCACAAAGACCTGCTCAACCTGCCCGATGCGGCAGCCATCCAGCTCAACGACACCCACCCATCGATTGCGGTGGCGGAGTTGATGCGGCTGTTGGTGGATCAGCATGAAATACCGTGGGAAAAGGCCTGGGAGCTGACTGTCGGCACGCTCGCGTACACCAACCACACGCTGCTGCCCGAAGCCCTGGAAACCTGGCCGGTCGCGCTGATGGAACGCATGCTGCCCCGGCACATGCAGATCATCTACCTCATCAATGCCTACCATATCGACTCGCTGCGCGCCAAAGGCCTGCACGATTTCGACGTGCTGCGCGCCGTGTCGCTGATCGAGGAAGACAACGGCCGCCGCGTGCGCATGGGCAACCTGGCGTTTCTTGGCTCGCACAGCGTCAACGGCGTGTCGGCGCTGCACAGCAAGTTGATGAAGAGCACCGTGTTCTCCGAGTTGCACAAGCTTTACCCGCAGCGTATCAACAACAAGACCAACGGCATTACCTTCCGCCGCTGGTTGTACCAGTCCAATCCTCAGTTGACCGACATGCTGGTCGAGGCGCTCGGGCCAGAGCTCAAGGACGACCCTGAAGGGCGGCTGGCCGGCCTGGTGCCGTTTGCCGACAAGCCTGGTTTTCGCAAGCAGTTCGCCGCCCAGCGCCTGCACAGCAAGCGCGCGCTGGCCAGCATCATCCAGGACCGCATAGGCGTTACGGTAAACCCCGAGGCGTTGTTCGACGTGCAGGTCAAGCGCATCCACGAGTACAAGCGCCAGTTGCTAAACCTGCTGCACACCGTGGCGTTGTACCAGGCCATACGCAACGACCCCGGTACCAACTGGGTGCCGCGGGTGAAGATTTTCGCCGGCAAGGCGGCAGCCAGTTATCACCAGGCCAAGTTGATCATCAAACTGGCCAACGACATCGCTCGGGTGGTGAACAACGACCCGACCGTCCGTGGCCTGCTGAAGGTGGTGTTCCTGCCCAACTACAACGTCAGCCTGGCTGAAAGCATCATCCCGGCGGCAGACCTTTCCGAGCAGATTTCCACGGCCGGTTATGAAGCCTCCGGTACCAGCAACATGAAGTTCGGGCTGAACGGCGCGTTGACCATCGGCACGCTGGATGGCGCCAACGTGGAGATGTGCGAGCAGGTGGGTGCCGACAACATGTTCATCTTTGGCCTGACAGCCCAGCAGGTCGAGGCGCGCAAGAAGGCGGGTGATTTTGGTGCCAGTGCGGCGATTGCTGCGTCCAACCGCCTGAGTGACGTGCTGCAGGCGATTCGCAGCGGTGTGTTCTCGCCGGACGACCCTTCGCGCTACGCCGGCTTGATCGACGGGCTGGTGGCGTATGACCGCTTCCTGGTGTGCGCCGACTTCGATGCCTACTGGGATGCCCAGCGGCGGGTCGAGGAACTGTGGCACACGCCGCAGGAGTGGTGGCGCATGGCGGTGCTGAACACGGCGCGGATGGGGTGGTTCTCGTCGGACCGGACCATTCGGGAGTATGCCACCGAGATCTGGAAGGCTTTGGATTGATGTGAGGCCATTCGCGGGCGCGCCCGCTCCCACAGGTGCATCACAAGCCTCGCAGCTTGCGAGACACCTGTGGGAGCGGGCGTGCCCGCGAATGGGCCCACAACCAGACCACCGGCCTGGCGAAGGCTGAACTACCGACCTATTGTGCCGTCAGAGAGCCGTGGCGAGTCTCATCACTCGCTAGCCTGCAACTCTCCCTGTAAACTGCGGGGGTTTTTCATCCCCCCCAATCCGTTCGGAGCCATACATGTCCCGCGTTACCCTGAGTCGCTATCTGATTGAGCAGACCCGCAGCAACAATACCCCTGCCGATCTGCGCTTCCTGATCGAAGTGGTGGCGCGTGCGTGCAAGGAAATCAGCCATCACGTGTCCAAAGGCGCCCTGGGTGGTGTGCTGGGCAGCATGGGCACTGAAAACGTGCAGGGCGAAGTCCAGAAGAAACTGGACGTGATTTCCAACGATATCCTGCTGGAAGCCAACGAGTGGGGCGGCCACCTGGCCGGCATGGCGTCCGAAGAAATGGACAACGCCTACCAGATCCCGGGTAAATACCCGAAAGGCGCCTACCTGCTGGTCTTCGACCCGCTGGACGGTTCGTCGAACATCGACGTCAACGTGTCGGTCGGCACCATCTTCTCGGTACTGCGTTGCCCTAACGAATACCTGAGCCAGAACGAAACCCTGAACGAAAACGCCTTCCTGCAGCCAGGCACCCAGCAGGTCGCCGCCGGTTACGCCATCTACGGCCCGCAGACCATGCTGATCCTCACCCTGGGCAATGGCGTGAAGGGCTTCACCCTGGACCGCGAGCTGGGCAGCTTCGTTCTGACCCACGAAAACATCCGTGTGCCGGAAAGCACCGCCGAATTCGCCATCAACATGTCCAACCAGCGCCACTGGGAAGCCCCGGTACAACGCTACGTGGGCGAGCTGCTGGCAGGCGAGACCGGCCCGCTGAAGAAGAACTACAACATGCGCTGGATCGCCTCGATGGTGGCCGACGTGCACCGCATCCTGACCCGTGGCGGCCTGTTCATGTACCCACGTGACGCCCGTGAACCAAGCAAGCCGGGCAAGCTGCGCCTGATGTACGAAGCCAACCCGATGTCCTTCATCATCGAGCAGGCCGGCGGCGCCTCCACCAACGGTTACGATCGCATCCTCGACATCAAGCCAGAAAGCCTGCACCAGCGCGTGTCGGTGATCCTCGGCTCGAAGGAAGAGGTCGAGCGCGTTACCGCCTACCACAAGGAGTAAGTCATGCTCGCACCTTGGCAGCCGTTGCTGGAATGGTGGTTCGGTTGGGGCACCAGTCCCCAGGCCGTGGCTGACGAGAAGAGCACGCTGTGGTTCGGCAAGCATCACGATGCCGATGCCCATGCGCTGTTTGGCGACCTGACCGAGCAGGCCTTGGCCGGCGGGCTCGACGAGTGGCAGCAAAGCCCGCAGGGCTGGCTGGGCCTGCTGATTCTGCTGGACCAGCTGCCGCGCATGATCTACCGCGACACGCCGCGCGCTTTCGAGGGCGACCGGCGTGCCCAGGTGGTGGCCATGCAGGGCCTGCAGAAGGGCTGGGACTACCAGTTGCTGCCCATCCAGCGGGTGTTCGTGCTGCTGGTGTTGGAGCATGCCGAGGTGCTGGACTGGCAGAACCTGTGTGTCGAGCGTTATCAGGTATTGCTCGACGAGCAGCCAGAGGCCCATCGCCGGCTGTTCGAAGGCTTCCTCGACTATGCCGAGCAGCATCAGCGCGTGATTGCCCGGTTCGGGCGCTTCCCGCACCGCAATCTGGTGCTGGAGCGGCCGAGTACCAGTGAAGAGATGGACTTTTTGCTGGAGCCCGGGTCCAGGTTCTGAGGCATTGGGCCTGCTGCGCAGGCTGTCGTGACGCAAGGCCGCTCCTACAAGGGGCGGCCTTTTTTATTGGGCGATGACTATTACTTTGTGATTAATCGCACGGTAGTGGCCACCCGACCAATGGTGTAGGGGTAAATGGGGTGGAGTAGGGAACCTGGGAGGGTTTTTTCCGTCGAAGGTCACTACAGGCCACTCGCCTGTATCCCCTCTCCAGGAGTGTCCTTCATGTCGTTGCGTTCCCTCGCCCTGTTGTCGCTGTGCGTCGTCCTTACTGCCTGCAGCAAGATCAACCAGGAAAACTATTCCAAGATCAAGGCCGGTATGAACAAGGCCGAGGTCGAGAAGTTGCTCGGCACGCCGACCGAGTGCTCTGGCGCGTTGGGCATGAGCAGCTGCACCTGGGGGGACGAGAAGAGCTTCATCAGCGTGCAGTACGCAGCTGACAAGGTGCTGATGTATTCAGGGCAGGGTCTCAAATGAGGCGTGCGTACCTGCTGATGGGGGTGTGCCTGGCGTTGCTGCTGGGCGGTTGTGCAGGCTCCGTGCATGACCCGCTGGCGCCGAAAACCGCCGGCAATGTCGACCTCAAGCGCTATCAGGGCAAATGGTTCGAGCTGGCACGCCTGCCTATGCGCTACCAGACCGGCTGCGAGCAGTCCGAGGCGCACTACAACCTCAAGCCGGATGGCAGCTTTGGCGTGCTCAACCGTTGCCGCACCATGGGTGATGAATGGCTGCGTGCCGAGGGGCACGCCAGCATTCAGGAACCGGGGCATACCGACAAGCTGTGGGTAGAGTTCGACAACTGGTTTACCAAGCTGGTGCCGGGCGTGGCTCGGGGCGAGTACTGGATTCTGTACGTGGATGACCGTTACCGCACGGCAGTGGTCGGCAGCCCGGATCGCAAGCACCTGTGGATTCTGTCGCGTACGCCGACATTGCCGGCGTGGGAGCGTGAGAACCTGTTGTCCAAGGCTCGGCAGCAGGGGTATGACACCAGCCGCTTGATTTGGCGGGCGTCTGATCAACAGATTGTAAAAATGCACTGATTTTTTGGGGCTGCAAAGCAGCCCCAGTACACTCAACCCAAAAGCTGCCGCAATACCTGAGCAAACGCCCGCGCGCTTTCCTCTTCCTGTGCATGCCGCCCTTGGCGCACTACCCACTGCCCATTCACCATCACATCGCGCACTTGGCGATCCCCACCCGCAAACAGCCAGCGGTTAAGAATGGCATCCCCATCCGCCATAGCGATATAAGGGTCCTGCCCGTCGAGTACCAGCCAGTCGGCACGCTTGCCCACGGCCAGCTCTCCAATCCCTTGCCCCAGTGCCTGCGCACCACCTGCCAGTGCTGCGTCATACAGCGTGCGCCCGACCATCGGCTGGTCGGCGCGGTACAGGCGGTTACGCCGCTGGTCACGCAGGCGCTGGCCATATTCCAGCCAGCGCAGTTCTTCCACCACGCTCAGCGACACATGGCTGTCTGAACCAATGCCCATGCGCCCGCCCTGCGCCAGGTAGTCCACCGCCGGGAAAATCCCGTCACCCAGGTTGGCCTCGGTGGTCAGGCACAGCCCGGCCACGGCACCGCTGCGGGCCATGGCGGTGACTTCATCCGGCTCGGCATGAGTGGCATGCACCAGGCACCAGCGGTGATCGACATCGACATGTTCGTACAGCCATTGAAGCGGGCGCAGGCCGCTCCAGGCCAGGCAGTCGTCCACTTCCTTCTGCTGCTCGGCGATATGGATATGCACCGGGCATTGCTTGTCGCTGGCCGTCAGCACGTCGGCGATCTGCCCAGGCGTTACCGCTCGCAGCGAGTGGAAGCACAGGCCCAACTGCTGTGCAGGTTGCGCGGCCAGGATCGGGGACAGTTGTGCCTGCAGTTGCAGGTACCCTTCGGTGGAATTGATGAAGCGCCGCTGCCCGTCGTTCGGTGCCTGGCCGCCGAAGCCGGCGTGGCTGTACAGCACCGGCAGCAAGGTCAGGCCAATGCCGCTGTCGGCCGCAGCCGCGCTGATGCGGCGGGAAAGCTCGGCCGGGTCGGCGTAGGCCTTGCCGGCATTGTCATGATGCACGTAATGAAACTCGGCTACCGAGGTGTAGCCGGCCTTGAGCATCTCGATGTACAGCTGGCGGGCGATGACCTGCAGCTGGTCCGGGGTGATCTGCCCGACCAGGCGGTACATCAGGTCGCGCCATGTCCAGAAACTGTCGTTGGGGTTGCCAGCGACTTCCGCCAGGCCTGCCATGGCGCGCTGGAAGGCATGCGAGTGCAGGTTGGGCATGCCGGGCAGCAACGGGCCGGCCAGGCGTTCAGCACCTTCGGCCGAAGCGCCCGGCTCGATGCTGACTACATGGCCATCGCTGGCGACCTCGATACGGACATGGTTGGCCCAGCCCGTTGGCAGCAGGGCGCGTTCGGCGAAGTAGGCGGACATCGGTAAAATCCTGTTATTGTTAACTTGTATATACATATACAGGCGTTTGCCTGCCGGGTAAACTGCGGCAAGCTACCGCTCATTCCATTGCAAAGGACTCAACGCCGTGCCGACACCTCCTGTCTCCGCGCTGGTTGCCCAGATGG
Organism: Pseudomonas sp. LAIL14HWK12:I1; assembly: GCF_003202095.1. Lineage (NCBI taxonomy): Bacteria > Pseudomonadati > Pseudomonadota > Gammaproteobacteria > Pseudomonadales > Pseudomonadaceae > Pseudomonas > Pseudomonas sp. LAIL14HWK12:I1. The sequence continues at coordinate 504,074 of NZ_QJKG01000002.1, forward strand.
GCGAGGGCCCGGCGCCGCTGTATGCCCGGGTCAAACACATGATCGTCCAGCAGATCGACAACGGCAGCTGGCCGCCCCACCACCGGGTTCCCTCCGAGAGCGAACTGGTCAGCGAGCTGGGTTTCAGCCGCATGACCATCAACCGCGCCCTGCGCGAGCTTACGGCTGAAGGCCTGCTGGTGCGCATGCAAGGCGTGGGTACCTTCGTGGCTGAGCCCAAGGGCCGATCGGCGTTGTTCGAGGTCAACAACATTGCCGACGAAATCGCCGCACGCGGCCATCAGCATAGCTGCCAGGTCATTACCCTTGCCGAAGAAGCCGCCGGCTCCGAACGGGCCCTGGCCCTGGACATGCGTGAAGGCCAGCGGGTGTTCCACTCGCTGATCGTGCATTTTGAAAACGGCGTGCCGGTGCAGATCGAGGACCGCTACGTCAACGCGGCCATTGCCCCTGACTACCTCAAGCAGGACTTCACCCGGCAGACGCCTTACGCCTACCTGTCCCAGGTGGCGCCGCTGACCGAGGGCGAGCACGTGGTCGAGGCCATCCTGGCCGAGCCGGACGAATGCACCCTGTTGCAGATCGAGCGGGGCGAGCCTTGTCTGCTGATTCGCCGCCGCACCTGGTCCGGCCGCCAGCCGGTGACCGCTGCACGGTTGATACACCCCGGTTCCCGTCATCGCCTGGAAGGACGTTTCAGTAAATGAGCCAACTGCAGTTGTTGCGTGCGCAGGATTACCCGCGCATGCCGTGGAAGAACGGTGGCGGTTTCACCGAAGAAATTACCCGCGACAGCGGTGAAGGGCTGGACGGTTTTGGCTGGCGCCTGTCGATTGCCGATATCGAGGAGTCGGGCGGGTTTTCCACGTTCGCCGGCTACCAGCGGATCATCACTGTGCTGCAGGGCGATGGCATGCGACTGCTGGTCAATGGCCAGGCCAGTCGACCGTTGTTGCCGTTGGATGCCTTTGCCTTCAGCGGCGAAAGCCAGGTCAGCTGCAAGCTGCTGGGCGGGCCGATTCGCGATTTCAACCTGATCTATGCACCGCAGCGGTATCGGGCGCGGTTGCAGTGGTTCGATGGCACCAGCCGGTTGTACAGCTCGGCGTCGACGGTGTTGTTGTTTGCGGCCAGTAGCCAGGTTGAGGTGACCATGGCAGGGCGCGAAACGCAGCGGTTGGGGTTGCATGACTGCCTGCGGCTCGAAGGCAATGACGAATTGCTTGGGCTGGAGGTTCAGGGGCGGTTCTGCCTGATCGAACTCATTTCACGTTGAGCTATTCGGGGCCGCAAAGCGGCCCCAGCTTTTTCAGCCGTTCAGCGGATCAGTCCAAATATTTTGGTTGTCCATGCTTGTACATACAAGTAAAGGTGTGTTTGTATATTGACCACGACATACCCGCCCGCGGACGACCGCAGAGGACCTTTCCCGTGACCGACAACAACAAATACCGTGACGTTGAAATCCGTGCCCCACGTGGCAACAAGCTGACCGCCAAAAGCTGGCTGACCGAAGCGCCACTGCGCATGCTGATGAACAACCTCGACCCACAGGTTGCGGAAAACCCGAAAGAACTGGTGGTGTACGGCGGTATCGGCCGCGCTGCCCGTAACTGGGAATGCTACGACAAGATCGTCGAAACCCTCACCCGCCTGGAAGACGACGAAACCCTGCTGGTGCAGTCGGGCAAGCCGGTCGGCGTGTTCAAGACCCACAGCAACGCCCCACGCGTGCTGATCGCCAACTCCAACCTGGTGCCGCACTGGGCCAACTGGGAACACTTCAACGAACTGGACGCCAAAGGCCTGGCCATGTACGGCCAGATGACCGCCGGCAGCTGGATCTACATCGGCAGCCAGGGCATCGTCCAGGGCACGTATGAAACCTTCGTCGAAGCCGGTCGCCAGCACTACGGCGGCAGCCTGAAAGGCAAGTGGGTACTCACCGCAGGCCTGGGCGGCATGGGCGGCGCCCAGCCACTGGCCGCTACCCTGGCCGGCGCCTGCTCGCTGAACATCGAATGCCAGCAGAGCCGCATCGACTTCCGCCTGGAAACCCGCTACGTCGACGAGCAGGCCACCGACCTCGACGACGCCCTGGCGCGCATCGCCAAGTACACTGCCGAAGGCAAGGCCATCTCCATCGCCCTGCACGGCAACGCTGCCGAAATCCTGCCAGAGCTGGTCAAGCGTGGCGTGCGCCCGGACATGGTCACCGACCAGACCAGCGCCCACGACCCACTGAACGGCTACCTGCCAGCCGGCTGGACCTGGGAACAGTACCGCGACCGTGCGCAGACCGAACCGGCTGCCGTGGTCAAGGCCGCCAAGCAGTCGATGGCCGTGCACGTACAAGCCATGCTGGACTTCCAGAAGCAGGGCATCCCGACCTTCGACTACGGCAACAACATCCGCCAGATGGCCAAGGAAGAAGGCGTGGCCAATGCCTTCGACTTCCCGGGCTTCGTGCCGGCCTATATTCGCCCGCTGTTCTGCCGTGGTATCGGCCCGTTCCGCTGGGCGGCGCTGTCTGGCGATGCCGAGGACATCTACAAGACCGACGCCAAGGTCAAGGAACTGATCCCCGATGACGCCCACCTGCACCGCTGGCTGGACATGGCCCGCGAGCGCATCAGCTTCCAGGGCCTGCCGGCACGTATCTGCTGGGTTGGCCTGGGCCTGCGCGCCAAGCTGGGCCTGGCGTTCAACGAAATGGTCCGCAGCGGCGAGCTGTCGGCACCGGTGGTGATCGGCCGTGACCACCTGGACTCGGGTTCGGTCTCCAGCCCTAACCGCGAAACCGAAGCCATGCGTGATGGCTCGGACGCTGTCTCCGACTGGCCGCTGCTCAACGCCCTGCTGAACACCGCAGGCGGCGCCACCTGGGTGTCGCTGCACCACGGAGGTGGCGTGGGCATGGGCTTCTCGCAGCACTCGGGTATGGTGATTGTCTGCGACGGTACCGACGAAGCCGCCGAGCGTATCGCCCGCGTGCTGACCAACGACCCGGGGACTGGCGTGATGCGCCACGCCGATGCCGGTTACGCCATCGCCATCGACTGCGCCAAGGAGCAGGGCCTGGACCTGCCGATGATCACTGGCTGATCGCCGCGCTTTGGATCGCACCCTGCAAGGGGTGATACTGAACAACAAGAAGGAGCGCGCAGGCACCGAAAAACGGGCCTGCGGCTCCACGCGATTTGGAGTAGCAACGTGACCGAATTCACCCTCAAGCCCGGCACCCTGACCCTGGCCCAGCTGCGTGCGATCCACGCCGCGCCCGTGCGCCTGCAACTGGATGCCAGCGCCGCGCCGGCCATCGACGCCAGCGTTGCCTGTGTCGAGCAGATCATTGCCGAAGACCGCACCGCCTACGGCATCAACACCGGTTTCGGCCTGCTGGCCTCGACCCGCATCGCCAGCCACGACCTGGAAAACCTGCAGCGCTCGCTGGTGCTGTCCCACGCCGCCGGTGTCGGCGCGCCGCTGGATGACGACCTGGTGCGCCTGATCATGGTGCTGAAAATCAACAGCCTCAGCCGTGGCTTCTCCGGCATTCGCCGCAAGGTCATCGACGCGCTGATCGCCCTGGTCAACGCCGAAGTCTACCCGCACATCCCGCTGAAAGGCTCGGTGGGCGCGTCCGGTGACCTGGCGCCGCTGGCGCACATGTCGCTGGTGCTGCTGGGCGAAGGCAAGGCCCGCTACAAAGGCCAGTGGCTGTCGGCCACCGAAGCCCTGGCAGTTGCCGGCCTCGAACCGCTGACCCTGGCTGCCAAAGAGGGCCTGGCCCTGCTCAACGGTACCCAGGCTTCCACCGCCTACGCCCTGCGTGGTCTGTTCCAGGGTGAAGACCTGTACGCTGCTGCCATCGCCTGCGGTGGCCTGAGCGTCGAAGCGGCATTGGGCTCGCGTTCGCCGTTCGATGCGCGTATCCACGAAGTGCGTGGCCAGCGCGGCCAGATAGACACCGCCGCCTGCTTCCGCGACCTGCTGGGCGATTCCAGTGAAGTGTCGCTGTCGCACAAGAACTGCGACAAGGTCCAGGACCCGTACTCCCTGCGCTGCCAGCCGCAGGTCATGGGCGCCTGCCTCACCCAGCTGCGCCAGGCTGCCGAAGTGCTGGGCATCGAAGCCAACGCCGTGTCCGACAACCCGTTGGTGTTCGCCGCCGAAGGTGATGTGATTTCCGGTGGTAACTTCCACGCCGAGCCGGTGGCCATGGCTGCCGACAACATTGCCCTGGCCATCGCCGAAATCGGCTCGCTCAGCGAGCGCCGCATCTCGCTGATGATGGACAAGCACATGTCCCAGCTGCCGCCATTCCTGGTGGAGAACGGTGGGGTCAACTCCGGCTTCATGATCGCCCAGGTGACCGCTGCCGCCCTGGCCAGCGAAAACAAGGCCCTTTCGCACCCACACAGCGTCGACAGCCTGCCGACTTCGGCCAACCAGGAGGACCACGTGTCGATGGCCCCGGCTGCTGGCAAGCGCCTGTGGGAAATGGCTGAAAACACCCGTGGCGTACTGGCCATCGAATGGCTGGGCGCCTGCCAGGGCCTGGACCTGCGCAAAGGCCTGAAGACTTCCGCCAAGCTGGAGCAGGCGCGCAAGGCGCTGCGCAGCGAAGTGCCGCACTACGACCGTGACCGTTTCTTCGCGCCAGACATCGAAAAGGCCGTGGAACTGTTGGCCAAGGGTAGCCTGACCGGCTTGCTGCCGGCGGGTGTGCTGCCAAGCCTGTAATGCCCCTAGGGCCGCGTTGCGGCCCATCGCGAGCAAGCTCGCTCCTATAAAGGCAACGCGTTCCCTTGTAGGAGCGAGCTTGCTCGCGATTGGGTTGCATGGCGGCCCCCTGATCTCACGACCACAAAAACAATTTAAGGACGTGACATGCAACAAGCTCCAGGTCTCAAGCGCGGGCTAAGTGCCCGCCACATCCGTTTCATGGCCCTCGGTTCCGCCATCGGCACCGGGCTGTTCTACGGCTCTGCCTCGGCCATCCAGATGGCCGGCCCGGCCGTGCTGCTGGCCTACCTGATCGGCGGCGCTGCCGTGTTCATGGTCATGCGCGCCCTCGGCGAAATGGCCGTGCATAACCCGGTGGCCGGCTCCTTCGGCCACTACGCCAGCACCTACCTCGGCCCCATGGCCGGCTTCATCCTCGGCTGGACCTACGCCTTCGAAATGGTCATCGTCGCCATCGCCGACGTCACCGCCTTCGGTATCTACATGGGCTTCTGGTTCCCGGAAGTGGCCCGCTGGATCTGGGTGCTTGGCATCGTCTTCCTGATCGGCGGCCTCAACCTGTGCAACGTCAAGGTGTTCGGCGAAATGGAGTTCTGGCTGTCGCTGCTCAAGGTCGGCGCTATCGTGGCGATGATCCTGGCCGGCCTCGGCATCATGGCCTTCGGCTTCAGCCAGGTGGGTACCGGGCATGCCGTCGGCGTCAGCAACCTGTTCGACCACGGCGGCTTCATGCCTAACGGCGTGGGTGGGTTGATCGCGTCCTTTGCCGTGGTGATGTTCGCCTTCGGCGGCATCGAGATCATTGGCGTCACCGCCGGTGAGGCCAAAGATCCGCAGCGCGTCATCCCCAAGGCGATCAATGCCGTGCCGCTGCGCATCCTGCTGTTCTACGTACTCACCCTGTTCGTGCTGATGTGCCTGTACCCATGGCCGCAGATCGGCAGCCAGGGCAGCCCGTTCGTGCAGATCTTCAGCAACCTGGGCATTGGCTCTGCCGCCGCTGTGCTGAACATCGTGGTGATTTCTGCCGCCATCTCGGCCATCAACAGCGACATCTTCGGCGCCGGCCGCATGATGTACGGCCTGGCCCACCAAGGCCATGCGCCACGCAGCTTCGGCAAACTGTCGAAGCATGGCGTGCCGTGGATGACCGTGGTGGTGATGGGCGCTGCACTGCTGATTGGCGTGCTGCTCAACTACCTGATCCCGGAGAACGTGTTCCTGCTCATCGCTTCCATTGCCACCTTCGCCACTGTATGGGTGTGGCTGATGATCCTGCTCACCCAGGTGGCCATGCGCCGCAGCATGAGCCGTGAGGAAGTGGCCCAACTCAAGTTCCCGGTACCGTTCTGGCCCTACGGCCCGGCCATGGCCATTGCGTTCATGGTGTTCATCTTTGGTGTGCTCGGCTACTTCCCGGACACCCAGGCGGCACTGATCGTCGGCGTGGTCTGGGTGGTGTTCCTGGTGGCGTCCTACCTGCTGTGGTGCAAGCCGCGTGCAGGGCAGGGCAGGCCGGCAGCAGAACCCGTAGAGCTGCACCGTTAGTAAAGGAGATTGTGCATGAGAACCCTCTGGCAGCATTGCCATGTGGCTACCATGGCCGAGGGCCGTTATTCGGCCATCGAGGACGCGGCCATCGTCACCCGTGCCGGGCTGATCGAGTGGATCGGCCCACGCGCCGAGCTGGCGCCGGTCGACGCTGACCGCACGGTGGACCTGGGCGGCGCCTGGGTCACCCCGGGGCTGATCGACTGCCACACCCACGCGGTGTTCGGTGGCAACCGTAGCGGTGAGTTCGAGCAGCGCCTGCAGGGCGTGAGCTATGCCGAAATTGCTGCCCAGGGCGGTGGTATCGCCAGCACCGTGCGGGCCACCCGCGCGGCCAGCGAGGACGAACTGTTCGCCAGTGCTCGTCAGCGGGTTCAGGCGCTGATGCGCGATGGCGTGACCACGATCGAGGTCAAGTCTGGCTACGGCCTGGACCTGGCCAACGAACGCAAGATGCTGCGCGTGGCCCGGCGCCTGGCGGACGAACTGCCGCTGGCGGTGCGGGCCACCTGCCTGGCCGCGCACGCCCTGCCACCGGAGTACGCCGGCCGGCCCGACGACTATATCGCGCATATCTGCGACGAGATGCTGCCAGCCTTGGCTGCCGAGGGCCTGGTGGACGCAGTGGATGCCTTCTGCGAACACCTGGCGTTTTCCCCGGCCCAGGTCGAGCGGCTCTTCATCAAGGCGCGTGAGCTGGGCCTGCCGGTCAAGCTGCACGCCGAACAGTTGTCGTCGCTGCACGGCTCCAGCCTGGCAGCGCGTTACCAGGCGCTGTCGGCGGATCATCTGGAGTTCATGACCGAGGAAGACGCCATCGCCATGGCCGCAGCCGGCACTGTTGCTGTGCTGCTGCCGGGCGCCTTCTACTTCCTGCGTGAAACCCAGTTGCCGCCCATGGATGCACTGCGTCGCCACGGGGTGAAAATTGCCTTGGCCAGCGACCTCAACCCCGGCACGTCACCTGGGTTGTCGCTGCGGCTGATGCTGAACATGGGCTGCACCTGTTTCCGCATGACCCCGGAAGAAGCGTTAGCTGGCGTTACGGTACATGCCGCCACGGCACTGGGCCTGGGCGACAGCCACGGCTCGCTGGAAGTGGGCAAGGTGGCCGACTTCGTCGCCTGGCAAATCGAACGCCCTGCCGACCTGGCCTACTGGCTGGGCGGCGACCTGCCCAAGCGCGTGGTGCGCAAGGGCAACGAAATCTCCAATTGAGCGAGGCACGATGGACAAGGTACTGAGTTTTCACCAAGGCCACCTGCCGCTGCTGATCAGCATGCCGCACGCCGGCCTGGGCTTGAGCAACGCGGTGCGCGACGGCCTGGTCGATGAGGCGCGCAGCTTGCCGGACACCGACTGGCACATCCCCCGGTTGTACGCCTTTGCCCGTGACATGGGGGCCAGCGTGGTCGCGGCGGAGTACTCGCGCTTCGTCATCGACCTCAACCGCCCGGATGACGACAAGCCGTTGTATGCCGGCGCTACCACTGGCCTGTATCCGGCCACGTTGTTCGATGGCGAGCCGCTGTTCAAGGATGGGCTGGCGCCCTCAGGTGAAGAACGCAAAGGTTATCTGGAGCAGATCTGGCGTCCCTACCACGGCACGATCCGCAGCGAACTGGACCGGTTGCGCGAGCAGTTTGGTTACGCCCTGCTGTGGGATGCCCATTCCATTCGCTCGCTGATCCCGCACTTGTTCGACGGCAAGCTGCCGGACTTCAACCTGGGCACTTTCAACGGCGCCAGTTGTGACCCGGCATTGGCTGAGCGGCTGCAAGGCGTGTGCGCCAAGGTACAAGGTTACAGCCATGTGCTTAATGGCCGCTTCAAAGGCGGGCACATCACCCGGCATTACGGTGACCCGGCCAACCATATTCATGCTGTGCAACTGGAGCTGGCACAAAGCACGTACATGGACGAAACCGAGCCGTTTGCCTACCGGGAAGACTTGGCGAGGCCTACACAAGACGTACTGAAGCAGCTTCTGCAGGCGCTGCTGGCTTGGGGCGAGGAGCGTTACAAGCGTTGAGTGGAAGGGGCGACGCCATTGGCTTCGCCCCGCTTCATGGGTGTTCAGTCGTTGGCTACCTGCGCAATATGTGCGCACGCGCAAAATCGTTTCAAGCGGTAAAGGGTTGTCGAACAAGGCTGGGCCGCTTGGCCGGCTGGGGGTAGATATATGTGTCCGCAAGGTTGGCCGTATCAGCGAGGACGGTGCTGAAAGTGCAATTCAGGTTTATGATGGCCCACGGCCGAATAATCCTCACACGGAGTGCGCAATGCAGACCCTGTACCCGCAGATCAAACCCTACGCCCGGCACGATCTGGCCGTGGAAGCGCCGCATGTGCTGTATGTCGACGAAAGCGGCTCGCCAGAAGGTCTGCCGGTGGTGTTCATCCACGGTGGCCCGGGCGCCGGTTGCGACGCCCAGAGCCGTTGCTACTTCGACCCCACGCTGTACCGCATCATCACCTTCGACCAGCGCGGCTGTGGCCGCTCCACGCCACACGCCAGCCTGGAGAACAACACCACCTGGCACCTGGTCGAGGATCTGGAGCGCATTCGTGAGCACCTGGGTATCGACAAGTGGGTGCTGTTCGGCGGTTCCTGGGGCTCCACCCTGGCCCTGGCCTATGCCCAGACCCACCCCGAGCGCGTGCATGGCTTGATCCTGCGCGGCATCTTCCTGTGCCGGCCGCAGGAGATCGAGTGGTTCTACCAGGAAGGTGCCAGCCGAATGTTCCCGGACTACTGGCAGGACTACATCGCGCCAATTCCGCCGGATGAGCGCGGCGACCTGGTCAAGGCCTTCCACAAGCGCCTGACCGGCAATGACCAGATTGCCCAGATGCACGCCGCCAAGGCCTGGTCCACCTGGGAAGGCCGCACTGCCACCCTGCGCCCCAACCCGCTGGTGGTCGATCGCTTCTCCGAGCCGCAACGTGCGCTGTCGATCGCCCGCATCGAATGCCACTACTTCATGAACAATGCGTTCCTCGAGCCGGACCAGCTGATCCGCGACCTGCCGAAAATCGCCCACCTACCGGCGGTTATCGTGCACGGCCGCTATGACGTGATCTGCCCGCTGGACAACGCCTGGGCACTGCACCAGGCCTGGCCCAACAGCGAGCTGAAAGTCATCCGCGACGCTGGCCACGCGGCTTCCGAGCCGGGTATTACCGATGCCTTGGTGCGTGCGGCCGACCAGATGGCCCGGCGCCTGCTCGACCTGCCTCTGGAAGAAGCATGAGGGGCCTGCTCCAGCGCGTGCGTGGTGCGCGGGTTGAGGTAGCAGGGGAGGTGGTCGGCGCCATCGACCAGGGTTTGCTGGTGCTGGTGGCCGTCGAGCCTGAAGATTCCCGTGAACAGGCCGATAAGCTGTTGCACAAGCTGTTGAACTACCGTGTGTTCAGCGACGAGCAGGGCAAGATGAATCTGTCGCTCAAGGATGTCGGTGGCGGTTTGTTGCTGGTGTCGCAGTTCACCTTGGCGGCGGACACCCGCAACGGCATGCGCCCGAGCTTCTCGACGGCAGCGCCACCGGCCCTCGGCGCCGAGTTGTTCGACTATCTTTTGCAGCAGGCAAACGCGCAGCATACCGACGTGGCCAGTGGCCGCTTCGGTGCGGATATGCAGGTGCACCTGGTCAATGATGGCCCCGTAACATTTATGTTACAAATGTGAGCTCAAAAAACCCTTTGTTTATAGGAAAACAAGGGGTTTTGTACGATAAATAGTTGTTCCAGCCTGATGCGTTGTCACGCGACCTGCTGGATAATCGCGCGCTGCATGGACCTGCGTTCGCAGGTTCGTTTCACTCTGACTCGAGCATTGTCTGGATCCGTTTGGGGAATCATTACGCCCTCACGGGGTCCGAACAGTGCTCGCCAACCCGGCATTTGTCGCTGGCCGTTGGTTTCATGATCTGTTTTCGGCGAGGGTTGCTCGTGATTGTTAGTCCCCAAAAAGCATCAAGAATCCCCGGAACCGGGCTGCGCAAGGCTTTGATGGCCAGTGTGGCACTGGTAGGCCTGATGAGCGCGGGCCAGCTGTGGGCATTCAATCTTGACGATGTTGCAGCCAAGGCAAAGGATCTGGCCGGCCAGAAGTACGAAGCACCCAAAAGCAACCTGCCGGCCGTTTTCCGCGACATGAAGTTTGCGGACTATCAGAAAATTCATTTCCTGCAGGAAAAGGCCGAGTGGGCCAAGGACAAGACCCCGTTCAAGCTGTCGTTCTATCACCAGGGCATGCACTTCGATACCCCGGTGAAAATCAACGAGGTCACCGCCACCAAGGTCGAGGAAATCAAGTACGACCCGAGCCGCTTCGAGTTCGGTGACGTGCCACACGACCCGGAAACCACCAAAAACCTGGGTTACGCCGGTTTCCGCGTGCTGTACCCGATCAACAAGGCCGACAAGCAGGACGAGATCATGACCCTGCTTGGCGCCAGCTATTTCCGCGTGGTCGGCAAGGGCCACGTGTACGGCCTGTCGGCCCGTGGCCTGGCCATCGACACCGCGCTGCCGTCGGGCGAGGAATTCCCGCGCTTCACCGAGTTCTGGGTCGAAAAACCCAAACCGGCCGACAAGCACCTGGTGATCTACGCACTGCTGGATTCGCCGCGCTCCACCGGTGCCTACAAGCTGACCCTGCGCCCGGGCAACGATACCGTGGTCGACGTACAGTCCCAGGTCTTCCTGCGTGATCAGGTCAGCCGCCTGGGTATCGCCCCGCTGACCAGCATGTACCTGTTCGGCCCCAACCAGCCGTCCAAGGTGCTCAACTACCGCCCGGCCCTGCACGACTCTGAAGGCCTGTCGATCCATGCCGGTAACGGCGAGTGGATCTGGCGCCCGCTGAACAACCCGAAACACCTGGCCGTGAGCAACTTCAGCGTCGAGAACCCGCGTGGTTTCGGCCTGATGCAGCGTCAGCGCGCCTTCAGCGACTACGAAGACCTCGACGACAACTACCAGAAGCGCCCAAGCGCCTGGATCGAGCCGAAAGGTGACTGGGGTAAAGGTACCGTCGACCTGGTCGAAATCCCGACTGCCGACGAGACCAACGACAACATCGTTGCCTTCTGGAGCCCGGAAAAGCTGCCGGAGCCGGGCAAGCCGTTCGAGTACGCCTACCGCCTGCACTGGACCATCAACGAGGCGAAGTTCCAGGCGCCTGAGTTGGGCTCGGTCAAGCAGACCCTGCGCTCCACCGGTGACGTGAAGCAGTCCAACCTGATTCGCCAGCCAGACGGCAGCGTGGCCTTCCTGGTCGACTTCGCCGGCCCGGCCCTGGCCGCCCTGCCGGAAGACACCGCCGTGCGCAGCCAGATCAGCGTGGGTGACAACGCCGAGGTGGTCGAGAACAATCTGCGCTATAACCCTGAGACCAAGGGCTGGCGCCTGACCCTGCGTTTGAAGGTCAAGGAAGCCAACAAATCGACCGAAATGCGTGCCGCGCTGGTGCGCGATGTGCCGGTCGAACCCGCCAAGCCTGCGCAGGACGCCAAGCAGGACAAGGCCGCAGCCAAGCATGCCAAGGCCGAGAAAGCCGTCAAGGCTGAGCAAACGGCCAAGGCCGAACAACCTGCCGCCGATGCGGCGCCCACCAACGGGGCCCCGGCCACCACCGAGAAGGTGCTGACCGAGACCTGGAGCTATCAGTTGCCTGCCGATGAGTAACTCAAGCGCAAGGCCAGTATCGCTTGGCGAGTACCTGGCTCACCTACCACTGAGTGACGAGCAACGGGCGGAACTCGCCAGTTGCACGTCGTTCAGTGAGCTGCACCAACGTTTGGCTGCCAAACCGGCCGCCGACGCTGCCGAGGCCGTGCAGGCCTCGGTGGGCCCGCGCCTGACCGTGGGCAGCGCCGCCGAGCTGGAGGACGCCGAAATGCTCGGCGTCGACGGCAGCGGTCGCCTGTGTCTGAAAATCGCCCCGCCGATCAAGCGCACCAAAGTGGTGCCAGAGCCTTGGCGCACCAACGTGCTGATCCGCATGTGGCGGCGCATGACCGGCCGCACCAATGCCCCGCAGCCACCCAAGCGCGAGCTGCCGCCGGCGCGCTGGCGTACGGTCGGCTCGATCCGCCGCTACATCCTGCTGGCCCTGATGATCGGCCAGACCATCGTCGCCGGCTGGTACATGAAGGGCATCCTGCCGTACCAGGGCTGGTCGTTCGTCGACCTCGACGAAATCCTCAACCAGTCGCTGTGGGATACGGTGGTGCAGGTTTGGCCGTATGCCTTGCAAACCTCCATCCTGATCCTCTTTGGCATCCTGTTCTGCTGGGTGTCGGCGGGCTTCTGGACTGCGCTGATGGGCTTCCTCGAGCTGCTCACCGGGCGTGACAAGTACAAGATTTCGGGCAGCAGCGCCGGCAACGAGCCGATTGCTCCCGAGGCGCGTACCGCGCTGGTGATGCCGATCTGCAACGAAGACGTGCCGCGCGTGTTCGCCGGCCTGCGTGCAACGTTCGAGTCGGTGGCTGCCAGCGGCAACCTCGACCGTTTCGACTTCTTCGTGCTCAGCGACACCAACGACACCGATATCGCCGTGGCCGAACAACAGGCCTGGCTGGACGTGTGCCGCGAAACCAAGGGCTTTGGCCGCATCTTCTACCGCCGCCGTCGGCGCCGGGTGAAGCGCAAGAGCGGCAACCTTGACGACTTCTGCCGTCGCTGGGGCGGCGAGTACAAGTACATGGTCGTGCTGGACGCCGACAGCGTCATGAGCGGCGAGTGCCTGAGCAGCCTGGTGCGCCTGATGGAGGCCAACCCGGACGCCGGCATCATCCAGACCGGGCCGAAAGCCTCGGGCATGGATACCCTGTATGCGCGCATGCAGCAGTTCGCCACCCGCGTATACGGCCCGCTGTTCACCGCCGGTCTGCACTTCTGGCAGCTGGGCGAGTCGCACTACTGGGGCCATAACGCGATCATCCGCATGAAGCCGTTCATCGAGCACTGCGCCCTGGCGCCGTTGCCGGGCAAGGGCGCGTTCGCCGGTGCGATCCTTTCTCACGACTTCGTCGAAGCCGCGCTGATGCGCCGTGCCGGCTGGGGCGTGTGGATCGCCTACGACCTGCCGGGCAGCTATGAAGAGCTGCCGCCGAACCTGCTGGACGAGCTCAAGCGTGACCGTCGCTGGTGCCACGGCAACCTGATGAACTTCCGCCTGTTCCTGGTCAAGGGCATGCACCCGGTGCACCGTGCGGTGTTCCTCACCGGGGTGATGTCGTACCTGTCGGCGCCGCTGTGGTTCCTGTTCCTGGTGCTGTCGACCGCGCTGCTGGCGACCAACACGCTGATGGAGCCTCAGTACTTCATCGAGCCGTACCAGCTGTACCCGCTGTGGCCGCAGTGGCACCCGGAGAAGGCCGTGGCGCTGTTCTCCACCACCATCGTGCTGCTGTTCCTGCCCAAGCTGCTCAGTGTCATCCTGATCTGGGCCAAAGGTGCCGTCGAGTTCGGCGGGCGGGTCAAGGTCACCTTGTCGATGCTGATGGAGATGCTGTTCTCCATGCTGTTGGCACCGGTACGTATGATCTTCCACACCCGCTTCGTGCTGGCGGCGTTCCTCGGCTGGGCCGCGACCTGGAATTCGCCGCAACGTGACGACGACTCCACCCCGTGGGGCGAGGCTGTGCGCCGCCATGGTCCGCAAACCCTGTTGGGTATCGCCTGGGCTGGGCTGGTGGCGTGGCTGAACCCGAGCTTCCTGTGGTGGCTGGCGCCTATCGTTGGCTCGTTGGTGCTGTCGATCCCGGTTTCGGTGATTTCCAGCCGTACGCGCCTGGGCCTGGCGGCCAAGGACGAGAAGCTGTTCCTCATCCCCGAGGAATACGCTACCCCGCAAGAGTTGCTGGCCACCGACCGGTACACCCACGAGAACCGCTGGCATGCCCTGCACGACGGCTTCGTGCGGGCCGTGGTCGACCCTCGGCAGAACGCCCTGGCCTGCGCCATGGCCACTGCCCGTCATGGCCAGGCGGCGCCGATCGAAGCGCTGCGTGCCGAGCGCGTGGCCAAGGCGATGGAAGTCGGGCCGAAAGGGCTGGACCTCAATACCCGCCTGGCCCTGCTCAGCGACCCGGTGGCGCTCACCCGCCTGCACGAGCAGGTGTGGGCCGAGCACAATACGGCGTGGATCGATGTGTGGCGTGCGTCGATCAAGAACGACCCGCACTCGCCGCTGTTGCCGCTGCACCCGGAGAGTGAAGGCCAACCGGCACTCGTCGGCGCCTGATCGATTGCAATCGCGAGCTACGCTCGCTTCTACGATGAACACCCGTAGGAGCGAGCGTAGCTCGCGATGCGCCGCGCAAGCGGCGCTCGATTCTTCGGCCACAATCCGATTTTGGCCAACAAAGTCCCCCCCGGCTCTAGGTCCCCGAGCCGCCATGCGTTAGCATCCCATTCCGATACGACGCCTCGGCCAGTACGGCCGTGCCAACACAATAAGATTCGCTACTTTTCTTGCTAGGGGACTTGGTGATGATCAAGAAATACCTTTCGCGACTGCTGGTCGGTGTTACCGCCCTGGTCGCCGTGACAGCGGCCCAGGCCGGCGCCATCGATGATGCAGTCAAGCGCGGCACCCTGCGGGTGGGCATGGACCCGACCTACATGCCGTTCCAGATGACCAACAAGCGTGGCGAAATCATCGGCTTCGAAGTCGATATCCTCAAAGCCATGGCCAAGTCCATGGGCGTCAAGTTCGAGGCCGTATCCACCGCCTACGACGGCATCATCCCGGCCCTGCTGACCGACAAGTTCGACATGATCGGCAGCGGCATGACCCTGACCCAGGAACGCAACCTGCGTCTGAACTTCAGCGAACCCTTCATCGTGGTTGGTCAGACCCTGCTGATCCGCAAGGAACTGGCTGGCGAGATCAAGTCGTACAAGGACCTGAACAACGAGAAGTACCGCCTTACCTCCAAGCTCGGCACCACCGGCGAGATGGTTTCCAAGAAGCTGATCGGCAAAGCCAAGTACCACGGCTACGACAACGAGCAGGAAGCGGTGATGGACGTCGTCAACGGCAAGGCTGACGCCTTTGTCTATGATGCGCCGTATAACGTGGTGGCCGTAGAAAAAGCCGGCGCTGGCAAGCTGCTGTTCCTCGAAGAACCCTTCACCTACGAGCCGCTGGCCTTCGGCCTGAAGAAAGGCGACTACGACAGCATCAACTTCATCAACAACTTCCTGCACCAGATCAAGCATGACGGGACCTACGATCGTATTCACGACAAGTGGTTCAAGAACAAGGACTGGCTGAAGGAAATGGAATAAGGCCCAGGCCACAAGCCCGGCTTTATGACCCCGACGCGCAGGCAAACCCTGCGCGTTCGCATTTACGGAAGTACCCCACGTGATCAAACACAAGAAAGCCCAGTGGCCCTGGCATGGGCTGACGGCCCTGGTTCTGGTGGGCCTGGCGTTCAGCCTGTACATGGCCACCTCGATGATTTCCTACGAGTGGCGCTGGAACCGCGTACCGCAGTACTTCGCCTACAAGGCCGAGGAAACGCAGCGCGCAGCCAATTACGGTACCGTGCAGGACATCGTCGTCTCTGGCGATAACGCGCGCGTCACGCTGAAGGATGAAAGCGGCGCGGAACAAGTACTCGATGTCGCCAAGGACAGCCTGCAACTGAGCCGTGGCGACGATGTTGCCGAAGGCGACGCGATAGGCGTAACCCGCCATTGGGCAGCGGGCCCGCTGGCCTGGGGCCTGTGGACCACCTTGTGGATTTCGGTGGTGTCCGGGGCACTGGGGCTGGTGATCGGCCTGTTCGCCGGCCTGTGCCGGTTGTCGAACAACCCGACCCTGCGCGACCTGTCGACCGTTTATGTCGAACTGGTGCGCGGCACGCCGCTGTTGGTACAGATCTTCATCTTCTACTTCTTCATCGGCACCGTGCTCAACCTCTCCCGCGAGTTTGCCGGGGTGGCAGCGCTGGCGCTGTTCACTGGCGCCTATGTGGCCGAAATCGTCCGTGCCGGTGTGCAGTCCATTGCCAAGGGCCAGAACGAAGCGGCCCGCTCGCTGGGCCTGAACGCCGGCCAGTCGATGCGTCATGTCATCTTGCCGCAGGCGTTCAAACGCGTGCTGCCGCCGCTGGCCGGCCAGTTCATCAGCCTGGTCAAGGACACCTCGCTGGTGTCGGTAATTGCCATTACCGAACTGACCAAGAGCGGCCGTGAGGCCATCACCACCTCGTTCTCGACGTTCGAGATCTGGTTCTGCGTGGCAGGTCTGTACCTGCTGATCAACCTGCCGCTGTCGCACATTGCCAGCCGGCTCGAGCGGAGGCTTGCGCAAAGTGATTGAAGTCCGTGACCTGCTGAAAGTCTTCGACACCCGTGGCCAGGTGGTACGGGCGGTGGATAACGTCACCACCCAGGTCGCCAAAGGCGAAGTGGTGGTGGTGCTCGGCCCATCGGGCTCGGGCAAGTCGACCTTCCTGCGCTGCCTGAACGGCCTGGAGCATTTCGACGAAGGCCATGTGGCCATCGACGGCCTGCAACTGGCCGACCCCAAGACCGACATCAACGCCTACCGCCGCGAAGTGGGCATGGTGTTCCAGCACTTCAACCTGTTCCCGCACATGACCGTGCTGGAAAACCTGTGCCTGGCGCAGAAGGTGGTGCGCAAGCGCAACAAGGCCGAGCGTGAAGCCAAGGCCCGTGCGCTGCTGGAAAAAGTGGGTATTGCGCAGAAGGCCAACGAATTCCCGTCGCGCCTGTCCGGTGGCCAGCAGCAGCGGGTAGCGATTGCCCGCGCCTTGGCGATGGACCCGAAAGTGATGCTGTTCGACGAGCCCACCTCGGCGCTCGACCCGGAAATGGTCGGCGAAGTGCTGGACGTAATGAAGACCCTGGCCCAGGAAGGCATGACCATGGTCTGCGTCACCCACGAAATGGGCTTCGCCCGCGAAGTGGCGGACCGGGTGCTGTTCTTCGACCATGGCAAGCTGCTGGAAGACTCGGCCCCGGCCGCCTTCTTTGCGGCGCCGAAAGACCCAAGGGCCCAGGCCTTCCTGCGCCAGGTGCTGTAACCGCACCGGCCCTTTCGCGGGACAACCCCGCTCCCACAAGTGCTGCACCGCCCTCAAGGCTGGTGATTGACTTGTGGGGCTTGTCCCGCGAAGAGGGTGACCCGGTCTCAAATGCTGAATCGCCCGACCATCCCCCTCAACTGCTGCCCCAGTTGCTCCAACTCCCCACTCGAAGCCGCCGTCTGCTCACTGGCCGCACTGGTCTGATCTGACGCATCCCGCACGCTGATGACGCTTCGGTTGATCTGCTCGGCCACCACGCTCTGTTCCTCGCTGGCCGTGGCGATCTGCTGGTTCATGCCCTGAATGCTCGACACCGTGTCGGTGATCTGGCTCAGTGCATCCCCGACGCGGCGGCTCAGTTCCACGCTCTGCTCGGTCAGGTTCTTGCTGCTGTCCAGCAAGCGGGTCACTTCGTCAGTGCCGTTGTGCAGGCTGTCGATCAGTTGGCCAATCTCCTCGGTCGCTGTCGAGGTGCGTTGGGCCAGGCCGCGTACCTCGTCGGCCACCACGGCAAAGCCACGCCCGGCTTCACCGGCCCGTGCCGCTTCGATCGCCGCGTTCAGGGCCAGCAGGTTGGTCTGTTCGGACACCGACTTGATCACATCGAGGATGCTGCCAATCCGCTGGCTTTCGCCCGCCAAGTGCTGCATGGCCGTCAGGCAATGGTCCATTTGCCCGGCCAGTTGCTCGATACGGCCGATGGCTTCGGCTACCACCTGGTCGCCCAGTTGCGCCTGCTGGTCGGCGTTGGTCGCGGCGAGCGAGGCCTGCTCGGCGTTCTGTGCCACTTCCTGCACGGTGGCACTCATCTGGTTCATGGCAGTGGCTACCTGGTCGGTTTCCTCACGCTGCTGGTTGATGCGCAGCTTGGTGTCCTCGCTGCTGGTCGCCAGCTGTGTGGCGGCCTGTGACAGCTGGCCGACACCCTGGTCGATGCCCCCGATCAGCTCGCGCAGGCTCAAGGTCATTTCGCGCATGCTGGTTTGCAGCTGGCCCATTTCGTCGCGGCGTTGCACGGTGTCAACCTGGCTCAGGTCACCCTTGGCGATGCGCACGGCCACGGCCAGTGTCTGACGTAGTGGCTGGGTGATCTGCAGGGTAATCAGCCAGGCGGCTATCACCCCAAGCACCATGGCCAGCAATGCCACGCTGGTCAGCAGCGAGCGGGCAGCCAGGGCTTCGCTGTCCCGTTGTTCAACTTTGCGCCCGGCCAGTTCGACACTCGCCACGCCCAGTTCGTCGCCCATTTTTTCCATGCTGCCCTGCAGCTGCTCGGCGCGCACCGCTGCGCGGCGGTACTGATCCAGGCTGGCCCGGTACTTGGCCAACTCGACGCCGGGCTGCTCGGTCAGTGATCGTGGCAAGCTCAGTGGGGCCAATGCCTTTAGCAGTTGCTCAAGGCTCTTGTCGGCGGCGTCCAGTGCCTCGTCGCCGACCTTGGCGAACGCCTCGACGGGCGAGAAGGTGTAGGCCGGTACAAGGCTTTGCTGGTTGGCGCCTTCGACATGGCGACCGAGGCTTTCCATCAGGCCCAGCGCGCTGCCTTGTTGACTCTCAGACATCGTCAGCAAGGCTTGGGTCTGCAAGTCGTCGATGACATCGTCCAGTTTGAGCGCTTGCGCTTGCATGGCCTGGCGCAGTGCCGTGCGGCTGGCGACGGTGCTTTGCAGCTCGGTGAAGTCTTCGCGCAGCTGTTGCAGCAATTGCAGTTTTTGTGTGAGCAACTGACGGGATTCGTCAACGTTACTGCGTTGCTGCAACGTGCTCAGCATGCGCTCCAGTTGCTCGATGGCCTGCTGGATACGTGCCTTGCTGGTGTCGTCGCTGAGTACGCGGAAGGTGATGCGCTCGGCACGCAGGTCTTTGACCAGATCGTTGATCTGGCCAATTTCACTGAGCTGTTGCGAGCGGTTGATGGCGCCATCAAGTGCACGCCAGCCGCTGATGGTGGTGGCCAGGGTGAGCAGCAGGACCACGGCGAAGCCGAGGGCCAGCTTGGCGGCGACATTGAGGTTGCCGAGCTTGCGGTTGAGGTAGCCGAGCATGGGAAGTCTCCGTGCGATTGGGGGAGGGCATGCAGGCGTATTGCCGGCATTACACCTCTGCCAATCGGCTGCGGAGCTGTAGGACTTGACCTGATAATCAGGTAGGAAATTTCGCCGCGGTATGTAGGAAGGCTCTTCCGGTCCTCGTTTAGAGCCTGAACCGCCCCACCAACCCCTGCAGGTGGGTGCCCAGCCGCGCCAGCTCCACGCTGGAGCTGGCCGTCTCTTCACTGGCTGCTGAGGTCTGGTCGGAAATGTCCCGCACATTCATCACGCTGCGGTTGATCTCTTCGGCCACGGCCGTCTGTTCTTCAGCAGCCGTGGCAATCTGCTGGTTCATCGCCTGGATCGACGACACGGTCCGGGTGATGGTTTCCAGCGAACTGCCGGCGCGGCGGGTCAGCTCGACGCTGCTGTCGGTCAGCTGGCGGCTGTTGTCCATCACAGTGGCCACCCGTTGGGTGCCACTTTGCAGGCCGGCAATCAGTTCTTCGATCTCTTCGGTCGACTGCTGGGTGCGCTGGGCCAGGCTGCGCACTTCGTCGGCCACCACGGCAAAGCCACGCCCGGCCTCGCCGGCACGGGCGGCTTCGATTGCCGCGTTCAGGGCCAACAGGTTGGTTTGCTGGGCCACCGACTTGATCACGTCGAGCACACTGCCGATCTTGTCACTCTCGGCCTTGAGCTGGTTCATCGCTTCGCTGGAGTTGACCACTTCGCCCGCCAGGCGCTCGATCTGCGCCACGGCCTCGCCCACCACCCGGTCACCTTCGCGGGCTTGCTGGTCGGCCATCAGGGCGGCTTCCGAGGCCTGCTCGGCGTTGCGCGCCACTTCATGCACAGTGGCGGTCATCTGGTTCATGGCGGTCGCCACTTGATCCGTCTCGACCTTCTGGTTGTTGACCCCGGCGCTGGTTTGCTCGGTGACGGCAGAGAGCTGTTCGGCGGCGCTGGCGATCTGCGTTACGCCGTCGCCAATGCCGCCGATCAACTCGCGCAGGCCTTGGGTCATGCGCTGCATGCTGGCCTGCAACTGGCCCAGTTCGTCGCGGCGCTGTACGGGCAGGCTCTGGGTCAGGTCGCCATTGGCCACACGTTCGGCGGCGCGCAGGGTCTGGCGCAGCGGGATGATGATCTGCCGAGTAATGGCCCAGGCGGCCACCAGGCCGAAGGCGAGGGCCAGCACGGTGGCGAGCGCGAGCAGGGTTTTGGCCTGGGCTGCAGCGGCGTCGCGCACCTCGGTTTGAGACGTGGTCATCGCCTGGCTGGTCTGCAGCAGTACCGTGCCTTGTTCGGCCATGCGTTGCAGGGCTTGCTCGCTGGCGGTCTGGGCATTGCCGAACTGGATGACTGCATCGCGGTAGCCAGCCATGGCTGTGGCGGCATCGTCCAGGCTGGCGGCATGTTCGGCAGGCACCTTGGACGGCAGTGCACGCAGTTCGGCCAGCGCCTGGTCGATGGCCTTCAACGCCGTTTGCTGGAAGTCGGCGTTGCCGCTGTAGGTGTAGCCGCGCACCTGAAAACGTGCCTGCTGCAGCAGGGCGCTCACATCCACCGCATGCTGGTACTGGTTGATATCGCCACCTTGCTGCAGCCCTCGCTGCACGCGGCCGATCAGTTCCGCTGCCTTGTCGGCGCTGTCGCCGAGCACGTCACGGCTGGCTTCGCGGCGCTGGCCGGCCTGCTTCAGCTCGTTGAATGCCTGCTGGTAGGTGCGCACGGCTTCGCGCTGCTGCTCCAGGCGTTGGCGATCGGCGGGGTGCTCGATCAGCCCGAGCATCAGCTGTACCTGGCGGTCGAGGTTGGCCAAGGCCTTTTCAAGCTCGGCCACTGAGGCATCGTCACGCCGGCGCTCGTAGTGCTGGCGAGCAATGCGCAGTTCCTGGGTGTACTGCTGGATGACCGAGATGTTCCCCAGCTTGTCGCCACGGTCGATGATGCTGTCCATGCCGTGCCAGCCGGTCAGGGTAATAGCCAGGGTCAACAGCAGCACCAGGCCGAAGCCCAGCCCAAGTTTGCGATTGACGCTCACATTGCCCAGCGATTGGGCTAACCATTGATACATGTACGACTCCCTGGCGACTTGGCAGTACAAATAGTTGTTGTATTGCCAAGGCATCGGCCTGGGAGAGGGAAACTTGATGGGCTAAAAAACGGCGTTTGCGTCAGAAAATACGCGAAAGCAGCGCTGTTACCGCAGTCTCGACCCGCAAGATGCGCTCACCCAGCTGCACCGGCGCCAGCCCGGCCTTGCCCAGCAGGTCGACCTCGTAGGGGATCCAGCCGCCTTCGGGGCCGATGGCCAGGGTAACGGCTTGCTCCACGGCACGGGGGCAGGCGGGGTAGGGGCCAGGGTGGCCGACCAGGCCCAGGGTGCCAGCAGCGATGGCGGGCAGGCGGTCTTCGACGAAGGGCTTGAAGCGTTTTTCAATGATGACTTCGGGCAGCACGGTGTCGCGCGCCTGTTCCAGGCCAAGGATCAGGTTTTCGCGAATGCTTTCGGGCTGAAGGAAGGGCGTTTGCCAGAAGCTTTTCTCGACCTTGTAGCTGTTCACCAGGATCAGGCGTGGCACGCCCAGGGTGGCCACGGTCTGGAACAGCCGACGTAGCATTTTCGGCCGCGGCACCGCCAGCACCAGGGTCAGCGGCAGCTTGGCCGGCGGCGGTTGGTCAAACGCAACTTCCAGCTCGGCTTCGTGCTTTTCCAGCCGCAGCACCGTGGCCTTGCCCATCAGGCCGCCGATACGGCCCACGCGCAGGTTGTCGCCCACCGCCACGCGGTGGATATCCTGCATGTGGGTGAAGCGCCGGTCAGCGAGAACGACGCGGTCGGCCGAAACGAAGTCGGCCTCTTCAAGAAGCAACAGGTTCACGGTTGGGTCGCAGGTGGCTGGTCGTTATGGTCGTCGGCAGTTTCGTCATGGGCGCTGCGTTTGCGGATCATACTGCCGCACAGCACACCCACCTCGAACAGTAGCCACATGGGCACGGCCAGCAGGGTCTGGGAGAAGATATCCGGCGGGGTGAGCACCATGCCGACCACGAAGCAGCCGATGATCACGTAGGGGCGGATCTTCTTCAGGTACTTCACGTCGACCACGCCGATCCACACCAGCAGCACCACCGCTACCGGGATTTCGAAGGCCACGCCAAAGGCGAAGAACAGCGTCATCACGAAGTCGAGGTAGCTGGCGATGTCGGTCATCATCGACACACCTTCCGGCGTGGCGCTGGCGAAGAAGCCGAAGATCAGCGGGAACACCAGGAAATAGGCGAACGCCATGCCGGCATAGAACAGGAAGATGCTCGACACCAGCAACGGAATGGCGATGCGCTTTTCATGGCGGTACAGCCCGGGTGCGATAAAGCCCCAGATCTGCTGCAGGATGAACGGGATCGCCAGGAACAGCGACACGATCATGGTCAGCTTGAACGGCGTGAGGAACGGCGAGGCCACGTCGGTGGCGATCATCGTCGCATTGGCCGGCAAGTGCTCGCGCAGCGGCGCCGAGACCAGTGTGTAGATCTGCTGGGCGAAGGAGAACAGCCCGGCAAAGATCAGGAAAATGACGGCAACGCACCGCAGCAGGCGGGTGCGCAGTTCGGTCAGGTGCGAAACCAGCGGCATCGGCTGGTCGTGTTCCGGGATCTCGCTCATGGGGCTCGCGGCGGTTGAGGCGGTTCAGAAGGCGTGGCCGGGGCGGCAGGCGGCTCGACCGGCCTGGCTTCCAGCCCGGCAGGTGGCTGCACGCTGGCCGTGGTCACCGGCGGCTGTGCAGGTGGCGTCAGCGGGTTGAGGATGCGCTTGGCTTCCTCTTCCATCTGCAGGATGTGCTCGTTGTGCAGCTGGCGGCGGATGTCGTCGGCGCCGATTTCGCGCTCCACTTCCATCTTGATGCTGTTGAAGCTGCGCTTGAGCCGGCCGATCCACAGGCCTGCCGTGCGCGCGGCACCCGGCAGGCGCTCGGGGCCGAGCACCAGCAGAGCGACCAGGCCGACGAGCAGCAGCTCGCTGAAACTGATGCCGAACATGGGTCAGTCTTTCCGCTGTGGCTCTTGGACCGGCTGGGCCTGGCCTTCGATGGTGTGGCCTTGCTGCGGCTGCGCGGTGCTCTGCTGGTGAGGCGCCTGCACCGGTGGCACCGGTTGGGCAGGCGGCGGGGTTTGCTCGGCCGGCTTGTTCTCTTCGTCGTTCATGGCTTTGCGGAAGCCCTTGATCGACTCGCCCAGGTCGCTGCCGAAGTTTTTCAGCTTTTTGGTGCCGAACACCAGGACCACGACGACCAGCAGGACGATCCAGTGTTTCCAGTCAAAAATACCCATGGTGCTCTCCTAGAATGCGTTGTGCTCAAGCCGAAGGCTGTCGCGCGGCCTTTTCATCGTGCCCGGACAGCCCGAAACGGCGCTCCAGCTCATCGAGCACGGCTTGTGGATGCTGTCCCAGCGCGCTGAGCATCACCAGGCTATGAAACCACAGGTCGGCGGTTTCGTAGATGACATCGCTGTAATCCTTGCTCACGGCAGCATCTTTGGCCGCGATGATGGTCTCGACCGATTCTTCGCCGAGCTTTTCGAGGATCTTGTTCAGGCCCTTGTGGTACAGGCTGGCCACGTAGGAGCTGTCAGGCGCTGCTTGCTTGCGTTCTTCAAGCACTTCGGCCAGGCGGTTGAGGGTGTCGCTCATGTCAGTGTCCTGCGCTGTAGATGGCATCCGGGTCCTTCAGGACCGGGTCGACGATTTTCCACTGGCCGTCTTCGTACACACGGTAGAAGCAGCTTTCACGGCCGGTATGGCAGGCGATATGACCCAGTTGCTCGACCATCAGGATGATCACGTCGGCGTCGCAGTCCAGGCGCAGCTCATGCAGCTTTTGCACATGCCCGGATTCCTCACCCTTGCGCCACAGCTTGCCACGCGAACGCGACCAGTAGATGGCGCGTTGCTCGGCGGCGGTAAGTGCCAGCGATTCGCGGTTCATCCAGGCCATCATCAGCACGCGTCCGGTCTTGTGGTCCTGGGCGATTGCCGGTACCAGGCCATCGCTGTTCCACTTGATCTCGTCCAGCCAGTCTTTCATCGTCGACTCCAAAACGGGCCCGCTCCTGTACCGGGCCCTTTGCGCTAGTGTGCCAGCCACGGGCGCGGCTGGCTATTGGCGTACGATCAGGTAAAGGCCTGCGGCCAGCATCAGCCAGGCCGGCCACGCAGCCGGGGCGGCCAGGCTGGCGGTTTCGGCGGCGCCAGCGGCCAGCACCGCACCACCACCGAGCAGGCCGGCGCCCAGCAGGCGCAGTGCCCAGCGGTCGCCCTGGCGGCGCCGTTCCGGCAGTTGCGGGTCGTGCAGGTGCGGCTGAGACAGGCGTTCTAGCAGGTCGCGGGCCATGTCGGCCAGGTGTGGCAGTTGCTCGACCTGGCTGTGGATGTTGCCGAACATCGCCTTGGGGCTGTAGCGGTCGCGCATCCAGCGTTCCAGGTACGGCTTGGCGGTGCTCCACAGGTCCAGGTCGGGGTACAGCTGGCGGCCCAGGCCTTCGATGTTGAGCAGGGTCTTTTGCAGCAGCACCAACTGCGGCTGCACTTCCATGTTGAAGCGCCGCGCGGTCTGGAACAGGCGCATCAGCACCTGACCGAAGGAAATATCCTTTAACGGTTTTTCGAAGATCGGTTCGCACACGGTGCGGATCGCCGCTTCGAATTCGTTGACCTTGGTGTGTGCCGGTACCCAGCCCGAGTCGATATGCAGCTGGGCGACACGGCGGTAGTCACGTTTGAAGAAGGCAATCAGGTTGCGCGCCAGGTAGTCCTGGTCCTCGGCGGTGAGGCTGCCGACAATGCCGCAATCGATAGCGATGTACTGCGGGCTCCACGGTTTTACGGTGCTGACGAAAATGTTGCCGGGGTGCATGTCGGCATGGAAAAAGCTGTCGCGGAACACCTGGGTGAAGAACACTTCCACGCCACGCTCGGCCAGCAGTTTCATGTCGGTGCGCTGGTCGGCCAGGGTGGCCATGTCGGTCACCGGCACGCCGTAGATGCGCTCCATCACCAGCACCTTGGGGCGGCACAGGTCCCAGTACACCTGGGGCACGTACATCAGCTCGGAGCCTTCGAAGTTGCGCCGCAGCTGGCTGGCGTTGGCCGCTTCGCGCAGCAGGTCGAGCTCGTCGTAAATGGTTTTTTCGTAGTCGCCGACGATTTCCACCGGGTGCAGGCGGCGGGCATCGGCCGAGGCGCGTTCGGCGGCCTTGGCGATCAGGAACAGCCAGGCCAGGTCCTGGGCAATGACCGGCTTCAGGCCCGGGCGCACGACCTTGACCACCACTTCTTCGCCGGTCTTGAGACGTGCAGCATGTACCTGGGCCACCGAGGCCGAGGCCAGTGGCTCCACGTCGAAGCGGCTGAACAGCTGCGCCACCGGGGCGCCCAGCTGTGCCTCGATCAAGGCCACGGCCTGCTTGGGGTCGAACGGCGGTACACGGTCCTGCAACAGCATCAGCTCATCGGCGATGTCGTTGGGCAGCAGGTCGCGACGGGTGGACAGCAACTGGCCGAACTTGATGAAGATCGGCCCCAGGTCCTGCAGTGCCAGGCGCAGGCGCGCCCCACGGCTCAGCTCGGACGGCTTGCGTGGCAGCCAGCGCCACGGCATCAGCAGGCGCAGGCTCATCAGCCACCAGGGCAGCGGCAGGTCGAACAGCAGGTCATCGAGACGGTAGCGGATCACCACACGCTGGATGCGAAAAAGACGGCGGACGGCGAGCAGCTTCATGCGTTATCGCTGGTATCAAGGGATCGGGAGAGGCGCTTGAGGCGCGCCTCGAGGCGTTCTGTGTCGAGCTTCAGGGCATCGAGTTCGCTGAAGGCGGCTTCGGCTTCGCGTTTGCCCACCAGGGTGCGGGACTCTTCAGCCAGGTACTCGGACAGGTTCTGGCTGAAGCGCGCCAGGCCCTGGCGGGTCCAGCGTGCACGCAGGCGGATATGGCCTGCCAGCATGGCCGTGGCGACCGGGCCAAGCCAGCGTTGCAGCTCGTGCTCCCAGTCCAGCTCAAGGTCTTGCAGCACGCCGAACAGGTCCAGCAGTACGGCGCTGTCGCCATGCAGCTCCACCTGCGGGCTGTGCAGCACGGCGGTCTTGTCTTTGGCCAGGGCCAGTTGCGCCAGGCTGCCAGCCGGGGCGCGCAGGCTACAGTCGACTTCGCCCTGCCAGTGCGCGGCCAGCATCAGGCCTTCTCCATCGGGCAGGATGAAGACCTGCAGGGCCGGTTGGCGGCAGTCGATCTCGATGACCTTGCCATCCAGCGAGGCCAGGCGCGGCAGGGCCGTGCTGTCCATGCGCAGGATGCGGTTCAGGCCATGTTCGACGCTGGCGAGCAGCCCGGCCAGCAGCATCAGGGCTTGATCCCCCGGTGTACGGCAACGATGCCGCTGGTCATGTTGTGGTAGGTGACGCGGTCGAAACCGGCCTCGACCATCATGCTCTTCAGGGTTTCCTGGTCCGGGTGCATGCGGATCGATTCGGCCAGGTAACGGTAGCTTTCCGAGTCGTTGGTGATCAGCTTGCCGGCCAGTGGCATGAAGGCGAACGAGTAGGCGTCGTAGGCCTTGGACATCAGCTTGTTGGTCGGCTTGGAGAACTCCAGGATCAACAGGCGGCCGCCGGGTTTGAGCACGCGCAGCATCGAACGGATGGCTTCGTCCTTGTGGGTGACATTGCGCAGGCCGAAGGCGATGGTCACGCAATCGAAGTGGTTGTCCGGGAACGGCAGCTTTTCAGCGTCGGCCTGGACGAACTCGATGTTGCCGGCCACGCCACGGTCGAGCAGGCGGTCACGGCCGACCTTGAGCATCGAATCGTTGATGTCGGCCAACACCACCTGGCCGGTCGGACCTACAAGGCGCGAGAACTTGGCGGCCAGGTCGCCGGTACCACCGGCGATATCCAGCACGCGGTTGCCGCTGCGCACGCCCGACAGCTCGATGGTAAAGCGCTTCCACAGGCGGTGCATGCCGCCGGACAGCACGTCGTTCATCAGGTCGTACTTGGCGGCCACCGAGTGGAACACTTCGGCGACTTTCTTCGCCTTCTGGCTTTCAGGGACGTCCTGGTAGCCGAAATGGGTGGTGGGTTCGGCGTGTTCGCCTTTGCGCTGGTCGTTCATATCGCTTCACCGGAAAAAATTACCGCCATTCTAGGGCGAACGGGCGGATTTGTCTTGGCGGGGTGTGCCAGTGGGCAGGGGCGGGCATAATGCCGATTATGTCTACATCTTCAGGAACACCCGCATGACCCAGATCAGCGTCGAACGCAAACACTCCCTCGGCCGCGATGCCGCCCGCGCCAAGGCCGAAGCCCTGGTCGACAAGCTCAGCCGCGAATACGACCTCAAGGCCACCTGGAACGGTGACCGGGTCGATGTGGCGCGCAGCGGCGCCAACGGTAGCGTGCACATTGGCGAGGACAGCATCCGTGTGGAGCTGAAGCTGGGCATGATGCTGTCGATGATGAGCGGCACCATCAAAGGTGAAATAGAGCGGGCGCTGGACAAGGCACTGGCCTGACGCCCGCTGCGCTCAGTTGTCGGGGAACGGGACAAGGTCCTCGATCTGCTCCAGGCGCAGGTCACCCCGATAGATCTGATAGCGCTCCGAGGGCGCCAGAACCCGTTGTAACCGCTCGTCGCGGCTCATGGCGTCCGGGAACTTCAAATGCCCTTTGGCAAACCGCCGGGCATTGGCAGTGGCGCTGGTGTAATGAAAATGAGCTTCCCAGAGCTTGGCTCTGGGCTGCAGCCGATAAATGTCATACACATCCAGAAAATCGTTGGCCTTGAGCCTCTTGCGGCTTCTGGTCAGCCTGACCTCGACTTCGCCGGCCTCTATCAGGAAACGCAACGCTTTGCTGTCCGGGTGCTGGGTGTCCAGGTAAGCCGTGGTCAACAAGCGCTTTTTTTCTGCTTGTACCTCGGTTATTGCCTGTTCCAGCCTGGCGGCCAGTGAATGCCCTTGATCCGGGCCGGTACGCAAAGTAGCAGCGATGTCCGCCATGTCCTGAATATAGAAGTCGAGTTGGTCCGCCAGACTGTTGGGACCTTCCAGGTGGCGGGCAGCGTAAGCGACCCTGGCGGTTTTCTGGGCCAGCAGGTCGTTACCGGTGCGGCGAAGGCGAGCGTAGTCCGTTACCGTCGCAACTTGCGCCACGGCCTCCCAGTGATCTGCTTGTTGCTGATAGCGCGCAACGGTGTGTTCGGTCAGCGGGTCGATCTGCACGGCTTCGCTGTTTTCATCAGCCTGCTCGACAACCAGTGATCTGCCCCGGTTGGTGCGGATCACCTTGCGTCTGACGGGGCGCACCCTGTGCGTCACAGGCTTTTCGGGCACTGCAGCCTGCGTGTCGGCCGCAGCAGAGATCACGCCCAGGTCATTCTCGGTCAGGTTTATCAGTGCTTGCAGTTCAGCGATGTATTCATTGAGCTTGCCGCTGTCCACTGCCGGCAGGTTGCGCGAAAGCAGATACTCGGCATTGCCCAGTGACAGCTTGTATTCGCTCAGTGCGCTCTCCAGCGGCTCTTTCTGCTCCTCTGGCTTCAGGCCGGCTGCAGCCAGGCTGTCATGGCTCAGCAGCGCTTCATGCAGATGTTTGCTGCGCAGGGTTTTCTGTGAGAGCAGGGTGCTTTCGAAGTTCTCAGCGGTTAGCCGGTCTCTGTTCACGACCAACTGATACAGGTCGCTGAGGATCTGGGCTCGGACAATCAGCGTCGAATAGCGCCGGTTGTTGATAATGGCATCAAGCTTCTTGCGCTTGCCAGAGAACTGGATCTGCCCATCTGTCAGCGCTTCGCTGAGGTTTTGGTCGAGGCGTTGGCTGACGTTGAAGAGGCGTCTATGGGTTGCCAGTGCTGCCTCGACGTTCTTGCTGTAATCCAGGTACAGCTGGGTCTGCTCGTGGCCAAAAGGCAGCTGTACGAGCCGGCGCGATTGGTCTTTGAGTGCCCCATAGTCATTCATTTCGAGCAGGCGTCGGAACTGCTGCACGTCGGCGGCGAGCAACTGCTCCCACCACTGCCCACGGGCATAGGAGGCAGTTGCGTTTGGGTCGAGCCTGGCGTATTTCGGGTCACTCATGCTGGCGAAAAGCTGCGCTTGATCCCTTATCAGAGTGGCCTGTTTTTCGTAGGTAAGGGCCAGCACATCAAAGATCGCACGCGCCTCGTTGCGCAGTGCCTGTAGTGCCTGTCGTCGTATCTGCAGTTCCTCTGGCAGGTCGCCAAGGTCTACGCCGGGGTTGGCATCCAGGGATTGCTGGAATGCCAGGTGTGCCTCGTCATACGGTTTTACCCGTTCCAGATAGCCATTGAGGAACGTTTCCATGCTGGTGAGTTTTTTGTCATTTGCCGCGCGGCTTTCCAGCATTCTCGTGAAAGCTTGTTTCTTTTCATCAATCAGCACCTTGGTCGCTTTCGGCATCCCGCCCGGCAGGTGCAGGTCGAGCATCCATTCGCCGTTCCAGCGCGTCAGCCAAGGTCCACGGGCGCGTTCGCGGCCGACAATGTAGTAACCGTCAGGTTCTGCGCCCCACGTCTGTGACCATTCACTCTGGCTGACTTCCGGTCCGATGATGCGCATGCCGCTATAGGTCTCTTCGACCTCATAGGCAACATCCTGCAGTTTCACATAGTAGCGGTCGTCAACCTTGTACAGGCCTCGCATTCGGCCGTTGGCCACTGCATTTTGCCCGTTGAGGTTGGCCTTGGCGCGTAAGGTGTTGAGCGCCACACGGGCTTCACGCGGCAGGTTGCCGAGCCGCTGGTCGCGGCCCCATTGGCTGACGTTGAGCGCAGCAGGCCCGGGTTGCTCGGTGACAGGGACCCAGGCTGATTTCTCGGGCGGCTGCGTTACAGTTGGGCTGGAAACTCTGCGCGGTCCGGGCTGAATGGGCAGTTCCATCTCGGGGCTGGCGGTAGCGGGCCCATGGGCTAGCAACATGGCCAGGTTCAGCAGGAGGTCGGCACCGGCGAGCCACTTTTCGTCGTTGCTGCCTTGGGTCAATGTGACCAGGTCGTCCTTGATACTGAGCAAGGCTGTGACCAGCCAGGCCAGCAAACCTGCAGGCCCTCGCAGCAAGGGCGCCGCCGTATTGAACGCCAGCCATGCGAACTGCCTGACCAGGGCCCAGCGTTGCTGGGCGTTGGAGATGCTCTGCCATGAGGCCAGCAACACGAGCATGTCAGCCCTGGCTTCATACATCGAATTGTCCAGGTTGCCCGACCATGGAGTGAAGGCCAAGCTGACAGGCGCCCTCAAGCGCTCGATCGTGTCAGCGGTCATTGCCGATCCTGGCCCCACCAGATGCGCCAGTTCATTGAGACCGGCATGCAGATGCGGATGGGTAAAACCATGATTGGCATAAATAGGGCGGGCGTCGTCATCCAGCCAGGTGAGGATGTCCTGCTGCAGGGCTTGTTCGGTCCGGATGGCGGTCATCAATTGATTGCGGCTGTCGAACTGTCTGATGGCCTGCGTGGCATACATAGGCCGGTAGAGTATCCAGGCCCCGGTGGCGGACACCTCGATGACGAACATGGCATGCACCCGGTTTGCCTTTGGGCCACCCGGCACGCTGCTGAACGACAGAGGCCCCATCTTCAGCGATGTGCCCGAGTGGGCTTCACGGTGGCAAAAATCTGCGACGACCTGCCAGTTGCGTTCGCTCAGCTGCCCCGCGATCTTGGCGTGTAATGCGCTCAGCAGTAAGGCATTGCGCCATTCTTCGGCAAAGCGCTGGCGCCGTTTGTCGATGTCAGTGCTCGTCTGCAACTGGTCGTGGACAAACTGCGGATACTGGCCACCGACATCCACGGCAACGATCAGTGCGTTGACATAGTCAAGGTCCATCCAGCTGCTTGTCGGCTGTTGCCCGGCCAATTGAATAGCCGAGGCCACCTGGTCGCTACCCAATTGCAGGCGTGAGATGGCCAGCTCGGTCAGGCTGATGGTTTTCAGGTATTCAAGCTTTGCGGGCCCCACGGAGGACATCTGTACAACTTGTGAAATTGTGATCAGCACCTGGTCTGGGTTGCACGGTTGCTGGTTCGGGTGGTCATCGCGCATTTGCTCACGCAGGCGACGAACCGTGTATTGCTGCAGGGTTTCGATCCCGTCCAGGGAGGTTTCACCTTGCGCCAGCATTTGCCCTGCCGACAGCTTCAGCAGTGCCGTGTGGTACTGAAAACGGTCAGTCACGGTGGCGCTCTCGAGCCAGTCAGGCAGCGGGATCGCGGGTGTCGATTGCACGAGGTGGAAGCACGCCGGGAATATCGATGAGGGGTCACTCAGCGTGTTGAAGAGCGCTTCCAGATCGGCAACGTGTTCGATGGCGCCAAGCTGCACCCGGTCAATTTTTTGCAGCAGGCCGTTGAGCAATTGCCGAGCCTGATAGCTGAACGGGTCTTCGGTCAATGCCGTGCAGGCCCAGGACATCGTGTCGAACGTATGATGCTCTGAAAGCTCGTCGCGCAGGGCGGTGGTGAACGCAGTGATCCCGTTGAAGCCGCGCACGGTGCCTGAGGGCTTGCACCACAAGACCAGATCGCGCGCATTTTGATTGCCGGTGATGAGCAGGTCCGGTATTACCTCGTGAACCGTGCTGCCTGGGCTGGCGAGTGAAACCTGCAACCCCTGCACGTTTGCCTCTGTGCCGGCTTGAGCGAGAATGGCGTACAGCAGGGCCTTCTGATCGCTGTCCAGGCCCTGGCGTTCAAGGGTGCCGAGCAGTGCGGCCTTGAGAACCTGCTGCATCCAACGCAGGCGGGTTACATCTGAATCACCGTCGCGGCTGTTCCAGAAACTGACCTGCGCCTGTTGAAAGGTCTCGGAAAGGGTTGCAAGCACATCGTCGTAGTCAGTGTTCAGGTCGGCCATGCGGATATCGATGGCCGGCGCAACATGCTGGGGACGAAAGATGGCGGGTGGGTTCAGGCTGAGTTGGTCCGTGGGCTTGAGCGCCATGGGTTGGCCGCTGAGGAAATGTTCGAGCAATGTATCCACCAGGTTGCCTGGCGGAGTCGGTGGTCCTTCATCCAGATCATGCAGGATGCTGAAACCGGTCAGGGATTGCAGCTGCGGGTGGTTCTTGCGGGTCCATGGGTAGCGTGCTGCGAGTGCGTCGAAACCAGCGCTGGCCACGACTTCGCGCAGGCCGGGGCGGCTGGCGAACTGCGTCGCTACCAGATGCTTGAAGGACACAGATGGCGAGGGCAGTGATTGGGGCATGGCATCAGGCTCCGGTCAAAGGGGAGCCGAATGCTGAAGCGTTAACCTGAAGCCGCTGCGGTAGATAAGTCAGCGCGGCCATCTTAGGGTGAAGATTCTAATTCCAGGCCCTACCTTATGCTCAAGCCCAACCTCCATGGGCGGTTCCTCCTCCACTCATGAGCATGAGGTACAGAGCATGGCCAAAGCGACTGTGAAGAAAAAGGACGATGCCCCGGGCACGCTGGGCGAGGTGCGCGGCTACGCGCGCAAGATCTGGCTGGCTGGCATCGGCGCTTATGCGCGGGTGGGCCAGGAAGGCTCCGACTACTTTCAGGAGCTGGTCAAGGCCGGCGAAGGCGTCGAGAAGCGTGGCAAGAAACGCATCGACAAAGAGCTCGATGCTGCCAACAACCAGATCGACGAAGCGGCTGAAGAAGTCAGTCGCGTACGCGGCAAGGTAGAAATTCAACTCGACAAGATCGAAAAAGCTTTCGACGCACGGGTAGGGCGCGCCTTGAATCGCCTGGGCATTCCGTCTAAACATGACGTTGAGGCGCTGTCGATCAAGCTTGAACAGTTGCACGAGCTGCTTGAGCGCGTCGCGCACAAACCATAAGGAGAGCAGGATGGCTGGCAAGAAGAACACCGAAAAAGAAGGCAGCTCCTGGGTCGGCGGGATCGAGAAATACTCCCGCAAGATCTGGCTGGCGGGGCTGGGTATCTATTCGAAGATCGACCAGGACGGCCCGAAGCTGTTCGACTCGCTGGTGAAGGATGGCGAGAAGGCCGAGAAGCAGGCGAAGAAAACCGCTGAAGACGTGGCCGAAACCGCCAAGTCCTCCACCACTTCGCGCGTGTCTGGCGTGAAGGACCGTGCATTGGGCAAATGGAGCGAACTCGAAGAGGCTTTTGACAAGCGCCTGAACAGCGCCATCTCGCGCCTGGGTGTGCCGAGCCGCAACGAGATCAAGGCCCTGCACCAGCAGGTGGACAGCCTGACCAAGCAGATCGAGAAGCTGACCGGTGCTTCGGTTACGCCGATTTCGTCGCGCACCGCTGCTGCCAAGCCGGCTGCGAGCAAGGCGGCGGCCAAGCCACTGGGCAAAGCGGCAGCTAAACCTGCGGCGAAAACGGCGGCGGCCAAACCGGCAGCTAAAACCACAGCGGCAAAACCGGCTGCCAAGCCTGCGGCCAAGGTGGCGGCGGCCAAGCCAGCCGCCAAACCGGCAGCGGCCAAGCCTGCTGCGGCGAAGAAGCCTGCGGTGAAAAAAGCCCCGGCCAAACCGGCAGCCGCCAAGCCAGCAGCCCCAACGGCCAGCGCCGCCCCGGCCGCTACCGCAGCACCGGCACCTGTTGCAGCCCCGGCCAGCAGCACGCCGTCGGCACCAACGGGCACCGGTACCCTGATCTGATACCGCGTCGCCTGCTTCGCGGGCTTGCCCGCTCCCACAGGTTTATCGCAGAACCCTTGGTTTGTGCGATCCCTGTGAGAGCGGGCGAGCCCGCGAAGGGCTGCAAAGCAGCCCCAGTCAAACTGGAGTACTTACTTGGCTGGCATCATTGTTACCCCTCCAGATACCGCACCGCCAACTGCTCCGCTGCCGCTCGCGCCTGTGCCTGTAAATGCGGCGCAACCAGCATCATCACCTGATACACCACAATCCCCACATCCCCTTCGCGCCCCAGCACCCGCTGGTAATCCAGCGAGAACATCAGCGTCAGGGTGATCTGCTCCACCAACTGCCCCAACGCCTGGGTCTCACTCTCCACCAGCCCCTGGCCCTTGAGGCTCGCCAGCAACGCCGCCAGCGTACGCTTGAGCGCGTTGATCAGGCTGCGCATGCCACGCGCCAGCTTGGGCAGGCGCCCGGTCAGGTTGGACAGGTCCTGGAACAGGAAGCGGTACTGGGCCATGTGCTCGACGATCAGGTGCAGGAACAGCCAGTAATCCTCGGCATCCAGGCGCACCTCCAGCGGCGGGTCGAGCAGGGGCATCAGCGCTTCTTCGAAGCGCTCGAACAGGCCCAGCACCAACGGCTCCTTGCCGTGGAAGTGGTAGTACAGGTTGCCGGGGCTAATGCCCAGCTCGTTGGCAATCTCCAACGTGGAAACGTTCGGTTCGCCCTGCTGGTTGAACAGTTGCAGGGCGCATTCGAGGATACGGTCGCGGGTCTTCATCCAGTCGTCAGGCTCATCGGGTCAGGACATAGGTGCCTGGCGCCGGGCCGAGCGGTGGATACGTGCTGTTGCCCAGTTCGGTACGGGGCGCCTTGAGCGGGCCGGAACGTGGCGTGATCCATTCCAGCCACAACGGCCACCAGCTGCCGTCGCTGCGTTTGGCTTCGTAGAACCAGGCGCGCGGGTCGCCCGAAAGCTTGGGGTTTTCCAGGTAGTAAGCCTTTGGGTTGCCCGGCGGGTTGATGATGCTCTGGATGTGCCCGCTATTGGCTAGCACGAAGCGCCGGTCGCCACCGAGCAGCAAGGCCGAGCGATACACGGCATCCCACGGTGTGATGTGATCGTTGCTGCCGGCTACGGTGAAACTGTCCAGGTCGACCTGCTTGAGGTCGATGGGCGTGCCGCACACTTCAAGGCCTGCGGGGTGGGTCAGCGGGTTGTGCTTGAAGAAGTCCAGCAAGTCGCCGTGCAGGGCTGCCGGCAGGCGTGTGTTGTCGGCGTTCCAGTAAAGGATGTCGAACGCTGGCGGCGTCTTGCCCAGCAGGTAGTTGTTGACCCAGTAATTCCAGATCAGGTCGTTGGGGCGCATCCAGGCGAAAATCCTGGCCACCTCGCCGCCGTCCAGCACCCCCCGTTGATACGAGCGACGCTTGGCGGCCTCGACGGTCTGCTCGTCGGCGAACAGGCTGGCCGGGCTGTCGAACTTGCTGTTCAGCAGGCTGACAAGGTACGTGGCGCTACGCACCCTGCGCAGTTGGCGCTTGGCCTGCAGATGCCCCTGCAGCGCGGCCATGGTCAGCCCGCCGGCGCAGGCGCCCATCAGGTTGGGGTCGCGGTTGCCACTGATGCTGCGGCAGGCGTTGAGCGCTTCTTCCAAGGCCTGCACATACGAGGACAGCCCCCACTCGCGGTGACGAGGGTCGGGGTTGCGCCAACTGACCATGAACACCTGCAGGCCGTTCTTGAGCATGTACTGGACGAAGCTGTTGTGTGCCTGCAAGTCGAAGATATAGAACTTGTTGATCTGCGGCGGCACCACCAGCAAGGGCCTGGCGTGCTGTTTTTCACTCATCGGCTTGTACTGGATCAGTTCCAGCAGCTCGTTGCGAAACACCACTGCGCCGGGCGTAGCAGCGACGTTGCCACCGACCTCGAAAGCGCGTTCGTCCACCTGGCGCGGCAGGCCGTCGTTATGGCGCAGGTCGTCGAGCAGGTGGGCCACGCCACGCACCAGGCTTTGCCCGCCGGTATTGAGCAGTTCCTTTACTGCCAGCGGGTTGAGCAGCGAGTTGCTAGGCGCCAGGGCGTCATTGATCAAGCCAAACAGAAAGTGCGCGCGGGCCCGGTCATCGTCGTCCAGGTGGCTTTCGTCGATCCATTGGCGGGTCTGCTTCTGCCAGGCCAGGTAGGCCTGCAGGCCACGGCGGTAAAACGGGTTCTGGCTCCAGGTCGGGTCGCTGAAGCGGGCGTCGCGGGGGTTGGGCTGGTAGGGCGAGTCGCCCAGCATCACGCGGCCCAGCTGGCCGCCGAGTGCCAGCAGGTGCCGCGCCGTATGCAGCGGGTTGGTCAAGCCGTGGCG
Source organism: Pseudomonas sp. LAIL14HWK12:I1 (assembly GCF_003202095.1). Lineage (NCBI taxonomy): Bacteria > Pseudomonadati > Pseudomonadota > Gammaproteobacteria > Pseudomonadales > Pseudomonadaceae > Pseudomonas > Pseudomonas sp. LAIL14HWK12:I1. Next base: position 540,506 of record NZ_QJKG01000002.1, read on the forward strand.
GCCCACCCTGCGCAGGGTCGACACCAGGTCACGCCCGCGCAGGCCGAGTATGGCGTTCTGTACGTTCATGCTGGTGGCGGGGAGCGTTTTCGTTCCTTTGGCCGGTTTGTCTGTCATGGCAACACTCCCTCGTCTTACCCGTTTTCCGGGCAGCGACAATCAACCGCCGGAGGCGGGGCGCGGGTGCATGACCGCGCGCTGACGTTCTTCCTGGAGAAACTTCATGATGATCGGTGCGACGGCCTCGGCCCGGGTAATCAGGAACAGGTGACCATCGTCGATTATGTGTAGCTGGGCGTTGGGAATCCGCCAGGCCAGCAGGCGCATGTTGATCAGCGGAATAAGCGGGTCGTCATCACCGGCCAGCACCAAGGTCGGCTGGTGGATCTTGTGCAGCCAGTGGATGCTCGTCCAGCCCAGGCCTGCGAACAGTTGCCAGTAATAACCCATCTTGCCGCCAGAGCGGACCTTGGACGCATGGTGCATGGCCAGGTCCGGGTCGCGCCGGAAAGCGCCGCCATAGATCATCGGCGCGATGCGGATGACATGGGAGGGCTGCACGTAGCGCCTGGGGCTGGCCATCATCCACAACACTTTGGGCTTGCCCGGCACCATGACTGAGCCGGCGGCAGTGGCGGCCAGCACCAGCTTCTTGCAGCGCTCCGGGTAGTCATGGGCGAACTGCTGGGCCAAGGCGCCGCCCCAGGACACGCCGATGGCGCTGACCTGGCCGTAGTCCAGGTAATCGAGCATGCGCGCGGTCAGCTTGGCCAGCCCCGGAAAGCGATAGGGATGACGCGGTGTGGACGAACCGCCCACCCCGGGCACATCGAAGGCGATGACCTCAAGGTCCGGGTCCAGTGCTTCGATGAACGGGAACACCAGCTCCAGGTTGGCGCCGATGCCGTTGAAAATCAGCAACGGTGTCAGGTGCGGCTTGCCCGGGCGGACGGCAGTGCGAATGGATTGATCGTCCAGTTCGACGGTCCTGAAGATGTAGGGTTCCGGCATGCGTTCGACTCTTCGGTGAAAAAAGCACCGTGGCGCGCCCGTGGCGGCCACGGCAAGGCCACTCAACGCTCGTGAACGTAGGTACCCGGTGAGGCTTCGCCAGCGGCATAGGCGCGGTTGCCCAGGCGGGTCGGCGCCTTTTTGAGCTCCCCGGCACGTTCGCTCAGCCAGCTTTGCCAGTGCAGCCACCAGGAGTCGGCATGCTTGGTGGCGTTTTCCTGCCAGGCCACCGGGTCACCCGGGCGATCGGCACCGGTCATGAAGCGTGCCTTGGGGTTGCCTGGCGGGTTGAGGATGCTCTGGATATGGCCACTGTTGGACAGCACGAACTCGATCTTGCCACCGAACAGGTGCGCTGAGCGGTAGCACGACTGCCACGGGGTGATGTGGTCGGCGGTGCCGGCAACGCTGAAGATGTCGCACTGCACTTTCTTCAGGTCGATCGGAGTGCCGCACACTTCAAGGGCGTCCGGTCGGGTCAGCGGGTTGGTCTTGAACATTTCGATCAGGTCGCCGTGGAAGGCGGCCGGCAGGCGTGTAGTGTCGTTGTTCCAGAACAGGATGTCGAATACGGGCGGCTCGTTGCCGAGCAGGTAGTTGTTGACCCAGTAGTTCCAGATCAGGTCGTTGGGGCGCATCCAGGCGAACACCTTGGCCATGTCGCTGCCTTCCAGTACGCCGGCCTGATAGGAGTGGCGCTTGGCAGACTCCAGGGTCTGCTCGTCGACGAACAGTGCAACCTGGGTATCCATGGTGGTGTCCAGCACGCTGACCAGCAGGGTAAGGGCATTGACCTTGTTCTCACCGAGGGCGGCATAGTGGCCTACCAGCGCGGTGCAGGTGATGCCGCCGGAGCAGGCACCGAGCATGTTCAGGTCCTTGCTGCCGGTAATGGCCAGCACGGCATCGACCGCTTCCTTGAGCGCATCGATGTAAGTGGACAGGCCCCACTCGCGCTGGGCCTTGGTCGGGTTGCGCCAGCTGATGATGAAGGTTTGCTGCTGCGAGCGCAGGCAGTAGCGCGCCAGGCTCTTCTCCGGGCTCAGGTCGAACACGTAGAACTTGTTGATCTGCGGTGGTACCACCAGCAGCGGGCGGGCATGCACCTGTTCGGTGATGGGGCTGTACTGGATCAGCTCCAGTACATCGTTGCGGTACACCACGGCACCTTCACTGGTGCCCAGGTTCTTGCCCACTTCGAAGGCGTCCATGTTCACCTGGCTGGGCATGCCGCCGTTGTTGACCATGTCCTTGGCCAGGTTGGACAGGCCGTCGAGCAGGCTCTTGCCTCCGGTTTCGAAGAAGCGTTTGACCGCTGCCGGGTTGGACAGGGTGTTGGTCGGTGCCATGGCTTCGGTCATCAGGTTGATGACGAACTGGCCGCGGCTGATGTCTTGCGGTGACAGGTCGCTGTTGCCAATCCAGTCCTGCAGCTCCTTGCGCCAGGCCAGGTAGGTTTGCAGGTAGCGGCGGTACAGCGGGTTGTTGCTCCAGGCCGGGTCATTGAAGCGACGGTCGTCGCTTTCCGGGGCCAGGCTGGATTTACCCAGCAGCACGTTCTTCAGCTCCAGGCCAAAGTGGGCCACATGCTTGGCGCTGTGCAGCGGTTGGCGCACGGCCTGGCGCAGCACGGTACGTGCCGAGCTCAACAGGTCCTTGCGGCGAATGCCGATGACCGGGTTCAGCCCCAAGGTATTGTCCGAGGCCTGCCGCTGCAGCTCATCGTTGTTCTTGTTACTCATCTACGACGCTCCGTTGTCCTGAGACGAGTACCGGTTGCTGTGGCAGGAGCACAGCCCTGAGCCCGGTACTGCTACTCGGGTGACCAGTGATAAGGAACAGCGGTGCTGCGGGGGTTCTGACTGCCTGCAAAATGATGCAGGGAACTTGCCATACCCATTGGTTACCCGACTTTCATGTAATGCGCAAGACAGCCCTTCACTGGGCTGTCTGCAAGTCATTCAAACAGATGAATTTAGAAAATGCGCTCTAAACCCTGCAGCCCTTGCGCTAGAGCATGAGTTTCACCACCGATTCGGCCGGGTCGCGGGATTTCCCGGCCTTGTGCAGTTCGTCGAGGTACTCGGCCCACAACTGTTCCTGGCGCAGGCACAGCTGTTCGAGGTACTCCCAGGTGAACAGGCCGCTGTCATGGCCGTCGTCGAAGGTCAGTTTCAGTGCATATTGGCCGGCAGGTTCCAGGCCGACGAGGCCGACGTTGATCTTGCCAAATTGCAGGATGGGGTTGCCGTGGCCCTGGACCTCGGCAGAGGGGGAATGCACGCGCAGAAATTCGGCAGGCAGGTTGTAGGCCTCGCCGGGGGCGTAGGTGAGGGTGAGGGTTTTCGAGGCTTTGTGCAGGTTGATGGCGGTAGGTAGACGGGCCATGGGGGAATCTCTCGGGAGCTGATGAAGTACAGCTTCTGGAGATTTGGAGGAATGTGCAAGGGGCCGCAAAGCGGCCCCGTGCGGACTTACAGGATGTAACGCGACAGGTCTTCGTTCTGCGCCAGCTCACCCAGGTGGCTGTTCACATACGCAGCGTCGATCTGGATCGGCGTTTCGTCGTGGGCGCTCGCCAGATCGCCAGCACTGAACGACACCTCTTCGAGCAGGCGTTCAAGCAGGGTGTGCAGGCGGCGGGCACCGATGTTCTCGGTCTTCTCGTTCACCTGGTAGGCAATCTCGGCCAGGCGCTTGATGCCGTCAGCCTGGAACGCGATGTTCAGGCCTTCGGTTTTCAACAGGGCCTGGTACTGCTCGGTCAGTGAGGCATGCGGCTCTTGCAGGATGCGTTCGAAGTCTTCCGGGGTCAGTGCCTTCAGTTCCACGCGAATCGGCAGACGGCCTTGCAGCTCGGGCACCAGGTCGCTTGGCTTGCTCAAGTGGAACGCACCGGAGGCAATGAACAGAATGTGGTCGGTCTTGACCATGCCGAGCTTGGTGTTGACGGTGCAGCCTTCGATCAGCGGCAGCAGGTCGCGCTGCACGCCTTCACGGGACACGTCAGCGCCGCCCACGTTGCCGCGCTTGGCAACCTTGTCGATTTCGTCGATGAACACGATGCCATGCTGCTCGACCGCTTCCAGGGCCTTGGCCTTGAGCTCTTCCTCGTTGACCAGGCGGCTCGCTTCTTCATCGCGCACCATCTTCAGCGCTTCTTTCACCTTCAGCTTGCGCGCCTTGCGCTTGCCTTTGCCCATGTTGGCAAACAGGCTTTGCAGCTGGTTGGTCATTTCTTCCATGCCGGGTGGCGCGGCAATTTCGACGCCCACGGCATCGGCCACTTCGATTTCGATTTCCTTGTCGTCCAGCTGGCCTTCACGCAGGCGCTTGCGGAACAGCTGGCGGGTGTTGGAGTCGGTGCTGGTCTGTGCGGCTTCCTCGGCGAAGCTGCTCACCCGTGCCTGCGGCAGCAGGGCATCGAGGATGCGGTCTTCGGCGGCATCTTCGGCGCGGTGGCGCACGCGGATGATCTCCTGCTCGCGCAGCATCTTCAGCGCGGCATCGGCCAGGTCACGGATGATCGACTCGACGTCACGGCCCACGTAGCCCACTTCGGTGAACTTGGTCGCTTCCACCTTGAGGAAGGGCGCGTTGGCCAGCTTGGCCAGGCGACGGGCGATTTCGGTTTTGCCGACGCCGGTAGGGCCGATCATCAGGATGTTCTTCGGGGTCACTTCGGCACGCAGCTCGGCAGGCAGCTGCATCCGGCGCCAGCGGTTGCGCAGGGCAATGGCCACGGCGCGTTTGGCGTCGTCCTGGCCGATGATGTGGCGGTTGAGTTCGTGGACGATCTCGCGGGGGGTCATGGACATGGTCAATACGGTCCTTGGGCAGATGAATCAGCGTGGAAAAGCCCCGTCACCGGGAAGGGGCGCCAGAACAGCTGAGTCAGTCGGCCAGGTCCTGCTCCTCGATGGTCAGGTTGTGGTTGGTGAACACGCAGATGTCACCGGCGATGTTCAGGGCGGTTTCGGCGATTTCACGGGCCGAGAGGTCGGTCTTGTTCAGCAGGGCGCGGGCTGCGGCCTGGGCGTAGGCGCCACCGGAACCCATGGCGATCAGGCCGTCTTCGGGTTCGACCACGTCGCCGTTGCCGGTGATGATCAGGGAAGCGTCCTTGTTGGCCACGGCCAGCATGGCTTCCAGGCGGCTCAGGGAACGGTCGGTACGCCATTCCTTGGCCAGCTCGACGGCGGCACGTACCAGGTGGCCCTGGTGTTTTTCCAGCTGGCCTTCAAAGCGTTCGAACAGGGTGAAGGCGTCGGCGGTGGCACCGGCGAAGCCCGCAATGACCTGGCCGTGGTACAGGCGGCGCACCTTCTTGGCGTTGCCTTTCATCACGGTGTTGCCGAGGGATACCTGGCCGTCGCCACCCATGACGACTTTGCCGTTACGGCGGACAGAAACGATGGTGGTCAAGGGGAGAGTCTCCACGCAGCGGGGCGAAAGTGCCTGATGCAGACTCATATGGGGGTGGGGGGAAGGATTTCAACCGTGGGGGATGAATGGTCGCGCTTGGCAGGATGAACAGCGTTGGGCATTCGCGGGCACGTCCGCTCCCACTGGATCACCACATGCCTTGGGATAGTGGTGATCCTGTGGGTGCGGGCGTGCTTGCGAAAAGTGTTACTCAGGCCTCGTGGCAAACGTGCCCATCGACCAAGGTATAACGCACTGCACCCGGCAGGCAGTGGCCGATGAACGGGCAGTTCTCGCCGCGCGAGAACCATTGCTCGCCGGCAACGGTGGAGGCTTGCGGGTCGAACAGCACCAGGTCGGCCGCGCCACCCACCTTCAGCTCACCAGCCGGAAGGCGCAGGGCAGCAGCCGGGCCGCTGCTCAGCCGGGCCAGCAGGGTCGGCAGGTCGAGCAGGCCGTCCTGCACCAGCGTCATGGCCAGTGGCAGCAGCAATTCAACGCTGCTGATGCCCGGCTCGGTGGCGCCGAACGGGGCCAGCTTGGCGTCGCGTTCGTGCGGCTGGTGGTGGCTGGAAATCGCCTGGATCACGCCCGACTTCACCGCCTCCCGCAGGCCGTCGCGGTCAGCAGCGGTGCGCAGTGGCGGCTGCACGTGGTACAGGCTGGAGAACTCGCGCAGCGACTCATCGGTGAGGATCAGTTGGTACAGCGCCACATCGGCGGTTACCGGCAGGCCGAGGGCCTGGGCCTGGGCGATCAACCGTGCGCCACGGGCGCTGGTGATCTGGGTGAAGTGCGCACGCACGCCGGTCTGTTCCACCAGCAGCAGGTTGCGCGCCAGGGCCACGGTTTCGGCGGTTTCCGGGATGCCCGGCAGGCCGAGGAAGCTGGCCATGGCCCCTTCATGGGCCAGGCCGCCTTGGGCCAGGTCGCGGTCCTGGGAGTGGAACACCACGGTCAGGTCGAAGGTGGCGGCGTATTCCAGGGCGCGGGCCAGGGTACGGTTGTTGGGGATTTCCTTCAGGCCGTTGCCAAAGGCCACGCAGCCGGTGTCGCGCAGGGCTACCAGCTCGGCCAGTTGTTCGCCTTCCAGGCCCTTGGTCAGGGCGCCGATCGGGTAGACCTTGCTGTTGGCGGCTTCGCGGGCACGGTCGAGGATCAGCTCGGCCACGGCCGAGGTGTCCAGTACCGGCTTGGTTTGCGGCGGGCAGCACAGGCTGGTGACACCACCCGCCACGGCCGCGCGGGTTTCACTGGCGATGTTGCCTTTACGGCTGTAGCCCGGCTCGCGCAGGGACACGCCAAGGTCGACCAGGCCAGGCGCGGCAACCAGGCCATCGGCCTGGATCGTGCGGCTGGCGCTGAAGCCGGCCGGGGCGGTGCCGATGGCGGCAATGCGACCGCCGTCCAGGTGCAGGTCGGTAACCTGGTCCAGGCCTGTCTTGGGGTCGATGACCCGGGCGCCGAGAATACTGAGGGTCACTGGGCGTTCTCCTGGTCGAATTGACGTTGCGCGTTCTGCCCGCTCATGGCCATGGACAGCACGGCCATGCGCACGGCGATGCCGTAGGTGACCTGGTTGAGGATCACCGAGTGCTTGCCGTCGGCCACGGCCGACTCGATTTCCACGCCCCGGTTGATCGGGCCTGGGTGCATGACGATGGCGTCAGGCTTGGCCCCGGCCAGGCGTGCGGTAGTCAGGCCGAACAGGCGGTAGAACTCGCCCTCGCTGGGCAGCAGGCCGCCAGCCATGCGCTCGCGTTGCAGGCGCAGCATGATCACCACATCGACGTCTTTCAGGCCTTCGGCGAGGTCGGTGTACACCTTCACGCCGTACTGCTCGATGCCGATCGGGATCAGGGTTTTCGGGCCGATCACACGGATGTCCGGGCAACCCAGCGCCTTGAGCGCCAGCATGTCGGAGCGGGCCACGCGCGAGTGCAGGATGTCGCCGACGATGGCCACCGACAGGTTCTCGAAGCTGCCCTTGTGGCGGCGGATGGTGAGCATGTCGAGCATGCCCTGGGTCGGGTGCGCATGGCGGCCGTCACCGCCGTTGATCACGGCAACATCCGGGCACACGTGCTCAGCGATGAAGTGTGCGGCGCCTGAGTCGGAGTGGCGCACGACGAACATGTCGGCGGCCATGGCTTCGAGGTTGCGCAGGGTGTCGAACAGGGTCTCGCCCTTGCTGGTCGAGGAGGTCGACACGTTCAGGCTGATCACGTCGGCCGACAGGCGCTGGGCCGCCAGCTCGAAAGTGGTGCGGGTACGGGTGGAGTTCTCGAAGAACACGTTGCACACGGTCTTGCCGCGCAGCAACGGGACTTTTTTCACGGCCCGGGCACCGACTTCCAGGAAGGAGTCGGCGGTGTCGAGGATTTCGGTGAGCAGTTCGCGGGGCAAACCGTCCAGCGAGAGGAAGTGGCGCAGCTGGCCCTGATCATTGAGCTGCAGCGGGCGCTTGGCGTCGAATGGCGTCATCGCGGGGGACTCTTAAAGGGCGGAAGCGGAGGCGAGGTCCTGGCGCTCGAGGACGAGCGGTGCGGGTCCGGTCAATTTTACCCGTTCATGGGCCGCCAGCGACAGGGTGGCGCCCAGCACATTCGGGCGGATCGGCAGTTCGCCGGCATCCAGGTCCAGCAGGCAGACCAGGGTGACGCTGGCCGGGCGGCCATAATCGAACAGTTCGTTGAGTGCAGCGCGTACGGTGCGACCGCTCATCAGCACGTCATCTACCAGCACCAGGTGCTGGCCTTCCACTTCGAATGGCAGCTCGGACGGGCGCACTTGCGGGTGCAGGCCGTTCTGGCTGAAGTCGTCGCGGTAGAACGAAACGTCCAGGGTGCCCATGGGGCTGGTATCACCCATGGCTTCCTGCAGGGCCTGGGCAACCCAGACACCGCCGGTGCGGATGCCGATGTAACGTGGCTCGCTGATGTTGCGGCGGGCCAGGTGGGCGCGAAGGTCGACAGCCATCTGCCGGATCAGCTCGGCGGGATTGGGTAGGCTCATTGCGGGCTCCTCGGAAGGGTGCGCCGGGCGGGCCCGGCGGCAAAGATGATCAGGTATTGGCCTCCAGCCAGCCTTGTAGCAACAGGGCGGCGGCGATGGCATCGACCGGGTTGTCGCGGTAGCTGCCGCGCTGGCCTCCACGGGCCATGCGCTCGCCTTTGGCCTCGAAGGTGGTCAGGCGCTCGTCGTGGGTGTGCACGGGCAGGTTGAAGCGGCCATTCAGGCGGCGGGCGAACTTTTCGGCGCGGGCGCTCATTTCGCTGGGCGTGCCGTCCATGTTCAGCGGCAGGCCGACGACGATGGCGTCGGGTTTCCACTCATTGATGAGCTTTTCCACCTGAGCCCAGTCCGGTACGCCATTTTGTGCCTTAAGGGTGCACAGTTCGCGGGCCTGGCCGGTGACCACCTGGCCAACGGCCACGCCGATCTGTTTGCTGCCGTAGTCGAAGCCCAGTAGCAGGCGTAGTTCGGCCATCAGGCGTGGCCCGCCTGGCTGGTCAGCAGGTTCAGGTTGATCCCCAGGCTGGCGGCGGCCGCGTCCAGGCGCAGGTCGCTGGCCAGGCCAAAGATGATTTCCGGGTCGAACGGGCAGTTGAGCCAGGCGTTGTCGGCCAGTTCGGCTTCCAGCTGTCCGGCTTCCCAGCCGGCATAACCCAGGGTGATCAGGCTTTGTTTCGGGCCTACCCCGGCAGCGATGGCCAGCAAGATGTCCTGCGACGTGGTCAGCGCCAGCCCTTCCAGTGCCACGGTGGCCTGGAAGCTGCACTCGCTGCTGTGCAACACGAAGCCGCGGTCGGTCTGCACCGGGCCACCCTGGTAGATCGGCACCTGCAAGGTGCTGGCCGGTGGTGTTTCATCCGGGCGCAGCTGCTCGAGGATGTCGGCCAGGCTCAGCTCCTGCGGCCGGTTGACCACCAGGCCCATGGCGCCATGCTCGTTGTGCTCGACGATGTAGGTGAGGGTCTGGGCGAAGTTCGGATCGGCCATGTGTGGCATGGCGATCAGGAACTGATGCTTGAGGTAGCTCGGGGCGAGGGTTTTCATGAGGGATAGTGTGGCGCCAGGTGGCGGGGCTGACAAGGTGCGGATTTGTGTCGTTTGGTTGGCGACTGTCTTGAGGGTTTTGGTGCCTGTGAAATCGAGCGCCGCCGCATATAGCAAGCCCTATACCGAGGCCCGAGATCAGTTACTGGACAAACGGTCCCCTCGCGCAAAACGCCAGGTACGAATGATCTCCAGCCGGTCAAATTCGGCCAGATCCCCGGTAAACGGCGCAAAAGGCGCCGCCAGTCGCACAATACGTTGTGCCGCCTGGTCCAGCACCGGCTGCCCGGACGATTCCAGCACCAGCACCTCATACAACGAACCATCGCGGTTGATCGACACCATCATCCGCAAATTGCCGTAAATCTGTTGCCGGCGCGCTTCGTCGGGGTAGTTCAGGTTGCCCACCCGCTCGACCTTCTTGCGCCACTCTTCCTTGTACCAGGCACCCTTGTCGCGCATGGTCGATGCAGCATTCAGGCGGTGAATCTTCGGCCGCTTGGCGTACATCTGCTGTTCGTTGGACAGCTCCGCCTCCAGGCTGGCGATCTGGCTGGACAGCTGCGAGCTGTCGAAGTCTGGCGCTGGCGCCGCCGGCTTGGGCTGTGGCTTGCTTTCCTTGGGTTTGGGCTCGAGCTTCTGCGGCTTGGGCGCCGTGGTCACCACCGCCGACTTTTGTGGGGTAGGGGGCGGCACCACCTCGGGCTTGGCGGCAGGCGGTGGGGTGATCTTGTTGATCTTGCTGTCCTGGAACGGCGCCAATTCAGTGGTTGTAGGCACCGCTTTCTTGTCCAGGGTGCCGCTGCCCTGCTGGTTGTCCTGGGCCTGGAAATCGGCCTTCTCGGGCGGTTTCTCGCTCTTGAAGGTGGCCAGGGTGATGTCCATGGTGTGGCGGATTTCGGCAGGCTTGACCACGCTGAAGCCGACGCCAAGGATCAGCGCCAGGTGCACCAGGGCAGCCAGGAACAGGGTAAAGCCGAGCCGGTCCACCGGGCGAACACGGGGAGGCAGCAGGGTGGCGGGGATGTCAGCGGGCAGCGTCATCAGGTATCCAGCAACCGCAGGGCGGGGCAGCAGCTCAATCGAATAGGACCGGCATCATACCCCACTCTACGCGTTTGCTTCGCGTTGGCTGTCAGCGCGCCTTCAGCTTGCGATCAATGGCATCCATCAGCTTGCCACCGATGTCGGTGTTGTAGGCAGCGTCGATTTCGCGGATGCAGGTAGGGCTGGTGACGTTGATTTCGGTGAGGTAGTCGCCGATCACGTCCAGGCCCACGAACAGCAGGCCCTTTTCGCGCAGGGTCGGGCCGACCTGGGCGGCAATCCAGCGGTCGCGGTCGGTCAATGGGCGGGCCTCGCCACGGCCGCCGGCGGCCAGGTTGCCACGGGTTTCGCCACTGGCCGGGATGCGCGCCAGGCAGTAGTCCACCGGCTCGCCATCGATCATCAGAATGCGCTTGTCGCCGTCCTTGATGGCCGGCAGGTAGGCCTGGGCCATGATCTGCTGGGTGCCCAGCGCGGTCAGGGTTTCCAGGATCACCGACAGGTTGGGGTCGCCAGCCCGGTGACGGAAGATCGACGTACCGCCCATGCCATCCAGCGGCTTGAGGATCACGTCAACATGCTTGGCTGCAAACTCACGAATGATGTCCGGGCGGCGGCTGACCAGGGTCGGCGTGGTGCACTGCGGGAACAGCGTGGCGAACATCTTCTCGTTGCAGTCGCGCAGGCTTTGCGGGCGGTTGACCACCAGCACGCCATCATTCTCGGCCTGTTCCAGCAGGTAGGTGCTGTAGACGAATTCCATGTCGAACGGCGGGTCCTTGCGCATCAGGATCACGTCCAGCTCGGCCAGGGGGCTGTCCTGCTCTTCGCCCAGTTCGAACCAGTGCGCCGGGTCGGCAAACACCTTCAGCGGGCGCATGCGGGCGCGGGCCTTGCTTTCGCCCTGGTACAGGTCTTGCTGTTCCATGTAGAACAGGCTCCAGCCGCGTGCCTGGGCGGCCAGCAGCATGGCCAGCGAGCTGTCCTTCTTGTAGGAGATGGACGCGATGGGGTCCATGACAATGCCGAGGCGTACGCTCATGGGGTGGTTCCTCTTGGCGGCAGGTGCCGCGATGGCTCGAAAGAAAAGTGGCTCAGGGTGGCGCCGCAAACGCCGCCGGTCAAGGGGCGGCGCAGATGGAATGGCCACCCGGAGTGTGCTAAAAATGCAGCTAATTTCCATTGGTAGGCGTCTATGGAACAACCCCTGAAGGTGATGGTGATCGACGATTCCCGCACGATCCGGCGCACCGCACAGATGTTGCTCGGTGAAGCGGGCTGCGAGGTAATCACCGCCAGCGATGGCTTCGATGCCCTGGCCAAAATCGTCGACCACCAGCCCGGCATCATCTTCGTCGATGTGCTGATGCCGCGCCTGGACGGCTACCAGACCTGCGCCGTGATCAAGCACAACAGTGCTTTCAAGGACACGCCGGTCATCCTGCTGTCGTCGCGCGACGGCCTGTTCGACAAAGCCCGCGGCCGGGTGGTCGGTTCTGATCGGTTTCTGACCAAGCCGTTCAGCAAAGAAGAACTGCTCGATGCGATCCGCGCCCACGTGCCCGGTTTTGCCGCAACCCAACAACCCGCACCCTGACCGTGCCCCGCCATGGCACGGTCTTACTTTCCTGATGGGGAAACAGCATGGCCCGAGTTCTGATTGTCGACGACTCGCCGACAGAGATGTACCGCTTGACCGAGTGGCTGGAAAAGCACGGCTACCAGGTGCTCAAGGCCAGCAACGGTGCCGATGGCGTGGCCCTGGCCCGGCAGGACAAGCCCGACGCGGTGCTGATGGACATCGTCATGCCCGGCATGAACGGCTTTCAGGCCACCCGCCAGCTCAGCAAGGACCCGGAAACCGCCGCCATCCCCGTGATCGTGGTCACCACCAAGGACCAGGAAACCGACCGCATCTGGGCCACGCGCCAGGGCGCCCGTGACTTCCTGACCAAACCGGTGGAAGAAGACGCGCTGATCGCCAAGCTCAAAGAAGTGCTGGGGGCTTGACCACCCGCCCGCAAGGCGCGTCGCTGACCGCCTTCGAGTTGTTGCTGGACATCGACCGGCGCTGCCGCCTGCTGGTCGCCGACCAGCCCCCGCAGGACAACCGCCTGCAACAGTGGAGCGGTATCGGCTTTCGCCTTGCCGGGCAGTGGTTCGTCGCGCCCATGGGTGAGGTGGCCGAGGTACTGCGCGAACCGCGCAGCAGCCGCGTCCCGGGTGTGCAACCGTGGGTATGCGGGGTTGCCAATCTGCGTGGGCGGCTGTTGCCGGTGATGGACCTGAGCAGTTTCTTCGGCCTGGGCCACGCCGCTCCGGGCAAGCAGCGGCGGGTGCTGGTGCTGGACCACGACGACCTGTTCGTCGGTTTGCTGGTGGACGAGGTACTTGGCCTGCAACACTTCGCCCTCGACAGCCTGCAGCTGTCGCCGCCGCAGCCATTGATCCGCGCCGCTGCACGCTTCGTGCAGGGGCATTTCCCGCGTGAACGCAACTGGGCAATCTTCAGCCCCTTCGCCCTGGCCCAGGCGCCGGGCTTTCTTGATGTGGCGTTATAGGACCTGCGAACGTGAACAAGCCTGCCACCCCCGTCACAGCCACCACAGTGACCCCACGTACCCGCAGCATCGCGCAGATCACCGTGCTGTTTCTGATCCTGATCCTGTCGATCATCCTGCTGTTCGCCAACTTTGCCTACCTGAACACCCAGTCCAACTACGACAAGCAGTACATCGGCCATGCCGGCGAGCTGCGGGTGCTGTCTCAGCGCATTGCCAAGAACGCCACCGAAGCCGCCGCCGGCAAGGCCCTGGCCTTCAAGCTGCTGTCGGATGCACGCAACGACTTCGAGCGGCGCTGGGGCTACCTGCGCCAGGGTGACAAGTCCACCGGGTTGCCGGCTGCGCCGCCTACGGTGCGAGACGAGATGGAGGCGGTACGCCGCGACTGGGAAAACCTGCGCAAGAACACCGACACCATCCTGGCCAGTGAGCAGACCGTGCTGTCGCTGCACCAGGTGGCGGCGACGCTGGCCGAAACCGTGCCGCAGTTGCAGGTGGAATACGAAAAAGTGGTCGAGATCCTGCTGCAAAGCGGCGCTCCGGCCAACCAGGTGGCGGTGGCGCAGCGCCAGCTTTTGCTGGCCGAGCGCATCCTCGGTTCGGTCAACACCGTGCTCGCGGGTGACGATACCGCCGCTCAGGCAGCTGATGCCTTTGGCCGCGATGCCGGGCGCTTTGGCCAGGTGCTGGAGGGGATGCTCAGGGGTAACGCGGCCATCCAGGTAACCCGTGTCGAGGACGCCGATGCCCGTGCGCGGCTGGCCGAAATCGCCGAACTGTTCCAGTTCGTCGCGGGCTCGGTCGATGAAATTCTCGAAACCTCGCCCGAACTGTTCCGCGTGCGTGAGGCCGCGGGCAACATTTTCAGCCTGTCGCAAACCCTGCTGGACGAGGCATCACACCTGGCCAACGGTTTCGAGAACCTGGCCGGTGGGCGCACCCTCGATACCGTTGGCGGCTATGCCTTGGGCCTGCTGGCGCTGGCTTCGATCATCCTCATCGGCCTGGTCATGGTGCGCACCACCAACCGCCAGTTGCGTGAAACGGCAGAAAAGAACGAACGCAACCAGCAGGCAATCATGCGTCTGCTGGATGAAATCGAAGAGCTGGCCGACGGCGACCTGACCGTGACCGTATCGGTGACCGAAGACTTCACTGGCGCCATTGCCGACTCGATCAACTATTCCGTGGACCAGCTGCGCGACCTGGTCGCTACCATCAACCACAGCGCCGTGCAGGTTGCCGCTGCCGTACAGGACACCCAGAACACCGCCCGCCAGCTGGCCAAGGCTTCCGAACACCAGGCCGAGCAGATCAGCGAGGCCTCCGAGGCGGTCGGCGACATGGTCGAGTCGATCGACCGGGTTTCGGCACATGCCTACGAATCGGCCAAGGTGGCCGAGCGCTCGGTGGCCATTGCCAACAAGGGTAACGAGGTGGTGCATAACACCATCAACGGCATGGACAACATTCGCGAGCAGATCCAGGACACCGCCAAGCGGATCAAACGCCTGGGCGAGTCTTCTCAGGAAATCGGCGACATCGTCAGCCTGATCGACGACATTGCCGACCAGACCAACATCCTTGCCCTCAACGCGGCCATCCAGGCCTCGCTGGCCGGCGAGGCTGGCCGTGGTTTTGCCGTGGTTGCCGACGAAGTGCAGCGCCTGGCAGAGCGCTCGTCGTCGGCCACCCGGCAGATCGAGGCGCTGGTACGTACCATTCAGGCCGACACCAACGAGGCAGTCATCTCCATGGAGCAGACCACCGCCGAAGTGGTGCGTGGCGCTCGCCTGGCGCAGGATGCCGGGGTGGCGCTGGCCGAGATCGAAGGGGTATCGCAGAACCTGGCCGATCTTATCCACAGCATCTCTGACGCTGCCCAGTTGCAGACCTCGTCGGCCGGGCAGATTTCCCACACCATGGCGGTGATCCAGCAGATTACCGCACAAACCTCCGCCGGCTCCGGTGCCACCGCCGACAGTATCCGTCACTTGGCCCGCATGGCCAGTGAGATGCGCCGTTCGGTGTCCGGTTTCACCCTGCCGCCACCTGCGCAAAGCCCCACCGATGCGCCGCGCTGAGGAGTGCCCATGGCTTCTGCTGCTGTAAGTCCCGAACGCCACGACACCGTAGCGCTGGCCTGGACCAAGGCTGCCATCCTCGACTGCTTGGGCCAGGCGCGCCAGGCGCTGGAGCGTTTTGCCGGCGAACCGGGCGACCTGTCGATGCTGGCCTTCGTGGTCGACAACCTGCATCAGGTACATGGTTGCCTGCGCATGCTTGAACTGCGCGGAGCGACGCGCCTGGCCGAAGAGCTGGAACTGTTCGCCAAGGCGCTGGCCGACGGCCAGGTCAGCCCACGGGGCGATTGCCTGGGGGCGTTGTTTCGTGGCCTGGAGCAATTGCCTTCGTACCTTGAGCGCTTGCGCGGTGCCCGCCACGACCTGCCCTTGGTGATGCTGCCGCTGCTCAATCAGTTACGTGCCTGCCGAGGTATCGAGCCCTTGGCCCAGGCCAGCCTGACCAGCGGTGCAGCACAGCGTTTTGCCGGCGCCGACGACTTGGCCAACCTTGACCTGTCGTTGGGCAATTGGCGTGAACAATTGCAGGCCGGGCCGGGCCGCGATGCCCTGCGCTCGGTGGTGACTGCCCTGTGCGACGACCTGATGCGCATCAAGGAGCGCCTGGACCAGTTCGTGCGCAGCGACCGCCAGCACAGCGAGCAGCTCGATGCCCTGCTGGCGCCGCTGCGGCATGTAGCCGATACCCTGGCTGTGCTGGGCTTCCAGCAACCACGGCGGGTCATCATCGACCAGGTGCTGGCGCTGCAGGCCCTGGCCCAGGGCGAGCGCGTGGTGGATGACGCGGTACTGATGGATGTGGCGGGCGCCTTGCTGTACGTGGAGGCTTCGCTGAACGGCATGGTCGGCCCGCTGGAAGAAAACGGGCAGGGCGGGCTGCCAGGCTCGGACCTGGCCGAGATACGCCAACTGGTGCTGAACGAATCGCTGAACGTACTGCAGCAGGCCAAGGACCTGATCGGCGACTACCTGGAGTCCGACTGGCCGCGCCAACGCCTGCAACCGTTGCCGGGGCTGTTGCAGCAGATTCGCGGCGCGCTGGCCATGTTGATGCTGCCCGCAGTAGCCGAGCTGTTCGCCGGCTGCGCCAGCTATGTGCAGCGCTGGTTGCAGCACCTGGATGTAGAGCCGCCCGCCGATGAGCTGGCCCACTTGGGTGAGGCCATGAGTGCCGCCGAATGCTACCTGCAATGGCGGGTGGCCGACCCGCTGGCGGATGCCCAGCCGTTCATCGACATGGCCCGTGCCAGCCTGGCAGCGCTGGGCGTGTATTGTGCGCAGGCCGACACCCGTGCAGGCCTGGATGCCAATGGCGACGGTATCGATGACGAGCTGCGCGAGGTGTTTCTCGATGAAGCCGGCGAGTTGCTGCCGGAGATCGAGCGGCACTGGCTGCGCTGGCGTGCCGACAACCAGCAGCGCGAGGCGCTGGGGGAAGTACGCCGTGCGCTGCATACGCTCAAGGGCAGCGGCCGCATGGTGCATGCCGAAGCGGTGGCCGAGCTGGCCTGGGGCGCCGAGCACCTGCTGAACCGGGTGCTGGAGGGCCGTAGCGTGCTGAGCCCGGAAGGCGTGGTGGCCCTGCAGCAAGTGTTCGTCCACCTACCTGATTTGCTGGCCGACTTTGCGGCTGGGCAATTGCCGCAACTGACCGAAATCGAACAGTTGGCTGGGCACCTGCATGCCCTGGCAGAAAACGACGAACCGGGTGCTGCCGATATCGATGGCCTCGACCCGCAGCTGCTGGATATTTTCCGCACGGAGGCGCAAGGCCACCTGGCCAGCCTCGATGCATTTCTGCAAGGCGCAGACGGCCACGATACGCCGGTCAGCGATGGCCTTCAGCGCGCCCTGCATACGCTCAAGGGCAGTGCTGCCATGGCCGGGGTGATGCCGGTCGCCGAGCTGGCCACCGCCTTCGACCGCCTGGCCCGGGAATACAAGGGCCACCAACTCCCCCTGCAAATGGCCGAGATCGAATGGCTGGAAGCCGCACGCTCGCTGTTCCACCTGGGTCTGGCGCAACTCGACAGCACACCGTTGGCCGCCATCGCTGGTGCTGCGGAGCTGATCGAACAGGTTGGCCAGGCCGTAGACGCACGCCTGGCCAGCTTGCATGACGACCCGCAGCATGTCCGGCGCGGCAAGCGCGACCCGCAGTTGGTCGCCAGTTTCCTGGCCCAAGCCATGGATATCCTGCTCGATGCCGAGTCGTTGCTATCGCGCTGGCAGCAACAGCCTGGGCAGCGTGATGCGCTGGACACCCTGCTCGACCAGCTGACCACCCTGGGGCACGCCGCGCACCTGGCCGACTTGTGGCAGATGGATGATGTGTGCGAGGCCTTGCTGGACCTGTATGGCGCCGTGGAAGAGGGCAGCCTGCCTGCCAATGCGCGTTTCTTCGCCCACGCCCGGCGCGCCCATGAAGCCCTGCTGGACATGCTCGATGAAGTGGCGGCCGGGCAGGACATCGCGCCGCGGTCAGAAACGCTCGACGGTCTGCGCAACCTGCTGGACCAAGCCTTGGCGCCAGAGGCCACTGGTCTGGTGGGCATCGACACGGTCACGCCGTTGCACCCGGACATGGACGTGGCCGATACCCTGGGCCTGGGGCTGCCCCATCAGCCGCAGCTGCCTGACGTGACCGAGCCTCTGCTTGAGGAACCGGAAAGCCCAGGCGAAGAGCTGCTGGAGGTGTTCCTCGAAGAAAGCTCGGACATCGTCGAAAGCGCCGCCGCAGCCTTGGCGCGCTGGCAGGCCGACCCGCGCAGCAGCGTCGAGGTAGACAACCTGATGCGCGACCTGCACACCCTCAAGGGTGTGGCGCGCATGGTCGAAATTGCCCCCATTGGTGACCTGGCTCACGAACTGGAGTTTCTGTACGAACTGCTGGCTGCCGGCCGCTTGCCGCCGAGCGCGCCTTTGTTCGCGCTGTTGCAGAACTGCCACGACCGCCTGGCGCACATGCTCGATGCCGTGCGTCTGGGGCAGCCACTGCATGCCGCCACGGCGCTGATCGACTATATCCGCAACTTCAGCAGCGCGGCCCTGACCGACAGTGCTGCCGGCCAGGGGCCGGTCGAAGCCGCCGCCAGCGAGGTGCCGACAGCAGCGCCAGAGCGGGCGCCAGGCGACATGGTCAAGGTCGATGCCGAGTTGCTCGACGACCTGGGTAACCTGGCGGGTGAGCACTCGATCATCCGTGGGCGCATCGAGCAGCAAGTCAACGATGCACAGTTCACCCTCAACGAGATGGAAACCACCCTGGAGCGCATGCGCGACCAGCTGCTGCGCCTGGACATCGAGACCCAAGGGCGAATCTCCAGCCGCCAGCAGTTCGAAGGCGATGCCTATGATGATTTCGACCCACTGGAAATGGACCGTCATTCACAGTTGCAGCAGTTGTCGCGGGCCTTGTTCGAGTCCGCCTCGGACTTGCTCGACCTGAAGGAAACCCTGACTCAGCGTGCCCAGGAGGCCTACAGCCTGCTGCAGCAGCAGGCGCGGGTGAACAGCCAGTTGCAGGAAGGCTTGACCGCAACCTTGATGGTGCCGTTCGAGCGCCTTGTGCCGCGCTTGCAGCGTGTGGTGCGGCAGGTGGCCAGCGAGCTGGGCAAGCAGGTAGAACTGGTGGTCGGCAACGCCGAAGGTGAACTGGACCGCAGTGTGCTTGAGCGCATGGTGGCACCGCTTGAGCACATGCTGCGCAACGCCGTCGACCATGGCCTGGAAAGCCGCGAAGCACGCCTGGCCGCCGGCAAACCGGAGCAGGGCACCATCCACCTGAATTTGCTGCACGAAGGCGCCGATATCGTGATCGAAATGACCGACGACGGTGCTGGCGTTCCGCTTGAAGCGGTGCGGCGCAAGGCCATCAAGCGCGGCTTGCTGGACCCACAGGCGCAGTTGAGCGATCACGAGATCCTGCAGTTCATCCTGCGCCCGGGTTTTTCCACCGCCGAGAAAATCACCCAGATCTCCGGGCGCGGCCTGGGCATGGACGTGGTGCACGAGGAGGTCAAGCAACTAGGGGGCTCGATGAGCATCGAGTCGGCTCAGGGCAAGGGCGCGCGTTTCCTCATCCGCTTGCCGTTCACCGTGTCGATCAACCGGGCACTGATGGTGCATCTGGGTGAGGAGCAGTACGCCATCCCGCTCAATACCATCGAGGGCATCGTCCGTGTGCCGCCGGCAGAGCTGGCGGTGTGCTATCAGCTGGACCCGCCCCGCTATGTTTATGCCGGCCATGAATACGAGCTGCGTTACCTGGGCGAGTTGCTGCAAGGCCTGCCGCGCCCGGCCTTGCTGGGGCAGAGTGTGCCGTTGCCCGTGCTGCTGGTGCATGCCAAGGAGCAATCTTTCGCCATTCAAGCCGATAGCCTGTCGCCCAGCCGCGAAATCGTGGTGAAGAGCCTGGGGCCGCAGTTTGCTGCCGTTGCCGGGCTGTCGGGGGCGACGCTGCTGGGCGACGGCCGGGTCGTGCTGATTCTCGACCTGCTTGGCCAGCTGCGCGGCCAGCAGCGGCGCCTGGCTCGTTTGCCCGGTGGCGGCACCCCACGCCAGTTGCTCGGCCCGGTGCCGCGCCGCGCATTGTTGGTGATGGTGGTGGACGACTCGGTGACTGTGCGCAAGGTTACCAGTCGCTTGCTGGAACGCCACGGCATGAGCGTGCTGACGGCCAAGGACGGGGTCGATGCCATGGCCTTGTTGGAAGAGCACCGTCCGGACGTGTTGCTGCTGGATATCGAGATGCCGCGCATGGACGGGTTCGAGGTGGCCACTCGCATTCGCCGTGACGCGCGGCTGAAAGACCTGCCGATCATCATGATTACCTCGCGTACCGGGCAGAAGCACCGCGACCGCGCCATGGCCATCGGCGTCAACGAATACCTGGGCAAGCCGTATCAGGAGTCGTTGTTGCTGCAGAGCATTGCACACTGGAGCCAGCCTCATGCTTGAACTGATTGCCGGCCAGCGCAGCAGCCTGACCGGGCTGTTGCTGCCCTTGGGCGACCGCACCCTGGTATTGCCCAACGTGGCGGTGGCCGAGTTGAGCGGCCAGCGCAATTTGGTGTGCCAACGCGGTGAGCCGGCCTGGCACCTGGGCTGGATCGACTGGCGAAAGCAGCGCCTGCCGCTGATCGGGTTCGAAGCGGCGTGTGGTGGCGAGACGCCGTGCGGCGAGCGGGCGCGGGTTGTGGTGCTCAATGCTTTGGGCGACACCGGCCTGCGCTATTTGGCGCTGTTGCTGCAGGACATTCCGCGTTCGTGCAAGCTCGACAGCCAGCTGAATTATGTGGATGTGGCGCTGGGGCGCCTGGAGCTGGCGGCGGTGCAGGTGGGCGAGCAGGTGGCGCGGGTGCCTGACCTGGCCGGGCTGGAAAGGCTGGTGCGTGACGCGGAACTGCAACCTGAGTTTGGGTAAGATTCAGGGCCGTCACTGACGGAATGAGGAACCCAGCCCACCTCAGGAGGTCTGTGTTTGCATGTATTACGGTGAACGCTTCAACGCCTGGACCCACCTGGTCGGTGCTGTCCTGGCCTGTATCGGTGCCATCTGGCTGATCGTGGTCGCGGGCCTGCAAGGCGACCCGTGGAAGATTGTCAGTTTCTCCATCTACGGCAGCACGCTGCTGTTGCTGTACAGCATTTCCACCCTGTACCACAGCACCCGCGGGCGGGCGAAGGTGATCATGCGCAAGCTCGATCACCTTTCGATCTACCTGCTGATCGCCGGCAGCTACACCCCCTTCTGCCTGGTCAGCCTGCGCGGCCCCTGGGGCTGGAGCCTGTTTGGCGTGGTCTGGGGGCTGGCGGTGATCGGCATGCTGCAAGAGATCAAACCGCGCTCCGAGGCGCGGGTTCTGTCGATCATCATCTATGCGGTGATGGGCTGGATCGTGCTGGTGGCGGTCAATCCATTGCTCCACTCGCTGGGCACTGCCGGTTTTGCCTGGCTGGCTGCCGGCGGGGTGTTCTACACCGTCGGCATCATCTTCTTCGCCCTCGACAGCCGCTTGCGTCACGGGCACGGCATCTGGCACCTGTTCGTGATTGCCGGCAGCCTCATGCACTTCGTGGCGGTGTCGTTCTACGTACGCTAGTTAAAAATCGCCCCAAAGCTGTTGTGCCACCGACAGCGCCACCACTGGCGCGGTCTCGGTGCGTAGCACCCGTGGGCCGAGGCGTGCGGCATGAAAGCCGGATGCTTTGGCGTGCTCGACTTCGCCTTCGCTCAGGCCGCCTTCGGGGCCGATCAGGAAGGCCAGGTTGGCAGGCTTGTCGTGGCTGGTGAGCGGCTCGGCCACCGGGTGCAGTACCAGTTTCAGGTCAGCCTTGGTGCTGTTCAGCCACTCGGCCAGCGTGATCGGCGGGTGAATGACGGGCAAGGTCGAGCGACCGCATTGTTCACAAGCGCTGATTGCCACTTGGCGCCAGTGGGCCAGGCGTTTGTCGGCGCGTTCGTCCTTCAGCCGCACTTCGCAGCGCTCGCTGACGATCGGGGTGATTTCGTTGGCGCCCAGTTCGGTGGCTTTCTGGATCGCCCAGTCCATGCGCTCGCCACGGGACAGGCCCTGGCCGAGGTGTACATGCAGTGGCGAATCGGTCTGGCCAGGCAGTGCCTGGTCGAGGTTGACGCGTACGGTTTTCTTGCCCACTTCGAGCAACTGGCCGAGGTATTCCTGGCCGCTGCCGTCGAACAGCTGCACGGCGTCGCCGGGGACCATGCGCAGTACGCGGCCGATATAGTGGGCCTGGGCTTCGGGCAGGTCGTGCTCGCCAAGGCTCAGGGGGGCGTCGATGAAGAAGCGGGACAGTCTCATGGATTTGCTCGGTAGAAGAGAGACGCAGATCCCCTGTGGGAGCGGGCATGCCCGCGAAGCAGGCAGCGTGCTCGCTCCCACAGGAAAAGTGATGTGGCGAACTGCCGGGCCTAGCCCGGGTCACGGAAGTCGGGGTGGAAGTTGGCAGGCACGGCAACGCTGACGCTTTCCCGGGTAGCGATGTCGATGCCTTCACTGGCCACTTCCGCCAGGAAGTCGATCTGCTCGGGTGTGATCACGTAAGGCGGCAGGAAGTAGACCACGCTGCCCAGCGGGCGCAGCAGGGCGCCGCGGGTCAGGGCATGCTCGAACACCTTCAGGCCGCGCCGCTCCTGCCACGGGTAGGCGACCTTGCCAGCCTTGTCCTTGACCATCTCGATGGCCAGGGCCATGCCGGTCTGGCGAATTTCGGCAACGTGAGCATGATCGGCCAGGTGTGCAGTCGCCGTTGCCATGCGCGTAGCCAAGGCCTTGTTGGCCTCGATCACGTTGTCCTGCTCAAAGATGTCCAGGGTCGCCAGCGCTGCAGCGCATGCCAGCGGGTTGCCGGTGTAGCTGTGCGAGTGCAGGAATGCGCGCAGGGTCGGGTAGTCGTCGTAGAACGCCTGGTACACCTTGTCGGTGGTCAGGCAGGCGGCCAACGGCAGATAACCACCGGTCAGGGCCTTGGACAGGCACAGGAAGTCCGGGCGGATGCCCGCCTGTTCACAGGCGAACATCGTGCCGGTGCGGCCAAAGCCCACGGCGATCTCGTCGTGGATCAGGTGCACGTCGTAGCGGTCGCAGGCCTCACGCAGCAGCTTGAGGTACACCGGGTGGTACATGCGCATGCCGCCAGCGCCCTGGATCAGTGGCTCGACGATCACGGCGCTGATGGAGGCGTGATGCTCAGCCAGGGTCTGTTCCATGGCCTGGAACATGTTGCGCGAGTGCTCTTCCCAGCCCATGCCCTCGGGGCGCAGGTAGCAGTCGGGGCTGGGCACCTTGAGGGTGTCCAGCAGCAACGCTTTGTAGGTTTCGGTGAACAACGGCACATCGCCTACCGACATGGCGGCGATGGTTTCGCCGTGGTAGCTGTTGGTCAAGGTAACGAAGCGCTTCTTGCCTGGCTTGCCGACGTTCTGCCAGTAGTGGAAGCTCATCTTCAGCGCCACTTCGATGCACGACGAGCCATTGTCGGCATAGAACACCCGGTCGAGCCCGGCCGGGGTCATGGCCACCAGGCGCTCGGACAACTCGATCACAGGCTGGTGGCTGAACCCGGCCAGAATCACATGTTCCAGCTGGTCGACCTGGTCCTTGATGCGCTGGTTGATGCGCGGGTTGGCATGGCCGAACACGTTGACCCACCAACTGCTCACCGCGTCCAGGTAGCGCTTGCCTTCGAAGTCCTCCAGCCACACGCCTTCGCCGCGCTTTATCGGGATCAGCGGCAGCTGCTCGTGGTCTTTCATCTGGGTGCAGGGGTGCCACAGGACCTTGAGGTCGCGTTGCATCCACTGATCATTGAGGCCCATGGGCACTTCTCCTGGCTTTGCGGCGTGGTTCGACCGCGTAAGCCTAAGCAATGCCGCAGGGCAGGACAACCGCTGGCGTTCAATGGCGGTGGGTGCCGGTCCATTCAAGCTTGCGGATGTGTACGGTCCCTGCCTGCGAGGTGGAGATGGTCAGCCGCCGGAAAGGCCCATCGATCACCTGGTGATAGGGAGACGTCGCAATAGGCCCGGGGCGCAGGTCACGGACGCCGTAGCCTTCCAGGGTGAGCCAGTAGAAGTGGCGCGGCGCCGGAGCAATCAGGTCGTAGTCATTATTGTCGGCATCGAACAGCATGTTCAGGTCGTCACAGAGGAAATCGCTGACCACATAGTACTCCAGCCGCAGGCATGCGACTTCCTGAGCGAAGGTGATCTCCACATCGCTGTGCTCACCAATGACCAGTTCGGTGCCGTCTTCGCCCTTGAACGCTTCATGAAAGCCGGTCCATGAGGTGCTGTTGGAGCGGATACTCAGGCCAGAGGCTGTTCGAAGCGTTTGCTTGTGCCACAAAAACTGCCGTTCGACGTGTTGAAAGTGCTCCTCGAAGATCATGTTCGTGCCCTCCTGGCGGGGCTCTGGCCACCTTCGTCAGTTTCACTTGCCGCTGTGTGACCGGGCTACTGGCAAAAATGTCAGTTGCCAAAAGCACTTGATGTCACTGCGCTGGCAGGGTTGGCGGAGGTGACGTATTCTTAACGCATCTCTCTCGGGGCATTCCTGCCTCTTCCCGTATCTGTAACCTCTGACTCGGAGTTCGCCGACATGGCTGCTGCTTGGGTGCGCCTGTGCGCGTTGGTATTGATTGGTGTGTCCAGCGGCGCCGCGCTGGCAAAGGACAAGACGCCCACGGCAATCGTGGTGGGCGGCGGCCTGGCAGGCCTGACGGCAGCCTACGAGCTGCAGACCAAAGGCTGGCAGGTGACCCTGCTGGAAGCCAAATCGGGCATGGGGGGGCGTTCGGGCCTGGCCACCAGTGAATGGATCGGCAACGCCAAGGCGCAGCCGGTGCTTAACCAGTACCTGGACCGTTTCAAACTTGAAACACTGCCGGCGCCGGAGTTCGTGCGTACCCCCGGTTACCTGATCGACGGCGAGTATTTCAGCGCCACCGACCTGGCCACCAAGCAGCCTGCTACCGCCGAAGCACTCAAGCGCTACGAGAAAACCCTCGACGACCTGGCCCGCTCCATCGACGACCCGCTGAACCCGCAGGCAACCAGCACATTGTTTGCCCTCGACCAGATCAACGTCTCCACCTGGCTCGACAAGTTGCAGCTGCCGGCCACGGCCCGTCAGTTGGTCAACCAGCAGATCCGTACCCGCTACGATGAGCCGTCACGCCTGTCGCTGCTGTACTTCGCCCAGCAGAACCGCGTGTACCGTGGCGTCAGCGACCGCGACCTGCGTGCCGCACGCCTGCCGGGTGGCAGCCCGGTGCTGGCCCAGGCTTTCGTCAAACAGCTGAAAACCATCAAGACCAGCTCGCCGGTCACCGCCATCGTCCAGGACAAGGACGGGGTAACGGTAAAAGTCGGCAGCGTCGGCTACCAGGCCGATTACCTGGTCATGGCCGTGCCGTTGCGCGCCCTGGCCAAGATCCAGATGACCCCGGGCCTGGACAACCAGCACCTGGCAGCGTTGAAGGGCACCAACTATGGCTGGCGCGACCAGCTGATGCTCAAGTTCAAGAAGCCCGTGTGGGAAAGCCGCGCACGCATGTCGGGCGAAATCTTCAGTAACGCCGGCCTCGGCATGCTGTGGATCGAGCCTGCGCTCAAGGGCGGCGCCAACGTGGTGATCAACCTGTCCGGCGACAACGCCCGCCTGCTGCAGGCATTTGGCGACAAGCAGATGGTCGACCAGGTGCTGATCCGCCTGCATGCGTTCTACCCACAGGCCCGTGGTGCGTTTACCGGTTACGAGCTCAAGCGCTACAGCACCGACGCCGGCACCGGCGGCGCCTACCTGGCTTATGGCCCGGGGCAGATCAGCAAGTACTGGCGCTTGTGGGAGCGCCCGGTGCAACGCATCACCTTTGCCGGTGAGCATACCGATGCCCTGTACCCTGGCACCCTGGAAGGCGCCCTGCGCAGCGGCCAGCGTGCGGCCAGCCAGGTGCAGGACCTGTTGGCCGGCAAGTCGTTCGACCCGGCCAAAGCGGCGCCGGTTGCGGCGGCAGCGGCAGCCGGTGCGGTGGCCGCCAAGCAAAGCAAGGGCGGTTTCTTCTCCAATCTGTTCGGTGGTTCGTCCGACAAGGCTGACAAGGCGCCAGTGAAAGAGGAGCCGAAAAAGGTCGAAGAGGCCAAGCAGGACAAGCCGGGCTTCTTCAAGCGCCTGTTTGGCGGGGCGGACAAGCCGCAAGCGAAGGCCGAGCCGATCGCCAAGGCTGAGGAAGTGGTGCCGGCATCCGCGCCAGCTCCACAAGCCGCGCCGGCCCCGGTTGCGCCTGCACCTGTGGTCAAGGAGGCGGCTGCCAAGCCAGCAGCGACCAAGGCGGCCCCGGCCAAGCATGCGCCGGCGCACAAACCCGCGCACAAGCCTGCCGAGACCAAGAAGGCGACAGCCAAGTCCGAACCGACCAGGAAACCTGTGGCCAATACCCAGGCCAAGGCGGGTTGATTTATTGCCAGCGCCGCCCCTTTCGCGGGTAAACCCGCGAAGAGGCCGGCACTGGCAACCTTGCACACCCCGGCTATCGTTAATGTTTCCTTAATGGGAAGGTTACAGAATAACTATCGGATTTCTCGATAATCCGAAGCAATTTTTTCCGCTTTTCTTCGATACATTTCGCGTTAGTCTGTGCACAGCTTTCACGGGGAAACACGCCAACATGCAACTGCGCAATTCATCTTCTCGCTACGGCGTGGTCAGCATCATCCTGCACTGGGGTGTGGCGCTGGCAGTCTTCGGCCTGTTTGGCCTGGGCTTGTGGATGGTCGGCCTCGACTATTACAGCCCTTGGCGCAAAGCCGGCCCGGACCTGCACAAGAGCATCGGCCTGGTGCTGTTGGCGGTGATGTTGCTGCGCGTAGTCTGGCGTTTCGTCAGCCCGCCACCTCCGGCACCGGCCAACCATGGCGCCTTCACCCGCCTGGCGGCCAAGCTGGGGCACCTGGCCCTGTACCTTGGGCTGTTTGCGGTGATGGCGGCCGGTTACCTGATTTCCACCGCCGATGGCGTCGGCATTCCGGTGTTTGGCCTGTTCGAAGTGCCGGCATTGATCAGCGACTTGCCCGATCAGGCAGACGTGGCGGGTGTGATTCACCTGTGGCTGGCCTGGGGCCTGGTCATTTTTGCCGTGCTGCATGCCTTGGCAGCGCTCAAGCACCATTTCATCGACCGTGACGCGACCCTGACCCGCATGCTGGGCCGCAAAGCTTGACCCTCAACCTCAATTGCATAGGAAGGAACAGGATGTTGAAAAAGACTTTTGCCGCTCTGGCGCTCGGTACCGCACTGCTCTCCGCTGGCCAGGCCATGGCTGCCGAGTACAAGATCGACAAGGAAGGCCAGCACGCGTTCGTTGACTGGAAAATCAGCCACCTGGGCTACAGCTTCATCCACGGTACCTTCAAGGACTTCGACGGTAACTTCACGTGGGACAGCGCCAAGCCTGAAGCCAGCAAGATCAACGTCGACCTGAAAACCGCCAGCCTGTGGTCGAACCACGCCGAGCGTGACAAGCACATCGCCAGTGCCGATTTCCTCGACGTGAAGAAGTACCCGGAAGCCAAGTTCGTCTCTACCGCCGTCAAGACCACAGGTGAAAAGACTGCTGACGTGACCGGCGACCTGACCCTGCACGGCGTGACCAAGCCGGTCACCTTCAAGGCTACCTTCAACGGTGAAGGCAAGGACCCATGGGGCGGTGAGCGCGCTGGTTTCAACGCCACCACCACCCTTAACCTGAACGACTTCGGCATCAAAGGCCCGGGTGCTACTTCGCAGACCCTGGACCTGGATATCAGTGTTGAAGGTGTGAAGCAGAAGTAAGTGATGCTTCGGCAATAAAAAACGCCGCCCATTGGGCGGCGTTTTCGTTTCTTAGCCTTTTCGGGTCAACAAGGCTGGGCGCTCACCGCGCGGGCGGCTTGGCAGGTCATCCAGCTGCTCAGGCGTTGGGTAACGGTCGAGCTTGGACTCCTTGCGGATGATCACCGGCTGTTTTTCCGGCTGGCGCGAGTTGCGCACGGCCGGCTCTTGCCGGGCGGCATCGTCACGGGCAGGGCGGCCACGGCCTGCGCCGCCGCCATCGCGACGGGCACCGCTACCGTTGTTGGCGCGAGGCGGGCGTTTTTCGCCGCCGCCGCTGCGCTGCTGGCCACCACTGCGGGCCTGACCCTGGCCGCCGGCATTGCTGCGCTGGCCATTGCCCTGGCCCTGACCTTGGCCGGCACCACCACCTGGGCGGCGGTTGCGGCCCTGGTTCTTGCCCTGGTAGGGGCTGACGTAGTCGGCGCGGTTACCGAAGTTGTCGATATCGTCGTCCAGGAACTCTTCCGGGTCACGGTCGGCTGGTGCTTTCGGTACGCTGCTGTTGCTGGCCTGTTGCTGTTGCTGCTGGCGCGGCTTCTTGTCACGCGGCTTGCGCGGTTGTTGTTGCTTGTCGCCGCTCTTTTCCTTGTCGGCTGGCTTGTCCGCAGCCTGCTGCTTGGTCTTGCCTTTATCCTTGCCTTTGTCCTTGCGGCCGCCGTTGGCGTCCTTGCTGCCTTCGCCGCGTGGCTGATTACGGCCGCCACGGCCATTGTTCTGCGGGCGCTCGCGCACTTCGGGTTTTTCGGCTTCTACCTGGCTGGCGTCGAAGCCCATCAGGTCGCCGTCAGGGATCTTCTGCCTGGTAACCCGCTCGATGCTCTTGAGCAGCTTCTCTTCATCCGGCGCGACCATGGAAATCGCCTCGCCCGAACGACCGGCACGGCCGGTACGGCCAATGCGGTGAACATAATCTTCCTCGACATTGGGCAGCTCGAAGTTGACCACATGAGGCAGTTGGTCGATGTCCAGGCCGCGGGCGGCGATGTCGGTGGCAACCAGCACGCGCACGCTGTTGGCCTTGAAGTCGGCCAGCGCCTTGGTGCGGGCGTTCTGGCTCTTGTTGCCGTGGATCGCAGCGGCGCTCAGGCCGTGTTTTTCCAGGTACTCGGCCAGGCGGTTGGCGCCGTGCTTGGTACGGGTGAACACCAGCACCTGTTCCCAGGCACCCAGGGTAATCAGGTGTGCCAGCAGCGCGCGCTTGTGGCTGGCAGGCAGGCGGTAGACGCGTTGCTCGATACGTTCGACCGTGGTGTTCGGCGGGGTGACCTCGATACGCTCCGGGTTATGCAGGAGCTTGTCGGCGAGGTCGGTGATGTCCTTGGAGAAGGTGGCCGAGAACAGCAGGTTCTGGCGCTTGGCCGGCAGGCGGGCCAGTACTTTCTTGACGTCGTGGATGAAGCCCATGTCGAGCATGCGGTCGGCTTCGTCGAGTACCAGGATTTCCACGTGGGCCAGGTCGACCTTGCCTTGGCCGGCCAGGTCGAGCAGGCGGCCCGGGCAGGCAACCAGCACGTCAACGCCTTTGGCGATGGCCTGGATCTGCGGGTTCATGCCAACGCCGCCGAAGATGCAGGCGCTGACCAGGGGCAGGTCGCGGGCATACACCTTGAAGCTGTCGTGCACCTGGGCTGCCAGTTCGCGGGTCGGGGTCAGGACCAGAACGCGCGGCTGACGCGGGCCGTGACGTTGCGACTTGTCGGGGTGGCCGGCCGGGAACAGGCGCTCGAGAATCGGCAGGGCGAAACCGCCGGTTTTACCAGTACCTGTCTGTGCGGCAACCATCAGGTCACGGCCTTGCAACACGGCGGGAATGGCCCGCTGTTGCACGGGGGTCGGCTGGGTATAGCCCGCAGCCTCGATAGCGCGGACAAGAGCCTCGGAGAGACCGAGGGAAGCAAAGGACATGGGCGATCCTGTTCTCGTGTGGGCTGGGCCCGTTGGGATGTTCTGCCTGGCGCGACGGGCATCGGTGGGATGCGATCGCGTCCGGTCCAGCTGGGCTTTCACTGCACATCCGGGAAACGGAGGGTGGACGCGAAGGGGCGTCGGTGCCGATCGGGATGCCTGTTGCGAGGCCGAGCGTCCGGGCGTGAGCCGGGCGGGAAGGCCCGAGTATAACAGAGCTATCGCGCTGTGCTGCTTTCCTGCTGCTCAACGGCGTTGAGAATGTTTCCGATGTCGCCTGTGTAGCGTTGGTTGATGGCGGCAAAGGCCGGTTCCTGTTTGAAACGCTGCAGTGCTTCGGCAAAGGCCAGGGCCAATGCCTCACGCCCGGGTTTACGTACCAGCCCCAGATACTGGGCCTGGCGGCTGATCACCAGCGGCAGCGCCTCTACTTGCTGTTCCAGGCCCAGTTGCCGGAGCAGGTAATGACCAACCTTGCGATCGGTGATTGCCAGGTCGATACGGCCCAGCAGCAGCTTGCCGAAGTTGGCTTCCTGGGTGGGTGCGGCTTCCCGACGGAAATGCGTGGCCTCGTTGAACGCGGCGCCGTAGGCATAGCCGGGCGAGGTGCCGATGGTGAGGCCTGCGAGGTCGTCTGTGGCGGTCACAGGGTGGCGGCGTGCGCGCGCCTGGAACAACACGAATTCGACTTGCGACAAGAGCTCGGGGGCATAGACCAGGTAGGGGCGCCGGGCTTCGGTCTGGAAGATGTCCAGAATCCCGTCGGCCAGGCCTTGCTCGATCATTGCCAGGCAGCGCTTCCATGGAAGGAACTGCCATTCCACCTCGACGCCGAGGCGTTTGAACACTTCGGTGGTGACTTCGTAGTCGATGCCGTGGGGTTGGCCATTCTGCTGGTAGATGTAGGGTGCCCAGTCATCGGACACCAGACGCAGACGCTCGCCCAAGGCCGACGGGCTCAGGCAGGCGAGCAGCAGGGTGCAGAACAGGCGGGCGACGAGTGGCATGGCCGGAGATTACGCGCTCGGCCTGTTCTAGGCCAGAGGGTGTGATGTTCTCCTGTGCCGGCCCACTCAAATGTGGGAGGACCTCAGCAAATGTGTCTCGATTTCCTTGCGCCGCTCACCCAGCGACAGCCGCAGCCCCGGGTGGCGCAAGCACTGGCGCAGTTGCTCGGGCTGCAGCTGGCCGTAGCGGGCGTTGAGGTTTTCCAGGGCCTTGTCCCACCAGGCCGGCGCGCAGGCGCGGTCGAACTCATTGGGGTAGGGGTAGCAGCCATAGAGCAACTCGCGGGCGAACTGGCGCTCGTGCCTGGGTAGGGTCATGCTCAACGCCTTGTAGCCCAGGCGGTGCAGCGCGGGAGGCCGGGGTAGCTGGTCGTTGACCAGCTTGACGTCAGCCAGCGCCGCCTGGCCCAGCGGGTCGTGGCCGTGCTTGCGCAGCCAGGCCTGGATCTTGGCGCGGAATTGCGCCTTGCGGCTCCAGTAGTGGTGGATGACATCGGTGCATTCAGCCAGCTCCAGTTGGCGATAGGCCGCCACCGCCAGGCAGAACTCTTCGAGGGTATAGGCCTCGCGGGCGAGGGGGTAGAACTCGTCCATCATGGCGATGGAGCTGTCCAGTGTGCTGGCGTCCTCGGCCGTGAGGCCGATCACGCCGGAGTTGATCAGTGGCATCTGGCAGTCGGCCAGGCCCCGGCCTTGCAAAATGGTCAGCAGGTTCTTGTACAGCAGGCACTTCTGGTTCGCGCCGTAGCGCGGGCCGATGGCATTGCACAGCAGCTTGCCCGGGGCCACGCGGGCGAACAGTTGCAGTGGCGACGTGCGGAAAAAGGTGTCGGTGTCGATCAGCACCGCCAGCGGGTGTTGCTCCAGCACCTGGCGCAACAGCACGTGCTTGCTGCGAAAGTGATAACCGTGGGGGGCGTTCCATGCCTGGCGCGTGGCTTCGTCCAGCAGGTGGATGCTGACAGGCAGTTTGGCATAGGGCTGCGGGTTGTCGGTGTACACCTGGATGTCCATGGCTTCACGTGCCGTACCCAGGTGGGCAAGGGCGCTGACGATGCTGAAGCAGGCTTCCTGGTGATAGGTTGCCGGGCCAAAAGCCAGGTAGACAAGCTGTGGACGCGATGGCTGGGAATGCTGCATGGCAGGCAAGACCTGTGTAACCCGAAAATGAATAAGGCTTTAGTCTATGACCAAAGCCTTAATCATTTCTTAAGCAGACTTTGCCAAAAGATTTCAGCGCGGCAGCTTGAGGTTGTTCCAGATCGCCAGGCTCGGTTCGGCCTGGTTCAAGGTGTAGAAGTGCAGGCCCGGTGCGCCACCTTGCAGCAGCTGTTCGCACATGCGGGTGATCACTTCTTCGCCGAAGGCCTGGATGCTGGCGGTGTCGTCGGCATAGGCTTCCAGCTGCTTGCGGATCCAGCGCGGGATCTCGGCGCCACAGGCGTCGGAGAAACGGGCCAGCTTGCTGTAGTTGGTGATTGGCATGATGCCAGGCACCACCGGGATGTCCACGCCCAGCTTCTGTGCGCGCTCGACGAAGTAGAAGTAGCTGTCGGCGTTGAAGAAGTACTGGGTGATGGCGCTGTCGGCACCGGCCTTGACCTTGTGCACGAAGTTGGCCAGGTCGGCCTCGAAGTTGCGCGCCTGCGGGTGCATCTCAGGGTAGGCGGCCACTTCCAGGTGGAAGTGATCAGCTGTTTCCTGGCGGATGAACTCGACCAGGTCGCTGGCGTAGCGCAGTTCGCCACTGGCCATGCCCATGCCCGACGGCAGGTCGCCACGCAGGGCGACGATGCGCTTGATGCCGGCGGCCTTGTATTCGGCCAGCAGGGCGCGCAGGTCGTCCTTGGAGTCGCCCACGCACGACAGGTGCGGCGCGGCAGGTACCTTCACTTCGCTTTCCAGCTGCAGCACGGTGTTCAGCGTGCGGTCGCGGGTGGAGCCGCCGGCGCCGTAGGTGCAGGAGAAGAAGTCCGGGTTGTAGCTTGCCAGCTGGCGGGCGACGCCCATCAGCTTTTCGTGACCGGCGTCGGTCTTGGTGGGGAAGAACTCGAAACTGTAGCGGCGTTCTTGTGACATCACTCGTTCCTCAAGCAGCCTGCTTCACGCGGCAGGCTGCAAGTAAAAGCCAGGGCGGTGTGGGCCGGCCTGGCTTGGGCATCGTTGCGAAGCGTTGCCTACGAACGCTTAGTAGCGGTAG
This sequence comes from Pseudomonas sp. LAIL14HWK12:I1, assembly GCF_003202095.1. Classification (NCBI taxonomy): domain Bacteria; kingdom Pseudomonadati; phylum Pseudomonadota; class Gammaproteobacteria; order Pseudomonadales; family Pseudomonadaceae; genus Pseudomonas; species Pseudomonas sp. LAIL14HWK12:I1. The sequence continues at coordinate 573,203 of NZ_QJKG01000002.1, forward strand.
GCGTGCGGCTTGAACGGGCCTTCGACGGTCACACCGATGTAGTCGGCTTGTTGCTGAGTCAGCTTGGTGACCACACCGCCGAAGCCGCGAACCATTTCCAGGGCCACTTCTTCGTCGAGTTTCTTCGGCAGCACTTCTACGGTCAGGCGCTCGGCCTTCTTCTCGGCCGACAGGTCGGCGAACTTCTGCTTGAACAGGAAGATCTGGGCCAGTACCTGGTTGGCGAACGAACCGTCCATGATGCGGCTTGGGTGGCCAGTGGCGTTACCCAGGTTGACCAGGCGGCCTTCGGCCAGCAGGATCAGGTAGTCGTCGTTCTGTGGGTCGAAGCTGCCAGCGCCGGTACGGTGGATCTTGTGTACCTGCGGCTTGACCTCTTCCCAGGCCCAGTTCTTGCGCATGAACGCGGTGTCGATTTCGTTATCGAAGTGGCCGATGTTGCAGACCACGGCACGCTTCTTCAGGGCCTTGAGCATGTTGGCGTCGCAGACGTTGACGTTACCAGTGGTGGTGACGATCAGGTCGATCTTGCCCAGCAGGGCCTTGTCGATGCTGGCTTCGGTGCCGTTGTTGATGCCATCGATGAACGGCGAGACCAGCTCGAAGCCGTCCATGCAGGCCTGCATGGCGCAGATCGGGTCAACTTCGGTGACCTTCACGATCATGCCTTCCTGGCGCAGGGACTGGGCCGAGCCCTTGCCCACGTCACCGTAGCCGATCACCAGGGCTTGCTTGCCCGACAGCAGGTGGTCGGTGCCGCGCTTGATGGCGTCGTTCAGGCTGTGACGGCAGCCGTACTTGTTGTCGTTCTTGCTCTTGGTGACCGAGTCGTTGACGTTGATGGCCGGCACCTTCAGCTCGCCCTTGGCCAGCATGTCCAGCAGGCGGTGTACGCCGGTGGTGGTCTCTTCGGTCACGCCGTGTACGCGGTCCAGTACCTGTGGGTACTTCTTGTGCAGCAGCTCGGTCAGGTCGCCACCGTCGTCGAGGACCATGTTGGCGTCCCATGGCTGGCCATCTTTCAGGATGGTCTGCTCCAGGCACCACTCGTACTCTTCTTCGGTTTCACCTTTCCAGGCGAATACCGGAATGCCAGCGGCGGCGATGGACGCGGCGGCCTGGTCTTGAGTGGAGAAGATGTTGCAGGACGACCAGCGCACTTCGGCACCCAGGGCTACCAGGGTTTCGATCAGCACGGCGGTCTGGATGGTCATGTGGATGCAGCCCAGGATTTTCGCACCCTTGAGCGGCTGCTCGGCCAGGTACTTGCGACGCAGGCCCATCAGCGCAGGCATTTCCGATTCGGCAATGATGGTTTCGCGACGGCCCCAGGCGGCCAGGGAGATGTCGGCGACTTTGTAATCGGTAAAACCAGCAGGCATGTTTGCAGCGCTCATGAGAGCCTCCATTCGTAGTGTGCGAATGGGCGCCGTTGTGCGTTAAGCGCCCGCAAGAGCGAGCAACGCCCCATCCGAGCCTGACAGGCCTAGCCTGCTGCAGCGCCCCTCGGACAGGTGGCGGGCATGGCACCGCTGTGGGCAACCATGTGAAGCGGCGCAGATTATAGCCGCCCCCGCCCGCTTGCCCAAGGTTTTCTGTCGATTAATCGCGACGATAGTCGATGTTCAATGGAGCGATGGCGGCCGCTCTGCCATCATTGCTCTACGTTAGCCAAGCAGGTCAGGAGTACAGATGAACTTTCACACCCGCAAGTGGGTTAAACCCGAAGACCTCAACCCCAATGGCACCCTGTTCGGTGGCAGCCTGTTGCGCTGGATCGACGAAGAGGCGGCGATCTACGCCATCGTCCAGCTGGGCAACCAGCGCGTGGTAACCAAGTACATTTCGGAAATCAACTTCGTCAGCGCTTCGCGCCAAGGCGACATCATCGAGCTGGGCATCACCGCCACCGAGTTTGGTCGTACCTCGATCACGCTCAAGTGCGAAGTGCGCAACAAGATCAGCCGCAAGGCCATCCTCACGGTCGACAAGATGGTCTTCGTCAACCTGGGTGAAGACGGCCTGCCGGCGCCGCATGGGCGTACCGAGATCAAGTACATCCAGGACCAGTTCCCGGATTCTGCGGTGGAATGACGATTCCGGGGGCCGCAAAGCGGCCCCAGAATCTCAAGGCTGGGCGCTGACCTTGCGCACCACCCGCCCGATGCTCAACCCCTGCACCAGAATCGACGACAGCACCACGATGTAGGTGATCGACAGCAGCAGGTCACGCTCCTCGCCCAGCGGCAACGACAGCGCCAGGGCCACCGACACCCCACCCCGCAAGCCACCCCAGGTCAGCACCCGCACCGTGCCTTTCGGCACCGGGCGCCAGCGCCGCAGCAGCACAATGGCCGGGGCCACGGTCAGCAACCGCGACAGCAGCACCGCCAGCGCCAGCACGCCGCCGGCCGCCAGGTGCATCCAGTTGAACGGCAGCAGCAACAGCTCCAGGCCGATCAACGCGAACAACAAGGCGTTGAGCATGTCATCGATCAACTCCCAGAAACCGTCCATGTAGCGACGAGTCATGTCATTCATCGCCAGGTTACGCCCCAGGTTACCGATGATCAGGCCGGCCACCACCATGGCGATCGGCGCGGAGACATGCAGCTCGTAGCACATGGCCGAGCCACCAATGACCAGTGCCAGGGTCAGCATGACCTCGACCTGGTACTGCTCGACACTTTTGATCATGCGGTAGGTGGCGTAGCCGATCAGGCCGCCGAACACCACGCCACCGATGGCCTCCCGGGCGAACAGGATGGCGGTGTCGGTCATGCTCGGTGTTTCACCCAGCTGGATGATGCCCAGCAGCACGGTGAACACCACTACCGCCGTGCCATCGTTGAACAGCGACTCGCCAACGATAGTGGTTTTCAGCGGTTTGGAGGCGTTGGCGGTACGCAGCGCGCCCAGCACGGCAATCGGGTCGGTGGGGGAAATCAGTGCACCGAACAGCAGGCAGTAAATCAACGGCACCTGCCAGCCGAACAGGGCGAATACCCAGTGCGACAAGTAGCCGATAACCACGGTGGCGATCAGCACGCCCAATGTCGCCAGCAGGCCAATGGGCCAACGGTAGCTGCGCAGGTCGCTGAGGTTGACGTGCAGTGCGCCGGCAAACAGCAGGAAGGCCAGCATCCAGTGCATCAGCAGGTCGTTGAAATCGATCTGGTTCATCAAGCCTTCGACGCGTTCTTCCAGCCCGGGAAGCCGATCAGGCTCAGGCCCTGCAGCATCAGGGAGAACAGCAATGCCGTGACCATCACGCCGATGGCGGGGGGCAGGCCGATGAAGCGGTAATTGACGTAGGTAAGAAGGGTGGTGAGGCAGATAAACGCGGCAACTAATTCAAGCATCCCGAATCCTGTAACAGTGGCTTCCAAGTCGTTACCCGAATGGCTCGGGCAGTTCTTTGATGACCTGGCGCGGGGTTCGGGACACAGGGTTTGACCGGATTCCCTTAAATCGTTCCCATGTCGGGGGCGCGGCGGCCCCCCGGAATGCCCTATATTCGAGCCCTTACAACCCTGCAAGGATAAGAAGGCGTGTTGGCAACATCCCTGGTGCTGGTCGCCGCCCTGCTGCATGCGACCTGGAATACCCTGATCAAATTCAGCGGCGAACGCCTGCTGGTAATCGCCAGCATGGACACGGTTGCACTCGCTTTCGCGGTGCTGGCCGTGGCGTTCGTCGATGTGCCGCCCGCTGAAATCTGGCCTTGGTTGATCGCGTCGGCACTCGCCGAGCAGTTGTACCGCTATTTGCTGATCCAGGCCTATCGCGTGGGCGACCTGGGGCTGGTCTATCCTCTGATGCGCGGCCTGTCACCATTGGTGGTGCTGGGGCTGACCCTGGCCTTCGCCGGGGAGTCGCTGAGCCAGCAGCAGATCATCGGCATCCTGTTGATCCCGTGTGGCATGGCCTGCCTGTTGTGGCAGGGCGGTGGTGGCGACCGGCTGCCTTGGTCGATGCTGCCGGTGGTTGCCCTAATTGGCCTGTGCATCGGCTGCTACACCTGGTTCGATGGCCAGGCGGTGCGCTTGTGGGGCAAGCCTTGGGACTACCTGGTGTGGTTGACCCTGCTCAGCGCCTGGCAATTTCCGCTGCTGGCCAGCGTGGCTCGGCGCGCGCCGTTCATGCTGTTCTGGCGAACACAATGGCGCCTGGGGCTGGCGGTGGGCTTTTGCGTATTGTTCAGCTACGCCCTGGTGCTCTGGGCCATGCATCTGGGGTCGGTGGCCGAGGCAGCTGCGTTGCGCGAGTTGAGCGTGATCCTGGTGGTGCTGCTGGGCATGCGCTACCTCAAAGAACCTTTTGGCGGGCCAAGACTCCTAGCTTGCGGGCTGGTCCTGGCAGGCATGCTGGTGATGAAGCTCTAACCCATTTTCGAACAAGGAGTCCTGAGCATGACCGTTGCCCTGTGGTGCATTTTGATCGCGCTGCTGTTGAATCCGCTGTGTGCCTTGATCGCCAAGGTGGCCAGCGGCCGCTTCGGCCTCAAGGACAACCATGATCCGCGCGCCTTCCTTGATACTTTGTCGGGTTTACCGCGGCGTGCGCATGCTGCGCAGCAGAACGGCTACGAGGCGTTTCCGGCGTTTGCCGCAGCGGTGCTGGTAGCGGACATCGTCGGCAATGCCGAGCAGGTGACGCAGGATGTGCTGGGGGTGATGTACATCACCAGCCGGCTGCTGTACATCATCTGCTATCTGGCGGATTGGGCTGCCTTGAGGTCGCTGGTGTGGTTTGCCGGGCTGGCGCTGATCGTGTCGTTCTTTGTGGTTTCCATCTGAAACAGAGTGGCCTTCTTCGCGGGCAAGCCCGCGAAGAATCCAGCGCCGATCAAGGCACTTTGGGTACTTCTGGCAGTGGCTGGCCCTTGGGCCACAGCATCCAGATCTGCCCCTGCTGCTTCATGTTCCCGGCCAGCTCGCCGGCTTGCGGCCCGGTACCCCAGAACAGGTCCGCACGCACCTCGCCAGCAATCGCCCCGCCCGTGTCCTGCGCCCCAACCGGGCGCACCACCGGCGAGCCATCCGGGCGAGTCGTGGACAGCCACAACAGGCTACCCAGCGGTATCACCTTGCGGTCGATGGCCACGCTGTAGCCGGCAGTCAGCGGCACATTCAGCGACCCGCGCGGGCCCTCGTTGCTGTCCGGGCGGGTGCTGAAGAACACGTAGCTGGGGTTGCTGGCCAGCAGTTCCGGCACGCGCTGCGGGTTGGCCTGGGCCCAGGCATGAATCGCGCCCATGCTCACCTCTTCTTTTTTCAGCTGGCCCTGTTCCACCAGCCAGCGGCCGATTGGCCGGTAGGGGTGGCCGTTCTGGTCGGCGTAGCCCAGGCGCAGTTGCCGACCGTCCTCCAGCTGGACGCGGCCGGAGCCCTGGATCTGCAGGAACTGCAGGTCCATCGGGTCGGTCAGCCAGGCCAGCACCGGCGCCTTGACGCCGTCACGGTTGATCACCTCGGCAGTGTCGTAAGGCTTGAGCACCCGGCCATCGAGGCGACCGCGCAGGCGTTTGCCCTTCAGCTCGGGGTACACGCTGGCCAGGTCGACCACGATCATGTCCTCAGGAATGCCATAAACCGCCACATGGTTGGTCGACGACTGCTTCAGGCTGCCGGGGTAGACCGGCTCGTAGTAACCGGTGATCAGGCCGTTGGCGTTGTTCTCGGCAGAGCGCAGGCCGTACACCTCCAGGTTCTGCTCCAGAAAGGTGCGCACTTGCGCGGCGCTTGCCGTGGCGCTTCCGGCCGCTTCACAGGTGGCAGCCCACACGGGATCGCGCTTGAGCTTCTCGCAGCCGCTACGCCAGGCGTAAAAGCCGGCCAACAGGTCTTCATCGCTGACCGCCGGCAGGTCTTTCCAGGTGGCCGGGGCATAGGTGGCGATGGCGTGGGGCTCGGGCTTGGCGTTCTCGCCGCCATTGCAGCCGGCCAGCAACGCCAGTACAGGGAGTGTCCAGGCCAGATGGCGCAGGGCAGATTTCATGAGTGCATTCCTGTCATGGGCGAATATGAAGATTCACCCCTGTAATTTATGTGGCTATTGGTCTTTGGCCCTTGGGCAGCGATACTGGCCGCCCATTTGCGTAGGCCGAAGTGAGCGTGATGTTGAAGCGATTGACCGTTGTTCTGCTGGCAGCACTGGCCCTGGGCGGTTGTGACCGGGTTGACCCGAACTCGCCGCTGGGCAAGCGCAAGGTGATCTTCAAGGACATGCTCAAGACCAGCGAAGACCTGGGTGGCATGCTGCGTGGCCGGTTGCCGTTCGACGGGGTGAAGTTTGCCGAAGGTGCGCTGAAGCTGGACGGCCTTGTCCATCAACCCTGGCAGCACTTTCCTCAGGTACGCGATGGCGGCGACAGCGCCGCCCGTGCCGAGGTATGGGAGCGCCAAGCGCGTTTTCATGACCTGGCCCGGCAACTGGAGGGCGTTACCGGCGAACTGGTCGGTGTAACCCGCAGCCAGCCGCTGGATGCCGCGCAGTTGAAGGCGCCGATGGACAAGGTCGAAGCGGCGTGCAAGGCCTGTCATACCGAATTCCGCAATCACTGATGGCATGGGCCGCTTCTACATTGACCGCGTTTGCTGCTGGTCTCAGCGGTCCAGGTCGTCGACTGCTTCCTGCAATTCTTTACGCGACTCGGCCAGCTTGTCCTTGCGCTTGTTGATCTTCTCGGCGTCGCCTTTCTTCTCGGCCTTCTTCAAGTCTTTTTCCCGCTGCGCCACTTCATGGCGGGCGTCGAGCACCTTCTGCTCACGTTCCTTGCGCAGGCTGGCGTCGGTGCAGTTGTCCACCCCGCGCAGGGCTTCTTCCAACCCTGCAACCTGGTCGCTGTTGCCATGGTCACGGGCAATCTTCAGCTGGTTTTCGATGGCACTGCGCTTGGCGGCGCAGCCGGTCAGGCCGGCATCCGGCTGGGCAGCCTGTGCGGTGCCTGCGGCCAGGCCAAGTGTCGCGAGCAGCAAAAGGGTCGAAATACGTTTCATGAAAAGCCTCCTGGACGGGGCGGGGCAGCAAAAGTTGGTGGAAATCCTGCCTTGGTTTTGCCCATTTAGGAACCCTTGTCGGCTTTTTCCGGAGCAATCTCAGGGTTTCCCTACAAGTAAATTGGTAAAAAATCATTGCTCGATGGGTTCGCTGCCATTCTGGAACCCGTTGATCCCTGCCAGGGCCAGCTCTGCGGCAAGGGCTTGAACCTCATTGGCAGCAAAAAACGCCGCCAGTTGCTGCCCACGCTTTTCGCCAATCCCGGCCAAGGCTTGCCATTCACGGCTGCTGCGTTTTTCCAGCCCTGGCCAGTCGCCTGCCAGTTGCAGGCTCGACGGTAGGGGTGTGCCCAGCCCGCGCAACCATTGGGCAAAAGGCCGTGAGCGGGCCGCATCGAAGCTGCTCGCCAACTGCACAGATGTCGCATCACTGATGCCTGCCACCTGGCCCAGGCGCTCGGCATCCAGATGCAACCAGTCGGCCATCGATGTCACTAGCCCGGCGTCCACCAGCCGGCGCCAGGTGCCAGGCCCGGTGCGTGGCAAGGCCAGCCCGTGTTTACCGCTGAGCCACGTCAGGCGGGCAATGAACTGCTCCTCGCAGCCCTCGCTGGCCTGCCAGCAAGTGTGGGCGTGGTACCGGTCGGGCGCCGGCGCGCTGACCGCCTGGCGTTCGACTGCGCGATGCACCACCTGCTCCAGGCGTGGGATGGTCAGGCCGGCCAGGCTGATGGCCACTTGGTCTCCGGGGCGGATGTCGAGGCTGTGCCAGCGCGCCAGTGAGCCCAGGCTCACCTGGGTAATGCGCCGGTCGTCCAGGGTGACCGGCAGCAATTGCAAAACTGGCGTGACCTTGCCGGTGCGACCGACCCGGAAGCGTACGTCACGCACTTCGGCCAAGGCCTGTGCATAGGGGTACTTCCAGGCCGCGATCCAGTAAGGCGCCTTGGCTTGCCAGCGCTCTGCCGGCGGCCGACTGCCCTGGCGCAGCACCACACCATCGGTGGCGAAAGGCAGGGCAGAGCGGTACCAGTGGTCGCGCCAATGGGCGGCCTCGTCCGTGGTGTCTATGGCGATGCTGTAGCGCAGGCTGTCCGGAAAGCCCAGTTGCGCCAGTTGCTTGAGGCGCTCAGCCTGCTGGCTGGGGCCGTGCGGCCAGTCCCAGACGAACAGGCCGATGCCGGCGCCTTGTTCAGTTGTCAGCTGTTTGCGTGCGAGCAGCCCGGCCACGGTGCCGCGGGCGTTGGCGCTGCCTGCCCGGGCTTGCACATGCTGGTCCAGGCGCAGATACAACTCACCCTGCAATTGCAGGTCGATTGCCTGAGGCAACTGCCGGGTGAGGGTGCCTAGCTGGGGAATGTGCCGGCTCCAGTCGTGCCCTTGCACGCCGTCTCCGCGACTGACCAACTGCACCAGCTGGCCTTGCCGATAGGTGAGCGAGACGGCAACACCGTCGATCTTGGGCTGCACCCATACACCGGTCTTGCCGACCAGCCAACGTGCGACGGCCTGGCGATCAGCCAGCTTGTCGATGCCGGTATGCGGTACCGCGTGAGGGATCGGGCCTCGCGCGCTGGCCAAGGGGGATGGAGCGGTGGCCAGGCCAAAGCATTGCTGCAAATGCTCCAGGCGTAGGCGGCTCTGGTCGTAAAGCGCGTCGGCCACCAGCGCAACACCTTGTCGGTGGTAGTGATCGTCCCAGCGGGCAAGTGTGGCCCGCAGTTGCGCTACTTCGGCGTCGACGTGTTGTGCAGACCAGTCGGGGCACTGCTCGGCCCGGGCCATTGGGGCCTGCAGCAACAGCAGCAGGGTAAGCAACAAAGGGTGAAGCATGGCCAGCATCCTTGCGTGGCGTGTAGGAGCCCCCAGCCTAGGCAGGTTTGCTGGTGCTTGCCGCAGCGAGATTGTCAGCCGATATGTCACAAAAAAGCCCCTGCCGATCACTCGGCAGGGGCTTTCGCCAGGCGCTGTAGGAAGCTTACAGGCCGGCAGCGTCACGCAGCGACTGGGCGCGGTCGGTGCGCTCCCAGGTGAAGGTGGTGAAGGTGTCGTCGCCGACAGTCTTCTGCTGCGGGGTGCGACCGAAGTGGCCGTAGGCAGCGGTTTCCTGGTACATCGGGTGCAGCAGGTCGAGCATGGTGGTGATGGCGTACGGACGCAGGTCGAAGCACTCGCGCACCAGCTGGATGATCTTGTCGTCGGAAACCTTGCCGGTGCCGAAGGTGTTGATCGAGATGGAGGTCGGCTGGGCCACGCCAATGGCGTACGACACCTGGATCTCGCAACGCTCTGCCAGGCCGGCGGCAACGATGTTCTTGGCCACGTAGCGGCCGGCGTAGGCGGCGGAACGGTCGACCTTGGACGGGTCCTTGCCGGAGAACGCGCCACCACCGTGGCGGGCCATGCCGCCGTAGGAGTCGACGATGATCTTGCGGCCGGTCAGGCCACAGTCACCCACCGGGCCGCCGATGATGAAGTTGCCGGTCGGGTTGATGTGGTACTGAGTGCCCTTGTGCAGCAGCTCGGCAGGCAGGGTGTGCTTGACGATCAGCTCCATCACGGCTTCTTGCAGGTCTTTCTGCGACACCTCAGGGTTGTGCTGGGTCGACAGCACCACGGCGTCGATACCGACCACCTTGCCGTTTTCGTAGCGGCAGGTGACCTGCGACTTGGCATCCGGGCGCAGCCACGGCAGCAGGCCGGATTTGCGCGCTTCGGCCTGGCGCTCGACCAGGCGGTGCGAGAAGCAGATCGGTGCCGGCATCAGCACTTCGGTTTCGTTGCTGGCATAGCCGAACATCAGGCCCTGGTCGCCAGCGCCCTGGTCTTCAGGCTTGGAGCGGTCCACGCCCTGGGCGATGTCCACCGACTGCTTGCCGATGATGTTCATCACGGCGCAGGTGGCACCGTCGAAGCCGACGTCGGAGCTGTTGTAGCCGATGTCGATGATGACTTTACGCACCAGGTCTTCCAGGTCGACCCAGGCCGAAGTGGTGACTTCGCCGGCGATGATGGCGACACCGGTCTTGACCAGGGTTTCGCAGGCCACGCGGGCGTATTTGTCCTGGGCGATGATGGCATCGAGGACAGCGTCCGAAATCTGGTCGGCGATCTTGTCCGGATGCCCTTCGGACACGGACTCGGAGGTGAAAAGGGAGTATTCGCTCATCTCGAAGGTTCCTGAAATTTACCGATGGTGTATGTCGCCAGCCGTCCGCTGGAAATGGCGGACCTGGATCTGGAAACCGTTACGCAAGCCTACGTACAGGCTGTCCCCGTGGGCGAGCCCGGCAGCGTTGGCCCAGCGGGCCAGGTCGTCCTGCTCGAAGCCAAGCCACAGGTCGCCGCAGGCTTCACGCGCCCACCCCTGGTCATGGCTGCACAGTTCGGTGACCAGCAGGCTGCCGCCTGCCTTTACCCGTTTGGCCAGCTGGCGCAAGGCCAGGGCCGGGTCGCTGAAATGGTGCAGCACCATGTTCAGCACAACGCAGTCGGCGGCCACATCCGTTGCATCCAGTGCATCGGCCAACTGCAGGTTGACGTTGTGAAGCCCTTCGCGTTGGCACACCTGGCGCGCCAGCTCAAGCATGGTCGGGCTGTTGTCCAGGGCGGTGACGTGGGCAAAGCGCCGGGCCAGGTCTGGCAGGAAGCCGCCGTCGCCGGGGCCAACCTCCAAGGCGCTGGCGGCCGGGTCGAAATTGAGTTTGTCGAGCAGTGTCAGCAGGCTTTCGCGGTATTGCGGCAGGCCGGCGATCAGGTCTTGCTGGGCGCGGAATTTCTCTTCCACACGCAGGAAGAAGTCCTGGCTGGTGGCCGCGCGGCGTTGTTGCACCTGGGCGATCCGCGCTTGCACGTCAGGCGGCAGGGCCATGTCATCCACTTCTTCAAGCAATGCCGCGTGCAGCCGGCCGCCCAGGCGCAGGCCATCGGGCAGGGCGCGGCGGTAAAAGATGGCGTTGCCTTCGCGACGGGTTGCCACCAGCTCGGCCTGGGCCAGCACCTTCAGGTGGTGGCTCATGCCCGACTGGCCGATGTCGAAGATCTGCGCCAGTTCCAGCACACCGAAAGAGTCGTTGGCCAGGGCGCGCAATACGTTCAGGCGCAGCGCGTCGCCACTGGCCTTGCACAGGGCGGCCAATGCTTCGCGTTGCTCGGGGATCGATTGCGCACGGAGGTTCATGGGGCGGCAGTCTAGACAGGCATCAATGCCCTAGCAAGGCCAATATCAAAAAGTTTTGATATTGAGTGATGGGCGGGGCGGTTATCCCGGTTTTGCCCCGAATTGAAGGCCAATCACAGGAAAATCCCCCGACTGCGACCATACGTCATTGCCCCAAGCCCCCCCAGTGGGCGAAAATGGCCGCCTTTTTTCGTGACACCACCTATTCAAGCCCCCCAGGAGATCAGCGATGCCCAGCCGTCGTGAACGTGCCAACGCCATTCGTGCCCTCAGCATGGATGCCGTGCAAAAGGCCAACAGCGGCCACCCAGGTGCCCCTATGGGCATGGCGGATATCGCCGAAGTGCTTTGGCGCGACTATCTGAAGCACAACCCGAGCAACCCGAGCTTCGCTGACCGTGACCGCTTCGTGCTGTCCAACGGCCACGGCTCGATGCTGATCTACTCGCTGCTGCACCTGACCGGCTACGACGTCACCATCGATGACATCAAAGGCTTCCGTCAGCTGCACAGCCGCACCCCGGGCCACCCGGAATACGGCTACACCCCAGGCGTCGAGACCACCACCGGCCCACTGGGCCAGGGTATCGCCAACGCCGTGGGCTTCGCCCTGGCCGAAAAAGTACTGGCTGCCCAGTTCAACCGTGAAGGCCACACCATCGTCGACCACAACACCTACGTGTTCCTGGGCGATGGCTGCATGATGGAAGGTATCTCCCACGAAGTCGCCTCGCTGGCCGGCACTCTGGGCCTGAACAAGCTGATCGCCTTCTACGACGACAACGGCATCTCCATCGACGGTGAAGTGCACGGCTGGTTCACCGACAACACCCCGGCGCGCTTCGAAGCATACAACTGGCAGGTGATTCGCAACGTCGACGGCCACGATGCCGAAGAAATCAAGATGGCCATCGAGACGGCGCGCAAGAGCGACCGCCCGACCCTGATCTGCTGCAAGACCATCATCGGCTTCGGTTCGCCGAACAAGCAGGGCAAGGAAGACTGCCACGGTGCCCCGCTGGGCAACGACGAAATCGCCCTGGCCCGCAAGGAACTGAACTGGAACCACGGTCCGTTCGAAATCCCGGCCGACATCTATGCCGAGTGGGACGCCAAGGCCGCTGGTGCCAAGGCTGAAGCTGACTGGAACCAGCGTTTCGACGCCTACGCCAAGGCCTTCCCGGAACTGGCTGCCGAATTCAAGCGCCGTGACAGCGGCGAGTTGCCGGCCGACTTCAGCGAGAAGGCCCAGGCCTACATCAACGAAGTGGCCGCCAAGGGCGAAACCATTGCCAGCCGCAAGGCCAGCCAGAACGCCCTGAACGCCTTTGGCCCACTGCTGCCCGAGTTCCTGGGTGGCTCGGCTGACCTGGCAGGCTCCAACCTGACCCTGTGGAAGGGCTGCAAGGGCGTCGAAGCCAATGACGCCAGCGGCAACTACGTGTTCTACGGCGTGCGCGAGTTCGGCATGACCGCCATCATGAACGGCGTTGCCCTGCACGGTGGCCTGGTGCCTTACGGCGCGACTTTCCTGATGTTCATGGAATACGCCCGCAACGCCGTGCGTATGTCGGCACTGATGAAGCAGCGTGTGATCCACGTCTATACCCACGACTCCATCGGCCTGGGTGAAGACGGCCCGACTCACCAGCCAATCGAGCAACTGACCAGCCTGCGCAGCACGCCGAACCTGGACACCTGGCGCCCGGCCGACGCGGTGGAATCCGCCGTGTCCTGGAAAAGTGCCCTGGAGCGCAAGGACGGCCCTTCGGCACTGATCTTCTCGCGCCAGAACCTGCAGCACCAGGCACGTGACGCCCAGCAGATCGCCGACATCAGCCGTGGTGGCTACGTGCTCAAGGATTGTGCTGGCGAGCCTGAGCTGATCCTGATCGCCACCGGTTCCGAAGTGGGCCTGGCCGTTCAGGCGTTCGACAAGCTGACCGAGCAAGGCCGCAAGGTGCGCGTGGTTTCCATGCCGTGCACCAGCGTGTTCGATGCCCAGGACGCTGCCTACAAGCAGTCGGTGCTGCCGCTGGAAGTGGGTGCGCGTATCGCCATCGAAGCGGCCCACGCCGACTTCTGGTACAAGTACGTCGGCCTGGAAGGCCGTATCATCGGCATGACCACCTACGGTGAGTCGGCGCCGGCTTCGGCACTGTTCGAAGAGTTCGGCTTCACCCTGGAGAACATCCTCGGTACTGCCGAAGAGCTGCTGGAAGACTGATACAAGGAAGGCGAGGGCCTTTGGCCCTCGTTCGCGGCACAAGGCCGCTCCTACAGGGTATTGCGTACGCCGTCCCCTGTAGGAGCGGCCTTGTGCCGCGAATGGGCTGCGCAGCGGCCCCGTTCAACTGCCGGAGTTCAAGAGCTACCTATGCCCCACCTGCGTCCCTACAAAGTTGCACTCAACGGTTATGGCCGTATCGGCCGCTGTGTCCTGCGCGCGCTGTTCGAGCGGGGGGCGAAGGCCGGTTTCGAGATCGTCGCGCTGAACGACCTGGCCGATCAGGCCAGCCTGGAGTACCTGACTCGCTTCGACTCCACCCACGGGCGTTTCCCCGGTGAGGTGAAGGTCGATGGCGATTGTCTGCATATCAATGGCGACTGCGTGAAGGTAATGCGCAGTGCTACCCCTGAAGGCATCGACTGGGCAGCGCTCGGCATCGATCTGGTGCTGGAATGCTCCGGCGCCTACAACACCCGCGCCGATGGCCAGCGTTTCCTCGACGCCGGTGCGCCCCGGGTACTGTTCTCGCAGCCCATGGCCAGCGAAGCCGACGTAGACGCCACGGTGGTCTACGGCATCAACCAGGCCTGCCTGACCGGCAGCGAGCGCCTGGTGTCCAACGCCTCGTGTACCACCAACTGCGGTGTGCCGCTGTTGCGTGTGCTGGACCAGGCGTTCGGCATCGAATACGTGCAGATCACCACCATTCACTCGGCGATGAACGACCAGCCGGTGATCGACGCCTACCACCACGAAGACCTGCGCCGCACGCGTTCGGCCTTCCAGTCGGTGATCCCGGTGTCCACTGGTCTGGCGCGTGGCATCGAGCGCCTGCTGCCGGAACTTGCCGGGCGAATCCAGGCCAAAGCGGTACGCGTGCCCACCGTCAACGTCTCGTGCCTGGACATCACCCTGCAGACCGCCCGCGACACCAGCGCGGCCGAGGTCAACCGGGTATTGCGCGAGGCGGCACTGGAAGGCCCGCTCAAAGGCTTGCTGGCCTACACCGAACTGCCGCACGCCAGCTGTGATTTCAACCATGACCCGCATTCGGCGATCGTCGATGCCAGCCAGACCCGTGTTTCCGGCCCCCGCCTGGTGAACTTGCTGGCCTGGTTCGACAACGAATGGGGTTTTGCCAACCGAATGCTCGACGTTGCCGAACACTTTCTGCACGTCGTTCACCCAACCCGCAACAAACAGCCCTGAAGGACTGCATTCATGACCGTGTTGAAGATGACCGACCTCGACCTGCAAGGTAAACGCGTACTGATCCGCGAAGACCTCAACGTGCCTGTCAAGGACGGTGTGGTAGCCAGCGATGCGCGTATCCTGGCAGCGCTGCCGACCATCAAGCTGGCCCTGGAAAAGGGCGCGGCGGTAATGGTCTGCTCGCACCTGGGCCGCCCGACCGAAGGCGAGTTCTCTGCCGAGAACAGCCTCAAGCCGGTTGCCGACTACCTGAGCAAGGCCCTGGGCCGCGACGTGCCGCTGGTTGCCGACTACCTGGACGGTGTCGCGGTACAGGCCGGTGACCTGGTGCTGTTCGAGAACGTGCGCTTCAACAAGGGCGAGAAAAAGAACGCTGACGAACTGGCGCAGAAGTACGCTGCTCTGTGCGACGTGTTCGTAATGGACGCGTTCGGCACCGCTCACCGCGCCGAAGGTTCGACCCATGGTGTGGCCAAGTTCGCCAAGGTCGCTGCTGCCGGCCCGCTGCTGGCTGCCGAGCTGGATGCGCTGGGCAAAGCCCTGAAGGCGCCTGCCAAGCCGATGGCGGCCATCGTTGCCGGTTCCAAGGTGTCCACCAAGCTGGACGTGCTGAACAGCCTGAGCGCCGTGTGCGACCAGCTGATCGTCGGTGGCGGCATCGCCAACACCTTCCTGGCCGCTGCTGGCCACCCGGTGGGTAAGTCGCTGTACGAGCCTGATCTGGTCGATACCGCCAAGGCCATCGCCGCCAAGGTCAGCGTGCCACTGCCAGTAGACGTGGTGGTTGCCAAGGAATTCGCCGAAACGGCCGAAGCTACCGTCAAGGCCATTGCCGACGTGGCAGCCGATGACATGATCCTGGACATCGGCCCGCAAACCGCGGCCAACTTCGCCGAGCTGCTGAAGTCGTCGAAGACCATCCTGTGGAACGGCCCGGTCGGCGTGTTCGAGTTCGACCAGTTCGGCAACGGCACCCAGGTACTGGCCAAGGCCATCGCCGACAGCGCTGCATTCTCCATCGCCGGTGGCGGTGACACCCTGGCAGCCATCGACAAATATGGCGTCAGCAAGGATATCTCCTACATTTCTACCGGTGGTGGTGCCTTCCTCGAGTTCGTCGAGGGCAAGGTCCTGCCCGCCGTGGCAATCCTGGAAGAGCGGGCCAAGGCCTGATGACGTCGGCGCTTGGCAAAGGGAGTGGCCTGATGGTCAAGCAATTGCCTGTGATGATGCTGGCCGGCCTGCTGAGCGCCTGCTCTGGCAGCCCGGCTTCCGATGCCGATCCGGCGCATTCGCCCAAGGGCGGCTGCTATCAGTCCGAATGGCAGGCCGAAACCGTGCCGGTCATCAGCAAGCGCGTGGGCCCGGAAGGCCTGGAAAAGTACGACGAAGACCACCAGCGCAAGGCGCCGGGTTGCCCTTGAGCCCGGCGTTTCGTCGGCTCAGGCAACCAAGCGACCGCTGTGTGGTCATCTAGAGGATATGTAATGAAAGCGCTTTTGGCCGCTACGGCCCTGGCGACACTGGCAGGATGCTCACTGCTGCAGCCGGCGCAACCCGCCCCGGCAGACAACTGGACCCGTTGGGTCTGCGACACCCAGGCCGAAGTGCTGTGGCGCTTCGCCGATGCACAACGCGACCAGGTCGACGTGCGCCTGGGTGGCGGCGACCAGGTCTACCGGCTCAAGTCCGAGCCGGGTGCCTCGGGTGCGCTGTACAGCGATGGCATGCTGGCCTTCCACACCAAGGGCGAAGAAGGCCTGGTGTACTGGGTGGCAACCAACGATCTGATTGGGCGGGGCTGCAAGGCACCGTGACTGGCCGGGCCGCGACGGTGGCCCACACTACTTGAACAGCAACCGCCCCTGCGGCAGGCTTGCACGAAACAAACGACGCTTGTCGGGAGAGAGATACACAATGGCACTCATTAGCATGCGCCAGATGCTGGACCACGCCGCCGAGTTCGGTTACGGCGTACCAGCTTTCAACGTCAACAACCTCGAGCAGATGCGCGCCATCATGGAAGCGGCCGACAAGACCGACTCCCCGGTGATCGTCCAGGCTTCGGCCGGTGCCCGCAAATACGCTGGCGCCCCGTTCCTGCGCCACCTGATCCTGGCGGCCATCGAAGAATTCCCGCACATCCCGGTGTGCATGCACCAGGACCACGGCACCAGCCCTGACGTCTGCCAGCGCTCGATCCAGCTGGGCTTCAGCTCGGTCATGATGGACGGCTCGCTGGGTGAAGACGGCAAGACCCCGACCGACTACGAGTACAACGTCCGCGTTACCCAGCAGACCGTTGCCATGGCACACGCCTGCGGTGTTTCGGTAGAAGGCGAGCTGGGCTGCCTGGGTTCGCTGGAAACCGGCATGGCCGGTGAAGAAGACGGCATCGGCGCCGAAGGCGTGCTGGACCACAGCCAGATGCTGACCGACCCGGAAGAGGCTGCCGACTTCGTCAAGAAGACCCAGGTCGACGCCCTGGCGATCGCCATCGGTACCAGCCACGGTGCCTACAAGTTCACCAAGCCGCCTACCGGCGACGTGCTGGCCATCGACCGCATCAAGGAAATCCACAAGCGCATCCCCAACACCCACCTGGTGATGCACGGTTCTTCCTCGGTACCGCAAGAGTGGCTGGCGATCATCAACCAGTACGGCGGCGACATCAAGGAAACCTACGGTGTACCGGTTGAAGAGATCGTCGAAGGTATCAAGTACGGCGTACGTAAGGTCAACATCGACACCGACCTGCGTCTGGCCTCTACCGGTGCCATGCGCCGCCTGATGGCGACCAACCCGAGCGAGTTCGACCCACGCAAGTTCTTCGGTGAAACCGTCAAGGCCATGCGCGACGTGTGCATCGCTCGTTACGAAGCCTTCGGCACTGCCGGCAATGCCTCGAAGATCAAGCCGATCTCCCTGGAAGGCATGTACCAGCGCTACCTGAAAGGTGAGCTGGCCGCCAAGGTCAACTGATCAACCGGCAGCATGAAAAACCCGCAGCGATGCGGGTTTTTTTATGGGCGACAGAACCTGCACATAATCCCGGCAGACCGACCGTTAGTCGGCTACCGTACAGTTGAGCCGCTGATAGCGTTCTGATTGCATTGCGCGTTACAGCCTCGGGTCTAGAGTATTGATGGATCCAACCGTATTTTGAAGTCGGTCACATAACAGAGAAGCAGCATGGATGGCGCTCAAGCTCAACCACAGCCACTGGATGGCTGCTCGGTTCTTCTGGTGGTAGACGACTACCCCGAGAACCTCATCAGCATGCGGGCCTTGTTGGCCCGGCAGGATTGGCAAGTGTTGACGGCAAGCTCAGGGATGGAAGCCTTGAGCGCGTTGCTCGAGCACGATGTCGACCTGGTGCTGCTGGATGTGCAAATGCCGGAAATGGACGGTTTCGAAGTCGCCCGGCTAATGCGTGGCAGCCAACGCACCCGGCTGACCCCGATTATCTTCCTCACCGCCAACGAACAGTCCGAAGCCGCCGTGCTCAAAGGCTACGCCAGCGGCGCCGTGGACTACATGTTCAAGCCGTTCGACCCGCAAATCCTCAAGCCCAAGGTTCAGGCCTTGCTCGAACAGCAGCGCAACCGGCGCATGCTGCAACGTCTGAGCCGAGAGCTGGAGGCCGCCAGGGCATTCAATGCATCGATCCTGGAGAATGCTGCCGAGGGCATCCTGGTGGTAGATGCACAAGGTGTCATCAGTTTTGCCAACCCGGCCATTTCGCGCTTGCTGGCGGCACCGGTTCAGCAATTGCAGGGCGCTCACCTGCTTGACCTGGTGCAACTGGCCAATGCCAGGCTGTGGGAGGAGTCCGACTTCTATCAGGCCTACCTGGGGCGGCGCATTTTCCGCGTACACGATGCCCTGTTGCGCACTTTGGGGGGCGAGCTGGTGCCGGTGGCGCTGTCCTGTGCACCGCTGCCGGCCGACCAGCAGGCCATGGTGGTGACGGTGCTGGACATGTCGGTGGTGCGCAACCTGCACCAGCAATTGGAGTACCAGGCGGTTACCGACCCGCTCACCGGGTTGCTCAACCGGCGGGGTTTCTACCAGGCCGCCGAAGGTGCTCTGCTGCGTAACGAGCGCTCGGACAAGGCGCAGGCGCTGATGTACATGGACCTGGATGGCTTCAAGCGCATCAACGACTCGCTGGGCCATGAAACCGGTGACCGCGTGCTGCGCTGGGTAGGCGAGCAACTCAAGGACTGCCTGGGTAGCGAGGCGTTGCTGGCGCGGATGGGCGGTGATGAATTCACTGCACTGTTCGACAGCCTGCCTTACCCCGAGCAGGCGGGCCGTTATGCCGAGAAACTGCTTGAGCGTATTTCGATCAGCCATCAGATCGAAGGGCTTGATGTGAGCCTTGGGGTCAGTATCGGCATCGCCACCTACCCGGACTGCGGCGCCAATGTGGAGGGCCTGTTGCGTGCAGCCGATGCGGCGATGTATGCCGCGAAGCAGGCCGGGCGCCAGCAGTACCGCTTCTATGACCAGGAACTCAACGGCCGCGCACGTTCGCGCCTGATGCTTGAAGACGGCGTGCGCGCCGCCATCGAGCAGCAGGACTTCACCTTGGTCTATCAGCCTCAGGTGTCGTTCATCGATGGCCGTCTGCGTGGATTCGAAGCATTGTTGCGCTGGCAGCACCCCAGCGTCGGCGACGTACCGCCGGGGCTGTTCATTCCGTTGCTGGAGGAAGCACGGCTGATCAACCGCCTGGCCAGCTGGATTTATCGGCAGGGGGCCGCTCAGCGCCAGGCCTGGTACGAACGCTTCCCCGCAGACCTGGTACTTGGCATCAGTTTGAGCCGTGCGCAGTTCGTCATGCCCAGCCTGGTTGAGGAGTTGCAGCGGGTCATCCAGCTTTACCAACTGGACCCGGCGCAGCTGGAGGTGGAAGTGGCGGAGACCTCGTTGATGTACAACATCGATGCGGCCGTAAAGCAGATACACCGCCTGCGCGAGTTGGGAGTTCGGGTGGCGCTGGATGACTTTGGGGCGGGTGACTGCTCATTGCGCATGCTGCGCGACTTGCCAATCGACACCCTCAAGCTTGACCGCCACCTGGTGGCACGCCTGCCCGACTCGACGGTGGATGCGGCTTTGGTCCGCAGTGTGATTGGCCTGTGTGCCGACTACCGTATCACGGTGATTGCCGAAGGGGTGGAGACCCCGCCTCAGGCGGCCTGGCTCAAGGCCAATGGCTGTGAATATGTGCAGGGCTTCCTGGTGGCTCACCCGATGATCGCAGCGGACGCCAGCGGCTTTCCGGCAATTTTCTCGTGGCCAGGGCCATGATTGGCTAGAATCGGCATTCGTTACGCCGAATGCAGCGCCATGACCGTATTACGTTACTTGCAAGCCTACCCCCCGCACCTGCAAGCGCAGGTGCGGCAGATGATCGACAGCGGCCGCCTGGGCGAGTACCTGCAGCGACGCTACCCCGACCGCCATGACGTGCAAAGCGACAAGGCGCTGTATGGCTATGCCCAGGACCTGCGCCAGCAGTACCTGCGCACCGCGCCGGGCCTGGACAAGGTATTGTTCGACAACCGCCTTGACCTGACCCATCGGGCCTTGGGCCTGAATACGGCGGTGTCGCGGGTGCAGGGCGGCAAGCTCAAGGCGAAAAAGGAAATCCGCATTGCCTCGTTGTTCAAGGAGGCCGCGCCACAGTTCTTGCGCATGATCGTGGTGCACGAACTGGCGCACCTGCGCGAGCGCGATCACAGCAAGGCGTTCTACCAGCTCTGCCAGCACATGGAGCCGGACTACCACCAACTGGAATTCGACCTGCGCGTCTACCTGACTTATCGGGAGCTGCCGGGCAACGTTTAAGGACCACGCAGCATGGAAGTGAGCAAGACCAAGAGCAGCTTCTACCGCCGTTTGTACGTGGCCTGGCTGATCGACAGCCGGACCGCGACCAGCGTACCCGCGTTGATGGAGGCCACCGGGATGCCACGGCGCACGGCCCAGGACACCATCGCCGCCCTGGCCGACCTGGACATCGTCTGTGAGTTCGAGCAGCAGGAAGGCGCGCGCAATCATGCCGGGCATTACCGCATTCATGACTGGGGCGCGATCGACAAGCAGTGGATCATCCAGCACCTGCGGCAGATCCGCGAAGTCTTGGGCTACCCGTGAAGTTCCGGGGCCGCAGCATGGCCCCGGCAACCTCAACCTTTGCGCATCCCGATATGCGGAATATCGTCCTCAAGGTATTCCTCTCCCACCACCACAAACCCGTGCCGGGCATAGAACCCTTGCAAATGCGCTTGCGCCGACAGGTAAACCGGCACGCCTGGCCAGCAATGCTCAGCCGCCTCCAGCCCCTTGAGCAGCAACGGATGCCCCAGCTTCAGCCCGCGCGCTGACGGCGAAGTCACCACTCGTCCGATCACCACATCCCCGCCCTGGGACTGCGGATCGAGCAGGCGCAGGTAGGCGACCAGCTTGTCATCCTGCCAGGCCATCAGGTGCAGCGTATCGCCCGTCAGGTCCTGGCCGTCCACTTCCTGGTAGGCGCAGCGCTGCTCTACCACGAACACTTCCGTGCGCAATTGCAGAATGGCGTAGAGCTGGTCCTTGCCGAGGTCGGTGTGGTGCTTGCAGAGCCAGTCGATGGACATAGGCGCGAACTCCTTGAGTGAGCGGTCGATCATCGCATGGCCTGTGCCCTTCGGCCAAAATAGAGGCTAAATGACACTATTGGCCGCTGCCCTCGGCGATGGCTTTGTGTAATCTCATCGGCAGTGTGTGCCCCCCATCGCGAAAGGACGTGAGCATGCGGCCACTGCTTTGTGTTCTGGGATTACTGGCAATGATGCTGGCAACACCCGTCGCACCCCAGGACAAACTGCGCCTGGTGGCCGACAGCTGGCCGCCGTTCACCGATACCAGCATGCCGGGCGGGGGCTTGGCCACCAGCATTGTCACCTCGGCGCTGGCCCGCGCGGGCTATGCCACAACGTTTGAAGAAGCGCCTTGGGCCCGGGCGTTGCTGGGGGTGAGTGAAGGGCGTTACGACGTGCTGATCAATGCCTGGCAGAACGACGCGCGTGCCCGTATCGGGCAGTTCTCCAGCGCTTACCTGACTAACCGTATTCGCCTGCTGCAACGCACGGGCGAGCCATTGCGCTATCAGCACCCGTCGGACTTGTACCCCTACAGCATTGCTGTGGTGCGTGATTACGCCTACTCACCTGAGTTTGACGGCGATACCCGGTTGAACAAGGTGCCGGTGCGCAACTTTTCGTCGGCCGTGCGCATGCTGGCGGCCGGGCGGGTGAACCTGGCGGTGGAGGATGAGTATGTGGCACGTTACAACTTGCAGCGTGAGCCGCAGGAAGTGCGCGATGGGGTGATGCTGGTGGAGCCGCCGTTGGGGGAGAACACCCTGCATATTCTGGTTAGCCTGAAGCACCCGGGGCATGCGCGGATTGTCGAGGGGTTCGAGCAGGCGATTGCGGCAATGAAGGCGGATGGCAGTTACGCGCGGTTGCTGCGCCAGCATGGTTTCTGAGGGTTGTGCCTGCTCTCAGGCAGGCGCACCCTCCTTGATCAAATGCGCCGCCAAGGTCCGCAATGGCCCCAGCTGCCGGCAAATCAGCGCCAACTGTGTCTGCACCAGCCGCTGATGCTCATCCAGCTCTTCCGGCATCTGCTCAAGGGCATTGGCCAGCGCCTCTTCTTCATCACTGTGAATCGCCACCGGTAACCGCGCCGCCAGCCCATTGGCTATTTCGTCCAGGCTGTTGGCCAGGCTTTGCCCGGCGCCTTCGATCAGTTGCTCCTGGACCTCCGCCGGCAACGCTGTGTCGCGGTGTGCACCCAGCCCGGAGAGGTAGCTGAGCAGGGTGTGCGACAGCACCAGGAAACGGAAGCCCACATCCGCTTCCTTACGGAAATGCCCAGGCTCCATCAGCATGTTGGCCAAGGTGGTGGACAGCGCCGCGTCGGCGTTGTGGGCATTGCGCCGGGCCAGGCGGTAGGCCAGGTCGTCGCGCTTGCCGTGGGCATACTGCTGCATGATCTGGCGCAGGTATACGCTGGCGCAGGCCAGGGTATTGGCCAGTGCCTTGTTCAGCCGCCGCCCTTGCCAGTCCGGCAGGAACAGGAACACCGCCAGGATGGCGATCAGGCTGCCCACCAGGGTATCGAACAGGCGCGGCAGGAACAGCCCATAGCCATCGCCGATCTGGTTGAAGCAGAACAGTACCATCAGGGTGATCGCCGCCGTGGCCAGGGTGTAGCGGGTGGTGCGGTTGACGAAGAACACCACCCCGGCGACCACGGCGAACAGCGACTGGATGACCGGGTTGGGGAACAGGTCGAACAACGCCCAGCCCACTGTCAGGCCGACGGCGGTGCCGAAGATTCGCTGTACCAGCTTGCGCCGGGTTGCGCCGTAGTTGGGCTGGCACACGAACAACGTGGTCAGGATGATCCAGTAGCCTTGGGTGGGGTGGATCAGGTGCACCATGCCGTAGCCGATCGACAGCGCCAGCGGCAGGCGCAGGGCATGACGGAACAACAGCGAGGTCGGCGTCAGCTGGGTGCGCAGGCGTGTCCACACGTCTTTAAGCGAGCGTGGGGAGCGGTCGAGCAGGCTGCTGTCGCTGGCGTCGGCCAGGCTGTCCGGGTTGCTGGCGGCGCTTAGCAGGCGGTCCAGTGTTGCCAGGTTGGCGGCCAGTGCCCGCAGCGAACGCAACAGGCCACGCCAGGCCGGGTTGCTCTGGATGCGCAGGTGTTCTAGCGAAGCGTTGAGGTCTTCGAGGGCTTCGGGATAACCGCTGGCCAGCACGAATGGCTGGCGCAGGCGGATGGAGCGCGCCAGCTCCTGGCAGGACGAACCCTGCTTGCGCAGCAGGCGCTGGCAGCGAAACATCACATCACTGTGGAAGAACGCGTCGGTCAGGGCGTTATAGGGGTAGTGCGAGGCACTGACCCGCTCGTGGATGTCCTGGGCCAGGAAATACAGCTTGAGGTAGCGGCTGACTTTGGAGTTCGGCTGGCTGTTGCCGACCCGGTGCAGGATGATTTCCTTGGCTGCGTTGAGCGCCGCCACCACCTTGCCGTTTTGCTGCGCCAGCTCAAGGCGGCGGGCCTCGACATCGAGGGTGCGTACCGGCTCGAACAGGCTGGCCTTGAGCTTGAGGTAGCTGCCCAGCTCGTAGAACAGCTTGGCCAGGCTTTGCTGCACCGGCTGGTTGGAGAACAGTGCCTGCCATAGCACCGACAGCAGCCCGTACCAGGCCGCCCCCGTCACCAGCAGCAAAGGCTCGTGCCAGAAGTCCGTCACCTGGCCACCGCGCTGGTCAACGCCGATCATGGTGTAAACCGCTGTGATCAAGGTCGCTGAAGCGATGGCACCGTAGCGTTCGCCCAGTGCACCGAGCATGGTCAGGCCGAATGCGGCCAAGGCCAAGGCAACAACGAAAACCCAGGGGTAGGGGAACAGTAGCTCCACCGCCAGCGCGGCGATGGCAAAACACACGAGGGTAACGGCAAGGGCGCTGAGACGGCCCTGCCAGCTGTCGTCGGTTTCGGCCAGGGCACTGGCGATGATGCCGAGGAACAGGGGGATCAGCAGGGCCATCTCGTTCTGGTACCAGCACAGGGCCAGGCTGCCGGTGAGGGCGATGGTGACCCGGATGCTGTAGCTGAACTTGTCTTGGCCCCACAGGCGACGCAGTGACTGACGGAACGAGCTCGATGACATGATGGCCTGCTAGGCAGTAAGCGAAGAATGCATTGCAGCACGGGCCAGCAAGAAGCGTTCCGTGCTGCTGAATGGATTCTACTCTACACGAACTGCGCTGCGGCGTTGGCCGACGCCCAGGCCCACTGGAAGTTGAAACCGCCCAGGTGGCCGGTGACGTCGAGCACTTCGCCGATGAAGTACAGGCCCGGGCTTTTGAGCGATTCCATGGTCTTGGACGATACTTCGCGCGTATCCACGCCGCCCAGGGTGACTTCGGCGGTGCGGTAGCCTTCGGTGCCGGCCGGTACCACTTGCCAGTTCGCCAGCTTTTCGGCGATCTGTGCCAGCTCTGCCGGGGTGTACTGCTTCATCGGCCTGGACTCGAACCACTGCTCGGCCAGCAGGTTGGCCAGCTTGCGGGTGAACACCTCGCCCAGCACGGTCTTCAGTTCGGCGTTGGCGCGCTCGGTTTGCATCTGTTGCAGCCAGGTGAGCGCATCGCGGTCGGGCAGCAGGTTGATCTCCACCGTGTCACCGGCTTCCCAGAACGAAGAAATCTGCAAGATCGCCGGGCCGCTCAGGCCACGGTGGGTAAACAGCAGGTTTTCGCGGAAGCTGGTGCCATTGCAACTGGCGGTGCAGTCCAGCGAGGTGCCGGACAACTCGGTGCACAGTGCCTTGAGTTGGGGCTCGGTGATGGTGAACGGCACCAGCCCGGCGCGGGTCGGCAGCAGGGTGTGGCCAAACTGGCGCGCCACCTGGTAGCCGAAACCGGTGGCACCCAGGGTCGGGATCGACAGGCCGCCGGTGGCAATCACCAGTGACTGGCAGGCGAACTGGCCACCGCTGGTCTGCAGCAGGTAGCCGGTTTCGGTCTTTTCGATCTGTTCGATGCTGGTATGCATGCGGATTTCGGCGCCAGCCTCGTCGCACTCGGCCAGCAGCATGTCGAGGATGTCGCTGGCCTTGTTGTCGCAGAACAGCTGGCCGAGCTTTTTCTCGTGGTACGCCACGCCGTGCTTGCACACCAGTTCGATGAAGTCCCATTGGGTGTAGCGGGCCAGGGCCGACTTGCAGAAATGCGCGTTCTGCGACAGGAAGTTGGCCGGCTCGGTGTACATGTTGGTGAAGTTGCAGCGCCCGCCGCCAGACATGAGGATCTTCTTGCCGGGCTTGTTGGCGTGGTCGAGCAGCAGCACCCGGCGGCCACGGCGGGCGCTGAGCTGGGCGCACATCAGGCCGGCGGCGCCGGCGCCGAGGATGATGACGTCGGTGGAATGCACGGTGTTACCTCTTGGGAATTGCCGGGGCTGCTTGGCAGCCCTTTCGCGGCACAAGGCCGCTCCTACAGGAGATACGCGATCGCTTGCAGGAGCGGCCTTGTGCCGCGAAAGGGCCGCAAGGCGGCCCCAAAAAAATCATCAGATGATGCGGACTTTCAGTGAACGCCCTTTGATCTTGCCGCTGTTCAGCCGCTGCATGGCCTGCTTGGCCAGCGCCCGCTCCACGGCAACGAACGCCTGGAAGTCGAAGATGGCAATCTTGCCCACCTGCTTGCCCGGGATGCCGGCATCACCGGTCAGTGCCCCGAGAATATCGCCCGGGCGCAGCTTGTCCTTGCGCCCGGCTGCAATGCACAGGGTGCTCATCACCGGCAGCAGCGGCTCGCCGCCCTTGTTCTTCAGGCTGTCCAGCTGGTCCCAGCGCAGCGGGCTCTTCTGTAGCGCCTCGATGGCCTGGGCGCGGTGGCCTTCGGCTGGTGCCACCAGGCTGACTGCAACACCTTTCTCACCCGCACGGCCAGTACGGCCCACACGGTGTACGTGGATTTCGGCATCACGCGCCAGTTCCACGTTGATGACCATGTCCAGGCCATCGATATCCAGGCCGCGCGCAGCCACGTCGGTAGCCACCAGCACCGAGCTGCTGCGGTTGGCGAACATGGTCAGCACCTGGTCGCGGTCGCGCTGCTCCAGGTCGCCATGCAGCGCCTGGGCAACGATGCCCTTGGCGGTGAGGTGGGCAACCACGTCCTCGCATTGCTGCTTGGTGAAGCAGAACGCCACGCAGGACTGCGGGCGGTAGTGGCCGAGCACGCGGGTGACGGCCTCCAGGCGCTGCTGCGGGTCGATCTCGATGAAGCGCTGTTCGATCTGGTTGTCGGTGTGCAGGCTTTCGACCTTCACTTGCTGCGGGTTGCGCATGAAGTCGGCGGCCAGTTGCTTGATACCGGCCGGGTAGGTGGCCGAGAACAGCAGGGTCTGGCGGCGCGACGGGGTCTTGCCGATGATGCTGGCGATGGCGTCGAAGAAGCCCATGTCGAGCATGCGGTCGGCTTCGTCCAGTACCAGCGTGTTCAGGCCATCGAGTACCAGGGTGCCCTTGTCCAGGTGTTGCTGGATACGCCCCGGGGTGCCGACGATGATGTGCGCACCGTGCTCCAGCGAGGCGATTTGCGGGCCCAGCGAAACGCCGCCGCACAGGGTGAGGATCTTGATGTTGTCCTCGGCGCGGGCCAGACGGCGCAGCTCCTTGGCCACCTGGTCGGCGAGTTCGCGGGTAGGGCACAGCACCAGCGCCTGGCAGCCGAAGTAGCGCGGGTTGATCGGGTTCAGCAGGCCGATGCCGAAGGCGGCGGTCTTGCCGCTGCCGGTCTTGGCCTGGGCGATCAGGTCCTGGCCTTTGAGGATGACCGGCAGGCTCTGGGCCTGGATCGGCGTCATCGAGGCATAGCCGAGGGCGTCCAGATTCGCCAGCATGGCGGCGGACAACGGCAGAGTGGCAAAGGCGGTGGATTCGGTGGTCACGAGGCTGGCCTGCGGTGCGAAGCGAAAAATGCCGCACAGTCTACCAGCCTCATGGCCATTCGCCCTACGACTCCATGTGTTCTTCCGGACGACGGGCACGCCTTCCGTCCGTGGGCGCCAGTTGCAGGAAGATCGCTGCCGCCAGCATGGCCATCACGCCGATGGTGACGAAGGTCAGCTGGAAGGCGCCCAAGGTGGACTCCACGCCTTCGGCGCTGCCCGCTGCGGTAAAGCCGCCCAGCAAGGCACCGGCACAGGCCACGCCCAGGCTCAGGGCCAGTTGCGCGACCACCGATAGTAGGCTGTTGCCGCTGCTGGCGCTGGCGTCGTCCAGGTCGATCAGGGTCACGGTGTTCATCGCGGTGAACTGCATCGAGTTGACCGCCCCCAGCAAGCCCAACTGAATCAGTAGCACCGCGTAGGGCGTCTGCTCGTCGACCAGCCCTAGGCTGGCCAGCAGCAGGCCCAGCAGCAGGGTGTTGCCGGTGAGGATGATGCGGTAACCGAAGCGCTCGATCAGCGGGCGGGCAACGGACTTGGCCAGCATGGCCGCTGCCGCCAGCGGGATCATGCTCATGCCGGCCTGGGCCGGTGAGTAGCCCAGCGCGACCTGCAGCAGCAACGGCACCAGGAACGGTAGGGCGCCACTGCCCAAGCGGGCGAACAGGTTGCCGAGGATGCCGATGGCGAAGGTGCGCACGCGGAACAGGCTGGGCGAGAACAAAGGCTCCGGGTCGCGCCCGGCACGCAGCCAGTAGGCGGCCAGGCACGCCATGCCGGCGAACAGCAGCAACATCACCCGCAAGTGCGGCAGGTGCAGCTCGCCCAGGCCTTCCATGGCGATGGTGATCAGTACCATCGCGGCACCAAACAGCAGGAAACCGGGGCCGTCGAACGTGGTGCGCTCGGCGCCGCGTAGGTCTGGTATGAACTTCCATACGGCAAAGCAACCGATCAGGCCGACGGGCAGATTGAGCAGGAAGATCCAGTGCCAGCTGAGGATCTCCACCAGCCAGCCGCCGACCGTCGGGCCTAGCAATGGGCCGAGCAGGCCGGGGATGGTGATGAAACTCATGATTCGCACCAACTCGCTGCGTGGGTAGGCGCGCAGCACCACCAGGCGCCCGACCGGCAGCATCAGCGCACCGCCCAGGCCCTGCACGACCCGGGCGAAGATCAAAAAGCCCAGGCTGTTGGCAGCGGCACACAGCAGCGAGCCGAAGCTGAACAGCAGGATGGCACTGAAGAAGATGCGCTTGGTGCCGAAACGGTCGGCGATCCAGCCCGAGGCGGGGATCAGCAGGGCTACGGTGAGCATGTAGGCGATGATCACGCCCTGCATGCGCAGCGGGTCTTCGGCCAGCGAGCGGGCCATGGCCGGCAGTGCGGTGTTGAGGATGGTGCCGTCCAGGGACTGCATGAAGAAGGCGATGGCCACCACCCAAGGGATCCAGCGGGCGGTGACGGGGTCTAGCGGTGCTCGATCGGGCATGACTTCCTCGTTTGTCAGTGCCGGCCTCTTCGCGGCTAAAGCCGCTCCCACAAGGGTTATGCGATCCCTGTAGGAGCGGCTTTAGCCGCGAAAGGGCCAGCAAATCCAGTCACAATGTCAGTGTGAGACCTTTGACCAGTGCTCCCGGCAAATGACTCGACCCGGTACTGCGCTGTCCATAGGTGCTGGTCGACAGGATCATCTCGCGCTCGCGGGTCAGGTCCTCCAGCTGGCTGCCAAGCAAACTGTACAGGCTGTCATCGAAGCGCATGGTGCTCACGGGCCCCTGAATCTGCCCGTTTTCCACCCAGAAGGTAGCGAATCGGGTCAACCCCGTCATGCGCGCCGCCGGCAGATCAGAGTAGTTCAGGTACCACAGGTTACTGATGTACAGCCCGGTACCCAGCCGCTCAAGCACATGCTCGCTGGCCAGAGTACCCGGCGCCAGGCTCAGCGCACACGGCGATTCGTAACTGTCGGCACCATTGGCCAGCAACGCGAACTCGGCTGCACTGCGTGCACTGATCAACCTCTGCTGCGCCTCTCCTTGCTGAATCAACGGCACATCCAGGCGCGGTGCCCCCTCATCGGAAAACGCCGGGCTCAGCGACCCGCTAACCTGCTCGGAGAAACTCACCAGCGGGCTCAGCCGGGCATCACCGTTGTACAAACGCTGCAAGGCGCTGTTGCCAGTGGCCAGCGCCTGCGCGGAAAAACCGCCCCAGCACAGCATGCCGGCGATTTCGTCCATGGCCGCCGGGGCCAGGTAGGCGCGGTAGCTGCCGGGTTTGAGGGTGACTGCCGGGCGGCCGAGGAAGCCCAACTGTTCTCGCGCCTGGCGCAGACGTGCGATGAAGTCATCCGTGCTCCACACCTGGCCGGCATAGTTGGCCTTCACCGCCTGGCCGTTTTTGTGGAACAGGCTCCAGTCGAAGTTGAAGCTGTTGGCCTGGTGCCAGCCAAAGGCACCGAACGAACTGGCAAAGCCCCGGCAGATCGGGCCGGCAGCGTAGATACCGACCAGGTCCAGCTCGCCTGCTTCGCGGTCGAGCAGGGCCAGTACTTCGTCCAGTTCGGGCAGGGGCTGCGCCTGCAGGCTGTGGCTTTGCCAGGCACTTTCGTCTAGCCGCAGATAAGGGTCAACGGGCAACAGTGGCAACGTCTGGCGCAGTTGCTCCAGCGCATCGCCAAGGCGCTGGCGGTCCAGTTGCGCGTCGCCACTCAAGGTCACCTGCTGTTCCGCCTGGCGGCCATCACCGACCAACCGCAGTTGCGCGCTGGCCTGGCTGACAGTGCCGGCCTGGCGCACCTTGGCGTGGTTGAAACGCACGAATTGCGACTGTTCGGCGCTGTAGCCGAGGGTGAACTGCTCGCCTGCTTGCAGGGCGGCGCGCACATCCCCGACCAGGGTTTCGAAAGCCTGTTTCATCAGGCGTCTCCTCCGAATACATCAATCTGGCGGAATACGCAGG
This sequence comes from Pseudomonas sp. LAIL14HWK12:I1, assembly GCF_003202095.1. Taxonomy (NCBI): domain Bacteria; kingdom Pseudomonadati; phylum Pseudomonadota; class Gammaproteobacteria; order Pseudomonadales; family Pseudomonadaceae; genus Pseudomonas; species Pseudomonas sp. LAIL14HWK12:I1. The sequence goes on from NZ_QJKG01000002.1 coordinate 603,324, forward strand.
CGGGCGATGCATGGCCGACCCGCACCACCTGGTTGGGTTCGCCCTTGCCGCAGTTGGGCGTGCCGAGTACCTGGAAGGTGCTGCGGTCGCCAACCGCCGCCAGGTTGCGCCAGAACTGTGCGGAGATGCCGCGGTAGTTGGGGTTCTTGACGATGCCCTTGAGCTCACCGTTTTCGATCAGCTGGCCCCATTCGCAGCCGAACTGGAACTTGTTGCGTGCATCGTCGATGGACCAGGAGCGGTTGGTGCGCATCAGGATGCCGTGCTCGATACCCTTTACCAGTTGCTCCAGGCTTTGGTCGCCCGGCTCGATGTTCAGGTTGGCCATGCGGTCGATCGGTGCACGGTTCCACCCGCAGGCGCGGCTGTTGGCCACGCCGTCCAGGCCAGAGCGGAATTGCGACAATGCGCCGCCCAGCGGGCGCAACAGCAGGCCGGCGCGGATCAGGAACTGCTTGCTGGCCGGGGTGCCGTCGTCATCGAAGCTGTAGCTGGCCAGCTCTTCGCCGATGGTCGGGTCGAACGTCACGTTCAGCAGGCTGGAGCCGTATTGCAGGTGGCCGAAATCGCTGGCTTTGACGAAGCTGGTGCCAGCGTAATTACGCTCGTCACCGAGGATGCGGTCCATTTCCAGCGGGTGGCCGATGGACTCGTGAATCTGCAGCATCATCTGGTCTGGCATCAGCAGCAGATCGCGTGGGCCGCTGGGGGTGTTGGGTGCCAGCAGCAACTGCAGTGCCTCGTCGGCAACTTGCCGGGCGGCGCCCACCAGCCCGCAACGCTCGATGATTTCGAACCCGCCCTGCTGGCCGAAGTTGTCGCGGCCCAGGCTGCGGCTCTGGCTGTCCTGGCCATCGCTGGCGGTGACACCCAGGCCTGGGAACAGGAAGCGCTGGGCGTGGCGCAGTTCGGCACCGGCCGAGTTCAGGTAGGTTTGCTCGACCAGGGTCAGGCCCAGGCTCGCCTGCCAGTCCACCAGGCGGCTGTCCTTGGGCACGCTGGCCGATTCGGCGGCGAGCAAGCCAAGGCAGTCGGCGAGGGACAGCACGGGCTGGTCGAAGTTGGGTGAAATATGATCGTGACGGGCGCTGGTCACGGGTTGGTCGCGCAGGTCCAGCAAGCTGTGCCGGGCGATCTGCCGGGCCAGGGCCTCGGCCTGCTCCAACGCGTGTTGCAGGCCCGCCTGGGACAGGTCGGCGGTGGCCGCGTAAGCTTCCACGCCGTTGACCCGCACAGTGAGCATGGCGCCTTCGTCCTGGCTGAAGAACGGAGGTTCGGCAACGTTGCGGCGAACCGATAGCGCCTGGTGCGACTGTTTCACATGGCGCAGGGAAAACAACTCGGCCGTACTGCGCAGCGCGGCAAAACGCTGGCGCAGCAGGGCGCTGGAATCAAACATGCACAAGCCTCCGTGTACACGGTGGCTCCCCCTAGAACCACCCCTCTAGCAATGCCAGCTCATTATGGCAGCCCGGTACTTTCCAGGTCAGGAAATAACGCGCGGCGGGAAATGGTCGGGTGTTGCCACCCCTTCTTTCTGGATGGCGGCTTTCAACATTCCGTTCAAATGCAGCGCGACATGGTGAGAGGTGTCCGTCAGCAGGTAGACGTGATGCTCGGCGAGGTCGGGCAAGCCCATGCCCTCCACGTAAGTGAGCGATGGGTCGGCGTTATCCAGCCCTTCGACGATGCCAACGGCCAGGCCACTCCTCATGCAGGCCAGCACGGCATGCCAGTTGGCGCTTTCCAGCAGGATGCGGTACGCGATGCCTTGAGCTTTCAGTGCCTGCAAGGCCGCCTCTCTGTACGGGCAGCCTTTCAACTGCAGAGCCAGTGGCAAGGGGCGGCTGGCATCATGATTGAACCCCGGGGCGGCGGCCCAGCGAGGCTGAGTCGATCGTATCCATTCACCTTGCTGCCAGTCTTCACTGCTGACCGCCACTGCCAGGTCCAGCCGCTGTCGGGCAAACAGGTCGATGAGCTCGGCGCTGGACCGTGCCACGGCCTCCAGTTCCAGTTTCGGGTTACTGGCAACAAACACCGGCAAGAAGTCGCTCATGAGGTTGGCGGCATAGCCGTCGGGCACACCCAGGCGCACTTTTCCGGTGATCTGCTGCGGTGACAGCGTAGCCAGCAACCTGTCATGCGCCATCAGAAAACGTGTTGCCTCGCCCAGCAAGTGCCGGCCTGCCGGGGTCAGCTCCACCGATTGGTTGCTGCGGGCAAACAGTTGTTGCCCGACCTTTTCTTCCAGCTTCTGGATTTGTGTGGTTACCGCCGAAGGGCTGCGGTGGACGTAGTCGGCTGCATCCTTGAAGCGGCCCAGCCGCGCTACTGCCTGGAAGGTTCTCAGTACGTTGATGTCGAGGCCTTTGCCCATTGCGCCACCTGATTTAGCCGGATCGAACCAGCGCTTCGATTTATTCAACTGTACAGGCTTTATACCCCCTCTTACTGTGAGGTCAAAGCACGCCTACCTCCCGAAAATGCAATGGAATGATACGGATGAGCCTGAACGACTTCGTTGTAGATGCACTTGTGCATACCCCTTCGTACCAGAACGCTCGGCTATGGACGGTCGAGAACCACGAGAAGTACTCGACCCTGTCTCAGCCTGAGCTTGGGCCGCAAAGCGATCATCGTTTTAACCACGAGATATTTCTGCTGATGCGGGCCTTGAATGAACAGGGTGTGGGGCAGGAGGGGCTGTGTGCCGACGCACAAGGGCAGGGGGCGCTCAAAAGCGTCATTAGCAATGTTGCCGACCGCCTGGCAGCACTTGGCAATGGGCGCAGGGTGCACTATGTCGAGTTGGGCCCTGAGCCGATCAAGAGCGCTTGCCTGCTGAAGCGAATGGCCGAGACTTCCAGCTCCATTCGCTACACCGCCATCGATATCAACCAGACTTCGGAGCCCGCGATGAGTGATGCGGTGCGGCCGATAGTGCAAGGCGACGGGAGCTTCAACTACATCGCCGCCGACTACCGCACGGTCACCCATGACGATTTACGTCACGACCAGGAGCTTACCCTGATCACCCTGCTGGGCTTTCAGGAGGGTAACGAGTTGCCGGTGAGCACGGGAAGGCTGATCCGTAGTCTTGCAGGTGAAACGACCTACATTCTTTCGGAAATGCAGGTGTACGAGGAAGGGTTGGAACAGCCCATCCTTGGGTTCTACGCCAACCCCAACATGCTGCAGTTCTCCCGAATGGTTGCGCTTCAACAAGGCTTCACACCGTCGGGGCCGCATGAAGCCATGCTCGTGCCGTTGCGAATGCTGGGTGAGTCGATCCATGTGGCTGTGACCCTGCAGCCTGTTCAACGCCTACATCAACATGGGTATCTGCTGACCAATATCTGCCTCAAGTACACGCCCGAACAGTTCCGTCGCATCAGGGCACAGCACTGCAACTGCAGCGTGATGGACGAATTCGCCAGTGGCGACGGCTCGGTGCGCTATCAAATCGCGAAGTACCTCCAGTAGCGGCTTACAGGGACAGACTCATCATGAACCACTCAGACACCTTACCTTTGTTCGAGCGCGGCGTTGGCCGTGTGAAGCTGGCGCTCAAGTCAACGCTGAAGCGCGCGCCGCGACCTTCGTCGATATGCCTCGGCGAGGAGGTTGCCTGGCGGGACGATCTGCTCTGGCCCCAAGGCGCCACCATCGCCGATACCCGAACACTGGGAGAGCTGGGCTATACCCGCAGCCCGCACGCCAAAATTTCGGTCGATACCATCACTGGGGTAGCGGTTGTCCATCGGCTGTTCACACCTGAAGGTGTTGCGGCCTTGCAAGGCATCTGCACACGCCTGGAGGAAGCCGCTGGCGACAGTGAATGGATCATTTCCCGGCGCACGCGAGGGGTTACCGCGCTGTCGTCGTTCATCAACGACATGATGTGCAGTCGCGCATTCCTGTTGGCCGTGTCGCGCATTGCGGGCGTGCCGCTGGTGCCTTACCCCATGCTCAACGCCCGCTCGCAGATCAACTATTTCTATCCCAAGCCAGCGGAGCAACAGCAGCAACTGGGCATGTGGCACACGGACGGCACCAATTATGTGCTCAACATCGTGCTGTCGGGGCCTTCCGATTACAGCGGCGGCGAGTTCCTGTTCCACAACGGTACAGTCGATACCTTTGATGCCCTGGATTACCGCACCTTCGAAACTGCACGCCTGGACGCGCCTGGTGATGCCTTGTTCATCTACGGCAGCCGATTGTTTCACGGTGTTCGCCCGGTACTCAGCGGGCGACGCATGTCACTGGTGTTGTCGTTCCATTGTCCCTGGTTCAGTGACGACTCCAACCGTTTCTGGCACCTGGCTTCTGACGACGGCATTCCCGCGACCCTGCCGAATTGGCTGGGGTTACGCTGGGCACTGCACCGGCCGGCTGCCCGGCACTATGCGCGTATCGGCATTGAGCCGATTACGTTCGAGGAATTGCATCCCATAGGGGCGTGAGTATGCCAAGCAGTGTGCTCTACCTGATCCTGCTGCAAGCCATTTTTGTCCTGTCCTGGAGTTCGGGCTTCATTGGCGCCCGGCTGGGTACAGAGGACGCGGGTGCGATCAGCCTGCTCTTCTGGCGCTTTCTGCTGGTCAGCATCTGCCTGTTGCCCATTGTCGCGCATCGACTGGGGGCATTGTCGTGGGCACAAATACGCTACAACGCCGTGATCGGCTTTTTGGCCCAGTTCGCCTACCTGGTGAGTGTTTACATCGCTATTCGAGGTGGGCTACCGGCCGGGATCGCTGCCATTATTTGCGCCCTGCAGCCACTGATAACGGCATCGATGAGCCGCAAGGACCAGCATGAGCGCAGCGGCCGGCAGGAGTGGCTGGGGCTTGGGGTCGGGTTCGCGGGCGTAAGTGTGGTCGTGCTGGGAGAGTACAGCCTGTCCACGACCCGGCTTGAGCTTTGGCTATACGCTCTGCCGCTGATCGCCGCCGTCACGTTGTCCATTGCCACCCTTTATCAGCGGCGGCAATCGGTACTGGCGACCGACCACAGCAAGGACGGCTTGTTGATGCCGCTGTTTTTGCAGTCAACCACGACGTTGGTACTGCTGGCAGCCACAGGCTTGCCGCTGGGCCTGATCGAGGTGCCTGCCAGCACGCAAGTCTGGGCGGCTGTTGCATGGCTGACCTTGTTCTCGACGTTCATCGCCTACTTGAGCCTGTGGATACTGCTCACAAAACTGTCGGCGACTCGCGTTTCGGCACTGGTCTATCTGGAGCCGCCAGTGACGTTGCTATGGGCAGCACTGATGTTCGGGGACGCGATCCACTGGACAACCTATGCAGGCGTCGCAGTGGTCGCTGCGGGAATCGCCATTGCGCGTAGCCCGCGCAGGGTGACTTCGCCTGCACATGCAGTGGAGAGATAGGCACCGTGCATGAAGGCGCGCAATGCGCTCCTAGAACCAGGCGTCTTGCATCGCGAGGCAGGTGGCGTCGCGTGCCTCGAGCAATGCCAGCTCATGATGGCAGCCCGGTACTTCCCAGGTCAGGAAATAACGCGCCGCTTGCAGCTTGCCGAGGTAAAAGTCGCGGTCGCTGGCGTTGCCCTTGAGCAGGCCAAGCTCGGCGTGAATGGCCTGTTCCAGCCAACGCCAGCCAATCACGCAGTGGCCGAACGCCTTGAGGTACAGGGCCGAGTTGGCCAAGGCACCAGCAACTTTGCCCTGAGCCAGGTCGCTGAGCAGGGCAAGCGTCACGCTTTGCAGTCGGTTGACCAATTGCTCCAGCGGCTGGCGTAGCGGGTCGAGGTTCGGGTGATGGCTGGCGCGCTCGGCCGTACCGGCGATCAGGCGGATCAGTTGCTTGAGGCCGGCGCCATTGTTCTGCGCCAGCTTGCGGCCGAGCAGGTCGAGCGACTGGATGCCTTCGGTGCCTTCGTGGATCGGGTTCAGGCGGTTGTCGCGGTAGTACTGTTCTACCGGGTATTCGCGGGTATAGCCGTGGCCGCCGAGAATCTGGATGGCCAGTTCGTTGGCCTTGAGGCAGAAGGCCGAGGGCCAGGATTTGACGATAGGGGTCAGCAGGTCGAGTAGCTCCTGAGCCTGCTTGCGAGTGCTTTCTTCGTTGGCGGTCTGGGTGTCGTCGAACAGGCGAGCGGCGTACAGGCCCAGGTCGAAGGCGCCTTCGACGTAGGCCTTCTGCGCCAGCAGCATGCGTTTCACATCACTGTGTTCGATGATCGGCACCGCCGGGCTGTGCGGGTCTTTGTTATCCGGCAGCCGACCCTGCGGCCGCTGGCGGGCGTACTCCAGCGAGTACAGGTAACCGGCGTAACCGAGCATCACCGCGCCCATGCCGACGCCGATGCGTGCCTCGTTCATCATCTGGAACATGCAGGCCAGGCCTTGGTGCGGTTGGCCGATCAGGTAGCCGACGCACTCGCCGTTGTCACCGAAGTTCAGCGCGGTAGAGGTGGTGCCGCGCCAGCCCATCTTGTGGAACAACCCGGCCAGCAGCACATCATTGCGTGGGCCACGGCTGCCGTTCTGGTTCACCAGGTATTTCGGCACGATGAACAGCGAGATGCCTTTCACCCCAGGCGGGGCGTCCGGCAGTTTGGCCAGCACCATGTGCACGATGTTGTCGGACAGTTCGTGATCGCCGCCGGAGATGAAGATCTTGTTGCCCTTGAGCCGGTAGCTGCCGTCGCCGGCAGGTTCGGCGCGGGTGCGGATGTCGGCCAGCGATGAGCCGGCGTGGGGCTCGGTCAGCGCCATGGTGCCGAAATAGCGGCCCTCGATCATCGGCTGCAGGAACAGGCGCTTTTGCTCGTCGTTGCCAAAACTCTCGATCAGGTTGGCTGCGCCCATGGTCAGGAACGGGTAGGCCGTAGTGCCGGCGTTGGCGGCCTGGAAGTGGGCGAAGCAGGCCTGCGAGACCAGGCTGGGCAACTGCATGCCGCCGGCTTCGAAATCGCGGTTGGCGTTGAGGAAGCCGGCTTCGAGGAAGGCATCGACCGCGGGTTTCACCTCCGGGATCAGTTCGGCCCGGCCGTCCACATAGCGCGGCTCGTTTTCATCAGCCTTGCGGTTGTGCGGGGCGAAGAACTTTTCGGCGATGGTGCGGGCGGTGGTCAGTGCCGCGTCGAAGGTTTCGCGGTTGTGTTCGGCGAAACGCGGGCGCTGAGTGAGGGCTTCGGCGTCGAGGACTTCATAGAGTTCGAAGGCGAGGTTGCGGGGGCTGAGCAGGGTCTCGGGCATGGTGGCGGTCCTGAGGCGGGATGCTGCGAGTGTAGGGGCGAGGTCGGGGTGGGGACAGGTTAATAGGTTTGGGTGATATGGGTTTAGAAAGGGTTTGGGGCATTTAGGCGCTTGTCTTTTGTTTTTTGGCGCCTGCGCGATCGAGCGCCGCCCGCGCGGCGCATCGCGAGCTGCGCTCGCTCCTACGTTTGTTTCGGGCCAGTCATGCATGTGTCAGAGGCGCGCGACCGCTTGGTTTGTACGACGCGATATCGTGTCATGCACCAAAGCGTTCGCGCGCAAATCCCGCAGGAATAATTGGCCCGAAACAAACGTAGGAGCGAGCGCAGCTCGCGATGCGCCGCGCGGGCGGCGCTCGGTATCATAGGCGCTGAACATCTCAAGCCATGCGCCCATAAAAAAGGAGAGCCGAAGCTCTCCTTTATCAACAACCCTCAGCCTCAGCCAATGGTCATCAAGCTGGCATTACCGCCCGCAGCAGCAGTGTTTACACTCACTGCCCGCTCGATCACCAAGCGCTCCAGCGCAATCTGGTGATCCCCGCTGGACAGCCCGTGCACACCCACGATCGCCCCGGCGCGTTTGGCCACCTGCTGGCAAACGCCGCGCAGTTGGTCCGAGTCGCCATGGTGGATCACGGCGTCGAACGCCACTTCATCCTTGTTCCAGTCCGAAACCAGCTTCACCTTGGCCTGCAGCTCGCGTGGCAGGCGCTGGCGCAGCGCCTTGCCAGGTTCGCCGTCAGCCCATACCGCCGAGCTGCCCACCGCCAGCACGGCCGCGAACTGGGCCAGCAGGTCGGCCTCGTTGTCGGCCAGGCACAGCACGTGCTCGCGCGGCAGGATGGTATAGCTGTTGCGCTCGCCGGTCGGGCCTGGCAGCAGGCGGGCGATGCCGCTCTGCGACTGGCTGGCGAACTGGCTGCACAGCGCGGCCAGGTCAGCCAGCTGGTTGTTTTCTGCCCAGGCCTTCAGGCCGTGCAGCGGCTTGATCAGCTGATCGTGCAGGGTGCGGTCCGGCTTGCCTTCGCCATCCTGATGCAGGAAGTGGCGGCCAATCGCGTCGGCCGGGCGGGTCGACAGCAGGCGGTACAAGTACAGCGGGCCACCGGCTTTCGGGCCGGTACCAGACAGGCCTTCACCACCGAATGGCTGCACACCTACTACCGCACCGACGATGTTGCGGTTGACGTACATGTTGCCGGCGTTGGCGGTTTCCACGACTTTGGCGATGGTCTCGTCGATACGGGTGTGTACGCCGAGGGTCAGGCCGTAACCGGAGTTGTTGATCTGCTCGATCAGCTGGTCCAGGTTGCGACGGTTGTAGCGCACCACGTGCAGCACCGGGCCGAAGATTTCGCGCTTCAGCTCGTCGAAGCTTTCCAGCTCGATCAGGGTTGGCATCACGAAGGTGCCGCGCTTGATCTCGGCGGCATCGGCGATTGCCACTTGATAGACCGAGCGGCCTTTCTCGCGCATGCCCTGGATGTGCTTCTCGATGCCGGCCTTGGCTTCGGCGTCGATCACCGGGCCAATGTCCACGGCCAGGCGGTCCGGGCAGCCCAGGCGGCTTTCGGCCATGGCGCCCTTGAGCATTTCGATCACGCGGTCGGCGGAGTCTTCCTGCAGGCACAGCACGCGCAGGGCCGAGCAACGCTGGCCGGCACTGTCGAAGGCCGAGGACACCACGTCGATCACCACCTGCTCGGTCAGTGCCGAGGAGTCGACGATCATGGCGTTCTGGCCACCGGTTTCGGCGATCAGCGGGATCGGTCGGCCCTGGTTGTCCAGGCGGCCAGCGACGTTACGTTGCAGTAGGCGGGCCACTTCGGTGGAGCCCGTGAACATCACACCTTTGACGCGCTCATCACCCACCAGGCCGGCACCAACGGTTTCGCCGCGGCCTGGCAGCAGTTGCAGCACGCCTTCAGGGATGCCGGCTTCCAGCAGCAGGCGCACGGCCTGGGCGGCGATCAGCGGGGTTTGCTCGGCTGGCTTGGCCAGTACCGGGTTACCGGCGGCCAGGGCAGCGGCTACCTGGCCGGTGAAGATTGCCAGCGGGAAGTTCCACGGGCTGATGCACACCACCGGGCCCAGCGGGCGGTGGGCGTCGTTGCTGAAGTCGTTGCGGGCCTGTACCGCGTAGTAACGCAGGAAGTCCACGGCTTCACGTACTTCGGCGATGGCGTTGGCGAAGGTTTTACCCGCTTCGCGGATGAGCAGGCCCATCAGCGGCTGGATTTCGGCCTCCATCAGGTCGGCGGTGCGCTCAAGAATGGCGGCGCGCTCGGCGGGCGGGGTAGCCTGCCAGATCGGTGCAGCATTCAGCGCGCACTGGATGGCGTTGTCGACATCGGCGACGGTAGCTTCCTGTACATGGCCTACCACGTCGCGGTGGTCTGCCGGGTTCAGTACCGGCGCGGCGGCACCTTGGCTGGCCGCGCAGGCCAACAGCGGGGAGGCTTTCCAGTCATTGTGAGCGGTGGCCAGCATGGCGCAGGACAGCGATGCCAGGCGGTGTTCGTTGGCCATGTCGATACCGGCCGAGTTGGCGCGCTCGCTGCCATACAGTTCACGCGGCAGCGGGATGCGCGGGTGCGGCAGGCCGATGCTGCCTTCCTGGGTGCCCATGCGCTCGATGCTGGCGACCGGGTCGGCAACCAGTTCCTGAATGGAAATCGAGTGGTCGGCGATGCGGTTGACGAACGAGGTGTTGGCGCCGTTTTCCAGCAGGCGGCGTACCAGGTAGGCCAGCAGTGTTTCGTGGGTGCCGACCGGTGCATACACGCGGCACGGGCGGTTCAGCTTGCCGTCGGCAACCTTGCCGACCACTTGCTCGTACAGTGGCTCGCCCATGCCGTGCAGGCACTGGAACTCGTACTGGCCCGGGTAATAGTTCTGCCCGGCAATGTGGTAAATGGCCGACAGGGTGTGGGCGTTGTGGGTGGCGAACTGCGGGTAGATGGCTTCTGGCACGGCCAGCAGCTTGCGGGCGCAGGCCACGTAGGACACGTCGGTGTACACCTTGCGGGTGTAGACCGGGTAGCCTTCCAGGCCTTCGACCTGGGCGCGCTTGATCTCGCTGTCCCAGTAGGCGCCTTTTACCAGGCGGATCATCAGGCGGTGGCGGCTGCGCTTGGCCAGGTCGATGACGTAGTCGATCACGTACGGGCAGCGTTTCTGGTAGGCCTGGATAACAAAGCCGATACCGTTCCAGCCGGCCAGCGACGGTTCGAAGCACAGGCGCTCGAGCAGGTCGAGCGACAGCTCCAGGCGGTCGGCCTCCTCGGCGTCGATGTTCAGGCCGATGTCGTACTGCTTGGCCAGCTGGGTCAGCGACAGCAGGCGCGGGTACAGCTCTTCCATCACGCGCTCGTACTGGGCGCGGCTGTAGCGCGGGTGCAGCGCCGACAGCTTGATGGAGATGCCCGGGCCTTCATAGATGCCGCGGCCATGGGAGGCCTTGCCGATCGAGTGGATGGCCTGCTCGTAGGACGCCAGGTACTTCTGTGCGTCGTGCTCGGTCAGTGCCGCTTCGCCGAGCATGTCGTAGGAATAGCGGAAACCTTTGGCTTCGAAGCGGCTGGCGTTGGCCAGGGCTTCGGCAATGGTTTCACCGGTCACGAACTGCTCGCCCATCAGGCGCATGGCCATGTCGACGCCCTTGCGGATCATCGGCTCGCCGCTTTTACCAATAATTCGGGTGAGCGAGGAGGTCAGGCCGGATTCGTTGTGGGTGCTGACCAGCTTGCCGGTCAGCAGCAGGCCCCAGGTGGCGGCGTTGACGAACAGCGATGGGCTGTTGCCCAGGTGCGGCTGCCAGTTGCCGGTGCTGATCTTGTCGCGGATCAGCGCGTCGCGGGTGCCCTTGTCGGGGATGCGCAGCAAGGCTTCGGCCAGGCACATCAGCGCCACGCCTTCCTGGGACGACAGCGAGAATTCCTGCAGCAGGCCCTGGACGATGCCGGCACGGCCACCAGCGCTCTTCTGGTTGCGCAGTTTTTCGGCGATGCCGGCGGCCAGCTTGTTGGTTGCCTCTGCCAGCGGGGCGCTCAGGCGCGCCTGCTCCAGCAGCATTGGCACCACTTCCTGCTCGGGGCGGCGGTAGGCGGCAGTGATTGCCGAACGCAGCACGGACTGCGGCAGGATGCTCTCGGCGAATTCCAGGAAGCACTGGTGGCTGTGGTCAGCCTGGACTTCGCCGGCGTCGTCGGCCAGGTTGCTGACATGACCGTTGAGTTCGGTCAGGGTGGCACCACCCTCGAGCTTCTCCAGGTAATTGAAGATCGCTTGCTTGATCAACCAGTGCGGCGTGCGGTCAATGGACTGCGCAGCTGCTTTGAGTCGCTCACGGGTCGGGTCGTCGAGTTTGACCCCAAGGGTGGTAGTCGCCATTTCTTATCCTCGTTATTGCCACGGTTGTGGCCTAAGCTGGCGTCAAGAGTATCTGTAGGACAATTCGGGTGCAACCAGGTGCAACCCGAATTTTTTGTGTAAAAGGTGCAACTCGTCTGACAGTCATTTCCACACGATGGAAAGGGTCGTTTTCGGTGCTTTTTATTCTGAAAAAACGGCTTGATGCGCCAAAAAGGAGCAAGAAAGCAGCTTTATCGGAAAATGCACCGGCAGGTGCAACTTGCAAATGAAAAAGGGTTGCACCCGCTTTGCGTTGTTGCATAGCATTCGCCGCCTGGGTGCAACCGCCATGGCTGCGGTTGCGCATGAGATAAAAACAAACGCCAGGGCACACGTATGGGCAACCCACTAACGATCACCTTCGTGATCTACATCGCGGCAATGGTGCTGATCGGCTTCGCTGCCTATCGCTCCACCAACAACCTTTCCGACTATATCCTCGGCGGTCGTAGCCTGGGCAGCGTGGTGACCGCGCTTTCCGCTGGCGCTTCCGACATGAGCGGCTGGCTGCTCATGGGCCTGCCGGGCGCCATCTACTTCTCCGGTCTTTCCGAGGCCTGGATCGCCATCGGTCTCACCGTCGGTGCCTATCTGAACTGGCTGTTCGTCGCCGGCCGCCTGCGCGTGCAGACCGAGCACAACGGTGATGCACTGACCCTGCCGGATTACTTCTCCAGCCGCTTCGAAGACAACAGCGGCCTGCTGCGGATCATCTCGGCCATCGTCATCCTGGTGTTCTTCACCATCTATTGCGCCTCTGGCATCGTTGCCGGTGCCCGCCTGTTCGAAAGCACCTTCGGCATGTCGTATGAAACTGCCCTGTGGGCGGGGGCTGCGGCCACGATTGCCTACACCTTCGTGGGTGGCTTCCTGGCAGTGAGCTGGACCGACACCGTGCAAGCGTCGCTGATGATCTTCGCGCTCATCCTCACCCCGGTGATCGTGCTGATCTCGACCGGTGGCTTCGACACCACCTTCGCCGCCATCGACGCGGTGAACCCGGCCAACTTCGACATGCTCAAGGGCGCGACCTTCGTCGGTATCATCTCGTTGATGGGCTGGGGTCTGGGCTATTTCGGCCAGCCGCACATCCTGGCGCGCTTCATGGCTGCCGACTCGGTGAAGTCGATTGCCAACGCTCGCCGTATCTCCATGACCTGGATGATCCTGTGCCTGGCCGGTACCTGTGCCGTGGGCTTCTTCGGTATCGCCTACTTCTCGGCGCACCCTGACCTGGCGGGTCCGGTAACTGAAAACCACGAGCGTGTGTTCATCGAGCTGGCCAAGATCCTGTTCAACCCATGGATTGCCGGTGTGCTGCTGTCGGCCATTCTGGCGGCAGTAATGAGCACCCTGAGCTGCCAGCTGCTGGTGTGCTCCAGTGCCCTGACCGAAGACTTCTACAAAGCCTTCCTGCGTAAGAACGCCTCGCAGGGTGAGCTGGTGTGGGTTGGCCGCCTGATGGTGCTGGCCGTTGCGCTGATCGCCATCGCCATGGCCGCAAACCCGGAAAACCGCGTGCTGGGCCTGGTGGCCTACGCCTGGGCTGGCTTCGGTGCGGCCTTCGGCCCGGTAGTGCTTATTTCGGTACTGTGGAAAGGCATGACCCGTAACGGCGCGCTGGCCGGTATCGTGGTGGGCGCGCTGACCGTGATCCTGTGGAAGAACTTCGACACCCTCGGGCTGTACGAAATCATCCCGGGCTTCCTGTTCGCCAGCATCGCCATTGTGCTGGTGAGCAAGCTGGGCAGCCCGTCGCAGTCGATGGTCAAGCGCTTCGAAACCGCTGATGCGTCTTATCACGCTGACAAGTAATACCCGTTGAATCGGCGGCGCCTGCTTCGCGGGCGCCACCGATCAGCAGCAAGGCCTGACTCCGCCTGCAAGGCAAGGTAAACTTGCCACCCCCGCAGGAGTTGCCATGAACTATCGTCACGCCTTCCACGCCGGCAACCACGCCGACGTCCTCAAACACATCGTGCTGACCCGCCTCATCGCCCTGATGTCGCGCAAGGAGCAGCCGTTCGCCTACATCGATACCCACGCAGGGCTTGGTCTGTACGACCTGCAAGGCGACCAGGCAACCCGTACCGGCGAGTATCTGGAAGGCGTTGCCCGCTTGTGGAATCGTGACGACCTGCCAGCGATGGCTGCCGATTACCTGCGCGTCATCAAGCGCCTGAACGCCGACGGCGAGCTGCGTTACTACCCCGGTTCGCCCGAGCTGGCCCGTCGCCTGATGCGCCAGCAGGACCGTGCCCTGCTCAACGAGAAGCACCCCGAAGACGGGCCGCTGCTCAAGGAGAACATGAAAAAAGACCCGCGCGTGGTCGTGCATCTGGGTGAAGGCTGGCATGTGCCGCGGGCCTTGCTGCCGGTGCAGGAAAAGCGCGCGATCATGCTGATCGACCCGCCGTTCGAGCAGGCCGATGAGCTCAAGCGCTGCACCAATGCCATGAAAGAGGCGATTGGCCGCATGCGCCAGACTGTTGCGGCCATCTGGTACCCGATCAAGGACCAGCGCTCGCTGACTCGCTACTACCAGGACCTGACCAGCACCGGTGCGCCGAAACTGCTGCGGGTCGAGCTGTATGTGCATCATCAGGACAGCCCGCAGGGGCTCAATGGCTCTGGCCTGGCCATTGCCAATCCACCGTGGGGGCTGGAAGAAGAGCTCAAGGAGCTGCTGCCTTGGCTGGCCAAGGAGTTGGCGCAGACCGATGGCAGCTACCGTATGGACTGGTTGATCGCCGAGTAAGCAGCTGTCTCCTATCCCTTGTGGGAGCAGGCTTGTCCCGCGAAGCAGGCGACGCGGTGTATGGCACCGGCTTTGCCGGTGTTCGCGGGGCAAGCCAGCTCCCACAACGACCGCGCAGTTCCTGATCTTTGCGTTATAATCCCGCCCTTTAGCCGCCACCCGCCCAAGAGGCCGCTGGCGCATTTTTACCGAATGAAGAGGCTAATCCCTTGGCATTGACGATCCTTGGCCTGTCCGGCGCCCTTAGCCATGACCCTTCCGCGGCCCTGTACATTGACGGCAAGCTGATTGCCGCCGCCGAAGAAGAGCGCTTCGTGCGTGACAAGCATGCGAAGAACCGCATGCCCTACGAGTCGGCGAAGTTCTGCCTGGAACAGGCAGGCATCAAGCCGTCCGACGTCGACGTGGTAGCCATCCCGTTCGCCCCGATCAGCCTGTTCGGCAAGGCGCGCTGGCACTATGCCAAGCGCTACTGGTACGCCCCGGATCGTGCCCTCGACGCCATCCTGATGGGCAACCGTCGCTACAAGCGCTACCGCAAGAAGATCGTCTGGTGCCTGGAGCAGCTGGGCTTCGACCCGAAAAAGGTCAAGATCGAGCCGGTCGAGCACCACCTGGCTCATGCCTCCAGTGCCTACCACTGCTCGGGCTTCAAGGAAAAAACCGCCATCCTCGGCATCGACGGTAAAGGCGAATACGCCACCACCTTCTTTGGCTACGGCGAAAACGGCAAGATCCACAAGATCAAGGAGTTCTTCGACCCGGACTCCCTGGGTGGCCTGTACGGCGCGATTACCGAGTTCCTCGGCTTCGAAATGCTCGACGGCGAGTTCAAGGTCATGGGCATGGCGCCGTATGGCGATGCCAGCAAGTACGACTTCTCGCGCCTGGCCAGCTTCGAAAACGGCGAACTGGTGATCAACACCGAGTATGCCAACGTTATCGGCCTGCGCCGCTATAAAGAGAAGGGCAAGGGCTTCTACTTCTCGCCGAAGCTGATCGAATGGCTGGGCCCCAAGCGCGAAGGCGACATCGCCGACGAGCCGTACATTCATTACGCGGCCAGCATGCAGGCGCTGTTCGAGAAACTGGCGCTGCAGATGATCGACCACTACCTGGGCGACACCCTGCGTGAAACCGGCAAGCTGGCCTTCGCCGGCGGCTGCGCGCTGAACGTGAAACTGAACCAGAAGATCATCGCCCGTCCGGACGTAAAAGAGCTGTTCGTCCAGCCGGCTTCCGGCGACGCCGGTACTGCCGTCGGCGCCGCAGCCTATGTTTCCCATGCCCGTGGCGTACCAGTCGAGAAGATGGAACACGTCTACCTCGGCCCGTCGTACTCCAACGAAGACGTGATCGCGGCCTGCGCCCGTCACCCGAACCAGCCGAAGTGGCGCAAGCTGGAGAACATGCCCCAGCAGATCGCCCAGATCATGGTCGACGGCAACCCGGTGGCCTGGTTCCAGGGCCGCATGGAGTTTGGCCCGCGCGCCCTCGGTGGTCGTTCTATCATCGGCTGCCCGAGCGTTGAGGGCGTGGCTGACCGCATCAATCACCAGATCAAGTTCCGCGAACGCTGGAGACCTTTCTGCCCGTCGATGCTCGACACCGTTGCCCCGCAGATGATCAAGGTCGACCACCCGGCGCCATTCATGACCTTCACCTTCGAAGTGGCTGAAGAGTGGAAAACCCGCGTCCCGGAAGTGGTCCACGAGGACGGTACTTCGCGTGCACAGGTGCTCAAGCGTGAGTACAACCCACGCTACTACGACATGATGAAGGCGCTGGAAGACCTGACCGGCAACGGCGTGTCGCTGAACACCTCGCTGAACCGCCGTGGTGAGCCGATGATCTGCTCGCCGACCGATGCCCTGAACATGTTCTTCGGCTCGGACCTGCAGTACCTGATCATGGAAGACATCCTGGTCGTGAAGGACGGCGCTGCCGCCTATGACCAGCCGCTCTGAACCGCGCATCCTGCAGTTCTGCCATGGCTATGACGGGCCTTTCCTGGATTGCGCCCGTCAGTACGCCAGCCTGTTCCAGGGCCGTGGCTACCAGGTCACCACGGTGTTCCTTACCGGCGCTGCCGACCCGCAGGTAGCGGCGGGCTGCGCGTCGGACGAGGTGCTGTTCCTGGCGTTCAGCTCCAAGGCCGTGCGTGGCCTGAAGCTCGGCGCCATCCGTGCCTTGCGGCGGATCGCGGCCGAGCGCAATTTCGCGTTCTGCATTGCTCACCGCTTCAAGCCGATCTACGTGGCCCTGCTGGGCACCGGCCTGCCGGTGATTGGCGTGCATCATGCCTTTGGCGACTACGAGCGCAAAGGCCGCCGTTTGTTCGCCAACCTGTTCAGCAAGCGCCTGAGCTTGCTGGGCGTGTCGGACGCCGTGCGTGACGATATGCGCCGCTGCCTGCCGCAGTGGCCGGCCGAACGCATCCAGACCCTGTACAACCGCATCGATATCGACGCCCTGCAAGCGGCACTGGTGCCGCGCGCCGAAGCACGCCAGGCCTTGGGCCTGGATGCACAGGCATGGATCGTCGGCAATGTCGGGCGCCTGCACCCCGACAAAGACCAGGCAACCCTGTTGCGTGGTTTTGCTCAGGCGTTGCCAGGGCTGCCAGCGGGCGCCCGTCTGGCGATTCTCGGCAAGGGCCGGCTGGAGGCCAAGCTCAAGGCTCAGGCCGCCGAGCTGGGCATTGCCGGGCAAGTGGACTTCCTGGGCCAGGTGCCGGATGCACGGCGCTATTTCCAGGCGTTCGACGTGTTTGCCCTGAGCTCTGACCATGAGCCGTTCGGCATGGTCCTGCTCGAAGCCATGGTCGCCGGTGTGCCGGTGCTCGCCACGGCATGCGGCGGGGCTCGCGAAGTGGTCGAGGGTGTGGGGGTGCTGTTCCCGCTGGGCGATGCTGCACAGTTGGCGCAGGGGCTGAAGCATCTTGCCGTGCTGGACGGCGAGCAGCGCCAGGCCTGTGCCGAGCACATGCTGCAGCGTCTGCGTGAACGCTTCTCCGACCACGCGGTGCGTGAGGCCTTCTGGCAGCTGCCGCAAGTGCGTGCGCTGGTGGAGCAGGCCTGATGCTCAATCGAATCCAGGCCTTCCGCGAACGCGGTTGGCAAGTTATAGATGCCAAGGCCTATGCCGAGGCATGGGCGCGCTTTGGTGGCAGTGTTGCCACTCATCCGCTGGTGGTCGAACAGCTGGCAAACCTGGCACAGATCCCGGTGCGATACTTGGGCTGGCATCAGGCGGGTGAGCTGAAGGCCGCCATCCCGACCTGGGGGCGTCACCTGGCGCTGTCCAAGGATGTGCTCAAGCGTGCTGGCAAGAAAGCCCTGTTCGATCTGGGCAATGCCGAAATCATCCTGCCGGCGGCAGCCGATGCCGCTGCACCGCTGCGCCATGCCGCGCGCTACCTGTCCGATCTGAACCAGGGCCGCTTCAGCGGCCTCAAGGCGCAGAAGGAACAGCTGGCCATGGCCCGCGCCCCTGAAGACCTGTCGAAAAAATTCCGCTACAACCAGCGCCGCGAACTGCGCCTGCTGGAAGAAGCAGGTGGCCTGGTACGCCCGATCAGCGACTTCAGTGCGCAGGAAATCGCCAGCATGTACTGCGACCTGTTCCAGCGCCGCTGGGGCTTCCCGGCCACCGGTGCCGAGCACATGGCCCAGGTGCTGGAGCGCCTGCAAGCGCTGCTGATCGGCTCGGTACTGCTGCTGGATGGCAAGCCGATTGCCATTCAGCTGGTGTACCGCGTCGAAGCGCCGGAATGGATCAGCGTCGAGTACATCAATGGCGGCGTAGACCCTGAAACCAAGGCTTTCAGTCCGGGTAGCGTGCTGAGCTTCCTCAATACCCAGGCCGCCTGGGAAGACGCCCGTACGCGCAACAAGCCACTGCGGTTCTCGTTCGGCCGTGCCGACCGCGAGTACAAGGACCGCTGGTGCAACCCTGTGCCGGTGTACCAGGCGTGAGCCGCAAGCAGCAGTTGCTCAAGCGCCACCGGCGCAACAAGCGCCTGGGCTTGCTGACGGGCCTGGTTGCGTTGGTCGCCTTGGGGGTTTTCAGTTGGTGGTGGCTGCCGTTGCTGCTGTTGCCGCTGGTCTGGGCGGCTCACGAAGCCTGGTTTGCCGACCATCTGTTCTACGCCCCGGGCGAGGATTACGCCTACGACTTCGGTGAACAGGCGCGGGAAGTGCCTGCCAGCCTGCGCGATGGCCGGCTCCAGGCCGATTGCGTGCTGCAGGGTGACGAAACCCTCATGCTTGAGCTGCAGGTAAAAAGCTCCTGGCTGGGGCGGTTTCTCGACCCTCGGGTAGAGCTGGATGCTGCTGAGCAGTATGACCGGCAAACGTTCGAGCGTGGTGTCGATGGCGTACGTTTTCTCAACCTGACCGGCCTGGCCGTGCCCTTGCAAGCGGGTACCTTGCGCCTGCGCGGTCGTCATTGCCGGCTGCAAGGCCAGCCGCGCCTGTGGATAACCCCCGCTGTCGAGCTGCAACGTCGCCGGGTGATGGTGATCGCGCCGCACGCCGATGACGCCGAGCTGGCTGCATATGGCCTCTACAGCCAAGCCGACGAAACCTGGGTGGTCACCCTGACAGCTGGCGAGATCGAAGCCGAACACTACCAGCAGATGGGCCTGCCAAAAGCCGAGGCCGCCCGCCTGAAGGGCCGCTTGCGTGCCTGGGACAGCATCGCCGTGCCGCGCTGGGCTGGTGTGCCGGAGTCACGTTGTGTGCAGTTGGGTTACTTCTGCCTGCAACTGCCTGCCATGCAGGCCGCGCCCGATCAGCCGGCTGCTTCCCGTGAAGCTGACCTGGCCGATATCCGCGTGTTCCGCCAGTTCAACCCGTTCCCGCTACCGGCCGACCGCGATGGCGCGCCAACCTGGCACAACCTGCTGGCCGACCTGCGGGCCTTGCTGGAAATGGCCAAGCCGGAAGTGTTGGTGATGCCGCACCCGCAACTCGACCCGCACCCCGATCACATCTGCGCCCAGGCGGCCGTGCTGGAGGCCCTGCAAGGCCTGGCCTGGCAGCCGCAGACCTTGTTGTGCTACGCCAATCACCTGCACGACAACGACCGCTGGCCGATGGGCGACAGTGGCGACGGCGTGGCCTTGCCGCCGCAGTTGAGCGCAGCCCAGGCCTGGGCACCCTGCAGCCTGGTGCTGGACCTGGCCACGCAGCGCGACAAGGCCATGGCCCTGGGCATGATGCACGACTTGCAGCCGCCGGCGCCCTTCAAGCGTCGCTTGCGCCGCCTGCTGCAGCGCTGGCTGGCCGGGCGGCGGCCCTCGCCTTACGGGGAGAACGAGTTCTTCCGCAAGGCCGTGCGCAGGCACGAACTGTTCTGGCGGCGTGAGCTGTAAGCACGCCCCATGGTTGACCGCGATGGCGCAGAGCGCCCAAGGAACGTTATGAAAGTCCTATTTCTGGTACAGAAGGAACAGCGGGCGATTCTCGACCGCCTGTACGACGGCGTCGCGGCCAACTGCGAGTGCGACCTGCGCTGGCTGAGCAGCGATGACCAGCGCAACCTGCGCCGCTACTTCAAGCGTGAAGTGCAGGTCGAGCGCTATGACCGCATTGTGTTCTTCCTGCGCTTCAAGCAGGAGATTCGCCAGGTGGCCTTCATCCGCACCGTGCCGAACCTGGTCATCCTGGAGCACGACGCCTACCAGAACTACATCCCGTGCAAGTACACCGGCAAGTTCAGTGCCCATTACCGGCAGCTGCCATGGGCGCGGGTCATCAGCTCGGGCTACATGGTCAGCGAACGCCTGCGCCAGGAAGGCTTCGATGCGGTATTCGTGCCCAAGGGCTATGACGAGCAACTGCTGGCCGACCAAGGGCGTGAGCGCGATATCGAACTGGCCTTCGTCGGCAGTGTCAACAGCGTGGCCTACAGCGGCCGCAAGGCGCTGCTGGACGAATTGGGGCAGGTCGAGAACCTGCTGGTTACCCGTACCAAGTCGGGCGAAGACTACTGCAACACGCTCAACCGTATCCGGTTCTTCGTCAGTGCCGACGTTGGCATGGGCGAATACATGATCAAGAATTTCGAAGCCATGGCCTGTGGCTGCGTATTGCTGGCATACGACCAGGGCGAGGAAGAGAACCGCGCGCTGGGCCTGCGGGACATGCACAACGTGGTGTTCTATGACAACATCACGACCCTTCAGGAAAAGCTCCGCCGTTTGCGGGCAGACCCTGAACTGGCCCGGCAGATTGCAGAAAATGGCCGCCATCTGGCGGTTTCCCGTTTCAGTTTCGCCGCAGTTGGCCGTAGCATCGTCGACCACATGCGCCCGGCGCTGAGGCCCCATCCGCCCTTGTCTGCATGGCAGCGGTTGCGCCTGAAGCTGGGCATCTAAATAAGAGCTTTCACGCCCAGGAGCGGGTTGTTGAAGGCCGTTTGTCGCAATGCGGAGGGAGTCCGGTGCGCTTTTCAAATGAGAGTGACGTCACGCTCGTCGTGACCAGTTGTGGGCGGTTCGATCTGCTCAAAGATACCCTTGAGAGTTTCGACCGCTACAACACCGCGCCCATTCGCGAGGTATTCATCACCGAAGATTCCGGTGACGATGCTGTGCATGCCGCTGTGCCAGAGCACTGGAAACCGCACTGCAAGGTGTTCGTTAACCGGCCCAAGCTTGGCCAGTTGCCGTCTATCGACCTGGCTTACAGCCACGTCAAGACGCCGTACATCTTCCACTGCGAGGACGACTGGCATTTCTATCGCCAAGGCTTTGTCGAAGACTCGCGGGCCATTCTGGAGGTGAGCCCCAACCTGTTGCAGGTGTGGCTGCGCAGTCATGCTCACGACCTGGCCATCCATAGCCCTTACATCCACTTGGGCGATCGGCAGGTGATCGCGGGTGTGCCTTGCTACCCGCTGCTGTCCGACAAGGCTGAATGGCAGGCGTTTTCGCTCAACCCCGGTCTGCGGCGTTTGAGTGATTACCAGCGCTGCGCGCCATTTGCCGCCTATGCTGGAGAGAAGGCGCTTTCCCGACGCTACGCTGAGTTAAATCTGACAGCGGTCACCTTGGAGGGTGATGCAGTATTGCACACTGGATTCGGTAATCACGTGACCTTGCCCATCGAAGTGGAGCGCAAGGCCAAACGCCGTCAACGTGATCGAATCAAACTGGCATTGACGCTGGTGACGGGTGCCTTGATCGGCATGGGTATCACCATTTTTGTTCAATGAAGTCGCTGTCCCACCTGACATGAGCGGGAGAGGGCCCATGAACATCGTCAATATGATGTGGGCGGGTGGAACGCCGTACATGTCCATCCACAAGGTGCATCGCCAAGTGCTGTCGCACGCAGGTACCGATGCCCGGATCAGTAACTGGTTGCTGCTGGGAAGCGGGTTGTGTTGCGGGCTTGGCTCGACCCGGGAGTGGCACATGCCACTGCGTGCGCTGAAAGGACGGCACCTGTGGCGCCTGTTGCGGCCCTGGTTGCGCTTGCGTTTGCGCAAGGCGCTGGCCGAGGCCAACGCTGAGGTCGTGCTGCTCGACGGTATTGGCGTCGCGCGGCTGGTGCTGCCGCTGTTGCAGAACAGTCCCCAGGTTCGGGCAAAGGTGCTGTTCCATGGCAAGACGCGCCTGAGCAGTAGCGATGTACGCTTGTTGCGTATGTTCCCCGCCGAGCGCCTGAGCATCGCAGCGGTGTCGCATACGCTGGCCGAATCACTGGAGCACGACTTGGGCAGGCCGGTGCAGACCCTGCGCATGGCGCTTGACCCGTTAGCGTTCGTCGAGCCGTTGTTGAGCCGTGACAGGGCCAGGCAGGCGCTGCAGTTGCCTGCTGCGACCGGGGTGATGCTGGGCGCGGTGGGGCGGTTGGTGGAAAGCAAAGGCTTCGAGATGCTGATCGAGGCGTTTGCCCGGGCCAGCACACATCAGCCGGACCTGCAGTTGGCCATTATTGGCGAAGGCCCTCTGCACGCCGTGCTGCAAGAGCGTATCGATGCACTGGGCCTGGCCGCGCGCGTTCACCTGTGCGGTCACCGTGAAGACCTGCAGCAGTTGTATCGGGCGTTCGATTGGCTACTGGTGCCTTCTCGCTCTGAAGGCCTGGGGCTGGTGGTGCAGGAGGCGGTCATGGCCGACGTGCCGGTGGTGTGCAGCGACCTGCAAGTGTTTCGCGAACAGTTGCAGGATACCGGCGGTTACCTGCCGGTAGCCGATGAAGGGGCATGGGCCGAGGCAATCGAACGATGCACATCCCTCAGCGCCCGGACGGTAGCCGCCCGGCAGCGTCAGGCGCTGGCGCCGGAGCAAGCCTGGCAGGCCTTCTGCAATGGCTCGCAGAGCTTGCTGCGAAACTGACGTTCAGCGTGCCAGCAGGGCAGCCTCGAACGCAGCGAGGGGGAACCGGTCACCCAGGTTCTCCCGCTCGATATAGCGCACCATGTGCTGCACATTGCGACGAATCATGCGTGCCGACAACGGCGGGCGCAGGAAACGCATGTCGGCCACGTCGATCAGGCCCAGGCGCTGGTCGGGGGTAACCACCACGTTGCCCAGGTGCAGCGAGCGGAAGTACACACCGCTGTGGTGCAGCTGGCGAACCAGCTGAATCAGCTGCGGCAGGTAGGTATCCCAGCTGAACCCATCATCGCGCGACATTTGCAGCAGGGTACGCCCGGGCAGCGGGCGATACAGCACGGCGGTACGGCCTGGCAGGTCGAGCTTGTGCTGGCTGATCACCTCGAGCGTAGGGATGCCCAATTGTGCCAGGCGCGCAGCGTTATCGACGAAGCGCTGCGAGTAGGGGCGCAACAGTGCAGATGAAATCAGCCGCTTCCTACGAAAAACCTTGAGGAAATTTCCATCCTTGAGCAGGTAGACTTTGGCGCCATGGCTGTCTGCCTCAAGCACCTGTGCGCCTTGTGTCAGCTGATCGAAGTCGACCTGGGTGAGCCGGGAGCATTGCATGAATAGAGCCTTGTCGTCTGGCGAGCAAAATGACCGGCAATAATGCCGAAAATAATGCTGTTGCACCATGGATGGTGTCTTTGATTCATCGGGGGAAAGGATGTTGTATCAAAAAAACTGGGCACGGGCCTGGTTAGGTTTGGGTCTGGTCTGGTTCCTGGCAGCAATTGCCCTGGCACCGAGCAACAAGGTTTACCAGCAGGGGCTGGTGTTGTTTTTGTGGCTGCCAACGCTGGTACTGGCGTGGTCTGCCCGTGAAGTGCTGGTGCAAGCCTGGAGGCGCCAGCCAGCGCTGTGGGTGAGTGTGCTGCTGTTGTTGGCGTGGTGCGGGCTGAGCCTGGCCTGGTCGCCCGCAGAAGACCCAGGGCGCGAGATCAAGCGCCTTGTCTACATTCTGGTATTCCTGCTGGCATTCCCGCTGCTGGCGCAGCAAGGCAGGGCCCGCATTCGTCAGCTGTTGCTGCTTGGCAGCGGCCTGTTGGCCCTCGCCGCGCTGGTCTCGATCATCAATTTCTACGGTTTGCAGGGCAAATCGTTGCTGGCCCGTCTGGCAGGCATTGGCGAGATCTCGCACCCGATTCTGGGGGCTTATGTCATCGGCTCGGCGGTGCTCTTCTTGCTGTACGAGCCGCCGCGCCAGCGTGGCATGCAGCTGTTATGGCTGGGGGCGCTGGTCTGTCTGGGCGCGTTTGCCATGCTCAGCCAGAGCCGCGGGGCGATTCTGGCCCTGGTGATCACCGTGGTGATCGCGCCGCTGTGGTTCCGTGATCGCCACAGTCAGGTGTTTTCCATCCTCGCGCTGGTTGCCACCGGCCTTGCGTTCTTCGTCGTATACGACCTGATCGCCAAGCGCGGTTCGTCCTATCGGCCGGAAATCTTCAATGCCGTCATCGATATGATTGCCGCACACCCCTGGACCGGCCTGGGGCTGGGGGCTGCCTACGACGTAAGTGCCGTGGGTAAACACTTTGACCACACCCACAATATGTTCACCCATGTTGCCGTGGAAATGGGGATCCCTGGCATGTTGCTCTGGGTCATCGTGTGGTTGTTCACCCTCGGCGAAATCATCCGTGCGCGCGGTACACTGTTTGGCAAGATCCTTCTGGGGTTCTGGGTGTACTCGACCCTGGCCATGCAGTTCGATGCCGCCAGCCTCACCGGCACGCCGCGCGCCGAGTGGTTCATCAGCTGGCTGCCTGTCGGCCTTGCCATGATGCTGCCATGGGGGCGTGCCGAAAATGGCGCCTGTGGTAAAATTTCCGGTTCAACCTGAACAGCGAGCTCGATAATGGCCGAAACACCGCGACCGGCGGAGCACACCTCCAGCCTGAAGATCTACTTCCGGCTGCTGAGCTATGTGAAACCCTATGTCGGCATTTTCCTGCTGAGCATTGTCGGTTTCGTGATCTTTGCCTCGACCCAGCCAATGCTGGCGGGCATCCTCAAATACTTCGTCGATGGGCTGAGCAACCCCGAAGCGGTGTTGTTCCCCAACGTGCCCTACCTGCGCGACCTACAATTGTTGCAGGCAGTGCCGCTGCTGATCATCCTGATCGCCGCGTGGCAGGGCCTGGGTTCGTTCCTCGGCAACTACTTCTTGGCCAAGGTGTCCCTGTGCCTGGTGCATGACCTGCGGGTGGAGTTGTTCAACAAGCTGCTGGTGTTGCCCAACCGCTATTTCGACAACCATAACTCCGGGCACCTGATTTCGCGCATCACCTTCAACGTGACCATGGTCACCGGCGCGGCGACCGACGCCATCAAGGTGGTGATCCGCGAAGGCCTGACCGTGGTGTTCCTGTTCGCCTACCTGTTGTGGATGAACTGGCACCTGACCTTGGTGATGGTCGCCATCCTGCCGGTAATTGCGGTGATGGTCAGCGTTGCCAGCAAGAAATTCCGCAAGCAGAGCAAGAAGATCCAGGTGGCCATGGGTGATGTCACCCACGTTGCCTCGGAAACCATCCAGGGCTACCGCGTGGTGCGCAGCTTCGGTGGCGAAGCCTATGAGGAACAGCGCTTCGGCAAGGCCAGCCAGAGCAATACCGACAAGCAATTGCGCATGACCAAGACCGGCTCGCTCTACACGCCGATGCTGCAGCTGGTGATCTACAGCGCCATGGCCGCGCTCATGTTCCTGGTGCTGTTCCTGCGCGGTGACTCCACGGCTGGCGACCTGGTTGCCTATATCACCGCCGCCGGCCTGCTGCCCAAACCGATCCGCCAGCTTTCGGAAGTCAGCTCGACCATCCAGAAGGGCCTGGCCGGTGCAGAAAGCATCTTCGAGCAACTGGACGAAGAACCTGAGCTGGACACCGGTACTGTCGAGAAGGAACGCGTGGAAGGGCGCCTGGAAGTGCGCAACCTGAGCTTCACCTACCCGGGTACCGAGCGCGAAGTGCTAAGCGACATCAGCTTTGTCGCCGAGCCAGGGCAAATGATCGCCTTGGTGGGCCGCTCCGGCAGCGGCAAGTCGACCCTGGCCGCGCTGATCCCGCGCTTCTATCACCACGACCAAGGGCAGATTCTGCTCGATGGCGTGGAAATCGAGAACTATCGCCTGCGTAACCTGCGCCGCCATGTTTCGCAGGTGACTCAGCACGTCACCTTGTTCAACGACACCGTGGCCAATAACATCGCCTACGGCGACCTGGCTGGCGCCCCGCGCGCAGATATCGAAGCTGCTGCGGCCGACGCCTACGCCAAGGAGTTCGTCGACCGGTTGCCCAAGGGCTTCGATACCGAAGTGGGTGAGAACGGTGTGCTGCTTTCCGGCGGCCAACGCCAGCGCCTGGCGATTGCCCGGGCGCTGCTGAAAAACGCACCGCTGCTGATTCTCGACGAAGCCACCTCGGCGCTGGATACCGAGTCCGAGCGGCACATCCAGGCTGCCCTGGACCATGTGATGCAAGGCCGCACCACGCTGGTGATCGCCCACCGCCTGTCGACCATCGAGAAGGCCGATCAGATCCTGGTCATGGATCAGGGCCGCCTGGTGGAGCGCGGCACCCATACCGAGCTGCTTGCGGCTAATGGCCATTATGCCCGCCTGCATGCGATGGGGCTGGATGAGCCGGCCAAGGCCGATATCACGTGAACCCTCCTTGATCGGGGCCATCATGGCCCCGATTGTCACGGGAATTTTCCGGGGACGATCTGGCCATAAAGCCGTCGACTACCCTGTGCTAATATCCTGCCCCTGTTCATTATTTCCATATGGGTTGCCCATGAAGTTGTCCATGCCGCGTTTCGATCAAGCCCCGGTACTGGTGGTCGGCGATGTCATGCTCGACCGCTACTGGCATGGCGGTACTTCGCGTATCTCGCCTGAGGCGCCAGTTCCGGTGGTCAAGGTCGATCAGATCGAAGATCGCCCAGGCGGTGCGGCCAACGTTGCCTTGAACATCGCTGCGCTGGGCGCGCCGGCTTCGCTGATCGGCGTCACCGGCCAGGATGAAGCTGCCGACAGCCTGGCCAACAGCCTGCAGGCTGCCGGTGTGCGTTCGGTGTTCCAGCGCATCGCGCACCAGCCGACCATCGTCAAGCTGCGGGTCATGAGCCGTCACCAGCAGTTGCTGCGTATCGATTTCGAAGAGCCGTTCGCCACCGACCCGCTGTCGCTGGGTGCGGAAGTCGACAGCTTGCTCGAAGGCGTCAAGGTGCTGGTCCTTTCCGACTACGGCAAGGGCGCACTGAAAAACCACCAGAGCCTGATCCAGGCGGCGCGAGCCAAGGGTATTCCGGTGCTGGCCGACCCCAAGGGCAAGGATTTCTCCATCTACCGCGGTGCTAGCCTGATCACCCCGAACCTCAGCGAGTTCGAGACCATCGTTGGCCGTTGCGCTGATGAGGCCGAGCTGGTTGCCAAAGGTGTGCAACTGCTGCAGGACCTGGACCTGGGCGCCTTGCTGGTGACCCGTGGTGAGCACGGCATGACCCTGCTGCGCACGGGGCAGCCGGCGCTGCACCTGCCGGCGCGGGCGCGCGAAGTGTTCGATGTGACCGGTGCCGGTGATACTGTCATCTCCACCCTTGCGGCGGCTATTGCGGCTGGCGAGGACCTGCCCCACGCGGTGGCGCTGGCCAACCTGGCGGCAGGCATCGTGGTTGGCAAGCTGGGTACGGCTGCGATCAGCGCCCCCGAACTGCGACGGGCCATCCAGCGTGAGGAAGGCTCCGAGCGCGGTGTGCTGGGCCTTGAGCAACTGCTGCTGGCCATCGATGATGCGCGGGCGCACAAAGAGAAGATCGTCTTCACCAATGGCTGCTTCGACATTCTGCATGCCGGGCATGTCACCTACCTTGAGCAGGCGCGGGCCCAGGGCGATCGCCTGATCGTCGCGGTCAACGACGATGCCTCGGTCAGCCGGCTCAAAGGGCCAGGGCGGCCCATCAACAGCGTCGACCGGCGCATGGCCGTTCTAGCCGGCCTGGGGGCGGTGGATTGGGTGATCAGTTTCCCTGAGGGCACGCCGGAAAACCTGCTGAGCCAGGTCAAGCCGGATGTGCTGGTCAAGGGTGGCGACTATGGCATCGACCAGGTGGTGGGCGCCGATATCGTCAAGGCCTATGGCGGTACCGTGAAGGTGCTGGGCCTGGTCGAGAACAGCTCGACCACGGCGATTGTCGAGAAGATTCGCAAGAACTGATAACGCTGGGGCTGCAAAGCAGCCCCAATATCACTTATTCAGGCTAGTACGCGCCCGCTCCAGCAGCGCCCGCGCTTTGTCACCAAACCGCTGCAAGTGCGATGCCCGCAACGGCTTGGGCTCCACCAACCCCTGCTGTTTCACCCAGTCCTTCCAGCGCACTCGCTCGTCCTTCACCACCCAGCCTTCCTGCCGTGCAAAACTCTCTGCCAGGTACAGCCCACGCGTACTCGCCGGCACCAACTCATCCTTCTTCAGCGTATACAGCTCCGCCAGCGGTTGGCCGTCCTTCAACGGCATCAGGTACAGGTCTGGCCGTTTGCGGTTGAGTCGCGCTACCAGCTGGCCGCTCTCCAGTCGCTCATCGACGTGGAACAGGCTCAGTTTCTTGGCTTCACGGGGCACCTGCAGGCGCATGTCGTAGATCAGTTGCAGCGAGGCGGTGGGCAAGTGCACATAGGCCCGTGGCCGCTCCAGTAGCATCAGGTTGCCGCAGTGCACGGGGCGGGCGGCGCCGGACTGCGGGGTCAGCAGGAAGTGCGGTGTTTCGCGATAGTGCAGGGCGGCGGCATACGGCACGGGCAGCCAGGTATCGTTGAAGCGCCCGCCCAGCCAGCCTTCCGGGGTTTCCAGCAGGCATTCCTCAGCCACTTCCTGCACCGCCGTGTGCAATGGCAGGTTCAGCTCCTGTGCCGGTACATAGCCGGAAATCAGTTTCAGCACCACATCGCCCCGGTCTTGCCGGCGCTGGCGCACCAGCACCCAGTAATCGCGGTTTTGCCAATGCAGGGTGAGGCGCACCGACACGCCCAGGTTGGCCAGTTCGGCCACGAAGTGCTGCGTGTCGGGTAGCTGGATGGCCTTGCGCCGTTGCTGGGTCTGGGCAAAGTTGAGCGGCATGCCGATACTTTGATAAATCAGCCCTTCGGGCGTGGCCTCGACATGCAGCGGCAGTGTCTTGAAGTTGCTCGGGTTCTTGCGGATCAGCGTTCGCGCCACGAGGCTCCTCCTTGCGTCGGGTCAGTCGCCAGGCCCTTGGGCCTGGGGAAACTCAATGCTGGCCCAGGATACGGGCGATGGTGGCCACATTGTGGGCCAGGTGCAGCGGGTTGATGGTGCCGACGATAGCACTGCTGACGCCCGGGTGGGCGAACAGCAGTTCGAAGCTGGCCTGCACCGGGTCAACGCCCGGGGCCAGGCAGACATGTCCACTGGCCAGGGCCTTCTTTATCAGGATGGCCTTGCCGTGCTCGGCAGCGTAGTCCAGTACCGGGCGTTCTGCCTGCTCGTTGAGGTTGTAGGTGACCATGGCGCAGTCGCCCTGTTCCAGTGCTTTCAGGCCGCCGGCCACGGTCTTGCCAGACAGGCCGAAGCCGAGGATCTTGCCCTCCTGCTTAAGTTCAGCCAGGGTCTGGTAGACCTCCTGCTGTTCGAGGATCGCCAGGTCATTGCCGTCGGAATGCACCAGCACCAGTTCGATGCGATCGGTTTCCAGGCGGCGCAAGCTGCGCTCCACCGAGCGACGTGTGTGGGCGGCGCTGAAGTCGAAGTGCGACTGGCCGCTGTCGAATTCTTCACCGACCTTGCTCACGATCACCCACTCATCGCGTTGGCCGCGCAGCAGGGGGCCCAGGCGTTCTTCGCTGCGGCCATACGCCGGGGCGGTGTCGATCAGGTTGATGCCCAGCTCGCGGGCCTGGGCCAGCAGCAGGCGGGCTTCGTCATCTCCGGGGATGGTGAAGCCGGTGGGGTACTTCACGCCTTGGTCGCGGCCCAGCTTGACCGTGCCCAGGCCCAGCGGTGAAACCTTGAAACCGGTGCTGCCCAGCGGGCGGTGGAAGTCGTGCAGGGTTGGCAGGGTCATGGCAGCAGTTGCTCCCAGGCCGGCACACCCAGCGGTGGGCGTGGCAGGCCGGCCAGTTCGGCTTGTGCCTGCGGGCGGATACCGTCGCGCTCCAGGTGGCTGATGACCCGGTCGCTGAAGTCCGGCGCCAGGGCCAGCTTGGTCGGCCAGCCCACCAACAGGCGTTGCTGGTCGGCGAGGAAGGCGTTGTCCGGGCGCACCAGGCCGGACTGCGCAGGTTCGGCGCGGTCGACGCGCAAGGTGGCCCAACGGACCTGGCTTTGGTCTACCCATGGCAACAGGTTGGCTATTTCCTTCTGCGCCGCCGCAATCTGTGCCGCCGGCTCACGTGCCACGCCATCGGCTTCGGCCAGATCCCCGCCCAGGTACCAGACCCATTGGCCATCAGCAGCCGGGTGAGTCGTCACTGTTACCCGTGGCTTGGGGCCGCCGCCCAGGCAGTGTGCATACAGCGGCTTGAGGTTAGGGCCCTTGGCCATGACCATGTGCAGCGGGCGAATTTGCATCGCAGGCAGCTTCAGGCCCAAGGCATGCAGCAGGTCCTCGGTGCCGGCACCGGCGCTGAGCACGATACGCTGGGCACGGATGTCGCGGCCATCGACGCGCAGGCCGACCAGTTCGTCGCTTTCGCGTAGCGGCTCGATGCGTTCCCCGGCCAGCAGGCTGTCGCCCGCCAGGTCGGCCAGGTTGGCCAGCAGGCTTGGTACGTCGATGACCAGTTCGGCCAGGCGATAGACCTTGCCCTTGAAAGCGCGGTCTTGCAGGGCGGGCGGCAGTTGCTCGCCTTTTACCTGGTCGACCCGGCCGCGCACGGCCTTGCTCGCGAAGAAGCTGGTGAGGTTGCCGGCCAGAGTGCCTGGCGACCACAGGTAGTGGGCCTCGGACAGCAGGCGGGTGTTGCTCAGGTTCAGCTCGCCGCTACCGCTCAAGGCTTCGCGCCAGCGGCGCGGCATGTCGGCGATGGCTTCCGAAGCACCGGTGAGGGCACCTTGCAGGGCGTACTTGGTACCACCGTGAATGATGCCTTGAGACTTGATGGTCTGCTCGCCGCCAAGGCTGGCGCGTTCCACCAGCACTGTCGAATACCCCAGGCGGCGCAGGCGGGCATTGAGCCAGAGGCCTGCGACCCCGGCGCCGACGATCAGCACGTCAGTGGAAATGGCAGATGGCATGGCGGTACCTCGAAGACTGGGACAGCTGACAAGTATACAGGCAGCTTCAGTGCCCGGCAGTCTTGGAAAACAGCTGAATCACCACCACCCCACCCACGATCATCGCCATGCCCAGCATCGCCGGTACATCCAGCTTCTGCCCGTAGATCACCAGCGCCGCCACACTGATCAGCACGATCCCCAGCCCGGACCAGATGGCGTAGGCAATGCCCACCGGAATGCTGCGCACCACCAGGGTCAGCATCCAGAACGCGATGCCATAGCCAACCACCATCAGCAGCAACGGCAATGGCGTGCTCAGGCCCTTCACTGCTTTCATCGAAGCGGTGGCAATGACTTCGGCGCAGATGGCGATGGCGAGGTAGGTGTAGGCATTCATGGCAGGATCCTCCGGTAACTGGTCGGGCATTCTAGACGCTACCTGAATGGGGTAAAGTCATTACCTATCAGTAGGGGAGATAGGTTGATGGCAGAGCAATGGAATCTTGAGCAACTGCGCACCTTCCTGCGCGTCGCTGAACTGCGCTCGTTTTCTGCCGTGGCCCGGGAGCAGCGCAAGGCGCAGTCGGCCATCAGCAGCGCGATTGCCCTGCTTGAAACCGACCTGGGGGTCACCCTGTTCGAGCGCAGCAGTGGCCGGCAGCCGAAGCTGACCGAAAACGGCAGTGCACTGCTGGAAGATGCCCGCGAACTGTTGCGCCAGTGCGAGCGCCTGGATGGCCGCGCCCTTGCGTTGATGCGCGGGCAGGAGGCTTTGCTGCGGGTGGCGCAGGACGAAGCCATGCCTTATCAGCCGGTGATCGACAGCCTCGACGAACTGGCCAGCCGCTATCCATTTCTAGAAGTGCAATTGGCCAGTGGTGCGCAAGGTGATGTGGCGCGCAAGCTGGTGGAGCGCCGCGCCGACCTGGGCCTGTTCTTCCACCACGAAAGCATGCCGGCATCGCTGGAGCGGCGCGCCCTGGGCAGTGTGGAGATGGTCACGGTGTGCGCTGTCGGCCATCCGCTTGCAGGTGAGGGCCGGGTCACCCGCCAGCAACTGGCCCGCCACCGACAACTCCTCATCACGCCACAGCAAAGCGGTTACCCCGGTGGCGAAGCAGTCAGCCCGCAGGTGTGGCGTGCCGACAGCTTCTACGCCATGGCCGAACTGTTGATGCGCGGCCTGGGCTGGGCCTGGTTGCCGCGGCATGTGGTGCAGTACCCGACTTACCAGGCGCACATGGTCGAACTGGACAGCGAGTGGCGCCCGCCGGCACTCGTGGCAGAACTGGCCTGGCGCCGTGATGAGCCGCTGGGGCCTGCGGCGCAGTGGCTGGCCGAGCGCTTTGCAGTGCACTTGCGTGCGATCGGGTAAACTCCGCCGCCATGAACAGAACACTCTATACCTTGCTATTTCACCTGGGCCTGCCGCTGGTTGCGCTGCGCCTTTACCTGCGCGCACGCAAGGCGCCGGCCTATGGCCAACGCATCGGCGAGCGCTTTGCCTTCAAGCTGCCGGCCATGCGCCAGGGTGGCATTTGGGTGCACGCGGTATCGGTGGGCGAAAGCATCGCAGCAGCGCCGATGGTGCGTGCCTTGCTCAAGGCCTACCCGGGCCTGCCGATCACGCTTACCTGCATGACGCCGACCGGTTCCGAGCGCATTCGCGCCATGTTCGCCGACGAACCACGCGTGCAGCATTGCTACCTGCCCTACGACCTGCCCTGGGCGGCCGGGCGCTTTCTCGACCATGTGCAGCCGAAGTTGGGCATCATCATGGAAACCGAGCTGTGGCCCAATCACATTCACCAGTGCGCCAAACGCGGCATCCCGGTGGCGCTGGCCAATGCGCGGTTGTCCGAGCGCTCGGCCCGTGGCTATGGGCGCTTTGCCAAGCTGACACGGCCAATGCTGGCGGAGATGAGCCTGATTGCGGTGCAGACCGAAACCGAGGCCCAGCGCTTCCGTGATTTGGGCGCGCGCCCTGAGTGCGTGCAGGTCACCGGTTCGATCAAGTTCGACCTGAAGATTGATGAGCAACTGCTCCCGCGTGCCAAGGCACTGCGCGCGCAATGGGGGGCTGAGCAGCGCCCGGTGTGGATTGCGGCCAGTACCCATGAAGGCGAGGATGCGCTGATTTTGCAGGCGCACCGGCAGTTGCTACAGGTGCATGGTGATGCGTTGCTGATCCTGGTGCCGCGCCATCCCGAGCGATTCAATGCGGTGCATGTGCTGTGCAGCGAGCAATTCGCTACCGTGCGGCGCTCTGCCGGCACGCCCGTCGACGCGCAAACCCAGGTATTGCTTGGCGATACGATGGGTGAGTTGTTGTTCCTGTATGCGCTGGCCGATATTGCCTTTGTCGGTGGCAGCCTGGTGGCGACGGGTGGGCACAACCCGCTGGAGCCGGCAGCACTGGCGTTGCCGGTGCTGATGGGGCCGCATGTGTTCAACTTCCTTGAAATCAGCGCGATGCTGCGTGAGGCGGGGGCGTTGCAGCAGGTGGACGATGCCGACGGGCTGGCCGGGGCAGTGCGGCGGTTGGTCGAGTTGCCGCAGGATGCACAGCGCATGGGCGAGGCGGGCAGGGCGGTGATGCGGGCCAATCAGGGGGCATTGCAGCGGTTGCTTGATGGGCTGGGCGCGCTCCTGCGCTGATTTTTGTGTGGCCTTCTTCGCGGGTAAACCCGCGAAGAATCCAGCATCTATATCAAGGCCTGCGCTCAAAGTTCTTGGCAGCCGCCGCAGCCAAGTCCGGCGGCAGGAAGTCCTTGTCCGGGTTGTAGTCCGGCTTCAGGTAGCGCTTGAGGTCCTGCAGGTCTTGCGGGCTGAGGGTGCCGGCCGCCTGCTTCAGACTCAGGTTGTCGAGGATGTAGTCATAGCGGCTGTTGTTGTAATCCCGCACCGAGGTGTACAGCTGGCGCTGGGCATCGAGCACGTCGACGATGTTGCGGGTACCCACCTGGTAACCGATTTCAGTGGCTTCCAGCGCACTCTGGTTGGAGATGATCGACTGCTTGCGCGCCTGCACCTGTTCCACGTCGGTGTTCACCGCGCGGTGCAGGTTGCGGGTGTTTTCCACCACCTGGCGGCGCAGGCTTTCGCGCTGCTGCTCGCTCTGGCTCAGGCGCTGGTAGGCCTCGCGTACTTGCGAGCTGGTCAGGCCACCGCTGTAGATCGGGATGTTCAGCTGCAGGCCGATGCTGGTTTGCTCGACGTCACCGCTATAGCGTGAAACAGGGGCCGGTGCAGGGTTGGTGAAGCCGAAGCTGTCGTTGTCGCCTTTCTGGTATTTGGCCACCGCATCGAGCGTCGGTGCATGGCCTGCCTTGCGCTGACGCAGCGTTTCTTCAGCGGCGGAAACCGCATAATTGGTAGCCAGCAGGTTGAGGTTCTGGCGCCCGGCGGTTTCGACCCAGGCTTTGGCATCGTTCGGGGTTGGCACCTGTACCGGCAGGGTATGCACTACGCCCTGGATCGAGGTGTATTCGCGGTTGGTCAGGGTGACCAGCGCTTCGAATGCATCCTGCACCTGGCGCTCGGCGATGATACGGTTGGCCCGGGCGGTGTCGTAACTGGCCTGGGACTGCAGCACGTCGGTCTTGTCCGAAAGGCCCACATCGAAACGTTCGTTGGACTGGTCGAGCTGGCGCTTGAAGGCAGCTTCTTCGGCTTTGGTAGCGGCCAGGTTGTCCTGGGCGCGCAGCACGGCGAAGTAGCTCTGCGCGGACTGCAGGATCAGGTTCTGTTCAGTGGCCGACAGCTCCAGTGCCGCCTGTTCGTTGACCGCTTCGGCAGCCTGCAGCTGGAACCAGCGGTCCGCGCGGAAGATCGGCTGCGCCAGGGTGGCGCTCCAGGTATTGCCGCTGCGGTTGGTGGTGGCAGACGGCTCGTCCAGCTTGGTGCGGGTGTTCATCATCTCGGCGCCAGCCGACAGGTTGGGCAGCAACCCGGCGCGGGCCTGTGGCACCACTTCGCGGCGGGCGCCGTAATCGGCGCGGGCGGCGGCCAGGTCGGCGTTGTTGTCCACCGCTTCCTGGTAGACGCTGACCAGGTCGGTCTTCACTGTCGGGGGCACGTCCGCTGCCCAGACCACTCCGTTGGACGCACAAGACACGGCTATCGCCAGTGAGAGTTTGCGCAGCATAGAGGCAATCCTTGTACGAAATTTAATTACTGAACTGTTGAGTATCGGATGACGGGCCAGTGTAGTGCCATGCGCCCCCGGCAACAATCGCCAGGTGTGCCTTTCATCAACCGCGCATTTACCCGCTTGGCTTTGCCGACCACTCCAGTCTAGACTGCGCATGTTCTTGTCGGGGTGCCTTGAAGCAAAGGCTGAGATCGCAGAGGTGCGGATCCCGTTGAACCTGATCAGGTTAGCGCCTGCGTAGGGAACAAGATTGCTCGCCTTCCCGGGGAGCCTCTTGTGCCAGGTCCGGGAATGTCGCAGCTGCATGCAGCTTCAGGCACCCCCATATCCGGCACTGCACCCATCATGGGTGTGTCCGCGCCATTCAGGTTCACCCCGACATTCCACTGCTAGGAAGCCGTCTGGAGAGCCTGTGATGACCAAACAAGAAAAAGCGATCAACCTCAGCGAATCGGCACAAGTCGATCAGCAGTCCGTGCAACCGTTCCCGCGTTCGCGCAAGGTGTATGTCGAAGGCTCGCGCCCGGATATCCGTGTGCCCATGCGTGAAATCAGCCTGGACGATACCCCGACCGATTTCGGTGGCGAAACCAATGCCCCGGTGCTGGTCTACGATACCTCTGGCCCGTACACCGACCCCAACGTGATCATCGACGTGCGCAAGGGCCTGGCCGACGTTCGTTCGGCGTGGATCGACGCCCGTGGTGACACCGAGCGCCTGGACGGCCTGAGCTCCGATTTCGGCCAGCAGCGCCTGAACGATGCCGAACTGGCCAAGCTGCGCTTTGCCCACGTGCGCAACCCGCGCCGCGCCAAGGCCGGCGCCAACGTCTCGCAGATGCACTATGCCCGCCGTGGCATCATCACCGCCGAGATGGAATACGTGGCCATCCGCGAAAACATGAAGCTGCAGGAGGCCCGCGCCGCCGGCCTGCTGAAAGAGCAGCACGCCGGCCACAGCTTCGGCGCCAACATCCCGAAAGAAATCACCCCCGAATTCGTCCGCCAGGAAATCGCCCGTGGCCGCGCGATCATCCCGGCCAACATCAACCACCCGGAAGTGGAGCCGATGATCATCGGCCGCAACTTCCTGGTGAAGATCAACGGCAACATCGGCAACAGCGCCCTGGGTTCCTCGATCGAGGAAGAAGTGGCCAAGCTGACCTGGGGCATCCGCTGGGGTTCGGACACGGTCATGGACCTGTCCACCGGCAAGCACATCCACGAAACCCGCGAGTGGATCATCCGCAACTCGCCGGTGCCGATCGGTACCGTGCCAATCTACCAGGCGCTGGAAAAGGTCAACGGCGTGGCCGAAGACCTGACCTGGGAGCTGTTCCGCGACACCCTGATCGAGCAGGCTGAACAGGGCGTGGACTACTTCACCATCCACGCCGGCGTGCTGCTGCGCTATGTGCCGCTGACCGCCAAACGTGTTACCGGCATCGTCAGCCGTGGTGGCTCGATCATGGCCAAGTGGTGCCTGGCGCACCACAAGGAAAACTTCCTGTACACCCACTTCGACGAAATCTGCGAAATCATGAAGGCCTACGACGTCAGCTTCTCGCTGGGTGACGGCCTGCGCCCTGGCTCGATTGCCGATGCCAACGACGCCGCGCAGTTCGGTGAGCTGGAAACCCTCGGCGAGCTGACCAAGATCGCCTGGAAGCACGATGTGCAGTGCATGATCGAAGGCCCGGGCCACGTGCCGATGCAGTTGATCAAGGAGAACATGGACAAGCAGCTGGAGTGCTGCGACGAGGCGCCGTTCTACACCCTCGGCCCGCTGACCACCGACATTGCACCGGGTTACGACCACATCACGTCGGGCATTGGTGCGGCGATGATCGGCTGGTTCGGTTGCGCCATGCTGTGCTACGTCACGCCCAAGGAGCACCTGGGCCTGCCGAACAAGGACGACGTGAAAACCGGCATCATCACCTACAAGATCGCCGCGCACGCCGCCGACCTTGCCAAGGGCCACCCGGGCGCGCAGATTCGTGACAACGCCTTGTCCAAGGCGCGCTTCGAGTTCCGTTGGGAAGACCAGTTCAACCTGGGCCTGGACCCGGACACTGCCCGTGCCTTCCACGACGAGACCCTGCCGAAGGAATCGGCCAAGGTCGCGCACTTCTGCTCGATGTGCGGGCCGAAGTTCTGCTCGATGAAGATCACCCAGGAAGTGCGTGAATACGCCGCCAGGATCGAGACCGTGGACGTGTCGGTCGAAGAAGGCATGCGCGAGCAGGCCGAGCGGTTCCGCCAGGAAGGCAGCCAGCTGTACCACAAAGTGTAAAAGCGCCGTTTCTCCACTGTGGGAGCGGGCTTGTCCCGCGAACGCGTCAGCTGCGCCAACGCGTTTGGCAGGCCTGACGCCTTCGCGGGGCAAGCCCGCTCCCTGAGTGGGTCGGCGAAACCCTATCAATCCTTCTGGCGAACATAACAATGACCACCCCCAGCCAATTTTCCCCCGACCACCCGGTCCCCACCCACCAGCGCATCTTCGGTGCCCGCGACCTGTTCTCGCTGTGGTTCTCCCTCGGCATCGGCCTGATGGTGCTGCAGGTAGGCGCCATGCTGGCCCCCGGTCTGGGCCTGGCGGGCGCAGTGCTGGCCATCGCACTGGGCACCGGCGTGGGCGTGCTGTTGCTGGGGGCTGCCGGTGTGATCGGCAGCGACACCGGCCTGTCGGCCATGGGCACCCTGAAACTCAGCCTGGGCGGCCACGGCGCGCGCTTGCCGGCGCTGCTCAACCTGCTGCAACTGGTCGGCTGGGGCGCGTTCGAGATCATTGTCATGCGCGATGCTGCCAGCCTGCTGGGCGCGCGCGCCTTCGGCGAAGACAGTGCCTGGAACAGCCCGATGCTGTGGACCCTGTGCTTCGGTGCCCTGGCCACCTTGCTGGCAGTGAGCGGGCCACTGGCCTTCGTGCGCAAGGTACTGCGCGCCTGGGGTATCTGGTTGCTGCTGGGTGCTTGCGTCTGGCTGACCTGGAACCTGTTCGCCAAAGCTGATCTGGCTGATCTGTGGAGCCGCGCCGGGGACGGCTCGATGTCGCTGGCGGTAGGCTTCGACATCGTCATTGCCATGCCCCTTTCGTGGCTGCCGCTGATCGCCGACTACTCGCGCTTCGCCCGCAACGGCAAGCATGTATTTGGCGGTACGGTAGTGGGCTACTTTATCGGCAACACCTGGCTGATGAGCCTGGGCGTGGCTTACACCCTGGCCTTCGCTGCCAATGGCGAGGTCAATGCGCTGCTGCTGGCCCTGGCGGCCGCCGGCATGGGTATTCCGCTGTTGCTGATTTTGCTGGACGAGTCGGAAAAGGCCTTTGCCGACATCCATTCGGCGGCCGTGTCCACCGGTGTGCTGGTGCCGGTGAAGGTCGAGCACCTGGCCTTGGCCATTGGCGTGCTGTGCACCCTGATCGCTTTGCTGGCGCCGCTGGCCCAGTACGAGAACTTCCTGCTACTGATCGGCTCGGTGTTCGCGCCGCTGTTCGGCGTGGTGCTGATGGACCACTACGTGGTGCGTCGCCGTCGCCTGCCGGCCCAAGTGGGGGGTTTGCACTGGCAGGCGCTGCTGGCCTGGGTGGTGGGTGTGGCGGCTTACCATGTCATTGCTACACAGGCGCCGGACTTCGGGGCGACCCTGCCGGCACTGGTGCTGGCAGGGCTGCTGCACGGGCTGCTGAGCCTCAGCCGCGGCCGGGAAACAGTTCAGGCTTGAGCACGCCATTCAGGCGTGGGTAGGGGATCTTCAGTTCCACGTGGCCCATGGAATAGGGCGCGATGGCGTAGACCTCATACTTGACCACGACTGCGCCGTACGTCAGGGCGATGTGCGGCGATTTCTTGAACGGCCAGGTTTTGACGAACTCGGCGTCCTTGTCCATGCCCACGCTCATCAGCCAGGCCCGGTGCGACTCCTCGACGGTTTTCCAGAAGGTGTCTTCCTGGCCGGGCACCAGCATGTCCTGCAGGGTCAGCACCTTGTCCAGCTTGCGCGAATAGTTGATGAAGCCACGCCCCGGCATGCCGTGGGCGCCACCGCTGTCCAGGTAGCTGGACAATTCGATGATCACCAGCCCGTCATGCTGCTCGCGTACCTTGGCTTGCAGGTAGCTGCTGTTACGTTTGTCGGCACTGGCCAGGTATTGCTGCTCGTAGGCCTGCAGGGTGCTCGGCGCGGTGCCATGCTGATTGTCTTCGGTCAGTTGCAGCAGGCGTTTTTCGACGATGGCGTCCAGCTTTGGCAAGGCCGGGAAGTGGACCATGTCGATGTTTACCAACGGGCAGTCGCTTTCGCTGCAGCCGGGTTTCACGTGCTCCCAGGCGTCGCGCTTGACCTCGAGCGGGGCTCGGTAGTTGGGCGTGAACAGGCTCTGGCAGGCGCTCAGAGCGAGTGCCAGCACAGCCACGGAAGTCAGTTTGACAAGTGTCATGATGATCCTTGCAGAACAGGGAAAAGTCGGCCTTTGACCGTCTGCGCGGCCTTCAGTTCGCCACTAAGCTAACAGAGTGAAGACCTGCTGTCCCGAGTGCGCCAGCGGTTGGCAGAAAGGGATGAAACCGGCAGGCGTGCAGAGTAGGATGGCGCGATGCAGTAACCAGGCGGTTGATGTAGCAACGAGGATTTCCATGTCAGACACATTGAATTCGGTGCCCAAGGCGGTCGAGATCGTCAAACGGGCCAACTGTTTCCAGGGCTTCTACAAGCTCGACAAGGTGCACCTGCGCCATGAGCTGTTTGCCGGAGGCATGGGCCGCGAGATCAGCCGCGAACTGTTCGTGCGCCACGATGCAGTGTGTGTACTGCCTTACGACCCGTTGCGTGATGAAGTGGTGCTGATCGAGCAGTTTCGCGTTGGCGCCATGGGCAAGATCGATAACCCCTGGCTGATCGAGATGGTCGCCGGGCTGATCGACAAGGACGAACAACCTGAGGAAGTTGCCCACCGCGAAGCCGAAGAAGAAGCTGGCCTGACGTTCACTGCACTGTGGCCGATGACCCGCTACTTCCCGTCGCCCGGCGGCAGTGACGAATACGTTCATCTGTTCCTTGGCCGGTGCAGCAGCGAGGGGGCGGGCGGCCTTCATGGCCTGGAAGAAGAGGGCGAAGACATTCGCGTGCGCGTGTGGTCGTTCGAAGACGCCTTGCAGGCCGTGCGCGACGGGCGTATCTGCAACGCGGCGACCATCATCGGCCTGCAATGGCTGGCGCTGAATCGCGACGAAGTACGAGGGATGTGGAAGTGAACCTGCTGCGCGAGCGCTATCGAGTCGATCTGGTCGGGCTGCAGGCAGCCTGCGAGGCCAACTACGCCCGGCTGATGCGCCTGTTGCCCGACATGCGCACCACCCAGAGCTCGCGTCGTATCGGCATGACCCAGGGTGACCAGATGCTCGGTGTGCTCGTGCTCGATGTGGTGCTGGCCTGCCCGTACACCACCACCCTGCATGTACGTCAGGAGCACAGCCTGCCGTGGCTGCCTGTGCCGCACCTGGAAGTGCAGGTGTACCACGATGCGCGCATGGCCGAAGTGGTCAGCGCCGAACACACGCGGCGCCTGCGCAGCATCTATCCGTACCCTAACAAGGCCATGCATCAGCCGGACGAAAAGGCCCAGCTCAACCTGTTCCTCGGTGAATGGTTGAGCCATTGCCTGGCTTGCGGTCACGAACTGGCAAGTGTTCGCTGACATGCGGCCAGACCTGACGCGCCCTGTGCATGTGGTGCAACTGACCGACGCTCACCTTTTCGCCGATCCGGCCGGCAGCATGTTGGGCCTTAAAACCCGTGACAGCCTGAGCCATGTGGTGGCCCAGGTGCAGCGTGAGCAACCGCTTGTCGACTTGCTGCTGTGTACGGGCGACCTGTCCCAGGATGCCAGTGTTGCCTCTTATGAAGCGTTTCGTGAGCTGACCGCGCCATTTGCCGTGCCCACCCGCTGGTTGCCGGGCAACCATGACGAAGCCCGGGTCATGGCCGAAGTGGCCCCGGAGCTGGTGCAGGCGGTAACCGATATCGGCGCCTGGCGTATTGTCATGCTCAACACGGCAGTGCATGGCGCTACACATGGCCTGCTGGCGGATGACCAGCTGGCCGTGCTGCAAGCCGC
Organism: Pseudomonas sp. LAIL14HWK12:I1; assembly: GCF_003202095.1. Taxonomy (NCBI): domain Bacteria; kingdom Pseudomonadati; phylum Pseudomonadota; class Gammaproteobacteria; order Pseudomonadales; family Pseudomonadaceae; genus Pseudomonas; species Pseudomonas sp. LAIL14HWK12:I1. Next base: position 644,628 of record NZ_QJKG01000002.1, read on the forward strand.
GCTGGAAGGGGCGGGCGAGCGCCATTGCCTGGTGTGTTTCCACCATCAGCCGGTAGACATCGGCTGCGCCTGGATCGCGCCGATCGGCTTGCGCAACGCCCAGGCACTGTTCGATATCGTCGAGGCTTATCCACAGGTGCGGGCGTTGCTGTGGGGGCATGTGCATCAGGAATGGGATGAAGTACGCGATGGCCGGCGCCTGCTGGCTACGCCGTCGACCTGCATTCAGTTCGCGGCGCGCAGTGAGGAATTCCAGGTGAGCGAAGAGCAGCCTGGCTACCGCTGGTTGCGCCTGCATGCTGATGGGCGGCTGGAGACCGGGGTGGAGCGGGCGCTGGATTTCACCCTTGCCCTCGATTTTGATAGCCCAGGATATTGAAGAATTCGGGGCGCGGAGCTGCCCCGGCTCTCTTGAAGAAATTGTTGCGAAACCCGTGACACTGCGTCAAAACCCGGCGAACGCGCTACACTGCGCGTCCCTGCGCCCGCATCATCAGGCGCAACGCCACAGTTTCCGGGGGCAGCATGTCGGGTTCCATCCTCTATATCCATGGCTTCAACAGCTCGCCGCTTTCCACCAAGGCGCGCCAGCTCGAGGCTGTGATGCAGCAACTGGGGCTGTCGGCCCAGCTACGCGTGCCAGCCTTGCACCACCACCCCCGCCAGGCCATCGCCCAGCTCGAAGCGGCTATCGCAGAACTCGGTGCGCCATTACTGGTGGGCAGCTCGCTCGGCGGCTACTATGCCACCCATCTGGCCGAGCGCTATGGCCTGAAAGCGCTGCTGGTCAACCCGGCGGTAACCCCGCACAAGCATTTCGACGGTTACCTGGGCACCCAGCGCAATCATTACAGTGGTGAAACCTGGGAGCTGACCCACGATCACGTGAAGGCCCTGGCCGAGCTGGAAGTACCGGCCCCGGTCGATGCCAGCCGCTATCAAGTGTGGCTGCAGACCGCCGATGAAACCCTGGACTATCGCCACGCCGAGCACTATTACCGTGCCTGTGCCCTGCGCATCCAGGCCGGTGGCGACCACAGCTTCCAGGGCTTCGCCCAGCACCTGCCGGCACTGCTGGCCTTCGCCGGCATTGCCCGCGGGCAGTATGCGGCGCTCGACTTTTCTGTATTTTGATTTTTTTGCATTCACCAGACTGACGAAGAGACCCTATGGCCAATCCCAGCGCTAGCGCCTATAACGCAGACGCCATCGAAGTCCTCTCGGGCCTTGACCCGGTCCGCAAGCGGCCGGGCATGTACACCGATACCAGCCGCCCCAATCACCTGGCCCAGGAAGTCATCGACAACAGCGTCGACGAAGCCCTGGCTGGCCACGCCCGTTCGGTGCAGGTCATCCTGCATGCCGACCACTCGCTGGAAGTCAGCGACGATGGCCGCGGCATGCCCGTGGACATCCACCCGGAAGAGGGGGTGTCCGGGGTCGAGCTGATCCTCACCAAGCTGCACGCCGGCGGCAAGTTCTCCAACAAGAACTACCAGTTCTCTGGTGGTTTGCACGGTGTGGGTATTTCGGTGGTCAATGCCCTGTCGACCCAGGTGCGTGTGCGCGTCAAGCGCGACGGCAACGAATACCAGATGACCTTTGCCGATGGCTTCAAGGCCAGCGAGCTGGAAGTGGTCGGCTCGGTCGGCAAGCGCAACACCGGCACCAGCGTCTACTTCAGCCCCGACCCGAAGTACTTCGACTCCCCCAAGTTCTCCATCAGCCGCCTCAAGCATGTGCTCAAGGCCAAGGCCGTGCTGTGCCCGGGCCTGCTGGTCAGCTTCGAGGACAAGGCCAGCGGCGAAAAGGTCGAGTGGCACTATGAGGACGGCTTGCGCTCTTACCTGGTCGATTCGGTCAACGAGTTCCAGCGCCTGCCCGACGAGCCGTTCTGCGGTAGCCTGGCCGGTAACAAGGAAGCCGTTGACTGGGCCTTGCTGTGGTTGCCGGAGGGCGGCGACAGCATCCAGGAAAGCTATGTCAACCTGATTCCGACCGCCCAGGGCGGTACCCACGTCAACGGCCTGCGCCAGGGGCTGCTGGATGCCATGCGCGAGTTCTGCGAGTTCCGCAACCTGCTGCCGCGTGGGGTGAAGCTGGCACCGGAAGACGTCTGGGAACGCATCACCTTTGTGCTGTCGATGAAGATGCAAGACCCGCAGTTCTCCGGGCAGACCAAAGAGCGCCTGTCTTCGCGTGAAGCGGCAGCGTTCGTTTCCGGCGTGGTCAAGGACGCCTTCAGCCTGTGGCTCAACGCCCACCCCGAGCTGGGCATGCAGCTGGCCGAGCTGGCCATCAGCAACGCCGGACGCCGCCTCAAGGCCAGCAAGAAGGTCGAGCGCAAGCGCATCACTCAGGGCCCGGCATTGCCCGGCAAGCTGGCCGATTGTGCCGGCCAGGACCCGATGCGTGCAGAGCTGTTCCTGGTCGAGGGTGACTCGGCCGGTGGCTCGGCCAAGCAGGCGCGGGACAAGGAGTTCCAGGCGATCCTGCCGCTGCGCGGCAAGATCCTCAACACCTGGGAAGTGGACGGTGGCGAAGTCCTGGCCAGCCAGGAAGTGCATAACATTGCCGTGGCCATTGGCGTTGACCCCGGTGCCACCGACCTTGCGCAGCTGCGCTACGGCAAAATCTGCATCCTCGCCGACGCCGACTCTGACGGCCTGCACATTGCCACGTTGCTGTGCGCGCTGTTCGTTCAGCACTTCCGGGCGCTGGTCGAGGCCGGGCACGTGTATGTGGCCATGCCGCCGCTGTACCGCATCGACCTGGGCAAGGAAATCTACTACGCCCTCGACGAAGCCGAGCGTGATGGCATCCTCGATCGCCTGGTGGCCGAGAAGAAGCGCGGCAAGCCGCAGGTCACCCGGTTCAAGGGCCTGGGCGAGATGAACCCGCCACAGCTGCGCGAAACCACCATGGACCCGAACACCCGGCGCCTGGTGCAGTTGACCCTGGATGACGTGCAGGCCACCTGCGAGCTGATGGACAAGCTGCTGGCCAAGAAGCGCGCCGGCGACCGCAAGAGCTGGCTGGAAACCAAAGGCAACCTGGCCGAGGTCATGGTTTGATTCGGCAGTTTCTTGCCGTTTGCCTTGCGCTGGTTGCCCTGCCGAGCCTGGCGGGCAACTGGCCCGAGCTGAAGCTCAGTGCCGAACACCCGATCGACGGCATGCGCGGTGGCAACCTTTCGGGCCTGGTGGAATGCCGGGGCGGGCTGTGGGGCGTGTCCGATCGCGACGACGACCGTATCTACCGCTTTGACCAGCAAAACCCGACCTGGCGCGCGCAACCGCTGACCTTTACCCCGCCATCGCCACCGGAAAGCGGGCTGCCGTGGGGCCTGAAGTCGCGCAACTGGGCGGCGTCGTACATTCGCGGAGGCGAGCTGGACTTCGAGGGCATCACCTGTGATCAGGCGGGTAACCTCTACCTGGCCAGTGAAGCCCATGCCGCCGTGTTGCAGTTACCCGTTGCCGGCGAACCGGACTGGTTGAAGATCGACCCGGCCATGGTCCGCCAGGCCCGCGCCAGCGGCATGCTGCTGAACTTCAATGCACTGTTCGAAGGCCTGGCGATCAACCCGGCGGGCGACCGCCTGTGGCTGGCCGCCGAGCGCGAACGGCGTGGCCTGGTAGCCATCGAACGCCAGCAATCGGTATGGACTTGCGGGCGCAGCTGTGTGCTGTTGAGCGAGGCCGGGGTCGAGATGCAGCCGGCGCAAATGCCCGATGCCCGAGCGCTTTCGCGTGATTTTTCCGACCTGGCCTGGTTCGAGGGCAAGCTGTTTACGCTCGAACGCAACGCCTACCGGGTGTGCCGGCGTGATGTCGATAGCGGCAAGGTCGAGCGCTGCTGGTCGTTTGCAGCAGATGCCCTGGTGGAGTCGCGCCGCTACGCACAACCGTTCGGACTGGCTGAAGCGCTGGTAATCGATGCCAAGGGCGCTTGGATTGGCCTGGACAACAACAACGGTGCCCGTGCCGATGGCGAAACCCGCCCGATCGTCTGGCGCTTCGATGCGCCGGAAGGCGGCTGGAGCGCCAAGCCATGAGCCAGACGCCGGGCAAGCGCGCGGGCAGGGTGCTGATGGTTGTCGCCTGGGCGGCGGCACTGTTTCTTGCTACGCGTTTTTTCGGCCAGTGGGAAGACAGCCAGCGTAACCCCAATACCCAGGTGCAGTCCGAGCATGGCGAAGGCTTTATCGAGGTACGCCTGCTGAGCAACGGCCAGGGCCACTTCGTGGTGGATGGCGCCATCAACGGCCAGGTGGTGCATTTCATGCTCGACACCGGCGCTACCGACGTGGCCATCCCCGAGGCATTGGCCCGGGACCTGAACCTGGAGCGGGGCAGCCCGGTCCTGCTCAGCACCGCCAACGGACGCACCGAGGGCTACCGCACACGCCTGGCCAGCCTGCAACTGGGCGACATCCGCCTGCAGGGCGTACGCGCAATCGTGGTGCCAGGCCTGGACGGGCCAACTGTATTGCTGGGCATGAGTGCCCTGAAACAACTTGAATTTACCCAGCGCGGCGGCACCATGCTACTGCGCCAGAACCTGAAATGACGAGGCCCGCATGAGCGACTCACTGGAACTCAGCCTGGACGGCGTAGAACGCCGCTCGCTGGCTGACTTCACCGAACAGGCCTACCTCAACTATTCCATGTACGTGATCATGGACCGCGCCTTGCCGCATATCGGCGACGGCTTGAAGCCGGTGCAGCGACGCATCGTCTACGCCATGAGCGAGTTGGGGCTTGATGCCGATGCCAAGCACAAGAAGTCGGCGCGTACCGTCGGTGACGTGCTCGGTAAGTTTCACCCCCACGGCGACTCGGCCTGCTACGAGGCCATGGTGCTGATGGCGCAGCCGTTCAGCTACCGCTACACCCTGGTCGACGGCCAGGGCAACTGGGGTGCGCCGGACGATCCGAAGTCGTTCGCCGCCATGCGTTACACCGAGGCGCGCTTGTCGCGCTACGCCGAAGTGCTGCTTAGCGAAGTCGGCCAGGGTACCGTCGACTGGGTGCCGAACTTTGACGGCACCCTGCAGGAGCCGGCCGTGCTGCCCGCGCGCCTGCCCAACATCCTGCTCAACGGCACCACCGGTATCGCCGTGGGCATGGCCACCGACGTACCGCCGCACAACCTGCGTGAAGTGGCCAGCGCCTGTGTGCGCCTGCTCGACGAGCCAAAGGCCACCATCGAGCAGTTGTGCGAGCACATTCAGGGGCCGGACTACCCGACAGAGGCCGAGATTGTCACGCCTCGGGCGGAAATCCTCAAAATGTACGAGAGCGGCCGTGGCTCGATCCGCATGCGTGCCGTGTACCGCGTCGAAGATGGCGATATCGTCGTCACCGCGCTGCCGCATCAGGTTTCCGGGGCCAAGGTGCTGGAGCAGATCGCCGCGCAGATGCAGGCCAAGAAGCTGCCGATGGTCGCCGACCTGCGTGACGAGTCGGACCACGAGAACCCGTGCCGTATCGTCATCATTCCGCGTTCCAACCGCGTGGATGCCGACGAGCTGATGCAGCACCTGTTCGCCACCACCGACCTGGAAAGCAGCTACCGGGTGAACGTGAACATCATCGGCCTCGACGGTCGGCCGCAGTTGAAGAACCTGCGTGCCATCCTGGTGGAGTGGCTGGAGTTCCGTACCAACACGGTTCGCCGCCGCTTGCAGCACCGCCTGGACAAGGTCGAGAAGCGTCTGCACCTGTTGGACGGTTTGCTCACCGCGTTCCTCAACCTGGATGAAGTGATCCATATCATCCGTACCGAAGAGCACCCCAAGCAGGCGCTGATCGAGCGCTTTGAGCTGACCGAGATTCAGGCTGACTACATCCTCGAGACCCGCCTGCGACAGCTGGCACGCCTTGAAGAGATGAAGATCCGCGGCGAGCAGGACGAGCTGCTGAAGGAGCAAGCCAAGCTGCAGGCCTTGCTGGGTAGCGAGGCCAAACTGCGCAAGCTGGTGCGTAGCGAACTGATCAAGGATGCCGAAACCTACGGCGACGACCGCCGCTCGCCGATTGTCGAGCGCGCCGAAGCCAAGGCACTGTCTGAAAACGAACTGATGCCGACCGAGCCGGTTACCGTGGTGCTGTCCGAGAAGGGCTGGGTGCGTTGTGCCAAAGGCCACGATATCGACGCTACCGGCCTTTCCTACAAGGCTGGCGACGGTTTCAAGGCAGCTGCGGCCGGGCGCTCCAACCAGTTTGCCGTGCTGATCGACTCCACCGGCCGCAGCTACTCGCTGGCCGCTCACAGCCTGCCATCGGCGCGTGGCCAGGGCGAGCCGTTGACAGGCCGCCTGACGCCGCCACCGGGGGCGACCTTCGAGTGCGTGCTGCTGCCTGATGACGATGCACTTTATGTGGTGGCATCGGATGCCGGTTACGGCTTTGTGGTCAAGGGCGAAGACCTGCAGGCCAAGAACAAGGCCGGCAAGGGCTTGCTCAGCCTGCCCAACGGCGCCAAGGTCATGACCCCGCGCCCGGTGGCCGACCGCGAGCAGGACTGGCTGGCGGCAGTCACCACCGAGGGCCGCTTGTTGGTATTCAAGGTCAGCGACTTGCCGCAGCTGGGTAAAGGCAAGGGCAACAAGATCATTGGCGTGCCGGGCGACCGGGTGGCCAGCCGTGAAGAATTTGTCACCGATCTGGCCGTGATTCCCGAAGGTGCAACACTTGTATTGCAAGCCGGCAAGCGTACCCTATCTCTGAAGGCGGACGACCTGGAGCATTACAAGGGCGAGCGCGGACGGCGGGGCAGCAAGCTGCCACGCGGCTTCCAGCGCGTCGATGGGTTGCAGGTGGAAGTACCGGCTTAACCGGTAGAAATGTCTGGAACGGCAATTTCAGCGCCGTTCCGGGCAGAAATGCTGGAGTCGGACGGTTATTTCGCGGATGATATGGCCCTTGCGGTGCCGACGTAGTCGTGTGCCCGTTTGAATCTATATGTATCACTGCGGTGTGCCTGAAGGCGACCGCCTGGATGGGATGATGAAATTTCTGCGCCTTCCATTTGCGCTGTTGATGACTGGCCTGCTGGGCCTTGGCGGGTGCACCATGCATCAGCCGGTTGCCCTGTACCAGCTCGACAGTGGTGATCCTGGCCAGCCTTCGCAAAGTGCAGGCATGGCCGTGGTACTCGGCCCGGTATCGGTTGCCGATTACTTGCAGCGCGAGACGTTCCTGCAACGTCAAGCCGATGGCAGCCTGAGCGCAGCGACCGACGGTCGCTGGGCGGGCAGCCTTTCGTCGGATATCGACCAACTGCTGGTGCGTCAGCTTGCCTGGCGCCTGGACAGCCAGCGTGTGGTGTTGGCTCCGGCAACCGCTGGTTTCAGCCCGGATGTACAAGTGCTGTTGTCGATCACCCGCCTGGACTCGGGTAAAGACCAGCCGGCCATTCTCGATGCCCAATGGCGTCTGCTGGACCGCCGTGGCCATGTGCGTGACAACCGCATCATTCACCTTGAGCAGCCGCACGAGGGTAGCGAGTCGTCGCAGGTGCAGGCCCAGGGCCAACTGCTGCAGAAGCTGGCTGAGCAGCTGAGCACGGCGGTGAAGCCATTGGCCAACCAGCCGGCAATTGCCGAAGAGTCGCCTAAAAAGCCCGCAGCGCCGGTGCAAGTGAAGAAGGCGCCGGAGAAGTCCAAGATCCCGATGGCTTCGCCGATTCGTACCGATATGGAAGTCTATCGGTTCTGATTGAACTGCCAGCCACAAAAAAGCCCGCGATGATGCGGGCTTTTTTGTGGCTGCAGGCTAGAGGCGGACTTTGTGGGAGCGGGCGTGCCCGCTCCCACAGGGGTAACTATCAGGCCCTGCGCTCGTGCATCCGCGCCAACTGCCGTTCCAGCATCGACGGGTAAGGCTCCATCAGGCGCTCCACGCAGCAGGCACCCTCAGGGCTGGCAATCGGGCGAATACGCGCACGCTGGCGAATCAGCGCGTCATCGCTGATTTGCCGCTCCACCAGCAACAGGTTGCGGCTGTGCTGCGACAGCGCCAAGGCATCCTGGGCCTTTTCGGCCATGAGCAGGTCCACCATCTCCAGCCCTTGCAGGTCGTTGCCCAAGGCCAGGCCCAGCTGTAGCTGCAGGGTGATGCCGCTGTCGGCCACTTCAATCTGCAGGGCGTGGCCCAGGGCGCGCAACAGCTCGCCGCAGCAGATGGCATTGGTCAGGTAGTCTTCGCCGCACTCGCGGCTGTGGAACAGCACCAGGGTGCTGCCATCGTTCAGCGTGTGGGTTTCACCGTCGTAGAGCGAAGCCGCGTGCTCCAGGCAATCGCGGTAGCGTTCGGTCAGCTCGGTGAGGCGTGTGCGTGGCAAGCGGCGCAACTGCTCCTGCGAGCCCAGTTGCACGGCAAGTACGGCGCTGTACTGCGGTTCGTCAGACTCAACCACTGCAGCGGCCTTGGGCGCACTGTCGTCGTCCAGCAGGCCGGCGAAGGCATCGTCGTCATCCTCGTCTTCCACCGCGGCAACCTTGGCGCGTGGTGCGGCCTTGGGGGGCGGTGAAGCCTCGTGCAGGTCGTCGTATTGCGCGTCGTCCTCTTCCTCCAGCTCGGGCTCTGGCGGTGGCGGCGGGGCCAGGCGCGCATGCAGCTGGCGGGCGATATCGCCGATCTCGTCCTGACGGTCGGTGGCCGGGGTGTAGGGTTGCGGGTCGCGCAGCCATACCCGCAACTGCAGCAGCGGCAGGGTAATGAAACGGCCCTGGCGCAGGCTCAGGGTCAAGGCGAGCACCAGCAGGATAGCGGCAAGGATGCCCATGCTCTGCAGGCTGATCAGCATCGGCTGCTGGAACTGGCTCATGTCCAGGCTTATGCGCAGTTGCCCGGCAGTGACGTCCTGGAAGGTGATCTTGGTCTGGTACAAGCCCTCGGCCTCACCCAGCAGGCTGTTGCGCGGGCGCTGGCCGGCTTCGGCGAGGATGCGGTTGTCCACACTGTAGATCGCCGCATGGGCCACCAGTGGGTTTTTAACCAGGTTACCCAGCAGCACGTTGAGGCTGAGGATGTCGTTTGACACCAGCAGCTCGGTTGCCGACGTGGCCGTCTGGGTGGTCAGGCTCTGGCCCAGGGCATCGGCCTGCTCATGCATGGCCTGCTTGAACTGCAGGCCCATGACGCAGGCATAGATCACCAGCGCCAGCGCCACCAGGAAGATGTTGGTGCAGGCGATCCGCAGTGCCAGCGGCACGCGACGTTGACTCAGGGCACGATAGATCATCAGGAAGAAGTTGTCTGGTTTGACGGGCGTGGGCCGGTTCACTGAGCTCGGCTCTTAATGGCATGAAAGTGGGGGGAGTATAGCGACCCGGGTTTTGTCGGCAAAGTATCGTTGGCGCCCGATGGTCACGGAAAATCGGTAGAATGCGCATTTTTCATCGAAGTCGGAGCCAGGTTGTGCGCGAAATCGTCCTGATCAACATCACCGGTGAGGACCGTCCCGGTCTCACTGCGGCTATCACCGGCGTCCTGCTGCAGGGCGGTGTGAGCATCCTCGACATCGGCCTGGCGGTCATGCACGGCACCTTGTCGTTCGGCATTCTGGTCGATATCCCGGACAACGAAGTGGCTACCGCGCTGCTGCAAAGCGTGCAGGCCAAGGCTCACGAGCTGAATTTGCAGGCCCGCTACACGCCGATTTCCGAGGCAGACTACCAGCACTGGGCCGACGGCCAGGGTGAAGCGCGCCACATCGTGACCCTGCTCAGCCGCAAGATCACCCCCGAGCAATTGCAGCGTGTGAGTGCGGTGATCAGCCAGTACGGCCTGACCATCGAGCGCATCGAACGCCTGTCGGCCCGGGTAGCGCTGGACGCCGAAACCGAAAAGGGCAAGGCGGCCATCGAGATTTCCGTGCGCGGCGTGCCGAGCGACGCCCAGGCCCTGCGGGCTGACTTCTTCGCCCTGGCTGAAGCGCTGAGCGTCGACATCGCCTTCCAGAAGGACGACCTGTTCCGTCGCAACCGCCGTCTGGCGGTGTTCGACATGGACTCCACACTGATCGAGGCCGAAGTCATCGATGAGTTGGCCAAGGCGGCCGGCGTGGGTGAGCAGGTGGCGGCCATCACCGAGCGTGCCATGCGCGGCGAGCTGGACTTCCGCGCCAGCTTCAAGGAGCGTATGGCGCTGCTCAAGGGCCTGGATGTGGGCGTGCTGGACGAAATCGGGGCTTCGCTGCGCCTGACCGAGGGCGCCGAAAACCTGTTCGCCGAACTCAAGCGCCTGGGTTACAAGACTGCGATTTTGTCAGGTGGCTTTACCTACTTTGCCCGCCAGGTGCAGGCGCGACTGGGTATCGACTACGTATTCGCGAACGAACTGGAAGTGGTCGACGGCAAGGTGACCGGCGTGGCGGTCGAGCCGATCGTCGATGCCCAGCGCAAGGCCGAGCTGCTGCAGAAGCTGGCCAGTGAAGAAGGTTTGCAGCTGGAGCAGACCATTGCCGTGGGTGACGGTGCCAACGACCTGCCGATGCTGTCGCTGGCCGGGTTGGGCGTAGCGTTTCGCGCCAAGCCGCTGGTGCGCCAGTCGGCCAAGCAGGCCATTTCTACCCTGGGGCTGGATGGTGTGCTGTACCTGCTGGGCCTGCGCGACCGCGACGCCCGCGGCTGACCTGGCAGTCTGGGGCTGCAAAGCCCCAATAAAAAGGCCCTGCTCATGCAGGGCCTTTTCATGCGGCTTGAATCAAGCCTGTGCAGGCTCTGCCAACAGTTGTCCCATGCGCACTGCGGAACCAGCGCCCAGGTTTTCAGCCCATTTCACCTGCTCTGGTCCGAACAGCACGATGGCGGTCGAGCCCAGCTTGAAGCGGCCCAGCTCGGCACCTTTCTCCAGGTGGATCGGCGCACGACTGGTTTCGTCGTAACGGAAAGTCTTCAGTTCACGCTTGGGTGGCGTCACCAGCCCGGCCCACACGGTCTCGATCGAGGCCACGATCATCGCACCCACCAACACCACGGCCATCGGCCCGCGTTCGGTGTCGAACAGGCAGACCACGCGCTCGTTGCGGGCGAACAGCTCGGGAACGTTCTCTGCGGTGGTCTGGTTGACCGAGAACAGGCGGCCCGGCACGTAGACCATTTCGCGCAGGGTCCCTGCCAGCGGCATGTGCACGCGGTGGTAATCCTTGGGCGACAGGTAGATGGTGGCGAACTCGCCGCCCATGAACGGCGCGGCCATGGCCGGATCGCCGCCCAGCAGCTCTTGCGCGCTGAAACCGTGGCCCTTGGCTTGGAAGATGCGACCGTGCTCAATCGGGCCGAGCTGGCTCACAGCACCGTCGGCCGGGCACAGGATGGCACCTGGCGTTTCGTCCAGCGGGCGCGCACCCGGTTTCAGGGCGCGGGTGAAGAACGCATTGAAGTGCTCGTAGGCGCTCAAGTCCTCGACCAGGGCTTCGGACATGTTGACCTGGTAGCGCTTGGCGAACCAGGCGGTGAAGGCGTTCTTGAACCAGCGCGCGCGGCACTCGGCAACGCAGCCGGCCAACCGCGACAGCAGGTGGTGCGGCAGCAGGTACTGGCTGATGATGAACAGACGGGATTTCATGCAGGTTCCTTAAACTTCTACAGGCGTGTCCGGGTGGTTGCCCCATTCGCTCCACGAGCCGGCATAGGCCTTGACGCGTGGATAGCCGAGGGCCTTGGCCACCAGATAAGTGAAACCGGAGCGGCGATGGGTCTGGCAGTGGGTGATCACTTCCTTGTCAGGGGTGATGCCCAACTGCTCGAGGACTTCTTTGATGTCCTTGCGAATGCGCAGGTGGTCGTTGAGATCCATGCCGGCGGTCCACTCGAAGTTGATCGCGCCGGGGATATGGCCACCCTTGGCAGCCAGCACTTTCTCGCCGTTGAATTCCTGCGGGCCGCGCGCGTCCCAGATGACCAGGTCATTGGCGCCCAGGCGGCTTTGCAGGTACTCGCGGGTGGCGGTGGGCGCGTTGTCGATACGCAGGTGCACCGGAGTGTTGCCGTTGGCGGGCACTTCGGTGGTCAGCTTGTCTGCTGGCCAGGCTTGGATGCCGCCATTGAGGTAGTGGTAATGCTTATGGCCGATCACGTCGAGCAGCCAGATGAAACGCCCGGCCCAGCCGCCGCCTTCATCGTCATACACCACATACACGGCGTCGTTGCGGTGGCCGAGTTCGCTGAACAGTTTTTCCAGGTCACCCAGCGCAGGCAGCAGGCCGGGCGCAGGAGGCTGGCCAAGCTGGGTACGCTTGCCTTCGACAAAGCGTGCGCCGGGGATGTGCCCGCTGACATAGCGGTTGGCGCTGCTCAAGTCGACCAGTATCAGCTGGGGCGAATCCAGGCGTGGCAGCAGGTCCGCGGCTTCGATCACCAGGGGCAGGCCGGAAAAGTCAGTCATCCACGGTCTCCAGTGTGGAAAGAGGGGCGATTGTAGCGCAAGGCTCAGCCCTTGCGGTTGGCAAACACCGACAGCGCCCGCTCGGTACATTGCGCGGTCTTGCCGAAGGCCTGCACGCTGATGTCGGCCAAAGGCCGGCAGCCTTGGTCGGCCACCATCAGCATCAGCACCTGGTCGTTCACCGCCAGCGAGCGTAGCAGCACATGCTCGCTGCGGAACAGTGCACGCAGGGGCGCGGGTAACAGTGCCGAGAACTGGGTGTGGTTTTCCGGGGTGATGCGCAATTGCCCTGCCTGGGCCAGCAGCTTTTGCAGCAGTTTGTTCTGCGACACTTGGAGGGCCATGGTGCCAGCCTCCTTGGGCAGACCGGCAAGTTGCTGCACGCGCAGGTAGTCGCTGGCTTTGTCCAGGCTCAGCAGCAGGATGCGTTGCATGCCGCAGGCCTGCAGGGCTTCGAGGGCCTGGGTGGCCAAGTGCACGGTGTTGGTGAACGGGCTAGGCTGGGCCAGCAGGTGCTGGCACAGCTTGCGCCAGCGTGCCAGGTCGTCGCTGCTGGGCGGTGGCGGGGCGAGCATGTCCGGGTGCGGGCGGCGCTGGTGCCAGGGCCAGATCAACGCCTCTGCCGGGTGGAACAACGCGTGCCGGGCGTGGCGGCGGGCACTGGCGGCGGCCTGTTGGTGCACTTGCTGCTGCACATCTTCCAGCGAGGTTTGCAGGTACAGCGCAGTCAGTAGCTGCCAGCGCAGCAGGTGCGGGTTGTCCCAGCCAACTTGCGCGGCCAGGGCCAGGTTGTTGGCCAGCAGCACGGTGTTGGCCGGTTGGTTGAACCAGCGGCGCAGGCCGGGCTCGGCGTCCAGGCGGTGTTGCTGGCTGAGCAGGTCTTCGTCGCGGGCGATACTCAGCACCTGAGCCAGTTGCTCGCGCTCTTCCAGCAGCAGGCGGTAACCTTGGGTTACCCACTGCGGCAGGCGCCAGTACTCGGCCATGGTCTGGCACAGCGCCATGATCCGTACGCCAAACAGTTCTTCCTCCACATGGGCGGCGTCTTCGCCCTTGTGGATAACCCGTAGCTCCCAGGTGTCGAGCAGTTTGGGGTAGGCCAACGCCAGCGGCCAGAGTGGCGACAGGAACAGCAGGCTGCCCCAGTGAATCTCCTGCCACAGCCGTGCCAGGCGGCTGGCGAACAGGCCGCTGGCTTGTTGCGAGGCGTGCTGGCTGATCACCTGGAACTGGCTGAGTACGGGCGGGATTTCTTCAACGGGCACCGAGGGCAGGCGCTTGAGCAGTTGTTCACTGCGCTCCAGGCCCAGGCGATTAAGGGCGACTTCCAGGCTTTCGGCAGGCTCTGCCTGGCTGGCATTGGTGGGGTGATTGGCTTCGCGCATCACCGACAGCACCAGTGCCGGGCTATCCTGCATCAGTTCGGCGATATCGCGCAGCGAGCGGCGGCTATCGTGGATGGCAGCCATGACCCGGTCGTAGCTGTGCTTCGGCACGGGGATGCGAACACTCTCTAGCAGCTTTACCCAGGCCTCTAGCGTACGTGGGGCCTGAGCGGGCACCTTGGTTTCAATTGGCATTTTGACATCAGTCCGAACTGGCTTTTCGCATTGAGTGGCTATAGTCTGGCGCAGTTCTGCCGATAAGTAGAAGAAGAGTTTTAAAGCTCCCGTCTCTTCCCCTGACCACGACAGCAAGTGCTTTGAACCTATGGCTAAAATTATCGGCATCATCGTCGTATTCGCGAGCGTGCTCGGCGGGTACGTGCTCTCCCACGGCAAGATCGCGGCGCTGATCCAGCCGTTCGAAGTACTGATCATTGGCGGAGCGGCCTTTGGTGCATTCCTGCAGGCCAACCCTGGCCACATGACCATGCACGTCATCAAGAAGTCGATGAAGATGTTCGGCTCGCGCTTCACCCACGCCTACTACCTGGAGGTGCTGGGCCTGGTGTACGAGATCCTCAACAAGAGCCGTCGCGAAGGCATGATGGCCATCGAGGCCGACATCGAGGACGCAGCAGCCAGCCCGATTTTCGCCAAGTACCCGACGGTGCTGGCCGACGAGCGCATGACCGCGTTCGTCTGCGACTACCTGCGCATCATGTCCACCGGCAACATGGCCCCGCACGAGCTGGAAGGCCTGTTCGACATGGAGCTGCTGAGCATGAAGGAAGAGCTGGAGCACCCGTCCCATGCGGTGACCGGTATCGCCGACGGCATGCCTGGCTTCGGTATCGTCGCGGCAGTACTGGGGATCGTGGTGACCATGGCCTCGCTGGGCGAGGGTGACCAGGCGGCTATCGGCATGCACGTAGGTGCGGCATTGGTCGGTACCTTCTTCGGTATTCTGGCGGCGTACGGCTTCTTTGGCCCGTTGGCCAAGTGCCTGGAGCACGATGCCAAGGAAGAGCTGAACCTTTACGAATCGATCAAGGCTTCGCTGGTTGCCTCGGCCTCGGGCATGCCACCTTCGCTGGCGGTCGAGTTCGGGCGCAAGGTGCTGTACCCCAAGCACCGCCCAAGCTTCTCCGAGCTGGAACAAGCGGTTCGCGGTCGCTGAGTCATGGAGAACAATCAGCCCATCATCGTCAAGCGCGTCAAGCGCTTTGGCGGCGGCCACCACGGTGGCGCCTGGAAAATCGCCTTTGCCGACTTTGCTACGGCAATGATGGCGTTCTTCCTTGTGCTGTGGTTGATGTCCACGGCCACGCCGGAGCAGAAGATCGCCATCGCCGGCTACTTCAAGGACCCGATCGGCTTTTCGGAAAGCGGCACGCCTTATGTCATCGACCTGGGTGGTTCGCCTGAGCTGGCACCGGAAAAAACCATCAATCCGGAAGCCAAATCCGAGCCGATGCCCGAAACCACGACCCAGCTGAACAAAGACCAGGTCGAGACCATGGCCGAGCAGGTCGAGCGTGAGCGCCTGGAGTTACTGCTGCAAGAGCTGCAGAACAAGGTGGAAGAGAACCCGCAACTGCAGAAGTTCAAGGACCAGATCCTGTTCGAGATCACCCAGGATGGCCTGCGCATCCAGATCATGGATGCCGAGAATCGGCCGATGTTCGACATCGGCAGCGCGCGCCTGCAGCCGTACTTCGAAGATATCCTGCTGGCCATGGCCGACACCATCAAGGCGGTGCCGAACAAGATCAGCATCAGCGGCCATACCGATGCCAAGCCGTATGCCGGCACTGGCGAATTCGGCAACTGGGAGCTGTCGGCCAACCGTGCCAACGCCGCACGCCGTGCGCTGGTGGCCGGTGGTTACCCGGACGGGCAGGTGGCGCGGGTGGTGGGCTACGCTTCGTCGTCGCTGTTCGACCGCAAGGACCCGTTCAACCCGGTCAACCGCCGCATCGACATCATCGTGCTGACCAAGAAGGCACAGCGCAATATCGAGGGTGAGCAGGGTGCGCCGGAAGCGCCGTCTGCCGAGCCTGCGCCACCGGCCAGCGGTGCTGCGCCAGGGGCTGCGGCGCCGGCTGCACCAGGGGCAGCTGAACAAGCGCCAATGCAGCCGCGTGAGCTGCGCCAAAAGCTGAACATCTTTGAAGATGGCACGCTGAAGATGGATGAGGCCAAAGAGCAGTAAGCCTGCTCGGCCCTTCCGGGCGCGGCGCAAGGCCGCGCCTGCAACTCAATGGCTGTCTTGTGACAGGCTGGCAATGATCGAGCGGTAGCTGTTCATGCGCTGCGGCTTGATGCGCCCTTCGTCCAGTGCCTTGAGCAGCGCACAGCCCGGTTCGCGGTCATGCTTGCAGTCGCGGAAGCGGCAGGTGCCGAACAGGTCGCGGAACTCGATGAAGCCATCTTCCACATCGTCGCGGCTGACATGGCCAAGGCCGAACTCGCGGATGCCCGGCGAGTCGATCAGGTCGCCGCCGTTAGGGAAGTGGTACAGCCGTGCCGTGGTAGTGGTGTGGGTGCCCTGGCCAGACCATTCCGACAGGTCGCCGACACGGGTGCCGGCGTCTGGGAGCAGGCTGTTGACCAGCGACGACTTGCCCACGCCCGACTGGCCGACGAATACGCTGATGTGGCCGTCGAGCTGCTGTTGCAGGCGCTGCATGCCGTCACCGTGGTGTGCCGATACCTCCAGTAGCGGGTAGCCCAGTTCGCGGTAAACCTCCAGCAACGCATGCAGGCCAGGGCCGTTCTCGTCGTTGATCAGGTCGGCCTTGTTCAGCAGCAGCAGCGGGCGCAGCCCCGCGTGCTCGGCAGCGACCAGGTAGCGGTCAATCAGGTTCGGGTGGGGCTCCGGGGCCGGGGCGAACACGATCACGATCAGGTCGACGTTGGCTGCCACAGGCTTCAGCTGCCCGTGATTGTTCGGCCGGCACAGCTCGGTGCTGCGCGGCATCTGCGCCACGATCACGCCAATGCCCTGGTTGCCCGCACGCCATACCACGCGGTCGCCGGTGACCAGTGCTGGCAGGTTGGCGCGCAGGTGGCAGCGGAACACCTGGCCTGCGGATTCGCCGTCCTGGGCTTCCACCTCTACCTGCACGCCGAAGTGCGCGATCACCAGGCCCAGTTGCTCAGGCCCCAGATCGCCGCCTTCCAGTTCTTGCAGCACGTGCTGCTCGCGTTTGGCGGCGCGAGCGGCGCGCTCGCCCTGGATTTTTTCGATCCGCCAGTTCTGGCGGCGATTGAGCTGGCGTTTGGCCATGAAGGTACCGTGAGAGAGGCCCGGCGAGGGGCATTGAAAACGGCAGGCAGTTTAGCACGCCAGGCGTTGGACTTTTCCGCTTACCTTTGTGCAGTGAATGGGCGCGCCCTGGCCACTAGGCTACTATGACGGCCTATACGAGGAGCCCCTGCATGCAAAACCCACAGAACCTGATCTGGATCGACCTGGAAATGACCGGCCTGGATCCGGACAGCGACGTCATCATAGAGATGGCCACCATCGTCACCGACAGTGAGCTGAACACCCTGGCCGAAGGGCCGGTGATCGCTATCCACCACAGTGACGAAGTGCTGGCGCGCATGGACGAATGGAACACCCGCACCCACGGTGCTTCGGGCCTGACCCAGCGCGTGCGCGAGAGCAAGGTCAGCATGGCTGAAGCCGAGGCGCAGACCATCGCCTTCCTCGAACAGTGGGTGCCCAAGGGCAAGTCGCCCATCTGCGGCAACAGCATCTGCCAGGACCGCCGCTTCCTCTATCGCCACATGCGCAACCTGGAAAACTACTTCCACTACCGCAACCTGGATGTCTCCACCCTGAAGGAGCTGGCCGCGCGCTGGGCGCCGAATGTGCGTGACAGCTTCAAGAAGGGCAACACCCACCTCGCGCTCGACGACATTCGCGAATCGATCGCCGAGCTGCGCCACTACCGCGAACACTTCATCAAGGTGTGAGCTGAAACGGCGCAGATATTGTATCTGCGCCCCCTTTTGGTGCTTCGAGCAACTGGTTAGACTGCGCGCCTTTCTCGCACGGACACGCACCATGTTGTTGATGCTCTACCTCATCGCCATCACTGCCGAAGCCATGACTGGCGCGCTGTCTGCCGGGCGCCGCGGCATGGACTGGTTCGGCGTGGTGCTGATCGCCTGCGTCACCGCCCTGGGTGGCGGCTCGGTGCGCGACGTGCTGCTCGGGCATTACCCGCTGACCTGGGTGAAACACCCGGAATACCTGGTGCTGACCAGCTTCGCGGCGCTGCTGACCATCTTCATTGCGCCGATGATGCGCCGCCTGCGCTCGCTGTTTCTGGTGCTCGATGCACTGGGGCTGGTGGCCTTTACCCTGATTGGCTGCATGACCGCGCTGGAGATGGGGCAGGGCATGCTGGTGGCGTCGATCAGCGGGGTGATCACCGGGGTGTTTGGCGGCATCTTGCGGGATATCTTCTGTAACGACATCCCGCTGGTGTTCCGGCGCGAGCTCTATGCCAGCGTGTCGTTCGCGGCGGCGTGGTTCTACCTGGGGTGTGTGTATTTCAAGGTGCCGGCAGAGCAGGCGATGCTGCTGACGTTGTTTGGCGGGTTCCTGGTGCGCTTGCTGGCGATTCGTTTCCACTGGGAAATGCCCAAGTTTCACTATAACGACCAGCAGTGAATTCGTGGGCCGCACAGCGGCCCCAGCTATTGAATACCGTGCCGGGCCAGCGCCCACTCCACATGCTCGCGCACCAGCTCCGATTCATCGTCACGCCGTGCTTTCAGCGCCTCGATCACTGGAATGGTGGATGGCGCATTGCCCAACCCCACCGCCAGGTTGCGCAAGAACCGCTCATACCCCGCCCGCCGCAACGGCCCGCCCTCGGTCTTGCGCAGGAAGGTGCGCTCATCCCACAGGAACATTTCCGCCAGCTCGGCATTTTCCAGCCCATGCCGTGGCTGGAAGTCCTGCTCCTGGCTGTGTTTGGCAAAGCGGTTCCATGGGCAGACGATCTGGCAATCGTCGCAACCGAACACTCGGTTGCCCATCTTCGCGCGCAGCTCGACAGGGATCGCGCCCCTCAGTTCGATGGTCAGGTATGAAATGCAGCGCCGCGCATCCAGCACATAGGGCCCGACGAAGGCCTGGGTCGGGCAGATGTCCAGGCAGGCCTGGCAGCGGCCGCAGTGTTCGCTGGTGGTGGCTTCGTCCACCGGTATTGGCAGGTCGACAAACAGCTCGGCGAGGAAGAAGTAGCTGCCTGCCTTGCGGTTGAGCAGCAGGGTATTCTTGCCGATCCAGCCCAGGCCGGCCTGTTCGGCCAGGGCCTTTTCCAGCACCGGGGCGCTGTCGACGAAAGCGCGGTAACCGAACGGGCCGATGGCCTCCTGGATGCGGTCGGCCAGGAACTGCACGCGCTTGCGCACCAGTTTGTGATAGTCCCGGCCCAGCGCATAGCGCGAGATGTAGGCTTTTTCAGGCTGTGCCAGGCGCTGTGCCATCTGTGTGTCGCCGGACAGGTAGTCCATGCGCAGCGACACCACGCGCACGGTACCGGGGATCAGCTGATCGGGGTGCGATCGCTTGCTCCCATGTGCGCCCAGGTACTCCATCTCGCCCTGGTAACCAGCATCGAGCCAGCGTTGCAGGTGATGTTCGTGTTCGCCAAGGTCGACCCCGGCGATGCCAACGTGGGCAAAACCGAGTTCTTGGCCCCAAATCTTGATCGATTGGGCCAGTTGGGCGAGGTCAGGCGTACAGACGGACATGGATGGGCAAGGCAATACGGGTTCAGGTGCGTATAATTCTGCCAGACATTGGAGCCTTTGACCCCATGCCGCAGACTAAACACCCCAGCCATGCCCCTCAACTGCTCAGCAGCGTGACCGTCACGCACCTGGCGGCCCGGCATGCGCATGCCCATAAGGGCGACTTTGGCCATGTCCTGGTGGTCGGCGGTGACCTTGGCACCGGCGGCGCCGTGCTGCTCAGCGCCGAAGCCGCGCTGCGGTGCGGTGCCGGGCTGGTCAGCGTGGCAACCCGGCCCGAACATGTCTCGGCCAGCCTGGCGCGTTTGCCCGAGGTAATGTGCCTGGGCGTCAGTTCGGCCAATCAGTTGATGGGTGTGCTGGAGCGAGCCTCGGTGCTGGTGGTCGGCCCGGGGTTGGGGCAGGCGGCATGGGGCCGCAGCTTGCTGTCGGCGGTGGCCAATGCCGAGCGGCCGCAGGTGTGGGACGCCGATGCCCTGAATTTGCTGGCACGTACCCCACTGGCCCTGCCCAGTGGCAGCATCCTCACCCCGCACCCGGGCGAGGCGGCGCGGTTGCTGGGCATTTCCACCGAGGCGGTGCAGGCCGACCGCCCGGGTGCTGCGCGCAAGCTGGCGCGACGGTATAACAGCGTCTGCGTGCTGAAAGGGGCCGGTACCCTGGTGGCCGACCCTGCCGGGCAGTTGATGCTGTGCGAGCGTGGCCATCCGGCCATGGCCGGTGCCGGCTTTGGCGATGTGCTGACCGGTGTGCTGTCGGCGTTGCTGGCCCAGGGGCTGGACGCCTGGCAGGCCGCCGGGCTGGGGGTGTGGCTGCACGCCTGTGCGGGCGAGCGGCTGGGTGTAAAAGGTAGAGGCCTGGCGGCCAGTGATCTGGCGCCGGTCATTCGAACGTTGTTGGAGGAGCATTCTGCGTGTCTGGCATAACCCTGTTTCTGGCCGATGAAGACGCCACGGTCAAATTTGGCGCAGCACTGGCCGAGGTGACCGGCGGTCGCGGCGTGATCTTTCTTGAAGGCGACCTGGGCGCTGGCAAGACTACGCTTTCCCGAGGGCTGATCCGCGGCCTGGGCCATACGGGGGCAGTGAAAAGCCCGACCTTCACCGTGGTCGAACCCTACGAGATCGGTGAGGTCCGAGCATTCCACTTCGACCTGTATCGCCTGGTCGATCCGGAGGAGCTGGAGTTCATGGGGATTCGTGACTATTTCGAGGGCGACCCGCTGTGCCTGTTCGAGTGGCCACAAAAGGGTGCGGGCGTTTTGCCAAAGCCTGACCTGACCATTACCATAAGCCCCCAAGCGGGCGGACGCTCGCTGATCCTTTCGCCGCAGGGGGCTCGCGGCGAGGCCTGGTGCGTGGCACTGGCCAAACACTATAAACAGTAAGTGGGGTAGGTATGCGCATACGCGCACTGGTCGCCATCGTTGGTCTGCTGCTGACAACGGTGACCGTTGACGCTCTGGCCGTCACTCAAGTCAAGAGCGTGCGCCTGTGGCGCGCGCCAGACAACACGCGGCTGGTCTTCGACCTGTCTGGCCCCGTGCAGCACAGCGTCTTCACCCTGAGCGCGCCGGACCGCCTGGTTATCGACATCAATGGTGCGACCCTGGCCGCGCCGTTGAACGTGGCCACCTCCAACACGCCGATCAGCAGCGTGCGTTCGGCCCAGCGTACCCCGACCGACCTGCGCGTGGTGGTCGACCTGAAAAAGTCGGTCACCCCGAAAAGCTTCACCCTGGCGCCGAATGCCCAGTACGGCAACCGCCTGGTGGTCGACCTGTACGACCAGGAAGCCGACGCCATTGCGGCCAGCGCGCCGCCTCCGGCCCCGGCGCCGGTGCAGACGCCTGCGACCACGCCTGCCGTGCCGGTAAGCCCGGCCCAGCCCGCCATCAAGCTGCCACCGGTACCGAGCGGCAAGCGTGACATCGTGGTGGCCATCGACGCCGGCCACGGCGGCGAAGACCCGGGGGCCTCCGGCTCGCGCGGCCAGCACGAAAAAGACATCGTGCTGCAGATCGCCAAAGAGCTGCAGCGCCAGATCAACAGCGAAAAAGGCTTCCGTGCCGAGCTGACCCGCACTGGCGACTACTTCATTCCGCTGCGCAAGCGCACGGAAATCGCCCGCAAGAAGGGCGCCGACCTGTTCATCTCGATCCATGCCGACGCGGCACCGTCACGCGCCGCCTTTGGTGCCTCGGTGTTCGCCCTGTCTGACCGTGGCGCTACCTCCGAGACCGCGCGCTGGCTGGCCGATACGGAAAACCGTTCCGACCTGATCGGGGGGGCCGGTAACGTCAGCCTGGATGACAAGGACCGCATGCTCGCTGGCGTGCTGCTGGACCTGTCGATGACCGCCACCCTCAGTTCCAGCCTCAACGTGGGGCAGAAGGTGCTGGGCAACATGGGCCGCGTCACCTCGCTGCACAAACAGCGCGTGGAGCAGGCCGGCTTCATGGTGCTGAAATCGCCGGACATTCCATCGATTCTCGTTGAAACCGGTTTTATCTCGAACAACAACGAAGCCGCCAAGCTGGCCACCGCCAGCCACCAGCAGGCGTTGGCCCGCTCGATCCACACCGGTGTGCGCCAGTATTTCCAGCAAAACCCGCCGCCTGGCACTTATATCGCCTGGCTGCGTGACACCGGCAAGATTGCCGCCGGCCCGCGTGAGCACACGGTACGCCCTGGCGAAACCCTGGCGATGCTCGCCGTGCGCTACCAGGTGAGCGTGGCCAGCCTGCGCAGCACCAACAGCCTCAAGACCGATGAGCTGAAGGTCGGCCAGCGCCTCGACATCCCTGCTACTACATTGGCCTCGCAATGAGTGGCGGTTCGCGCATTCAGCTGCTCAGCCCGCGGCTGGCCAACCAGATTGCCGCTGGCGAGGTTGTCGAGCGGCCGGCCTCGGTCGCCAAGGAACTGCTGGAAAACAGCCTGGACTCCGGTGCCCGACGCATAGACGTGGAAGTGGAGCAGGGCGGCGTCAAGCTGCTGAAGGTGCGCGACGATGGCAGCGGCATTTCTGCCGATGACCTGCCGCTGGCCCTGGCCCGCCATGCCACCAGCAAGATCCGCGAGCTGGAAGACCTCGAAGGGGTGTTGAGCCTGGGTTTCCGTGGCGAGGCGCTGGCTTCGATCAGCTCCGTGGCGCGGCTGACCCTGACGTCGCGTACCGCCAGCGGTACCGAGGCCTGGCAGGTGGAAACCGAAGGCCGTGACATGCTCCCGCGCGTACAGCCGGCGGCGCATCCGGTGGGAACTTCGGTGGAAGTGCGCGACCTGTTCTTCAATACCCCGGCGCGGCGCAAGTTCCTCAAGGCCGAGAAAACCGAATTCGATCACTTGCAGGAAGTGATCCGCAGGCTGGCGCTGGCACGTTTCGATGTCGGCTTCCACCTGCGGCATAACGGCAAGAGCATCCTCAGCCTGCATGAGGCTCACGACGAAACAGCGCGTGCCCGGCGGGTAGGTGCCATCTGCGGCCCGGGCTTCATGGAGCAGGCGTTGCCGATCGACGTCGAGCGCAACGGCCTGCGCCTGTGGGGCTGGGTCGGCCTGCCGACCTTCTCGCGCAGCCAGGCAGACTTGCAATACTTCTTCGTCAATGGCCGCGCAGTGCGTGACAAGCTGGTCGCCCACGCCGTGCGCCAGGCCTACCGCGACGTGCTGTTCAATGGCCGGCACCCGACCTTCGTGCTGTTCCTGGAGCTGGAGCCCAACGGCGTCGACGTCAACGTGCACCCGACCAAGCACGAAGTGCGCTTCCGCGAAGGGCGTTCGGTGCATGATTTCCTGTATGGCACCCTGCACCGTGCTCTGGCCGATGTGCGCCCGGAAGACCAGCTGGCCGCGCCTGCCGCCGTGCCTGAGGTGGTCCGTCCCACTGGCCCGCAGGCCGGTGAGTTCGGCCCGCAGGGCGAAATGCGCCTGGCTTCGCCGGTGCTTGAGCAGCCTCGTGCCCCGCAGCAGTCGTTCTCCAATGGCGGCAGTGGTGCGGGCTACCAGTATCAGTACACCCCACGCCCCTCACAGCCGGTGCCGGCTGCCGAAGCGCAGGCGGTGTATCGCGAGTTTTACAAGCCGTTGGAAAACGGTGCGGCGCCGGCAACGGCCCTTCCCGAAAGCCAGGGTGACATTCCCCCGCTGGGCTACGCGCTGGCGCAGCTCAAGGGCATCTACATCCTCGCTGAGAACGCCGTTGGCCTGGTGCTGGTGGACATGCACGCCGCCCACGAGCGCATCATGTACGAGCGCCTGAAGGTGGCCATGGCCAGCGAAGGCCTGAGCGGGCAACCGCTGCTGGTGCCTGAAACCCTGGCCCTGAGCCAGCGCGAAGCGGACTGCGCCGAAGAACACGCGCAGTGGTTCCAGCGCCTGGGCTTCGAGCTTCAGCGCTTGGGCCCGGAGACCCTGGCGATCCGCCAGATCCCGGCCTTGCTCAAGCAGGCGCAGGCCAACCGGCTGGTGCAGGATGTGCTCGCCGACCTGATGGAGTACGGCACCAGCGACCGTATCCAGGCGCACCTCAACGAACTGCTCGGCACCATGGCCTGCCACGGCGCCGTGCGCGCCAACCGGCGCCTGGCCATTCCCGAGATGAACGCCCTGCTGCGCGACATGGAAAACACCGAGCGCAGCGGCCAGTGCAACCATGGCCGTCCCACATGGACCCAGATGGGCCTGGACGACCTGGACAAACTCTTCCTGCGCGGTCGATGAAATGAGCGGCAAGCCCCCTGCAATATTCCTGATGGGCCCTACGGCGGCCGGCAAGACCGACCTGGCTATCGAGCTGACCCAAGTGCTGCCTTGCGAGCTGATCAGCGTCGATTCGGCGCTGGTCTATCGCGGTATGGACATCGGCTCGGCTAAACCGCCGAAAGAAATCCTCGCTGCCCACCCGCACCGGCTGATCGACATCCGCGACCCGGCCGAGAGCTATTCGGCCGCGCAGTTCCGTGCTGACGCCCTGGAGGCCATGGCCGAGATCACTGCACGCGGCAAGATACCGCTGCTGGTGGGCGGCACCATGCTCTACTACAAGGCGTTGATCGATGGCTTGGCAGACATGCCGGCGGCAGACGCTGCCGTGCGCGCCGAGCTGGAGGCTCAGGCCGAAGCGCTGGGCCTGGCCGAGTTGCACCGCCAGCTGGCCGAGGTTGACCCGGTGTCAGCGGCGCGCATCCACCCCAATGACCCGCAGCGACTGATCCGGGCGCTGGAAGTGTACCGGGTGAGTGGCGAGAGCATGACGGCTCATCGCCAACGTCAATTCGCGGAAAGTCGCGGCGCAGACGCAGGCGCTGACGGACATTTGCCCTATACTGTCGCCAGTTTGGCGATTGCTCCTACAGATCGTCACATTTTGCATCAGCGAATTGCGTTACGATTTTCGCAGATGCTGGAACAGGGCTTCGTTGACGAGGTCCGATCGCTGCGAGCCAGAAGTGACTTGCACGCCGGGCTGCCGTCTATACGGGCAGTGGGGTATCGGCAGGTCTGGGATTACCTGGATGGCAAGCTGACTGAGAATGAGATGCGTGAACGCGGTATCATTGCAACCAGGCAGCTGGCCAAGCGGCAGTTCACCTGGTTGCGTGGCTGGCCTGACGTACACTGGCTTGACAGCCTGGCCTGCGACAATCTGTCCCGCACCTTGAAATACCTTGGGGCCATCTCCATATTGAGCTGAGTCCCTGCTGATTGCCGTCTATTCTTGCGAAGGGGCGGCCTAATTTATCGATTTTATTGATTTTCTATTATTTATCCTTACAGGAGTGCGGCATATGTCAAAAGGGCATTCGCTACAAGACCCTTACTTGAACACCTTGAGAAAAGAAAAGGTCCCGGTATCCATCTACCTGGTCAACGGCATCAAGCTGCAGGGCTCGATCGAATCCTTCGACCAGTTCGTGGTACTGCTGAAAAACACCGTCAGCCAGATGGTCTACAAGCACGCCATTTCGACTGTCGTGCCTGCCCGTCCGGTTCGCCTGCCAAGCCCGTCCGATTCCGAACACGGCGACAGCGAGCCAGGCAACGCCTGATAGGAGCCTGCATTGTTCTTTGAGCGCCACGGTGGTGGTGAGCGGGCATTGCTCGTTCACTTGGAAGGTCAGAACCCTGAGGCGCGCGAAGACCCGCAGGAGTTTCAGGAGTTGGCATTGTCGGCCGGTGCCGACATCGTCTCGTTGGTCACGGTGTCAAGGCATCAGCCTTCCGCCAAATACCTGATTGGCAGTGGCAAGGTCGAGGAATTGCACGACCTGGTCCATGCCGAGCAGGTAGACCTGGTGATTTTCAATCACACCCTCACGCCCAGTCAGGAGCGCAACCTTGAACGTGTG
The DNA here is from genome assembly GCF_003202095.1 of Pseudomonas sp. LAIL14HWK12:I1. NCBI lineage: Bacteria > Pseudomonadati > Pseudomonadota > Gammaproteobacteria > Pseudomonadales > Pseudomonadaceae > Pseudomonas > Pseudomonas sp. LAIL14HWK12:I1. Next base: position 670,541 of record NZ_QJKG01000002.1, read on the forward strand.
TTCGAGTGTCGTGTGCTCGACCGTACCGGGCTGATCCTCGATATCTTCGCCCAACGGGCGCGTACCCATGAAGGCAAGCTGCAGGTCGAACTGGCCCAGCTGGAGCACATGAGCACGCGGCTGGTGCGCGGCTGGACCCACCTTGAGCGACAAAAGGGTGGTATCGGCCTGCGCGGCCCGGGTGAAACCCAGCTGGAAACCGACCGCCGCCTGTTGCGGGTGCGCATACGCCAGATCAAGTCACGCCTGGAAAAGGTACGCAGCCAGCGCGAGCAGGCGCGCCGTGGGCGCAAGCGCGCAGACATCCCGTCGGTGTCGCTGGTGGGTTACACCAACGCCGGCAAGTCCACGCTGTTCAACGCCCTGACCGAATCCGAGGTGTACGCCGCAGACCAGTTGTTCGCCACGCTCGACCCGACCTTGCGCCGGCTTGAGCTGAACGACCTGGGGCCGATCGTGCTGGCCGACACCGTGGGCTTCATTCGCCACCTGCCGCACAAGCTGGTCGAGGCATTTCGGGCTACGCTCGAAGAGTCGAGCAACTCCGACCTGTTGCTGCATGTGATCGACGCCCATGAGCCTGAGCGCATGGAACAGATCGAGCAGGTGCTGGCTGTGTTGGGCGAGATTGGTGCTGAAGGCTTGCCGATCCTCGAGGTGTATAACAAACTCGACTTGCTCGAAGATGTCGAGCCGCAGATCCAGCGCAACGCCGATGGCAAGCCGGAACGGGTCTGGGTATCGGCACGCGATGGGCGTGGCCTGGAGCTGGTCGGCCAGGCAATTGCCGAGTTGCTGGGGGATGATCTGTTTGTCGGTACCCTGTGCCTGGAGCAGCGTTTTGCCCGTTTGCGCGCGCAATTCTTTGCCTTGGGTGCCGTGCAGAGTGAAGAGCATGATGAAGAGGGGCGCAGCCTGCTGAGCGTGCGACTGCCCATGGTCGAACTGAATCGCCTGGTCAGCCGCGAAGGCATGGAGCCGCAAGTGTTTGTCGAGCAACACACTTTGCAATAAATGCTCGTCGAGGTCGCCGGGCAGCAGTGACAGGCATTCTGTAGCATTGGACGGCGCGCCGTGGGCGCGTCTTTGCTTTATCAGATGGAGAGCGCTATGGCTTGGAACGAGCCGGGTGGCAACTCGAACAATCAGGATCCCTGGGGCGGCCGCCGTGGTGGCGGTGGCGGTGGTGGTGACAAGAAAGGTCCGCCGGATCTGGACGAGGCCTTCCGCAAATTGCAGGACAGCCTGAATGGCATGTTCGGCAGTGGCAAGAAACGTGGCGGCGGTGACCGCAATGTCGGCAAGGGCGGTGGCCTTGGCCTGCTGGGCATTGGCTTGGCGGTGCTGGCTGCCATCTGGCTGTACAGCGCCGTGTACGTGGTCGACGAGCAGGAGCAGGCTGTGGTGCTGCGCTTCGGCAAGTACTATGAGACGGTCGGTCCCGGCCTGAACATCTACTTCCCGCCGATCGATCGCAAGTACATGGAAAACGTCACGCGTGAGCGTGCCTACACCAAGCAGGGCCAGATGCTGACCGAAGACGAGAACATCGTCGAGGTGCCGCTGACCGTCCAGTACAAGATCAGCAACCTGCAGGACTTCGTGCTCAACGTCGACCAGCCTGAGGTAAGCCTGCAGCACGCGACCGACAGTGCCCTGCGCCACGTGGTGGGTTCCACCTCGATGGATCAGGTGCTCACCGAAGGCCGTGAGCAGATGGCCGTGGATATCCGCGAGCGCCTGCAGCGCTTCCTCGACAACTACCGTACCGGTATCACCGTCACCCAGGTCAACGTACAGAGCGCGGCGGCCCCGCGTGAAGTGCAGGAAGCCTTCGACGACGTGATCCGTGCCCGCGAAGACGAGCAGCGTGCCCGCAACCAGGCCGAGTCCTACGCCAATGGCGTGGTGCCGGAAGCCCGTGGTCAGGCCCAGCGCATCATCGAGGACGCCAACGGTTACCGCGACGAAGTCATTGCCCGGGCCAAGGGTGAGGCCGACCGCTTCACCAAGCTGGTCGCCGAGTACCACAAGGCACCTGACGTGACCCGTCAGCGTCTGTACCTGGAGACCATGCAAGAGGTCTACAGCAATTCGAGCAAGGTCATGGTGGCGACCAAGGACGGGCAGAACAACCTGCTCTACCTGCCACTGGACAAGATGGTCGAAGGCAGCCGCAACCCGTCCGCGCCAACCACCAGCGTGTCGCCATCGGTCAACGATGCGGCCGCCCGTGCGGCGCAGGACCTGCAACAGCAACAGCAGCCGCTGCGTACTAGGGAGAGCCGCTGATGAGCAATAGATCGCTGATCGCCCTGATCGCCGCCGTGGTTCTGGCCATCGTGGCCTGGAACAGCTTCTACATCGTGTCCCAGACCGAGCGTGCGGTACTGCTGCGCTTCGGTAAGGTGGTCCAGGCAGATGTTCAGCCGGGCCTGCACGTGAAGATCCCGTACGTGAACCAGGTGCGCAAGTTCGACGCCCGCCTCATGACCCTCGACGCCCCGACCCAGCGGTTCCTGACCCTGGAGAAGAAAGCGGTGATGGTCGACGCCTACGCCAAGTGGCGCGTCAAGGATGCGGAGCGCTTCTACACCGCCACGTCCGGCATGAAGCAGATCGCCGACGAGCGTCTGTCGCGTCGTCTGGAAAGCGGCCTGCGCGACCAGTTCGGTAAACGTACCCTGCACGAGGTGGTTTCCGGTGAGCGTGACGCACTGATGGCTGACATCACTGCATCATTGAACCACATGGCCAACAAGGAGCTGGGCATTGAAGTGGTCGACGTGCGCGTCAAGGCCATCGACCTGCCGAAGGAAGTCAACCGCAGCGTGTTCGACCGCATGAGCACAGAGCGTGAGCGTGAAGCGCGCGAGCACCGTGCCAAGGGTAACGAGCTGGCTGAAGGTATTCGTGCCGACGCCGACCGTCAGCGCCGTGTGCTGCTGGCCGAGGCCTACCGCGAAGCAGAAGAAACCCGTGGTGACGGCGACGCTCAGGCGGCCGCCATCTATGCCAAGGCCTACAGCCAGGACGCTGATTTCTATGCGTTCCACCGTAGCCTGCAGGCATACCGCGAGAGCTTCTCGAGCAAGAGCGACGTGCTGGTCCTGGACCCGAAGAACGAATTCTTCCGTTACCTGGACAAGAGCAAGCCGTGATGCTCAGGCCCTGATTTTCATGCAGCGGCGCCCCGCCTGGCAGCTAAAACACCAGGCGGGGTGCATCCTGAATGAAAAGGGGTGTATGATGAGGCAGCCGGGAAATTTCCCGGCTTTTTTGCGTCTGCAAGGTTGATTGGCAACGCGCCAGTTGACGGTTTGGTCAGCTCGCAAGGCAATTCGAGGGTATCGGGTACGGTGGCTGCGCTGGGATCAGTGCTGCCCGCTGCTGTGCGCGATACCGGCTTTACTGACGGCTCGCCTGCTGGCAAGCCGCCCGGACCAGAGGGGAAATGGCGTAATGGCAACGGTAGACCGCTGGCTGCTGCCAGATGGCATCGAGGAAGTACTGCCACCTGAAGCTGCGCGCATCGAGATCGCGCGCCGCCAGGTGTTGGACCTGTTCCAGAGTTGGGGCTACGAACTGGTCGTCACCCCGCATATCGAGTACCTGGAGTCGCTGCTCACCGGCGCCGGCCAGGACCTGGATCAGCGCACCTTCAAGGTGGTGGACCCACAGTCCGGCCGCCTGATGGGCTTCCGCGCCGACTTCACTCCGCAGGTGGCGCGCATTGACGCCCACACCCTGCGCCGTGAAGGCCCGAGCCGCCTGTGCTATGCCGGTAGCGTGCTGCACGCCCAGCCGCGTGCACTGTCGACCTCGCGCAGCCCGATCCAGCTGGGTGCCGAGCTTTACGGCGATGCCAGCCCTACCAGTGATGTCGAAGTCATCAGCCTGATGCTCGCCACGCTGCAGCTGGCCGATGTGCCGGATGTGCACATGGACCTGGGCCACGTTGGTATCTACCGTGGCCTGGCCCGTGCCGCCGGCCTGTCCGGTGCGGTGGAGCAGCAGCTGTTCGACGCCATGCAACGCAAGGCTGTCGATGAAGTGCAGGCGCTGACCGCCGACCTGCCGAAAGACCTGGGCAACATGCTGCGCGCCCTGGTCGAGCTGTGCGGTGGCCGTGAAGTGCTGGCCGAAGCCCGCGTGCGCCTGGGCCGTGCCCCGGCCAGCGTGCTGGCCGCGCTGGACGACCTGCTGGCGATCGCTGACCGCCTGGCGTCGCGCTACCCGGACCTGCCGCTGTACTTCGACCTCGGCGAATTGCGCGGTTACCACTATCACACGGGCGTGGTGTTCGCCGTGTTCGTACCGGGCGAAGGTCAGTCGATCGCCCAGGGCGGGCGTTACGACGACATCGGCGCCGACTTTGGCCGGGCGCGCCCGGCCACCGGTTTCTCCACGGATTTGAAGACCCTGGTCACACTGGGGCGAGCGGAGGTCGTATTGCCAGCGGGCGGCATCTGGATGCCGGACAGTGGTGATGCGGCCCTCTGGCAGCAAGTCTGCCAGTTGCGCAGCGAGGGCCAGCGTGTGGTCCAGGCCCTGCCTGGCCAGCCGTTGAGTGCTGCTCTCGAGGCGGATTGTGATCGGCAATTGATTCAGCAAGACGGGCGCTGGCAGGTTCTGCCGCTGGCCCAGTGAGTTTCTGCGTCGGCAACAGGCCGGCAACCAAGTTTGCGTGAATGAGGACCAATGTAATGGGTAAGAATGTCGTCGTCCTGGGCACCCAGTGGGGTGATGAGGGCAAAGGCAAGATCGTCGATCTGCTGACCGAACATGCTGCCGCCGTAGTGCGCTACCAGGGTGGCCACAACGCGGGTCACACCCTGGTGATCAACGGTGAAAAGACCGTTCTGCACCTGATTCCGTCCGGCATCCTGCGTGAAGGCGTACAGTGCCTGATCGGCAACGGCGTGGTCGTTGCCCCGGATGCCCTGATGCGTGAAATCACCAAGCTGGAAGAGAAGGGCGTACCGGTGCGCGAGCGCCTGCGCATCTCCCCGGCTGCGCCGCTGATCCTGTCGTACCACGTGGCCCTGGACCAGGCCCGCGAAAAAGCCCGTGGCGAAGCCAAGATCGGCACCACCGGCCGTGGCATCGGCCCTGCCTACGAAGACAAGGTTGCGCGCCGCGGCCTGCGCGTAGGCGACCTGTTCCACCGCGAGCGTTTCGCGGCCAAGCTGGGTGAGCTGCTGGACTACCACAACTTCCAGCTGGTGAACTACTACAAAGAGCCGGCCATCGACTTCCAGCAAACCCTGGACGAGTGCATGGCCTACGCTGAACAGCTCAAGCCGATGATGCTGGACGTCACCGCCGAACTGCACAACCTGCGCCGCGCTGGCAAGGACATCATGTTCGAAGGTGCCCAGGGCTCGCTGCTGGACATCGACCACGGTACCTACCCGTACGTCACCAGCTCCAACACCACCGCTGGCGGTATCTCCACCGGCTCCGGTGTTGGCCCGATGTACCTGGACTACATCCTGGGTATTACCAAGGCCTACACCACTCGCGTAGGTTCCGGTCCGTTCCCGACCGAACTGTTCGACGAAACCGGCGCTACCCTGGCCAAGCGTGGCCACGAGTTCGGTTCCACCACTGGCCGTGCCCGTCGTTGCGGCTGGTTCGATGCCGTGATCCTGCGTCGCGCCATCGACGTCAACAGCATCTCGGGCATCTGCCTGACCAAGCTGGACGTACTGGACGGCCTGGAAACCATCAACATCTGCGTTGGCTACAAGAACGAGAACGGTGCTGTCATCGACGCGCCGTCCGATGCCGACAGCTACATCGGCCTGGAGCCGGTGTACGAAGAGATGCCAGGCTGGAGCGAGTCGACCGTGGGCGTTAAAACCCTGGAAGAGCTGCCGGCCAACGCTCGCGCCTACATCAAGCGCATCGAAGACCTGATCGGCGCGCCGATCGACATCATTTCTACCGGCCCGGACCGCAACGAGACCATCGTGCTGCGCCATCCGTTCGCCTGATCTGCCCTCCAGGCTGATCTGACGCCGTGGCCCTGAAAGGGGCTGCGGCGTTTTCATTTCTGCGCCGAGCGAAAGCAGCTTACCACCTGGCTGAACCTTGGCGTTTATGCCTGCTGTCTCCGGCACAACCCTTGCTGTAAGAAGTTTCTGTAGATGCCATCAAAATAGTGGCGCCAGAAAACACGAGGGTTACACCGTGTCTGCCATCCTCTCACTGTTACGAAGCCGCCTTTTGCGGCCTGTGTTTGTTGCCCTTGGTATCGCTCTTTTGGTGCAGGTGCTGGTTGCCGTTGCGCTTACCCGAAGCACGGTCACTGCCCTGGAGGCCGACCTTGGCGAACGCCTGGGCAATGACAGCCGTCAGTTGGCCGGCGAACTGGAGCAAGCCGGGCAAGATGTGCGCTCGGGCCTGGACAGTCTGTCCAGCAGTACCCGTCAGCGCCTGAGTGCAGGGTTGTCGGCACGCCTGCAAAGCGAACAGCAGCAACTGCGTAGCACCCTGGAAAAGAACCTGAAGGACTCCGCCAACGATATGGCAGAGCTGCTGGCCTCGGTTGCCCCGCGTGCCATCTGGGACAACGATGTGCCGGTGCTCTCAGACTTTGCACGGCGTGCCCAGCGCAATCCCAACGTGCTGTTCGTGGTGTACGACGACGCCCAGGGCCAGCACCTCACCCGCTATCTGAACCGGCAAAACCCGATCAACCAGGCGTTGATGGAAAAAGGCCAGGGCGAGCGAGCGCTGGACAAAGTGATCGATGCAGCTCGGCGCGATCCTGCCGTTTATTTCGTCGAGGCTTCGATCAGCCCCAATGGCGCCGAAATCGGCAAGGTAGTGATGGGGGTTTCCACAGCGGGTATCGAGCAGGAACTGAAGGCGCTCGATCAGCGCTTCGCGGCACTGATCGCCAGTGGCGAGCAACTGGTAGGCGACAGCCTGGTCGGTGCTGCCGCGGACAGCGGCAAAACCCTGCGTGAACGGCTGGAAAAAGCACAGGGCAGTGCTGCTGCCATGCAGGCCAACACCGCGCAAACCGTTCGCGATGCTGCCGGCGAGCTGCGCTGGCGCATTGGTCTGGGCCTGGTGCTGGTTGGCCTGGGCGTGTTGCTGGTGGTGGCCGTGGTGCTTGGTCGTCGTGTGCTGAGCAAGCTGCGCCTGCTGATTGCTGCCCTTGACGACCTGGCGGCAGGCGAGGGCGACCTGACCAAGCGTGTGCCACTCGACAGCCGGGACGAGATCGGCGACATGGCTTCGGCCGTGAACCGCTTTGTCGACAAGTTGCAACCGATCGTGCGCGAGGCGGGCGAGGTCGCCCAGCGTACCGGTGTGGAAATTGGCGCGATGGCCCAGCGTAATGCCGGTGCCGATGCTGCTGCTGCGCTGCAGCGTGACGAAGTGGCGGCCAGCCTGCGTGACCTTTCGAGCATGGCCGATGAAGCCCAGGCCGAAAGCCATGCGATGCAGGCAGCATTGAAACAGGTGGTGGATATCCGCCAGGCCACCGATGAAAACAGCCGCACCTCGACCCAGCTCGCAGGGCTGATCGAAAACCTGGCTGGCCAGGTAGAGACGGGCTCTCAGGTGATCGAGCGCCTGGCCAAGCAGAGTGAGCAGATCGAAGTAGTGCTGACGGTGATCCACGGCATCGCCGAGCAGACCAACCTGCTGGCGTTGAATGCGGCCATCGAAGCGGCCCGGGCCGGTGAGACCGGGCGCGGCTTTGCCGTGGTGGCTGATGAGGTGCGGGCGTTGGCGAGCAAGACGCAAAGCTCCACGGGGGATATCCAGGCGCATATCGCTGCGCTGCAGAAGGGCGCCAAGGAGGCCGTGGCGACGATCAGCCAGGCCGGTCTGAAGGCCAGCGAAGGGCTGCTGGTGCTGCGTGACAACGAGCGCCGTCAGCAGTCTGTGCAGGCGGCGGTGGAGCAGGTTCACGCAGCTATCGGCCTGGCTACCCGTGCGGCCGAGCAGCAGGCGAGCGGGGCGCAGGCGGTGCGTGGTCGGGTGGAGACTATCCATGCCCAGGCCGAGCGGTCGGCCGAAGTAGTGATGCAGACCACGGCCAGCAGCAAGGTGCTGGATGACCTGGCTGCGCAGTTGCGGGCGAGCCTGGGTCAGTTCAGGGCGTAACCCGGGCTTTGTGGGAGCGGGCGTGCCCGCTCCCGCAGGTATTACACAGGCCTTGAGGGCGGTGCTGTACCTGTGGGAGCTGGCTTGCCGGCGATGAGGGCTGCGAGGTTTATGCCTTGTTCAGGTACATCCGCGTGGTCAGCAGATAAACCGGCAGGCCTGACACCACGATCAGCAAGGCTGCATAGGGCGCCGCCGCCGCGAACTCGACGTTGGCCGTATGCGCCCACACCTCGGTAGCCAGGGTGGTCATACCGGTCGGGCTGAGCAGCAGGGTGGCTGTCAGTTCTTTCATGGCATCCAGAAACACCAGCGCAAACGCTGCCGCCATGGCCGGGAAGATGATCGGCAGGGTCACCCGGCAGAATGCCGTGAAGCTGCTGGCACCCAGGGTGCGCGCGGCTTCCTCCAGTGTTGGCGAGGCCTTGTTCAGTGCGGTGCGCACCGGTGACTGCGCCAATGGCAGGAACAGCAGCGCATACGCCAAGAGCAGCAACGCCGTGGTCTGGTACAGCGCCGGCACGTAGTGCAGGGCGAAGAACACCAAGGTCAGTGCAATCACCAGGCCGGGCAGGGCGTGCAGCAGGTACGGCAAGCGCTCGGCCCAGATCGCAAGACGGCCTTTGTAGCGCACCACCAGGAAGCTGATCGGTAGCGCCAGCAGCACACAGAAACCGGCACCGCCAAGCGACACCGACAGCGAGGTGAACAGCGCCTTGGAGATGGCTCCCACCGGGAAGGCTGCCGACGAACCCACGCTCAGCCAGTAGCCGAGCATGGCCAGTGGGATACCGCTGCCCAGCACTGCCAGGGCCACGCAGAGTAGCTGCGCCGGTACGGCCCAGCCACGCAGTCGCACGGGTTGCGCGCGGCGTGCCACGCCCTGGCCGATGCGCACATGGCGGGCTTTGCCACGTACACGCAATTCCAGCCACAGCATCACCAGGCACATCGCCAACAGCACGGCAGACAGCATGGCCGCGTTGGCATTGCTGAATTCCAGTTCGAACTGCTGGTAGATCGCCGTGGTGAAGGTCTGCAGGCCGAGGATCGACAACGCACCGAACTCCACCAGCATGTGCAGGGCGATCAGCAGCGCTCCGCCGAGCATCGAGGGCCACAGCAGCGGCAAGGTGACCTTGATGAACACGCCCCAGCGGCTACAACCCAGGGTGCGCGCCGACTCCTCCAGCGAGGTGTCGAGGTTGCGCAGGGTGGCGGCCACCGGCAGGAACACCAATGGGTACTTGGACAGGGCCATGACCAGGATGGCCCCGCCCAGCCCTTCGAAGTCCGAGCTCAGCGACACCCAGGTGAAACTGCTGACGAACGACGGCACAGCGAAGGGCAGGCAAAGCACTACGCCCCACAGCCGGCGGCCAGCCAGGTTGCTGCGCTCCAGCAGCCAGGCCAGGGCCAGCCCGACCACCATGCAGGCCAATGTCACCCCGACCATCAGCATCAGGGTATTGCGCATCAGCCCCCAGACAAAGGGGCGCCACAGCAGGTGCAAGGCTTCACGCCAGCCGGCTTCCCAGGCTTTGATGGCGACATACAGCAGCGGCAGCAAGCTCATCGCCACCAGGAACAGCACAGGCAGCACCACCCAGATGGAGGGGCGCTTGCGGCGCGGTACGAAGCGTACCGGCGCCGGCTCGGACAGGGCGGCGGTCATCAGAGCAGGCCGACCTCGCGTTCAAGCTCGATGGCTTCCTCGGCATTGCCCAGGTCGGCTGGCGAGATTTTCGGCGGGCGCAGGTCTTCGAACGGCTTCAGGCCCCGGTCGGAAACCATGCCCTTGTGCAGCGGGTACTCGGCGGTGGTCTGGGTGATCACACGTTGGCCTTCTTCGCTGGCCATCCAGTTGAGCAGTGCCTGGGCTTCTTTCGGGTGCTTGCTGGCCTTGACCACAGCGGCGCCAGAGATGGTCACCAGGTTGCCGGCATCGCCATCTGCCAGGTAGTAGAGCTTGGTGTCGAGCTTGCCGCGTTCGCGTTCAAGTGCGTACCAGTAGTAGTTGTTCACCAGTACCGCAGCCACTTCACCTTTTTCCACGGCTTTGAGGGCGACCATGTTGTTGGTGTAGGTTTTGCCGAAGGCTTTAAGGCCGGTCAGCCATTCTTCGGTGGCTTCACGACCATGCATCTTCAGGATGGCCACGGCCTGCTCCTGGAATGCACCGCTGGTGGGTACGTAGCCGACGCGGCCTTCCCACTCAGGGTTGGCGAAGTCCATCACTGTGGTCGGCAGGTCTTTTTCATCGACCTTCTTCGGGTTGTACACCACGATGCGCGTGCGCGCCGTGATGCCCATCCAGGTGCCGTTGGCGCCCACATACTCCTTGGGCACCATGTTCGCGGTGGCGTCGTCGATCTTCGCCAGCAGGCCCAGTTCGCCCAGGTTGTTCAGGGGCGGGGACTCTTCGGTGTAGATGAGGTCGGCTGGCGAACGGTCGCCCTCCTCGATGATCTGGCTGGCCAGCTGGTTGCTGCTGCCCTTGCGGATATCGATGTGGATGCCGGTCTTGGCCTCGTAGGCCTTGGCGATGGCTTCGCCGATTTCCTTGTGCTGACCGTTGTACATGGTCAGGGTGACCGGTGCGTCTGCCATGGCGGCCGGAGCGCCGATGACCAGGCTCAGCACGGTGGCGGCCAAGGTACGCATCAGCGGTTGCGGGCGGATCGTCATGCGGGTACTTCCTCGCTTACGGCTACATATTTGGAAACAATGGTAAACGAAATCGTTTCTCAAGTGGCCGGGTGACGAGAAATTCATGGTCAGACCAAGGTGTAACAGTCTGAAGGTGTCAGGTATTTCACTACCCGGAAGGCCTGTGATGATTCTGTGGGAGCGGGCGTGCCCGCCAAGAGGGCGGCACAGGTTTGCACCTATGACCGAAAGAGGAGGGATACAAAAAACGCAGGCAAGAAAAAACCCACTAGCAAGCTAGTGGGTTTTTGTATGGTGCCCAGGAGAAGACTCGAACTTCCACGACCGTTAAGTCACTGATACCTGAAACCAGCGCGTCTACCAATTCCGCCACCTGGGCAAAGCTTTACATCATCTGCAGAAGGCGACTATTGTCAGCTTCACACAGTAGTAACAGATCCTTGGTCATCTATTACTTGAAAATATTTGGTGCCCAGGAGAAGACTCGAACTTCCACGGCCGTTAAGCCACTGATACCTGAAACCAGCGCGTCTACCAATTCCGCCACCTGGGCACACATTCGAGGTTACTTGATGCTTTACAGCGTCGTTCATCTCTACTACAACTTCGGGGGTTGTCCGTCGTTGTGGTGCGCACTATACGGACGGTCCGGGGGGCTGTAAACCCCCCAAGCGAAAAAAATTTCAAAAAATTCAACTTGTTGATTCCGCAGGCCTATTCCTGTTCGCCGGAAGCGCCGGTGGGGCTGTCCAAGGCTGACATTTCCGGTTTCAATACGCCTATGCCAGAATTCATATCTATATACCCCAAGGTGAACCCCTTCTGATGGCCGATTGGCAATCCCTCGATCCCGAGGCCGCTCGCGAAGCGGAAAAATACGACAACCCTATCCCCAGCCGTGAGCTGATCCTGCAGCGCCTCGCCGACCGTGGCGAACCGGCCGCGCGTGAGGAGCTGGCGGCCGAGTTCGGTCTGTACGAAGAAGACCAGATCGAAGCCCTGCGCCGCCGCCTGCGTGCCATGGAGCGCGACGGCCAGCTTATCTATACCCGGCGTGGCACTTATGCCCCGGTAGACAAGCTGGACCTGATCTGTGGTCGCGTCTCCGGCCACCGCGATGGCTTCGGCTTCCTTATTCCCGATGACGGCAGCGAAGACCTGTTCCTCAGCCCGTCGCAGATGCGCCTGGTGTTCGACGGTGACCGCGGCCTGGCCCGTGTCTCTGGCGTCGACCGCCGTGGCCGCCGCGAAGGTGCGCTGGTCGAGGTCATCTCCCGTGCCCACGAAAGCGTGGTCGGCCGTTACTTCGAAGAAGGTGGCATTGGCTACGTAACCCCGGACAACCCGAAGATCCAGCAGGAAGTGCTAGTAACCGCCGGGCGTAACGGCGGCGCGAAGATCGGTCAGTTCGTCGAGATCAAGATCACCCACTGGCCAACCCCGCGCTTCCAGCCGCAAGGCGACGTGGTCGAGGTCATCGGCAACTACATGGCACCGGGCATGGAAATCGACGTTGCCTTGCGCAGCTACGACATTCCGCACGTCTGGCCTGATGCTGTCGTCAAGGAAGCGCGCAAGTTCCGCTCCGAAGTCGAAGAGAAGGACAAAGAGAAGCGCGTCGACCTGCGCCACCTGCCGTTCGTCACCATCGACGGTGAGGATGCTCGGGACTTCGACGACGCCGTCTACTGCGAACCGCTGGGCAAGCTGCGCCTGTTCTCCGGTGGCTGGCGCCTGTATGTGGCGATTGCCGACGTGTCCAGCTACGTTCGCCTGGGCTCGGCCCTGGACGTCGAGGCTCAGCAGCGCGGCAACTCGGTGTACTTCCCCGAGCGTGTAGTGCCGATGCTTCCCGAAGAGCTGTCCAACGGCCTGTGCTCGCTGAACCCGCACGTCGACCGTCTGGCCATGGTCTGTGAAATGACCATGAACAAAGCCGGCCAAATGGTCGACTACCAGTTCTACGAAGGCGTTATCCACTCCCACGCCCGCCTGACCTACAACAAGGTCAGCAGCATGCTCGAGCACGCCCGCACCCGCGAAGGCAAGGCGCTGCGCGAGGAATACAAGGAAGTCGTACCGGACCTTAAGAACCTGTACAACCTGTACAAGGTGCTGGTGGATGCCCGTCACACCCGTGGCGCCATCGACTTCGAAACGCAGGAAACCCGCATCATCTTCGGCGACCAGCGCAAGATCGCGGAAATCCGCCCGACCGTGCGCAACGATGCCCACAAGCTGATCGAGGAATGCATGCTGGCGGCCAACGTGGCCACCGCCGAGTTCCTGCAAAAGCACGGCGTGCCAGCCCTGTACCGCGTGCACGACGGCCCGCCGCCGGAGCGCCTGGAAAAGCTGCGCGCCTTCCTCGGTGAGCTGGGCCTGAGCCTGCACAAAGGCAAGGACCCTTCACCGAAGGATTACCAGGCCCTGCTGGCGAGCATCGCCGGGCGCCCGGACTTCCACCTGATCCAGACCGTGATGCTGCGTTCGCTGAGCCAGGCCGTGTACAGCACCGAGAACAATGGCCACTTCGGCCTGAACTACGAGGCGTACACCCACTTTACCTCGCCGATCCGCCGTTACCCGGACCTGCTGGTGCACCGCGCCATCCGCAGCATCATCCGTTCCAAGGTCGATACCCCGCACGTCAAGCGTGCTGGCGCCATGAGCATTCCCAAGGCGCGTATCTACCCGTACGACGAGAACACCCTGGAGCAGCTCGGCGAGCAGTGCTCGATGACCGAGCGTCGGGCCGACGAAGCTACCCGTGACGTGGTGAACTGGCTCAAGTGCGAGTTCATGAAGGATCGCGTGGGCGAGACCTTCCCGGGTGTGATCACCGCCGTGACCGGTTTCGGCCTGTTCGTCGAGCTGACCGACATTTACGTAGAGGGCCTGGTGCACGTCAGTGCGCTGCCGGGCGACTACTACCACTTCGACCCTGTGCACCACCGTCTGTCGGGCGAGCGCACCGGGCGCAGCTTCCGCCTGGGCGACACCATTGAAGTGAAGGTCATGCGTGTGGACCTGGACGAGCGCAAGATCGACTTCGAGGTGTCGGAAAAAACCCTCGCCGCACCGATCGGCCGCAAGCAGCGCGGCGCCGCGTCAGCAGCCGACAAGGTTGAACAGCAGCCGGTAACCGAAGCGAAAGCCACGCCTAAACCGCGTAGCCGCAAGAGCGAAACCGCCGAGGCGTACTTCCCGAAAGACGCCGTGCAGCGTAACGCCGAAGTGCGCAAGAGCCGCGAAATGAAAAAGGCGCTGATGAGCGAGGCACGCAGTGGCGGCCATGCCAGCAGCAAGTCGGACAAAGGTGGCAAGGCCTCCGGCTCCGGCAAGCCGACCAAGCACCGTAAAGGCCCGCCGAAGTCCGGTGCGCCACGCAAGAGCAAGAGCAAGTCATGAGTCAGCTGGAAAAGATCTACGGCGTGCACGCCGTGCAGGCATTGCTGAAGCACCATCCGAAGCGCGTCAAGCAGATCTGGCTGTCGGAAGGGCGCAGCGAGCCACGCCTGGAAACCTTGCTGGCGCTGGCAGCGGAGAACCGCGTGCCGGTCGGCCAGGCTGAACGCCGTGAGCTGGATGCCTGGGTAGAGGGCGTGCACCAGGGCGTGGTCGCCGAGGTCAGCCCAAGCCAGGTGTGGGGCGAGTTGATGCTCGAAGAGTTGCTTGAGCGCACCGAAACGCCGCCGCTGATCCTGGTGCTGGACGGTGTGACCGACCCGCATAACCTCGGCGCGTGCCTGCGCACGGCCGATGCGGCCGGTGCCACGGCTGTGATCGTGCCCAAGGACAAGTCGGCCACCCTGACGCCGGTTGTGCGCAAGGTGGCCTGCGGTGCGGCAGAGGTGATCCCGCTGGTGGCCGTGACCAACCTGGCGCGGACGCTGGAGAAGCTGCAGCAGCGTGGCCTGTGGGTGGTGGGCACTGCCGGCGAGGCCGAGCAGGAGATCTACCAGCAGGACCTGACCGGGCCACTGGTGATGATCATGGGCGCGGAAGGCAAGGGCATGCGCCGGTTGACCCGCGAACATTGCGACTTTTTGGTGAAGTTGCCGATGGGTGGCAGCGTCAGCAGCCTGAACGTTTCGGTGGCGACCGGGGTTTGCCTGTTCGAAGCGGTGCGCCAGCGGCAAGCCAAGCGCTGATCGCGTAAGCCTGTTCCGGCCTCTTCGCGGGTAAACCCGCTCCCACAGGATTTTCACTGTCTTCAAGGCTGTGGGATCCCTGCGGGACCGGTTTTACCCGCGAAAGGGCCGGTAGCCTGAGAATATGTTTCAGACTGTTCAAATATTCACCAGCCTCCTTGCTTGTCCGCCCCGCCTTCTCTACAATTGCGCCCCTTGCCGAGCTGGCAGGCGCTCATGTGCCTCCCCTCCGTGCAAGACATACAGTGTCATTCACTCCTTGTCTGACCAGATTTCCTGGCAGACTACTAACCCGTAAGGAGCATTCATGCGTCATTACGAAATCATCTTCCTGGTTCACCCGGACCAGAGCGAACAAGTCGGCGGCATGGTTGAGCGTTACACCAAGCTGATCGAAGAAGATGGTGGCAAAATCCACCGCCTGGAAGACTGGGGCCGTCGTCAACTGGCCTACGCAATCAACAATGTTCACAAGGCTCACTACGTGATGCTGAACGTTGAGTGCACCGGCAAGGCCCTGGCCGAGCTGGAAGACAACTTCCGCTACAACGATGCCGTTATCCGTAACCTGGTCATCCGTCGCGACGAAGCCGTTACCGGCCAGTCCGAGATGCTGAAGGCTGAAGAGAACCGCAGCGAGCGCCGTGAGCGTCGCGAGCGTCCTGAGCATGCTGACTCCGCCGAAGGCGACGACAGCAATGACAGCGACTCCAGCGATAACGCTGACGAGTAATCCACGGACCTTTAGAGGAGCCTATTAAATGGCACGTTTCTTCCGTCGTCGTAAATTCTGCCGCTTCACTGCTGAAGACGTGAAAGAGATCGACTTCAAAGATCTCAACACCCTGAAAGCTTACGTATCCGAAACCGGCAAGATCGTTCCAAGCCGTATCACCGGTACCAAAGCTCGTTATCAGCGTCAGCTGGCTACCGCTATCAAGCGCGCCCGCTTCCTGGCCCTGCTGCCCTACACCGACAGCCACGGCCGCTGAGACCGGGTCGTCGACAAGCAGTAAGGGATTAGCATGCGAGCGTTAGCAAGTTTCATCATGCGCGGTCGTGTGCAGGCCACCCTGGTGGTGGTCATCAGCGCGGTACTGCCGCTGCTGTTCTGGTTGAGTGCCGCTGCCAGCAGCCTTGTGCTGCTGCGGCGTGGGTTCAAGGATGCTACAACGGTCATCGCCGGCGGCCTGCTGGCCGGGCTGGCCGTGTGGGTCATGGGCGATCCCATCACCTTTCTGGTGATTGCGGGTGCCCTGGCCCTGGCCGCCATGCTGCGTGCCGAGCATCCCTGGAGCCGGGTGTTGCTGGCCAGTGCCGTGTTCGCCGTGGCGTTTAGCCTCGTGCTTGATCTGGCGCTGGCGCAAACCTTCGATGTGCTGGCCAAGGCGTTTGCCGAGGCCATGCCCAAAATCGAAGGGCAACCGGTGCTCTCCGGTGAGCTGATCCGCCCTGTGCTGGTCGCTTCCACAGCAGTGACGGTGCAATTGTTCAGTGTGTTGGCGTTAATGCTGGCGCGCTACTGGCAGGCAGCGTTGTACAACCCTGGAGGCTTCGGTCGCGAGTTTCGCGAACTGAAGTTGCCGAAACAGACCATGGCGGTCTTGGTGGCAGTGATGGTGGTGGCGCCGTTTATCGGCCCGCAGTTCATCATCCTGGCATCGGCTTCCAGCCTGGTTCTGGTGCTGGCCGGCATCGCCTTGATGCACGGGCTGGTGGCACAGGGCCGACTGGCCGGTTTCTGGCTGGTGGGCATGTACGTGACGCTGCCGCTGATCATGCAGCTGATTTATCCGTTGCTGGTGGTTTTGGCCATTGTCGACAGCCTGATTGATTTTCGCGGTCGCAAGTCCCCCAAGGGGAATGACTCCGCGAACGGTGAAGGTTAAAAGTTAAGAGGTTTTACCAAATGGAACTGATCCTGCTGGAAAAAGTCGCTAACCTGGGCAACCTGGGCGACAAAGTAAAAGTTAAGGCTGGTTACGGCCGTAACTTCCTGCTGCCATTCGGCAAGGCCACCGTTGCCAACGCCGCCAACCTGGCTGCGTTCGAAGAGCGTCGCGCCGAGCTGGAAAAAGCAGCCGCTGACAAGAAAGCTTCGGCTGAAAGCCGCGCTGCCCAACTGGCCGAGCTGGAAGTGACCATCACTGCCACCGCTGGCGACGAAGGCAAGCTGTTCGGTTCGATCGGCACCCACGACATCGCTGACGCCCTGACCGCCTCCGGCGTTGAAGTGGCCAAAGCTGAAGTTCGTCTGCCGAACGGCACCATCCGTCAGGTTGGCGAATACGACGTAGCCGTGCACCTGCACAGCGACGTTGAAGCCACCGTACGCGTGGTTGTCGTAGCTGCCTAAGCTGCGCTGACTGGCTGGCTCCTTGCGAGCCGGGCGGTTAACATCGGGCACGGTCCTGTTTTCGACAGGCCGTGCCCTTTGTCTTTTTCATCCTCCAGAATTCTTTCGTGGCCATGAACGAGATCACCACCTCCGAACAGCTAGACCTGCAAACCGCAGCCCTGAAGGTGCCGCCGCATTCCATTGAGGCCGAACAGGCCGTGCTCGGTGGCCTGATGCTGGACAACAACGCCTGGGAGCGGGTGCTGGATCAGGTGTCGGATGGCGACTTCTACCGGCATGACCACCGCCTGATCTTCCGTGCCGTGCACAAGTTGGCCGACGCCAACCAGCCATTCGACGTGGTGACCCTGCATGAGCAACTGGACAAAGAAGGCCTCTCATCGCAAATCGGCGGCTTGGCGTACCTGGCCGAGCTGGCCAAGAACACCCCGTCGGTGGCCAACATCAAGGCCTATGCCGCGATCATTCGCGAGCGGGCCACGTTGCGCCAACTGATCAGCATCAGTACCGACATCGCCGACAACGCCTTCAACCCGCAGGGGCGTAACGCCGAAGAAATCCTCGACGATGCCGAACGGCAGATCTTCCAGATCGCCGAGGCGCGGCCGAAAACCGGCGGCCCGGTCGGCGTCAACGAACTGTTGACCATGGCCATCGACCGTATCGATACGCTGTTCAACTCCGACAGCGATATCACCGGCGTGTCCACCGGCTTTACTGACCTGGATGAAAAAACCAGTGGCCTGCAGGCTGCCGACCTGATCATCGTCGCGGGCCGTCCGTCGATGGGTAAGACCACCTTCGCCATGAACCTGGTGGAAAACGCCGTGCTGCGTACCGACAAGGCAGTGCTGGTGTTCTCCCTCGAAATGCCAGGCGAATCGCTGATCATGCGTATGCTTTCGTCGCTGGGCCGTATCGACCAGACCAAGGTACGTTCCGGCCAGCTGGACGACGATGACTGGCCGCGCCTGACCTCGGCGGTGAACCTGCTCAACGACCGCAAGCTGTTCATCGACGATACCGCCGGTATCAGCCCCTCGGAAATGCGCGCCCGTACCCGTCGGCTGGCCCGTGAGCACGGCGAAATTGCCATGATCATGGTCGACTACCTGCAGTTGATGCAGATTCCGGGGTCGGCCGGCGACAACCGGACCAACGAAATTTCCGAAATCTCCCGCTCGCTCAAGGCCCTGGCCAAGGAATTCAACTGCCCGGTCATCGCCCTGTCGCAGCTGAACCGCTCCCTGGAACAGCGCCCGAACAAACGCCCGGTGAACTCCGACTTGCGTGAATCTGGTGCAATCGAGCAGGACGCCGACGTGATCATGTTCGTGTACCGCGACGAGGTGTACCACCCCGAGACCGAGCACAAGGGCGTGGCCGAAATCATCATCGGTAAGCAGCGTAACGGCCCCATCGGCTTCGTACGCCTGGCGTTCATCGGCAAGTACACCCGCTTCGAAAACCTCGCGCCGGGTATGTACAACTTCGATGATGATGAATAAAGCGCGGTTTAATTAGGCTGCGAATATCTACCGGCTTAACAGGAACTCTGTGGGAGCGGCTCCAGCCGCGAAGAATCCATCGCGGAGGATGCACCGGCTATGCCGGTGTTCGCGGCTAAAGCCGCTCCCACAGGGTGTGCGGTGCGCCTGCTGGCTCAGTGTTCTGAGCGATCTTCGGTCTTGCTTGACTGATGATGCGCCCCTCGCTCAGGGTGATAACCCGGTCAAACCGCGACAACGCGCTCTGATCATGCGTCACGCAGATCAACCCCTTCCCTTGGAATGTTTCGAATAACAGGTCCCAGGTGCGCTCTGCCGACCCGGCATCAAGCCCAGCTGTGGGCTCGTCAAAGAAATTGAATTCGCCGGGCCGGTTAAGCAAGCGTAGCAACGTCAACCTGCGTGCTTCTCCACCCGAAATGGATTCTGCGCGTGCGTCCAGTTCAAGCTCGTACCAGTCTTTGCTTAGCCCCAGGCACTCAAGCCATCGTTCGATTTGAGCGCGATCATGAGCATGCTCGAACAATACCGCCCGGGGCATTGAACCGGGTATGAAGTGCGCATCCTGAGGGCAGAGTCGTAAACTATTGAACTGCTCACGCCCGTCGAGTGCAGCTAGGCACCTGCCGTGCAAGTGAACATGCCTGCGCAACTGGAATACCGTTCCTGCCAGCGCATGCAGAAGTGTGGACTTGCCGCACCCGCTGGGCCCAACCAGCGCAACCCGTTCTCCTGCACGAATTACCAAGGGCTCATCGATCAGCAGTTGCAGCGCGTTTCGAGCGCTGAGTTGGCAGGGGGTAATGCAAAGCCCTGCGTTTTCATCTGAGGGCTCTGCCTTTATGGATTCTGTCGGGCCGAACACCGGAAGTTGCAGCCAGTGTTCGAGCTTGCGTTTGTCGAGCCGGAACTGATCGAGCAATCGCCAGGCTTCCGCCAGTTGTGCAACGCCGGCGAGCAACCCACTCACCAGAGTAAAGAGGGCAACAAGCTCGCCCAGGCTCAGATGCGGTGTTGCCTGGGATTGATCATGGATACCCCACAACAGCAAACCACCACTGCCCAGGCCAATGAACAGGGTGCGCAGGCCCTGTAGCCATCCGCCACTGTAGGCAACCCCTACCGCCGAGTCGGCATAGCCCGATAGTGTCTGGTTGACCGGAATCATTGCGGCATCCTCGGCCTTTTCCAGCTTGACCGTTGACGCGCTGGCGAAGGTGTCAACCCATTGTTCCGCCAGTTCGTCTTCTCGCGAGTTGACTGCTTCGATACGGGGGCGACGCCAGCGCACCAGTCGATCGTTTGTCCACAGATACGCCAAGCTCAAGGGGACGAGGCCGATCAATACCGAGGTAGCCCCGAGGTACGCAAACAGCGCGACCAGCACCACTGCTTCGGCCAAGACCGGCCACGCCGAGCCAATCAGAAAGCCTAGCCACCGCTCCTGGGCCGTTATTCCTCTATCCAGTACCTTTACCAAGGTTCCGCCATGGAGTTGTCCATAAGCCTCGAAACGTTTGTCCAGCAACCCTCGGCACCAGCGCATGGAAAGCTGCTTCACGCGCTCTTGGCAGAGCCGCGCAAGGCACCAGGCTTGTAAAGGGGTCAACGAGGCTTGTAGTGCGACAAGGCATATGAAGGCACCGAGCAGAACGAGAGAAGACGTGGCCGAGGTAGACAGGTTGTCGATAATGTCAGCCAGGATCAGGGCAGGTACGACGGTCGCGACTTTGAGAATTAAGGTCGCGCTCAGGGCGGCGAGGAGGCCTCGGTAAATATGCATATCATTGCCTTATGCCTTTGAATGCGCTCTGCGGCGCGACTGGAATTCCGGACCTTATCAAGTGGAAGCGCTCCAGTCCGGGTATGAAAACTTGTACGACTGTGGCGAGGTTGGGGTGCTCATATAGTGTGCGGTAGAATACAGTTTTATTATCCTTGCCCAGGTTGATCAGCGTGCGCTTGATCTGTCCACGTACGCTTAGCTCTATACGAGGTGGATGATATTCAGGCACGTTGTACTTAGGGCATGGGTGCAGAAGTGAGGAAAGTTTTGCCGAGTAGGTGAGCACTTTCTCCGTGGTGAGATCTTCTTGTTTTTCTTTCGGTCCAGAAAGCTGTTCGCACTGCATCTGTTCAGTTACAGCGCGGTACATTGCAATGGATGGATTTATGGAACTTCCCGAGCCGACGCCGCTGAGAGAGCCTTCTTTTTTGCTGCGAGAAATAGCAATGCAAAATGGAACGTCATAGAAATCGTGGGTTAAGTATATATCTAGTTTTTTCGCATGGCAGAGAAGCTTGGTGTCATGTGCAAAAGTCTCTTCCAGGAAAGAATTGGAGGGTCGATAGATTTCTGGGGGTGAGTTCAGCTTGCAAAGCGATAGATAGTACATTGACAAGGCGTGACGTTCGATAGCTTCATTTATGGCGTGTAAGAGAGCTTCGCTCTCGGTGCAGCCAATAGCTGTTCCAGAGTTGCTCGCATATTTTGCAAGGAATCCTGCTGCAGTTTTCTCAATTGCTTTAAGGTTGCTGGAGGAGGGGGCTATCAATATCGCTGGGATTTTTATTTCATTGTGGCTGTCCAATGCGTGAAGTGCAAAATAAGGTATTTTGCAGCTAGGCGGGATAGACTTTAGTAGCCAGTCGTCGAAAGGAGCTATGGATTGTAGGATTTTGTCACTTTCGATGATGTTTGGAATGGCCTTGTCGACGAAGTAATGCTCTAGGCTCTCGGCAAGGGCTCCTAGCTCACAATGCTCCCCCTTTCCTGCTCCGCAAGAGATCTCCCTGTAGGTGCTGTCGTATAAGTGGCATGTGGCGACCAAGTTATTATTTTTTGATAGTTTTGTTTTCGAGTGAAAGCCTAGATGCTGATGTAGCTTTGTCAGGCGGTTGTAGGCTTCTTCTGTGGTCAACTCGCGTTCGGTGATCATCTTTAGCTCCTAGGTCAGGCTAGAAGGGGCAAAGCCCCTTCTGGCTTATTGCTTACAGCATGTTGAGGAAGTCAACCTCGGATTCGGTAAATGTGTAGTTCATCACGCGAGAGATCTGAGGCATGTTGATTTCAGAACGACGACGTCCCATGGCTATTGCTCCTTTAAGGTTGATTTGAGTGCGCTCGTTGCGCAGGGCTTTTGTATCACTTGTTTTTTTCTTGGTTCAAGAGCTGCCCGGAATTTGTTGCGGAAAGCTAGCGTAGGAATTTTTTCTGGTATTCGTAGTTCTATTCCTACAATTTTCCTGCGAGGTAGAAAAATCATCCATTAATTAATGGGTTAACGCTTATGGAGGGTTAATGGGGATAAATGTTTTGTAAAATACTTAAAGGACTACGACCCTCCAGTAGAGGGGCGGGTCATGATTGGTCCTGGCGAATGTAGTTTTTCTGGTTAATCCCGATCAGGGAACGAATGCTGTGCACCGTAAGCCATTGGGCTTGCTTGATAGTGGCTGTGTACGGGAGGTTTTCGAACCTGCCATTTTTTGTTCTATGTGATGTAGGGGGAGGTGCACGCTGTAAGGCCTCATTGATATATCGCCTGGACGGGCCTTTCGCGGGCAAGACCGCTCCCACTGGTAGGTGCCAGTCGTAGAGTCTGTGGTAATCCAGTGGGTTTACCCACGAGATGCCCGAGAGCAATCTTCGGAGTGGATGGGGTATGTGCGCGAGTTGATCATCACCCGGGTGATGGATGAGAAGCCGATGATGATCTGGGCTACCCATTACCCGAGTGCGATGGCCAAGGCGCTGATGGATGATGCTGAGTTGGGGATGAGGCAGTGAGGGTTTGGCTTCAGGTGGTGTGAGGGCCGCCACGTGTTCGCCACAACATTTTCTGCGCCTATGAAATCGAGCGCCGCCCGCGCGGCGCTCGATGTGGGCGCCACCGCAAACCTCAAGCCAGGCACTTCGCAGCCCGCATCCAATGGTCGCCCCCCCACCAATCCCCACGAAGACAGTCGGATTTGGTCAAAATTTGTGCTATATTCCGCGCCCGCGATTTCCCTGCACACCAGAACCGGTCACTGACATGCAAGCAGCCAAACCACTCTACGACTATCCCAAGTACTGGGCCGAATGCTTCGGGCCAGCACCTTTCCTGCCGATGAGCAGGGAGGAGATGGATCTGCTCGGCTGGGATTCCTGCGACATCATCATCGTGACCGGTGATGCCTACGTCGACCATCCGTCGTTCGGCATGGCCATCATCGGCCGCCTGCTGGAGGCCCAGGGCTTCCGCGTGGGCATCATTGCCCAGCCGAACTGGCAGTCGAAAGACGACTTCATGAAGCTCGGCGAGCCGAACCTGTTCTTCGGTGTGGCCGCGGGCAACATGGACTCGATGATCAACCGCTACACCGCAGACAAGAAGATGCGTTCGGACGATGCCTACACCCCTGGTGGCCTGGCCGGCAGCCGTCCGGACCGCGCCAGCCTGGTGTACAGCCAGCGCTGCAAGGAAGCCTACAAGCACGTGCCGATCGTACTCGGCGGTATTGAAGCTTCGCTGCGCCGGATCGCCCATTACGACTACTGGCAGGACAAGGTCCGCCACTCGATCCTGATCGACGCCAGCGCCGACATCCTGCTGTTCGGAAACGCCGAGCGCGCGGTGGTCGAAGTGGCCCAGCGCCTGTCCAACGGCGAGAAAATCGAAAGCATCACCGACGTGCGCGGCACTGCCTTCGTGCGCCGTGATACCCCGCAAGGCTGGTACGAGATCGACTCCACACGTATCGACCGCCCAGGCCGCGTGGACAAGATCATCAACCCGTACGTGAACACCCAGGACACCCAGGCCTGCGCGATCGAGCAGGCCAAGGGCGACCAGGAAGACCCGAACGAAGCCAAGGTGGTGCAGATTCTCGACAGCCCGAGCGTGACCCGTGAAAAATCGGTGATCCGCCTGCCGTCGTTCGAAAAGGTGCGTAACGACCCGGTTCTCTACGCCCACGCCAACCGCGTGCTGCACCTGGAGACTAACCCGGGCAACGCCCGCGCCCTCGTGCAGAAGCACGGCGAAGTGGATGTGTGGTTCAACCCGCCGCCCATCCCCATGAGCACCGAAGAAATGGACTACGTGTTCGGCATGCCGTACGCCCGTGTGCCGCACCCGGCCTATGGCAAGGAGCGCATCCCGGCCTACGAGATGATCCGTTTCTCGGTGAACATCATGCGTGGCTGCTTCGGTGGCTGCACCTTCTGCTCGATCACCGAGCACGAGGGCCGCATCATCCAGAACCGCTCGCACGAGTCGATCCTGAATGAAATCGAAGAGATGCGCGACAAGGTGCCGGGCTTCACCGGCGTGGTCTCCGACCTTGGTGGCCCGACTGCCAACATGTACCGCATCGCCTGCAAGAGCCACGATATCGAGAAGCACTGCCGCAAGCCGTCGTGCGTGTTCCCCGGCATCTGCGAAAACCTCAACACCGACCACAGCTCGTTGATCGAGCTGTACCGCAAGGCCCGTGCCTTGCCGGGTGTGAAGAAGATCCTGATCGCCTCGGGCCTGCGTTACGACTTGGCCGTCGAGTCGCCGGAGTACGTGAAGGAGCTGGTTACCCACCATGTGGGCGGTTACCTGAAGATTGCCCCGGAGCACACCGAGCGTGGCCCGCTGGACAAGATGATGAAGCCGGGCATCGGCACCTACGACCGCTTCAAGCGCATGTTCGAGAAGTTCTCGAAAGAGGCGGGCAAGGAACAGTACCTGATCCCGTACTTCATCGCCGCGCACCCGGGCACCACTGACGAAGACATGATGAACCTGGCCCTGTGGCTGAAGGGTAACGGCTTCCGCGCCGACCAGGTGCAGGCGTTTTACCCGTCGCCGATGGCTTCGGCCACGGCCATGTATCACTCGGGCAAGAACCCGCTGCGCAAGGTGACCTACAAGAGCGAAGGGGTGGAGATCGTCAAGAGCGACGAGCAGCGCCGCCTGCACAAGGCGTTCTTGCGCTACCACGACCCGAAAGGCTGGCCGATGCTGCGTGAGGCGCTGCAGCGCATGGGCCGTGCCGACCTGATCGGGCCGGGCAAGCACCAG
Organism: Pseudomonas sp. LAIL14HWK12:I1; assembly: GCF_003202095.1. NCBI lineage: Bacteria > Pseudomonadati > Pseudomonadota > Gammaproteobacteria > Pseudomonadales > Pseudomonadaceae > Pseudomonas > Pseudomonas sp. LAIL14HWK12:I1. Next base: position 695,418 of record NZ_QJKG01000002.1, read on the forward strand.
TTGATCCCGCTGCACCAGCCGCAGACCGATACCTACCAGAGCGCACGCCGCAAAAACTCGACGCCGGCGGGCAGCCACAAGGTGGGCAAGGATCAGAAGATCCTTACCCAGCACACCGGCCTGCCACCGCGTGCCAGCGATGGCAGCAAGCCGTGGGACAAACGCGAGAAGGCCAAGGCCGAGGCGTTTGCGCGTAACGAGAAGGCGGCCAAAGAGCGCAAGGAAGCAGCCAAGGGTGGCAAGGGCAACAAGAAGCCGCGTCAGCCAGTGATCCCGCGCTGATTGATGAATTTCGGGGCTGCAAATCAGCCCCGAAATCTCAAGGTCAATCAGGCTTCTTGTCGACCCACTTCGGCGCCACCGGCGCAATGAAGCTGTCCATGCCATCCAGCAGTTCATCCGGCTGCTGCGCCAGCAGCAACATCGCCCGATGTTGCTGCCGCACAAAGCCTTCTTCGACGATATGGTCGAGGAACCCGCCCAGCTTGTCGTAGAAGCCGTTCACATCGAGCAGCCCCAGCGGCTTGGCGTGATAGCCCAGTTGCCCCCAGGTCCATACCTCGAACAATTCTTCCAGCGTACCCAGCCCACCCGGCAAGGCGATGAAGGCATCGCTCAGCTCGGCCATGCGTGCCTTGCGCGCGTGCATGCCATCGACCACTTCCAGGCGCGTCAGGCCTTTGTGGCCGACTTCAGCGTCCAGCAGGCTTTGCGGGATGATGCCGACCACCTCGCCACCTGCTGCCATGGCCGCGTCGGCCACCACGCCCATCAGGCCCACGGCGCCGCCGCCATACACCAGGGTCAGCCCACGGCGGGCAATGGCCTGGCCGAGCGCGACGGCAGCTTCACGGTAAGCAGGGTTGGCGCCAATGCTGGCACCACAGAACACACAAACGGAACGTACGGGCATTGCTCATCTCCTGTCACTCAGGTGCACAGGGTACGGCGCATGCCCGTTGCTTCCAAGGCCGCGTTCATTCCGGGCGGGAGAATTCGCAGATGGCGCCGGTAGCCCCGTGGGCATAGGCGGCGAGCAGGCTATTGAGGAAGGCAGAGATGGGCATTTGGTATTGCTCCTAAATGAGAGGTTGTCCCATCGTCTAATAAAAGGGCATGATGTGCCCTTAGATTGGTTGTATACAATCCATTGAACAATTCTACTGGCTGGCCTCTTGACACCCCCTTGACCCATATCAGCAAGGGGCTGAACGGTTTCAGGCAGTCTCGCAATTGATAAAACCCTGCCAAGGAGATTCATGATGTTTGCGAAAGCTGTAGCGGTATCCCTGCTGACCCTCGCCAGCGCCTCTGTCTTCGCCGCCGAGTGCTCGGTAACTGTCGACTCGACCGACCAGATGTCCTTCAACACCAAGGAAATCACCGTCGACAAGAGCTGCAAGGAATTCACCGTCAAACTGACCCACTCGGGCAACCTGCCGAAGAACGTGATGGGCCACAATCTGGTGATCAGCAAGACTGCCGACATGCAGGGCATTGCTACCGAAGGCATGAGCCAGGGCCTGGACAAGGACTACATCAAGGCTGACAACGCCGCGATCATCGCTCACACCAAGATGATCGGTGCGCCTGAGAAAGAAACCGAAGTGAAGTTCGACGCTACCAAGCTGGAAGCCGGTGGTGACTACAGCTTCTTCTGCACCTTCCCGGGCCACATCTCGATGATGAAGGGCAAGGTCGTCGTCAAGTAAGCGGGTAAGGGGCCGCAAGGCGGCCCCTTAGCTTCAGGGGGCGAACGGCAGTTCGCGCTTGTGCTGGGTCTTGCGGTAGGTGGCAACGATTATGTCGAATGCCGCCTGATCAACCGGCTGACCATGCAGGAAGGCATCGATCTGCTGGTAGGTCACGCCATGGGACGCTTCGTCCGGCTTGCCCGGCGCCAGGTCTTCAAGGTCTGCGGTCGGCACCTTCTCCACCAGTGACTCCGGCGCACCAAAGCTGCGCGCAATGGCCCGTACCTGGTTTTTCACCAGCCCGCTCAGCGGCGCCAGGTCGCAGGCACCATCACCAAACTTGGTAAAGAAGCCCATTACCGCCTCGGCGGCGTGGTCGGTACCGATCACCAGGCCCGCACGTGCGCCGGCAATGGTGTACTGGGCGACCATGCGCGTACGCGCCTTGACGTTGCCCACCACGAAATCCACCAGGGTTGGCGAGCCATTCTTCAGTTCTACAACCTCAGCGGCCAGCGCCCTCACTGCCGGGGCAATGTCGACGGTGTGCACTTCATCGGCCTTGATCACGTCCAGGCAGGCCTGGGCGTCATGCTCGTCATGCTGCACCTGGTACGGCAGGCGCACGGCAATGAAGGTGTAGGCCTTGTCGCCGGTCTCGGCGCGCAACTCGTTGATGGCGCGCTGGGCGAGCAGGGCGGCGGTCAGCGAGTCGACGCCACCGCTGATGCCCAGCACCAGGGTCTTGAGCCGGGCGTTGGCCAGGCAGTCCTTGATGAACGCCACGCGCCGGGCGACTTCGGCCTCAAGCGCGGCAGTGTCGGCGAACGGCGGCTGTACCTTCAGTGCCTGTGCAATCTCTTGCTGAACCGCTTGCATGGGTTACTCCTTGCTGGGGACTTTGAATACGTGGCGCAGGTAGGCGACGAAGTTCTCGTCGCGGCATTGGGTCTTGGCGGCTTCGTCCGAGATCTTGGCCACTGGCGCGCCGTTGCAGTCGGTCATTTTAAGCACGATGCTCATCGGGGCCACACCCGGGATGTCGCAGGTCAGGTTGGTGCCGATGCCAAAACTGACGTTGATGCGACCGCGCAGGGCACGGAAGATTTCCAGCGAACGGGTGAGGTTGAGGCCATCGGAAAACACCAGGGTCTTGGTCATCGGGTCGATACCCAGTTTCTGGTAGTGGGCAATGGCTTTCTCGGCCCAGGCCACCGGTTCACCGGAGTCGTGGCGCAGGCCGTCGAAGAGCTTGGCAAAGTACAGGTCGAAATCGCCAAGGAAGGCATCCATGGTGATGCAGTCGGTAAGGGCGATGCCGAGCAGCCCGCGGTATTCGCGCACCCAGCAGTCCAGCGCGGCGATCTGGCTGTCGATCAGGCGTGGGCCGAGTTGCTGGTGGGCCATGATCCATTCATGGGCCATGGTGCCCAGTGGCTTGATATCCAGTTTCCATGCCAGGTCGACGTTGCTGGTGCCGACGAAGCGGCCCGGGAAGTCGTCGCGCAGTACCCGCACCACGTCTTCCTGCACACGGCTGGAAAAGCGCCGCCGGGTCCCGAAGTCGGCTACCTGCAGTTCGGCCAGTTCATCGTCACTGGCATGCGCGCGCAGCCAGTCGAACTTGCGGTACAGCTGGTCGCGGGCCTCAGCCAGGCGCATGCGTGGGTGCAGGTGGCGGTTGCGCACTTCGCTGACGATGGCCAGCAGCGGTACTTCGAACAGAATCACATGCAGCCACGGGCCTTTCAGGCGCAGGAACAGCTGGTCGTTTTCGATGCCGATGCGCACGTAGCGCAGGTTGAAGCGAAACAACCGCAGAAAACGCAGGAAGTCGGGCTTGAGGAAGCTGATGCGCTCGAGGAAGGCCGGCTGGCCATCATCCAGGGTGAGGTCGCTGAGCAGTTCGAGCTGGTGGCGGATCTCGCCAAGATAAGGGCGCAGGTCCTCACCGTTGCGGCAGCGGAATTCCCATTCGACGTCGGCGTCCGGGTAGTTGTGCAGCACACCCTGCATCATGGTGAGTTTGTAGAAGTCGGTGTCGAGCAGGTTGTGCACGATGCGCTCGGCGAATGCGCTCTCGCTCATCAAGTGGGGCTCCGGAAGCGGCGAATGGCGGACATTGTGCCAGCCTTTTGGGGCTTGTTGTGTCCGGGCTTGCCCGCGAAGAGGCCGGAACAGCCAAAACAGAGGTGTTTTTCCGTGCACCGGCTAGCCTTGAAACGGTGCCGCCTGTAGCAGTCGCGCACCAGCGGTGTGCAGTTCGGTGACGTCCGCTGTTACAGGCCGGTTGCACGTTAACACTTGGCGGGGTTGCAATGATGGCACCGGGCGGTTGCTCCTTGTCTGTACGTGTGGTGGCGCCTGCCGCGTGGCAGACGGTTGCACGCTCAATAAAGAAAAGGCCGCCGGTCGCCTGCTGGCGCCTAGCACAGTGTGTTTTCCCGGAAGACAAACCCTATGGCACGGCCCTTGCTCTGAGCACAGGGTTGAGAAGTTGTAGTGCCAACCAAAAAAAACTCTAGGAGCACCACCTCATGTCGCAGACGTTTTACAAGAAAGGTTTCCTGGCTCTGGCCGTAGCTACGGCCCTAGGTGTTTCTTCGTATGTTCAGGCCGACGTCAAGATCGGTGTAGCGGGCCCAATGACCGGGGCTAACGCCGCGTTTGGCGAGCAGTACATGAAAGGTGCGCAGGCAGCGGCCGACAAGATCAACGCCGCCGGTGGCGTCAACGGCGAGAAAATCGTCCTGGTCAAAGGCGATGACGCCTGCGAACCGAAGCAGGCCGTGGCCGTGGCCAACCGCCTGGCCGATCAGGACAAAGTGATCGGCGTGGTGGGGCACTTCTGTTCTTCCAACACCATTCCAGCCTCTGAGGTGTATGACGAAGCGGGCATCATTGCCATTACCCCGGGCTCGACCAACCCACAAGTGACCGAGCGCGGCCTCAGTGCCATGTTCCGCATGTGCGGCCGTGACGACCAGCAGGGTATCGTCGCCGGCGACTACATCGTTGACGTGCTCAAGGGCAAGAAAGTCGCGGTGCTGCACGACAAGGACACCTATGGCCAGGGCCTGGCCGACGCGACCAAGGCGCAACTGGAAAAACGCGGCGTGAAGCCTGTGCTGTACGAAGGCCTGACCCGCGGCGAGAAAGACTTCAGCGCCGTGGTCACCAAGATCCGCTCCACCGGTGCCGACGTGGTCTACTTCGGCGGCCTGCACCCAGAGGCTGGCCCGCTGGTCCGCCAACTGCGCGAGCAGGGCCTGAAAGACGTCAAGTTCATGTCCGATGACGGCATCGTCACCGACGAACTGGTGTCCACCGCTGGCGGCGCGCAGTACGTCGATGGCGTGTACATGACCTTCGGCGCCGACCCGCGCCTGCTGCCCGACAGCAAAGCGGTGGTAGAGGAGTTCCGCAAGGCCGGTACCGAACCTGAAGGTTACACCCTGTACGCCTACGCCTCGCTGGAAGCCCTGGCGGCTGCATTCAACGGCGCCAAGTCGAACAAGGGCGAAGACGCGGCCAAGTGGCTCAAGGCCAACCCGGTCAAGACGGTGATGGGCGAGAAGAAGTGGGACAGCAAGGGTGACCTCACCGTGTCCGACTACGTGGTCTACCAGTGGGATAAAGACGGTAAATACCACCAGCTGGAAAAACAAAAATAACAACGGCCCACGGCCCGGGCTGATGCTCGGGCCCAAGCCCCGCGGTACCTGTCTTTATTCGTAGATCTGCACAGTTCTGCGCTGCGAGGGCCCCGCACCGGTGGCCCGCGCCGTGGTCGGCGCTCGTGCAATCTCAATCAGGTGAGATTGCGTTATGGATGGTATTTTCCTGCAGCAACTGGTCAACGGCCTGACCCTCGGGTCGGTCTATGGCCTGATCGCCATCGGCTACACAATGGTCTATGGCATTATCGGCATGATCAACTTCGCGCACGGCGAGGTGTACATGATCTCCGCCTACCTGGCGGCGATCAGCCTGGCATTGCTGGCTTACTTCGGTATCGAGTCGTTCCCCCTGCTGATGCTGGGCACGCTGTTGTTCACCATCGTCGTTACGGGCGTATACGGCTTCACCATCGAGCGCATCGCTTACAAACCCCTGCGTAACTCTACCCGCCTGGCACCGCTCATCAGCGCCATCGGCATTTCGCTGATCCTGCAAAACTATGCACAGATCAGCCAGGGTGCCCGCCAGCAAGGTGTTCCAACCTTGCTTGAAGGTGCCATGCGTGTCGAAGTCGGCACCGGCTTCGTGCAACTGACCTACACCAAGATCTTCATTCTGGTGGCCGCCTTCGTCGGCATGGGCCTGCTCACCTACGTAATCAAGTACACCAAGCTCGGCCGCATGTGCCGCGCCACCCAGCAAGACCGCAAGATGGCCTCGATCCTGGGCATCAACACCGACCGGGTGATCTCCTACGTGTTCGTCATCGGCGCAGTCATGGCCGCGCTGGCCGGCGTGCTGATCACCATGAACTACGGCACCTTCGACTTCTACGCCGGCTTCATCATCGGCATCAAGGCGTTCACCGCCGCCGTGCTCGGTGGTATAGGCTCGCTGCCTGGCGCCATGCTCGGCGGGATCATCCTGGGTATTTCCGAGTCGCTGTTCTCTGGCCTGATCAACTCCGACTACAAGGACGTGTTCAGCTTCTCGCTGCTGGTGATGATCCTTATCTTCCGCCCACAAGGCCTGCTGGGTCGCCCGCTCGTGGCTAAGGTGTGAACATGTCCGTTGCCAAAACTGCCGCTGTTACCGAAACCAAGGGTTTCGACCTTAAACGCAGCCTGCTGGAGACCATCGTCGCCGGCCTGCTGGCACTCATTGTGTTTGGCCCGGTCGTCGGCGTGGTGCTCGACGGCTACAGCTTCAATGCCGAGCCGCGGCGCGTGGCCTGGCTGGTGGGCGGGGTGATGCTGGGGCGCTTCCTGCTCAGCCTGTACCTGCAGACCGCCGCTGGCACGCGCATGCTCCAGGGCTTTGAAAGCGGTGGCTCGGGCGTGCATGTGAACGCACCGGACTACAAGTCGCGCTTGCGTTACATCATCCCCGCGCTGATCGTGATTGCCATTGTGTTCCCGGTGTTTGCCAACAAGTACCTGCTGACCGTGGTCATCCTTGGGCTGATCTACGTGTTGCTGGGCCTTGGCCTTAACATCGTGGTCGGCCTGGCCGGCCTGCTCGACCTGGGCTACGTGGCGTTCTATGCCATTGGTGCCTACGGGTTGGCGCTGGGCTACCAGTATTTGGGCCTGGGCTTCTGGAGCGTGCTGCCGCTGGCGGCGATTGCCGCAGCACTGGCGGGGTGCATTCTCGGCTTCCCGGTGCTGAGGATGCACGGTGACTACCTGGCGATCGTGACCTTGGGCTTTGGCGAAATCATCCGCCTGGTGCTGAACAACTGGCTGTCGTTCACCGGTGGCCCCAACGGCATGCCGGCGCCGTCGCCAACCTTCTTCGGCCTGGAGTTCGGCCGTCGGGCCAAGGACGGCGGCGTACCGATCCACGAGTTCTTCGGCTTCGATTACAACGCCAACCTCAAGTTCGTGTTCATCTACGCGGTGCTGTTCATCGTCGTGCTGGCGGTGCTCTACATCAAGCACCGCCTGACCCGCATGCCGGTCGGCCGGGCCTGGGAAGCACTGCGTGAAGACGAGATCGCCTGCCGTTCGATGGGCCTGAACCACGTACTGGTCAAGCTGTCGGCCTTTACCCTGGGTGCTTCCACTGCCGGCCTGGCCGGGGTGTTCTTTGCCACTTACCAGGGCTTCGTCAACCCGTCGTCGTTCACCTTCTTCGAGTCGGCGCTGATCCTCGCCATCGTCGTGCTGGGTGGCATGGGCTCGACCGTGGGCGTGGTGATTGCTGCATTCGTGCTGACCGTTGCGCCGGAACTGCTGCGCAGCTTCTCCGAATACCGGGTACTGCTGTTCGGCGTGCTGATGGTGCTGATGATGATCTGGCGACCGCGTGGGCTGATCCGCATCAGCCGTACCGGTGTGACCCCGCGTAAAGGAGTGGCGCCATGAGCGACGATATCATTCTCTCGGTCGACAACCTGATGATGCAGTTCGGTGGCATCAAGGCGCTCAGCGACGTCAGCCTCAAGGTCAAGCGCAATCAGATCTTCGCCCTGATCGGCCCCAATGGCGCGGGCAAGACCACGGTGTTCAACTGCCTGACCGGCTTCTACAAGGCCAGCGGCGGGCGCATCGAGCTGAACGTTCGCGGCAGCCACACCAACGTCATCCAGCTGCTGGGCGAGCGCTTCCAGGCGGCGGACTTCGTGTCGCCGGCGCGCTTTGCCAACCGGCTGTACTACAAGATGTTCGGCGGCACTCACCTGGTCAACCGCGCAGGCCTGGCCCGTACCTTCCAGAACATTCGCCTGTTCAAGGAAATGTCGGTGGTGGAAAACCTGCTGGTGGCCCAGCACATGTGGGTCAACCGCAACCTGCTGGCCGGGGTGCTCAACACCAAGGCCTACCGCAAGGCCGAGAGCGATGCGCTGGACCACGCCTTCTACTGGCTGGAAGTGGTCGACCTGGTCGACTGCGCCAACCGCCTGGCCGGTGAGCTGTCGTACGGTCAGCAGCGTCGCCTGGAGATTGCCCGGGCCATGTGTACGCGGCCCAAAATCATCTGCCTGGATGAACCGGCAGCAGGCCTGAACCCGCAGGAAACCGAGGCACTCAGCCGCATGATCCGCGTGCTGCGTGACGAGCACGACATCACCGTGGTGCTGATTGAGCACGACATGGGCATGGTCATGAGCATTTCCGACCATATCGTGGTGCTGGACCACGGCAACGTGATTGCCGAAGGCGCCCCGCAAGACATCCGCCACAACCCGACGGTGATCGCCGCCTACCTGGGTGCAGACGAAGAGGAACTGGTATGAGTGCGCCCATTCTCGAACTGAAGGACCTGGACGTGTTCTATGGGCCGATCCAGGCGCTGAAAAAGGTGTCGATGCACATCAACGAAGGTGAGACGGTCAGCCTGATTGGTGCCAACGGTGCGGGCAAGTCGACCCTGTTGATGTCTATTTTCGGCCAGCCTCGGGCAGCGTCGGGGCACATCGTTTATCGCGGCACCGACATCACCCGCAAGTCGTCGCACTACATCGCCTCCAACGGCATCGCTCAGTCGCCGGAAGGGCGCCGGGTGTTCCCTGACATGACCGTCGAGGAGAACCTGATGATGGGCACCATCCCCATCGGCGACAAGCATGCCGACGAAGACATGCAGCGCATGTACGAGCTGTTCCCGCGCTTGAAGGAGCGGCGTAACCAGCGGGCCATGACCATGTCCGGGGGTGAGCAGCAGATGTTGGCCATTGCCCGGGCGCTGATGAGCCGGCCGAAGCTGCTGCTGCTGGATGAGCCGTCGCTGGGGCTGGCGCCGATTGTGGTCAAGCAGATCTTCTCGACCTTGCGCGAGCTGGCCAAGAGCGGGATGACCATCTTTCTGGTGGAGCAGAACGCCAACCATGCGCTGAAGCTGTCGGACCGGGCGTATGTGATGGTCAACGGGCAGATCCGCATGACCGGGACCGGGCAGGAGTTGCTGGTCAACGAAGAGGTGCGTAACGCCTACCTTGGCGGGCACTGAGTTTCATTCGGGGCCGCTGAGCGGCCCATTCTCAATGTGGACAACTTGCCACGGACCTGTCTCCACATACCCCGGTTTCCTTCCTGGCCCCATCTTTCCACAGGCCGGATCTTTTCCACGGATAATGTGGAACCGCCTGTGGAAAACATGGTGGCATCTCGCTCAATCCCTTTGATACCAAGCCCTGCACAGGGTTGATCGTTTTTTGATCAGGCGCTCTTTGTGGATGATTTTTCAAGGTTTTTCAAAGCCCTGCAAGGACTTGGATGTCGCTGAAACGCCTGTGGATAACTCTGTGAAGAAACGTTGGACAGACCGCTGCAGGCGGCATGCTTGAAAGCCTTGCGCCATCACTCAAAAGATATCCAACGACCACCTGTCGCTGAAAGGGTTCCGCACCGTGGACAAGTTGCCCCCAATCCGTGGGGAAAGCCTTGTGGATAACATGCGCATAGCTGGCGCCGGGCCCTCTGCTGCAAGGGTTTGCCGTAGATGAACAAAAAATGAACAGCCGCCAGACTGGCTTGCTGCCAGCGCCCGGCGCGGGCATGCTGCAAAGCTGCCATGACAACCTACCGTGAGGAACAGAGCATGACGTCCACCGTATTCATCACTGGCGCCACGTCCGGTTTCGGCGAGGCCACCGCCCGCCGCTTTGCCGAGGCCGGCTGGAAACTGGTGCTCACTGGCCGTCGCAAGGAGCGCCTGGACGCCCTGTGCGCGGAACTGTCGGCCAAGACCGAAGTGCATGGCCTGGTGCTGGACGTACGTGACCGCAAGGCCATGGAACAGGCCATCGCCACCCTGCCGGCCGGTTTCGACAAGCTGCGCGGCCTGGTGAACAACGCTGGCCTGGCGCTGGGCGTGGACGCAGCGCAGAACTGCAGCCTGGACGACTGGGAAACCATGGTCGACACCAACATCAAGGGCCTGATGTACACCACCCGCCTGCTGCTGCCACGCCTGATCGCCCACGGCCGAGGTGCATCGATCCTCAACGTGGGTTCTGTGGCGGGCAACTACCCGTACCCGGGCAGCAACGTGTATGGCGGCACCAAGGCCTTTGTCGGCCAGTTCTCGCTGAGCCTGCGCTGCGACCTGCGCGGGACTGGCGTGCGGGTGAGCAACATCGAGCCGGGCCTGTGCGAGAGCGAGTTCTCGCTGGTGCGCTTCGGCGGTGACCAGGCCAAGTACGACGCTACCTATGCCGGTGCGGAGCCGATCCAGCCGCAGGACATTGCCGAGACCATCTTCTGGATCCTCAACCAGCCGGCGCACATCAACATCAACAGCCTGGAGCTGATGCCGGTGAGCCAGGATTGGGCAGGGTTCTCCATCGACCGTACGGTCAAGGGTTAGATTTGATGGCCTATTCGCGGGTAAACCCGCTCCCACAGGGCTTGTGCAATACCTGTGGGAGCGGGTTTACCCGCGAAAGCGTCAGCTCAGGCGCTGCAACCCTTCCAGGCAGGTCGCCAAGTGGTAGGGCGTAGTCGAAGGCATATCATGCCGGCTGACATTACCTTCCCCATCCCGGCATTCATACCAGCCCGCTTCCCGCAGGAACCGCGCTTCCAGCGCCTGCATCTGGGTAGCCAATTTCGCCTCACCCGCCTCACGTAGCACCAGCGCTCGCAGGTACTCCGCCTGCGCCCAGATCCGCTGGGTGGCGTCGATCACCTTGCCCTCCACATCCAGCATCGCCAATACCGCCCCTTCTTTCACCCCGTATTGCTCGGCAAAGCCGAATGCCCGGTCGATGGACGCATGCAGCGGCGTATCACGCAGCAGCGGCGAGGTATGCAGCAGGTAGAACCACTCGAACTGGTGCCCCGGCTCAAACCAGTTATCCACAGCCCCGCGTGGCTTTTCCAGCATCAGGCCGTGGGCCGGTTCGATGAAGTGTGTTTGCAGTGCCTCGCACAGTTGCAGCAGCGACTGTTGGGTATGCCCGTCATCACGCACCGCCAGCACTTGCAGGAACGCTTCGGCCAGGTGCATCTGCGGGTTCTGCAGCGGGCCGCTGCCCAGGTCGGCCCAGTCTTCGCCCAGGCTGGCTTCGTACAGGCCGTCGTCACGGGCGAACTGCTGATCGATGATGTCCAGCGCGGCGTTCAGGGTGGACTCGACCAGGTTTTCGCGTACCTTGCCCCAGTAGTGCGCGCAGGCGAAGACGATGAATGCGTGGGTGTACAGATCCTTTCGGCTGTCCAGCGGTTTGCCCTGGGCATCGATGCTGTAGAACCAGCCACCGTGCTCGGCGTCGTGGAAGTGCTTTTGCAGCGAGCGGAACAAGGCGGCTGCGCGCTCGGCTGCGCCCGGTTGGCCGATACGGCTGCTGAACAGGTACAGCTGGCGTGCGCAGGCCATGGCCCGGTAGCGCTGCACTGGCAATGGCTGATGCTGATTGTCCAGCGCCTCGTAGGGCAGGGCCATGTCGGCATTCCAGCCCGGGCCTTGCCACAGCGGTACGATGCGCTCGGCGAAGTGCTGGTTGAAACGGGCCAGTTCGGGCAGGGTGTGGCGGGGGTTGGACATGTCGGCGCTCGTCGCTGTCGGGCAGGGCGCCATGGTAGCAGAACTAGGGTTGTGGGTTGCCCAGCCCTTGCCAATGCCGCGCCCCGACAAAGATGAAGCGCAATTGCTGGGTGATTTTTTCCTGCGGCGTCAGTGCCTGTGGATAACCCGGTTCCGGGCTGTCGATAAGCTCTGGCAGGGTGGCAAACACCGTTTTCACCACCAAGTCGGCCATCACCGCCAGCGCGGCGCTGTCCAGGTGCTGCCAGCGTTTCATGCGCGCAAGGTCGGTGGCCAGGTCGTCGCTGATGTCCTGGCGCAGGCGGGCAATGGCTTGGCGCACGGCTTGTGAACCTCCGTACTGCTCGCGGGCCAGGAACAGGAACTGCGCGCGGTGGGCGGCCACCACGTCGAGGAAGATGCGCACCGAGGCGTCGGTGATGCCGCCCAGTTCGAATTCGTTTTGCCGTACCAGGCGGATGGTCTGACGGAAGGTTGTGTCGATTTCGGCCACCAGGGCCAGGCCCAAGGCGTCCATGTCGGAAAAATGCCGGTAGAACCCGGTGGGCACGATGCCTGCCGTCTTGGCCACTTCACGCAGGCTGATACTGCCGAACCCCCGGCCGCTCTCCATCAGCAGGCAGGCGGCATCGAGCAGGGCCTGGCGGGTCTGTAGCTTCTGTTCGGCGCGCGGCAGCATGGTGCGGGCTTCTGTGACGGTAAGGCTGGGCACTCTAGTTAAAAAAACAAAGCCCGGTCAATGACCGGGCCTGGAGGGGAGCAAGCGTTGTGACATGAGTTGTTCTTTTCGACCATGGCGATCAGCTCACACGGCTGAGTTCAACCAGGCGATCCGAACCACCTTCAGCGACGCGGCCACTGCGTTCGATCAGGCGATCAGAACCACCTTCGGCGACGCGACCACTGCGTTCGATCAGGCGATCAGAGCCACCTTCGGCGACGCGACCACTGCGTTCGATCAGGCGATCAGAACCACCTTCAGCGACGCGACCACTGCGTTCGATCAGGCGATCAGAACCACCTTCAGCGACGCGGCCACTGCGTTCGATCAGGCGATCAGAGCCACCTTCGGCGACACGGCCACTGCGTTCGATCAGGCGGTCAGAACCACCTTCGGCTACGGTTTTCAGCGGTTGGGCGATTTCGGCAGCGCTGGAGCGCGATTCAGCGGTCAGGTGTTGTTCGGCGGCTGGCAGGGCAAACGCGTTGGCAGCCAGGATGGACAGGGTCAGGGTCAGCAGATGACGTTTCATGATTTCGGTGCTCCTCTCGGGGGCTGGAAAGTGGGTACGGAGCCAATGCTACGCCGCGTAACGCCAGAGAGAAGTTCATACGGGTAATGGTAACAATCGACCGCATTGATAGAGGTGGGAAAACGGCTCTATTCCGTACCTTGCAGGGATAGGCGCGGCGAGTTTCCCCTGCTGCGGGCGGGTAACAGGTAGGGCCTGGCGCGACAAATTGCTGAGCAAAAGGCCAGGAAAAACTTCGCTATCATGGCGCCATCGATAAAACCCTGCGGGTTTTCATCAGTCCCAGATATCAAGTGCCACCGCTGCGCCCGTTTTGTGCCATGCCGCAAGGAGAACCCCGCAATGACGCGTCCCGCCAGAATTCTCGTCTGGACCCTCACCAGCCTGCTGACACTGCTGGCGATCCTGGTGGTTGTGATTGCCACCTTTGACTGGAACCGCGTCAAGCCGCTGCTGAACGAGAAGGTGTCCGAGGCCCTGCACCGGCCTTTTGCGATCAATGGCAACCTTGCCGTCCAGTGGCATACCGAGCCCGAAGAAGGTGGCTGGCGTGCCTGGGTGCCATGGCCGCACTTCATCGCCGAAGACCTGACGTTGGGCAACCCCGACTGGCTCAAGGAGCCGAAGATGGTCGGCCTGGAGCGTGTCGAGTTCCGCCTGGCGCCGCTGCCGTTGCTGTTCCAGCAGATCAGCATCCCGCGCATCAACCTCACCAAACCGACGGCCAGCCTCACCCGCCTGGCCGATGGCCGGGCCAACTGGACCTTTGACCTCGGGCCAAAAGACGAAAACGCAGAACCTTCAAAATGGCAGCTGGACATCGGCGCCATCGGTTTCGACCAAGGTAATGTCAGCTTCGACGACCAGACCCTGCAAACCAGCATGAAGGTGCAGATCGACCCGCTGGGCAAACCGATCCCGTTCAGCGACATCGTCGGCAAGGCCAGCGCCGAAAAAGTCGGTGGTGCCCAGGACTACGCCTTCGGGCTCAAGGCCCAGGGCCGCTACAAGGGCCAGCCGGTGTCCGGCACCGGCAAAATCGGCGGCCTGTTGGCATTACAGGACGCCAGCCAGCCGTTCCCGCTGCAGGCCGACGTGCGGATTGCCGATACCCATGTGGTGCTCGCCGGCACCCTGACCGATCCACGCAACCTCGGCGCCCTCGACCTGCGCCTGCGCTTGTCCGGCGCCAGCCTGGGTAACCTCTATCCATTGACCGGCGTGACCCTGCCAGACACCCCGGCCTACTCCACTGACGGCCGCCTCAACGCCAACCTGCACGCGGCGCAAGGGGCGACATTCAACTATCAGGGCTTCAACGGCAAGATCGGTGACAGCGATATTCACGGTGACCTGGCCTTCGTCGCCAGCCAGCCACGGCCCAAGTTGTCCGGCAACCTGGTTTCGAACCAGTTGCTGTTCAAGGATCTGGCACCGCTGATCGGCGCCGACTCCAACGCCGAACAGAAGGCCCGTGGCGGTGCCAGCAAGCAGCCGACGGGCAAGGTGCTGCCGGTGGAAGAGTTCCGCACCGAGCGTTGGCGCGCCATGGACGCGGATGTCACCTTTGCCGGCAAGCGCATCGTGCACAGCGCGCAACTGCCGTTCAATGACTTGTCGGCCCACGTGATTCTGGAAGACGGCCTGCTGCGTCTGGAGCCCCTGCGGTTTGGCGTGGCGGGCGGCAACCTGGCCTCGAAGATCCGCCTGGACGGGCGCAACGTGCCATTGCAGGGGCGTGCCCAGCTGACTGCACGTGGTTTCAAGCTCAAGCAACTGTTCCCTTCCTTTGCACCGATGCAGACCAGCTTTGGCGAGCTGAACGGTGATGCCGACATCAGCGGCCGTGGCAACTCGGTAGCGGCTTTGCTGGGCACGGCCAATGGTGACCTGCGCATGCTGATCAACGATGGCGCCATCAGTCGCAGCTTGATGGAGATTGCCGGTTTGAACGTGGGCAACTACGTGGTCGGCAAACTGTTTGGTGACGAGGATGTGAAGATCAATTGCGCGGCGGCAGATGTGGGGATCAAGGATGGCCTGGCCACAACGCGCCTGTTCATCTTCGATACCGAGAACGCCATCATCTACATCAACGGCACGGCCAATTTCGCCAGCGAGCAGTTGGACTTGAAGATCACGCCGGAATCGAAAGGGCTGCGGCTGTTCTCGCTTCGATCGCCGCTGTATGTGCGCGGGCCGTTTGCCAAGCCCAGTGCCGGGGTGCAGGCGTTGCCGCTGGCGCTACGCGGTGCGGGAATGGTGGCGCTCGGTGTCGTGGCCGGGCCGGCGGCGGGGTTGCTGGCGCTGATTGCGCCCAGCAGTGGGGATGATCCCAACCAGTGCACGCCGCTGTTGCAGCAGATGAAGGCGGGCAAGGCGCCGGCTGCGGTGAAAGGCAAGAAATGATAGGGGGCCGCGTTGCGGCCCAATCGCCGGCAAGCCGGCGATGGGCTGCAGAGCAGCCCCTTGCGATTACAGCCCTTGTAGCAGATCGGACATATCGTCCGCGTGCTCTTCTTCCTGCGCCAGGATGTCCTCGAAGATGCGCCGCGTAGTCGGGTCTTTATCGCCGATGTACTGAATGATCTCGCGGTAGCTATCAATGGCAATTCGCTCCGCCACCAGATCCTCCAGCACCATCTCCTTCAATGAATTACCCGCGACATATTGGGCATGGGAATTCTTGCTCAGGTTATCCGGGTTGAAATCTGGCTCCCCGCCCAGCTGCACGATGCGCTCCGCCAGTTTGTCGGCATGCTCGGCTTCCTGGTTGGCATGCTCCAGAAACTCGCTGGCCGCCACACTGGCCTTGATGCCGCTGGCCATGAAGTAGTGGCGCTTGTAGCGCAGCACGCAGACCAGCTCGGTGGCCAGTGACTCGTTCAGCAGGCGCAGGATCTCCGTGCGGTCGGCGTTGTAGCCCTCGGTCACCGCGCCTTGCTCGACATGCTGGCGGGCACGCTCGCGCAGGGTTTGCACATCGGTCAGTTCAACGTTGCTCATGGTTATCTCCAGACGGGTCAGGACGGTAGATCAGGGTGGGACTCAGGCGCCATGCAAGGCGTCGCTGTCCTCTTGGCGTTGTTTGCAGGTTTTGAAGCCCTTGGCGTCGACATGGCCGGTGGCGTCGAAGCGCACGTAGTAGGGCTGCTGTTTGCCGTCGCGGTTGAGGATGTAGTCGTTGCAGGTGCCCCCGTGCGGCAGGTCGATTACGTTCGAAGGGCTGCCGCCGATGGCGATGACCTTCTGCATGGTCATGCCGTGTTCCACTTGTTTGACCAGTGGTTCGTCGCGGTAGGTGACGTAGTCCACCGGGTTTTCCGGGCGGCTGCCGCAGGCGGCCAGGGTGGCACTTGCCAGAAGGATTGCCAGGGTCTGCTTGTACATGGTCCCGCTCCTTGCAAAGGGTCTGTGTGGTTTGGAACCACAGCGCGCGCCAGGAGTTCGATTGCGATGGTCATGATGGCCGCTGTAGTGTTGGCCGGTCGTCCACGGAAAGGGGCTGGGGCAATGCAGCAGGAATTGGCCACGCGATACCCGTTGGTGCTGGTGCCGGGCATGCTCGGGTTTGTCCGGTTGGTGCTCTATCCGTACTGGTTCGGCATCGTGCCGGCCCTGCGCAAGGGCGGGGCACGGGTGTTTCCGGTGCAGGTTTCGCCGCTGCACTCAAGCGAGGTGCGTGGCGAGCAGTTGCTGGCGATCATCGAAGACATTTGCCAGCGCACCGGCGCCGCCAAGGTCAACCTGATCGGCCATAGCCAGGGTGCCCTGAGTGCGCGCTACGCTGCGGCCAAGCGGCCGGATCGGGTGGCTTCGGTCACCTCGGTGGCTGGCCCCAACCACGGCTCCGAGCTGGCTGACCACCTGGAGCGCACGGCACCGGGCGATTCCCCCCAGGGCCGTATTCTCAAGGCCGTATTGCATGGTTTTGCCGTGTTGCTGGTGTGGCTGGAAACCGGTTGGCGCCGCGACCCGCTGCCGGTTGATGTGCACGCCTCGCACCAGTCGCTGACCCGCGCCGGGGTGGGGCTGTTCAACCAGGCTTATCCACAGGGGCTGCCGCAGACCTGGGGTGGGGAAGGGGCATATGAAGTCGATGGCGTGCGCTATTACTCGTGGTCCGGCACCTTGCAGCCCGGCCTGACCGACCAGGGGCGCAACCGCTTTGACGGCAGCAACCGCTTCTGCCGCCTGTTCGCGCGCAGCTTCGTCAAGGAAAAGGGCCAATGTGACGGCATGGTCGGGCGTTTCAGTTCGCACCTGGGTCAGGTGATTGGTGACGACTACCCGTTGGACCATCTGGATATCGTCAACCAGTCGCTCGGCGCCGTGGGTAAAGGTGCAGAGCCGGTGCGGCTGTTCACTGAACATGCCGCCCGGCTCAAGGCTGCAGGGCTTTAGCGGCGAATGGGCGTGGTCCAGCGCTCGGCCAGCACCACCCCGGCCAAGGTCAGCAAGCCGCCGACCAGGTGATAGCGGGCCAGTTGCTCGTCGAGCACCACGGCGGCGATCACTGCGGTGACAACCGGCAGCAGGTTGAAGAACAGCGTGGTGCGACTTGGCCCCAGGCGATGCACAGCTTGCATCCACACCAGCGGCGCGATCATCGAGGCCAGCACGCAGGCGTACAGCACCAGGCCGATGTTGTGGCTGTTCAGGCCGGTCTTGTCCGACAGCAGGAACAACGGCAGCAGCACGACGATGGCCACCAGCACCTGAAGGTACAGCAACTGCAGAGGCGGCAGGCGCAGCTGCCATTTCTTCAGCAGGAAGCTGTACAGCGCGTAAGCCAGGGTGGCCACCAGCATCAGCAGGTCGCCACTGTTCAGGCCGTGCGCCAGCAGGCTGGCGGGATGGCCGGTGCTGACCACTTCCAGTACGCCAAAGAACGACACCACTGCGCCCAGCAGGGCACCGTAGCTCAGGCGCTGGCCCAGCCAGGCGATGGAAAGTGCCAGTGACATCAGCGGCATCAGCGAGAGGATGATGCCCATGTTGGTGGCGCTGGTAATGCCGGCGGCGAAGTAGGCCAGGCTCTGGTACAGCGCCATGCCCAGCACGCCCAACACGAACACCTTGCCCAGGTACGGGCGGATCGCTGCGCGGTTGCGCCACACGGCGGGCAGCAGGAACGGAGTGAACAGCAGGGCGGCCAGCAGCCAGCGGTAGAAGCCGATTTCGGCGGGGTGGATGGCACCGGCGGACATCTTGGTGACCACGGTGTTGCCGGCCCAGATGAGGATGGCGGTGAGGGGGAACAGGTAGTTCATGGAACAGGTACTCGGAAAAGCAGATTTTGGAGGCGTTCGCCTTTGATAACAGCGGCGCCTGTCAGATCGAGCGCCGCCCGCGCGGCGCATCGCGAGCTGCGCTCGCTCCTACGTTTGTTTCGGGCCAATTATGCCTGTGGGATGTGCGTGCGTACGCTTTGGCGCATGGCTGAATATCGCGTTGCACGAAGTAGGCGGTCGCGCGCGCCTGGCACAGGCGTTACTGGCCCGAAACAAACGTAGGAGCGAGCGCAGCTCGCGATGCGCCGCACGGGCGGCGCTCGATCTATGCACCACCGAAAAACTCAAGTCAGGCATCTCTTGGCTACACTCAGCTCGACCCCCGTGCATCGGGCGCGGAGCGAAGGAGACCACTCCATGAAAGTGCTGCACATTCCATTACTGGTGCTGGCCGTGCTGTTCAGCGCCCAAGGCTTCGCGGCCAACACCGCGCAGCAGGAAAAGATGAAAACCTGCAACGCCGACGCCACCGCCAAGGCCCTCAAGGGCGATGAGCGCAAAGCCTTCATGAGCACTTGCCTGAAAAAGGACGTGCCGCAAACCCAGCAAGAGAAGATGAAAACCTGCAACGCCGACGCCACCACCAAGGCCCTGAAGGGTGACGAACGCAAAGCCTTCATGAGCGACTGCCTGAAGAAGAAATGACCTGCGCCTATGCCTGCAGGCGCAAGGCTGGCAGACTGCGGGCATTCCCGCTGTCTGCCGTCGAGGCTGTATGACCTTTACCCCCCGTCAGATCACCCTGGCCAGCCTGATCATCTTCATGGCCGGGCTGCTGCTGGCCTTGCCCCTGAAGTTGCTGCCCAGCCTGCTTGCCGGCCTGCTGGTGTTCGAACTGGTCAACATGCTTACCCCGCGTCTGCAACCGCTGCTGGCCGGCCAACGCGCCCGCTGGCTGGCCGTGGCGCTGCTCGGTACGCTGGTGGTCAGTACCCTGACGCTGCTGATTGCCGGTGCCTTCAGCTTCCTGCTGCACGAGGCGGAAAACCCCGGCGCCTCGCTGGACAAGTTCATGGCGTTGGTCGAGCGCGCCCGTGGCCAGCTGCCGCCGTTCATCGAGGGCTACCTGCCCGCCAGCGCCGCCGAGTTCAAGGTGGCCATCGGTGACTGGATCAAGAGCCACCTGAGCGATCTGCAACTGGTGGGCAAGGGCATGGCGCACATGTTCGTGACACTGCTGATCGGCATGATCCTGGGTGCCATCATCGCGTTGCAGCGCATTCCCGATGTTTCCCGGCGCAAGCCCCTGGCGGCGGCGCTGTTCGAGCGCCTCAATCTACTGGTGAAGGCGTTTCGCAACATCGTCTTCGCGCAGATCAAGATCTCGCTGCTCAACACGTTTTTCACCGGCATCTTCCTGGCGGTGGTGATGCCCCTGTTCGGCGTGCACCTGCCGCTGACCAAGACGCTGATCGTGCTGACCTTCCTGCTGGGCTTGCTGCCGGTAATCGGCAACTTGATGTCCAACACCCTGATCACCATTGTCGGCTTGTCGCTGTCGATCTGGGTGGCGGCGGCGGCGCTGGGCTACCTGATTGTCATCCACAAGGTCGAGTACTTCCTCAATGCGCGGATCGTGGGGGGGCAGATCAGTGCCAAGGCGTGGGAGTTGCTGCTGGCGATGCTGGTGTTCGAAGCGGCGTTCGGGCTGCCTGGTGTGGTGGCGGGGCCGATTTACTATGCCTATCTGAAGAGTGAGCTCAAGCGGGCTGAACTGGTCTGACAGATTGCCGGGGCTGCAAAGCAGCCCCAGGATGCTTCAGGCCGCCCCGTACCGCTTGCGCGCCTCGATGGCCAGCCCGCTACCAATGCTGCCAAAGATATTGCCTTCCACATGCCGCGCATTCGGCAGCATCGCCGCAACGCTGTTACGCAGCGCCGGAATACCGCTGGAACCGCCAGTGAAGAACACCGTGTCCACCTGGCCTTCGCTCACGCCAGCCTTGGCCAGCAATTCGGTCACGCTACCCCGCACTCGCTCCAGCAGCCCTTCGATCGCTTCTTCGAACAGCACGCGAGTCAGCTCTGCCGTCAGCTCAGGCTCGACACGGCGCAGGTCGATGTGGCGGCTTTCACTGTGGGTCAGCTCGATTTTGCTGGCCTCGACCTCCATCGCCAACCAGTGCCCGGCGCGCTGTTCGATCAGCTTGAACAGGCGGTCGATGCCGAAGCTGTCTTCGATGTCGTAGCGCATGCTGCCCAACGCCAGTTGCGACTTCTGTGAATACAGGGCGTTGATGGTGTGCCAGGTGGCCAGGTTGAGGTGATAGCTGGTGGGCATCAGCGCGCCGCTCTTCATGCGGCTGCCGTAGCCGAACAGCGGCATCACGCCCTGCAGGCTCAACTGCTTGTCGAAGTCGGTACCGCCAATGTGCACACCGCCGGTGGCGAGGATGTCACTTTGGCGCTCGGCGACCAGGTGGCGCTCGGGCGACAGGCGGATCAGGGTGAAGTCGGACGTACCACCGCCGATGTCGACGATCAGCACCAGTTCTTCGCGGCTGATGCTTGACTCATAGTCGAAGGCTGCGGCAATCGGCTCGTACTGGAACGACACATCCTTGAAACCGATCTTGCGCGCGACATCGGCCAGGGTGTCTTCGGCTTCCTGGTCGGCAGCCGGGTCTTCGTCGACGAAGAACACCGGGCGGCCCAGCACCACCTGGTCGAACTCGCGACCCGCGGCAGCCTCGGCGCGCTTTTTCAGCTCGCCGATGAACATGCCCAGCAGGTCCTTGAACGGCAGGGCGCTGCCCAGCACGCTGGTGTCGTGCTTGATCAGCTTGGAGCCCAGCAGGCTCTTCAGCGAGCGCATCAGGCGGCCTTCGTAGCCTTCCAGGTACTCGTGCAGTGCCAGGCGGCCATAAACCGGGCGACGTTCCTCGATGTTGAAGAACACCACCGAGGGCAAGGTGATCTTGCCGTCTTCCAGGGCGATCAGCGATTCCACGCCAGGGCGGTGCCAGCCGACCGTGGAGTTGGAGGTGCCAAAGTCGATGCCCAGGGCACGGGCCGGGGATACGTCAGACATGGGGAATGAGCTTCCGGAGGCAAAACGGCCGCGCAGTGTATGCCAGTTGGCTACAGAATCAAGACCAGTCGTCTGCCATGGAGCAAACCCAAAGCGGCCTTGAAAGGCTATGCTTGACCCCTATCTTCAGTGGCAACACGCACATTTACATTGGTGATCCATAAATGGACTTCAAAGACTATTACAAGATACTCGGCGTAGAGCCCACGGCGGACGACAAGGCGATCAAGGCCGCGTACCGCAAGCTGGCCCGCAAGTATCACCCCGATGTCAGCAAGGAGCGCGACGCCGAGGATAAATTCAAAGAGGCCAACGAGGCCTACGAAGTGCTGGGCGACGCGCAGAAACGTGCCGAGTTCGACGAAATCCGCAAGTACGGCGGCCAGCATGGCCGGCCGTTCCAGGCACCACCTGGCTGGGAAAGCCGTGGCGGTGGCGGCGGCTTCGAGGGTGGCGACTTCTCCGACTTCTTCAGCTCGATCTTCGGTGGGCGAGGGGGTGGCAACCCTTTCGGTGGCGCCCGTCAGCAACAACGCAGTGCCGGCAGGCGAGGGCAGGACGTGGAGCTTGAACTGGCGGTATTCCTTGAAGAGACCCTGAGCAAGGAGTCCAAGCAGATCAGCTTCCAGGTGCCGCAAACCAATGCCATGGGCCAGCGCACCGGCTTCACCACCAAGACGCTGAACGTGAAGATCCCGGCCGGGGTGACCGACGGCGAGCGTATCCGCCTTAAAGGCCAGGGCGCCCCGGGCAGCGGTGGTGGGGCCAATGGTGACCTGTTCCTGACCATCCGCATGGCACCGCACCCGCTGTTCGATGTCGAAGGCCATGACCTGATCATCACCGTGCCACTGGCACCGTGGGAGGCGGCCTTGGGCACCAAGGTGGCGGTGCCGACCCTGGACGGCAAGATCAACCTGACCATCCGCCCCGACAGCCAGAGTGGCCAGCGCCTGCGCGTACCGGGCAAAGGCCTGGCGAACAAGCAGGGCGAGCGCGGCAACCTTTACGCGCAGCTCAAGGTGGTCATGCCGACGACTTCTGACGAATCTACCCGTGAACTGTGGGCCAAGCTTTCCGAAAAGGCCGCGTTCAACCCGAGGGCACAATGGAGTAAGTGATCATGAGCAGCACCCTGATCGTTCAACTGGACATGCGTACCCTGTGTCAGGAAGCCGATGTCACGGCGGACTGCGTGATCGAAATCGTCGAGCACGGCATTGTCGAACCCTCCGGGCGAACGCCTGAGGACTGGTTGTTCGACGATCAGGCGCCGTTAGTGGCCAAGCGCGCGGCGAAGCTGCATCAAGAGCTGGAACTGGAATGGGAAGGGGTGGCGCTGGCGCTGGAGTTGCTGCAGGAGGTGCAGCAGTTGCGCAGCGAGAACAACATGTTGCGCCAGCGGCTGGGCAGGTTTACTCAGATGTGAGTGTGTTTGCCTGCACTGGCCTCTTCGCGGGCGTGCCCGCGAAGAGGCCAGTGCAGGCAACATCAATCTCAGGATGGCTCTGCACCTGGGTTCAGCACCAGCTGCATGAAAGTCAAATCCAGCCAGCGGCCAAACTTCACCCCCACCTGCGGCATCTGCCCGGTCACCACAAAGCCCAACCGCTCATGCAGGCGCACCGAGGCTGCATTGCCACTTTCGATGGCCGCGACCATCACATGCTTGCCGCAACCGCGTGCCCGCTCGACCAGCGCCGCCATCAACACCGGCCCCAACCCCTTGCCACGCTGGTCACCCCGGACATACACCGAGTGCTCCACGGTCAGACGAAAACCTTCGAACGGCCGCCAGTCGCCAAACGAGGCATACCCCAGTACACCCGTCTCATCCACCGCCACCAGGATCGGATACCCCTGCTGCGCGCGTGCATCGAACCAGGCCTGGCGGTTGGCCAGGTCTACCGGGGTTTCGTTCCAGATCGCCGTGGTGTTGCGCACGGCGTCGTTGTAGATGTCGAGGATGCCTGGCACGTCGGCAGGCAGGGCATCGCGTATTTCGTAACTCATGACAGCGTCTCGCAGGGGCGTTGCTTGCAGATTAAATGGTTACCAGCCCACGCACACCTTCGGCCTGCATGTTTTCGCCACGCCCGCGCTGGACGATCTCACCCCGTGCCATGACCAGGTACTGGTCGGCCAGTTCTTCGGCAAAGTCGTAGAACTGCTCCACCAGCAGAATCGCCATGTCACCACGCTCGGCCAGGCGGCGGATGACAGCACCGATTTCTTTGATGACCGAGGGCTGGATGCCTTCGGTCGGCTCGTCGAGGATCAGCAGGCGCGGGCGGCTGGCCAGGGCGCGGCCGATGGCCAGCTGTTGTTGCTGGCCGCCCGACAGGTCACCGCCACGGCGTTGCTTCATCTGCTCCAGTACCGGGAACAGCTCGTAGATGAAAGCGGGGACTTCGCGGGCTTCACGGGCCGGGAAGCGGGACAGGCCCATCAGCAGGTTTTCCTCGACGGTGAGGCGCGGGAAGATCTCGCGGCCCTGGGGTACATAGGCGATACCGGCATGTACCCGTTGCTGGGGCTTGAGGCTGGTGATGGGCTTGCCTTCCCATTCGATGCTGCCATCGCGGGCAGGTACCAGGCCCATCAGGCAGCGCAGCAGCGTGGTCTTGCCCACACCATTGCGGCCCAGCAGGCAGGTGACTTCGCCAACCTTGGCTTCGAAGGACAGGCCCCGGAGGATGTGGCTGCCGCCGTAGTATTGGTGCAGCGTGTCGATTTTCAGCATGTCATGTCCTTGGAATAGATCATCGGCCCAAATACACCTCAACTACCCGCTCATCCGCCTGCACCTGCTCCAGCGAACCTTCTGCCAGCACACTGCCTTGGTGCAACACGGTCACATGGTCGGCAATGCTCCCCACAAACCCCATGTCATGCTCCACCACCATCAGCGAGTGCTTGCCGGCCAGGCCTTTGAACAACTCGGCGGTGAACTCGGTCTCGGCATCGGTCATGCCGGCCACCGGTTCGTCCAGCAGCAGCAATTGCGGCTCTTGCACCAGCAACATGCCAATCTCCAGGAACTGCTTCTGCCCATGGGACAGCAAGCCGGCCTGACGTTGAGCCAGGGGCAGCAGACGCAAGGTGGTCAGCACCTCTTCGATGCGCTGGCGCTGCTCACCGCCCAGGCGCGCCGCGAGGCTGGCCCACACCGACTTGTCGGTCTTCAGCGCCAGCTCCAGGTTCTCGAACACGGTCAGCGCCTCGAATACCGTGGGCTTCTGGAACTTGCGGCCAATGCCGGCCTGGGCGATCTGGTATTCGCTCATGCGGGTCAGGTCGAGGGTGTCGCCAAAATAGGCGCTGCCGGTGTCGGGGCGGGTCTTGCCGGTGATCACGTCCATCATCGTGGTCTTGCCGGCGCCATTGGGGCCGATGATGCAACGCAGTTCGCCCACGCCGATGTACAGGTTCAGCGCGTTGAGTGCCTTGAAGCCATCGAAGCTGACGCTGATGTCCTCCAGGCTCAGCACCGTGCCGTGGCGGGTATCCAGGCCGGCCTTGCGGCTCTGGCCCAGGCCGATGGCATCACGGCCGGCGCCCAGGTTGTCGAACACAGGTTCCAGCATGAATTCCGGGTGGACCGGGGGCACGCCTCTCATGGCTGGCTCCTTTTCTTCAACAGGCCGACCACGCCCTTGGGCAGGTACAGGGTGACAAGGATGAACAGTGCGCCAAGGAAGAACAGCCAGAACTCAGGGAAGGCCACGGTGAACCAGCTTTTCATGCCATTGACCAGGCCGGCACCGAGCAACGGGCCGATCAGCGTGCCACGCCCGCCCAGGGCCACCCACACGGCGGCTTCGATGGAGTTGGTCGGCGACATCTCGCTGGGGTTGATGATGCCCACCTGTGGCACGTACAGCGCACCCGCCAGGCCGCACAGCACAGCGCTCAGCACCCACACCAGCAGCTTGAAACCACGCGGGTCGTAGCCACAGAACATGAGGCGGTTTTCGGCATCGCGCACGGCGGTGAGCAGGCGGCCGAATTTGCTACGGGTCAGGCGCCAGCACAGGTACAGGCTGGCCAGCAGCAAACCGACGGTAAGCAGGAACAGCACGGCCCGGGTGCCTTGCGCGGTAATGTCGAAACCGAGAATGGTGCGGAAGTTGGTGAAGCCGTTGTTGCCACCAAAGCCGGTTTCGTTGCGGAAGAACAACAGCATGCCGGCGAACGTCAGGGCCTGGGTCATGATCGAGAAGTACACGCCCTTGATTCGCGAACGGAAGGCAAACCAGCCGAACACCAGCGCCAGCAGCCCCGGCGCCAGCACCACCAGGCACAGAGCCCAGGCGAAATGCTGGGTGCCGGCCCAGTACCACGGCAGCTCGGTCCACGACAGAAAGGTCATGAACCCCGGCAGGCCGTCACCGGCCGCCTGGCGCATCAGGTACATGCCCATGGCGTAGCCGCCCAGGGCGAAGAACAGGCCGTGGCCCAGCGACAGCAAGCCGGCGTAGCCCCAGACCAGGTCCAGGGCCAGGGCGATGATGGCGTAGCAGAGGATCTTGCCGACCAGGGTCAGGGTGTAGGCCGACACTTGCAAGGCATGGTCCGCCGGCAGCAGTGACAACAGCGGCAGGGCGACCAGCAGCAGGACGACGAGGGCGCCGATGGCCAGCGTCAGGCGCGGCCCGGCCTTTTGCGTAGCGGTGACAAGCAGTGGCTGGTTCATCAGTCGATTACCCGTCCCTTGAGGGCGAACAGGCCTTGCGGGCGTTTCTGGATGAACAGAATGATCAACGCAAGGATGAGGATCTTGCCAAGCACGGCACCGATCTGCGGCTCCAGCAGCTTGTTGGCGATGCCAAGGCCGAAGGCGGCCCAGAGGCTGCCGGCCAGTTGGCCGACGCCGCCCAGCACCACCACCAGGAACGAATCGATGATGTAGCTCTGGCCCAGGTCCGGGCCGACGTTGCCGACCTGGCTCAGGGCCACGCCGCCGAGCCCGGCAATGCCAGAGCCCAGGCCGAAGGCGAGCATGTCGACGCGCCCGGTGGACACGCCGCAGCAGGCAGCCATGTTGCGGTTCTGGGTGACGGCGCGCACGTTCAGGCCCAACCGCGTGCGGTTGAGCAGCAGCCAGGTGAGCAGCACCACGGCCAGGGCAAAGCCGATGATGACCAGGCGGTTGTACGGCAGCACCAGGTTGGGCAGCAGCTGGATGCCGCCCGACAGCCAGGCCGGGTTGCTGACTTCGACGTTCTGCGCGCCGAACAGCAGGCGGATGGCCTGGATCAGGATCAGGCTGATGCCCCAGGTGGCCAGCAGCGTTTCCAATGGGCGGCCGTAGAGGTGACGGATGACCGTGCGCTCCAGCGCCATGCCGACCCCGGCGCTGATGGCGAAGGCCACCGGCAGGGCGATCAGCGGGTAAAACTCGATGGCGTCCGGGGCGTAGCGCTGCACCAGCACCTGGACCATGTAGGTGCTGTAGGCGCCCAGCATCAGCATTTCGCCGTGGGCCATGTTGATCACCCCGAGCAGGCCGAAGGTGATGGCCAGGCCGAGTGCTGCCAGGAGCAGGATCGAGCCCAGCGACAGGCCACTGAAGGCCTGGCCGAGCAGCTCGCCGACCAGCAGCTTGCGCTTGACCTGGGCCAGGCTGGTTTCGGCAGCGGTGCGCACCCCTGGGTCGCTTTCTGCATCGGGTTGTAACAGGGCTTCGAGGCGGGTGCGGGCCAGCGGGTCGCCGGTTTCGCCCAGCAGGCGCACGGCGGCCAGGCGTACTGCCGGCTCGCTGGCGCCCAGTTGCAGGTTGGCCAAGGCCAGGCCGAGGGCGGCGTGCACGGCGGTGTCGGTTTCGCTGGCGAAGCGCCGGTCGAGGAAGGCCATTTGCGCAGGTTGTGCGCTTTTTTGCAGTTGCTGGGCGGCGGCCAGGCGGGTGTCGCTGTTGTCGCTGAGCAACCGGTGGCTGGCCAGGGCGTTGTCGATCAGGCCGCGCAGGCGGTTGTTCAGGCGTACTTTGCGGGTGTCGTCAGCGGCGATGCGACCTTGGCGCAGGTTTTCGAGCAGCGGCAGGCGAGTGGCATCGGGTTGCGCCGCCCAGCTTTCGAGCAGTTGGGCTTGCTCGGCGGGCTTGGCGGTGAGGAAGAATTCGCCCTCGCTGGCCTGGGTTGCCAAGGGCAATAGCAGGAGAAGGGTGAGCAGGAGTCTGAGCATGCGGGTAATCCTGGAAATCGGCGGTGGATTCATCGCGGATAAATCCGCTCCTACACGGTCGGCGCTGAACCTGTAGGCGCGGATTTATCCGCGAAAGGGCTGCAAAGCAGCCCCAATGCACTCAGTTACCTTTCACTGCATAGTCCGGGCGCTTGTCATTCCCCGGAATGAACGGGCTCCACGGCTGCGCCCGCAGCGGCTGTTCGGTTTCCCACACCACGCTGAACTGCCCGTCATCCTGAATTTCGCCGATCATCACCGGCTTGTGCAGGTGGTGGTTGGTCTTGTCCATGGTCAGGGTGAAGCCCGATGGCGCCTTGAAGGTTTGCCCGGCCAGCGCTTCGCGCACCTTGTCCACATCGGTGGACTTGGCTTTTTCCACGGCTTGCGCCCACATGTGGATACCTACGTAGGTGGCCTCCATCGGGTCGTTGGTCACGGCCTTGTCGGCGCCCGGCAGGCCCTTGGCCTTGGCGTAGGCCTTCCAGTCGGCAACGAACTTCTGGTTCACCGGGTTATCCACCGACTCGAAGTAGTTCCAGGCGGCCAGGTGGCCCACCAGCGGCTTGGTGTCAATGCCGCGCAGCTCTTCTTCGCCTACCGAGAACGCCACCACCGGCACGTCGGTAGCCTTCAGGCCCTGGTTGGCCAGTTCCTTGTAGAACGGTACGTTGGAGTCGCCGTTGACCGTTGAGATGACCGCCGTCTTGCCGCCTGCGGAGAACTTCTTGATGTTGGCGACGATGGTCTGGTAATCGGCGTGGCCGAACGGCGTGTACACCTCTTCGATGTCCTTGTCGGCCACGCCTTTGCTGTGCAGGAAGGCGCGCAGGATCTTGTTGGTGGTGCGCGGGTAGACGTAGTCGGTGCCCAGCAGGAAGAAGCGCTTGGCACTGCCGCCGTCTTCGCTCATCAGGTATTCCACGGCCGGGATCGCTTGCTGGTTGGGCGCGGCGCCGGTGTAGAACACGTTCGGCGACATCTCTTCACCCTCGTATTGCACGGGGTAGAACAGCAGGCCGTTGAGCTCCTCGAACACAGGCAACACCGACTTGCGCGACACCGACGTCCAGCAGCCGAACACCACCGCCACCTTGTCCTGAGTCAGCAGCTGGCGGCTCTTTTCGGCGAACAGCGGCCAGTTGGAAGCTGGGTCGACCACTACCGGCTCCAGCATCTTGCCGTTCACACCGCCCTTGGCGTTGATCTCGTCGATGGTCATCAGCGCCATGTCCTTGAGCGAGGTCTCGGAAATGGCCATGGTCCCGGACAGCGAATGCAGGATGCCGACCTTGATGGTCTCGGCGGCCTGGATACTCCAGCTCAGGCCCATCGCCGCAATCGATGCGCTGAGGGTAAAGGCCTTGATCAGACTGCGACGCTTCATGTGCTCTCTCCGCTGAGTTTTTATGTGTTGGGCAAGCGGGGAGGGGGGTTGCAAGGGGTGTGCCTAGTGGCGGAAGGTGCGTAATAGAGGGGCTGTGCGAGGTGTTGGGGCGTTGGTTGGATCCAGATTGGTGCCTGGGATATTTGTGTGCACAGGATTGGGGCTGCAAAGCAGCCCCAGGGCTATCAGCCGTTACGCACAGCCGAGCGTGGATGACGTCTGCTGCGCACACCCTGATAAGTCACTGCCAGCAGCACGAACCAGATCGGCGTCACCAGCAGCGCCGAACGCGTATCTGCCTCCAGGCTCAGCAACACCAGGATGAAAGCGAAGAACACCAAACACACGTAGCACATGAAGCGCCCGCCCGGCATCTTGTACTTCGACGCCTGGTGCAGCGCTGCACGATGCTTGCGGTACTTCAGGTACGACAGCAGGATCAGCGTCCACACGAACATGAACAGCACCGCCGAAACGGTGGTCACCAGGGTGAACGCCTCGACCACGTTCGGTACCAGGTAGATCAGCACCGCACCCAGCAACAGGCAGGTGCAGGAGAAGTACAGGCCGTTGGCTGGCACCGAGCGGCTCGACAGTTTTTCGAACGCCTTGGGTGCGTCACCTTCCTGGCTCAGGCCATAGAGCATGCGGCTGGTGGAGAACACGCCACTGTTGGCCGAAGAGGCCGCCGAGGTCAGTACCACGAAGTTGATGATGCTGGCTGCCGCCGGCAGGCCGGCCAGTACGAACAGTTCCACGAACGGGCTCTTGCCCGGCACCACGTCGCGCCACGGGGTCACGGCCATGATTGCAATCAGCGCCAGCACATAGAAAACGATGATCCGTACCGGGATCGAGTTGATAGCCCGTGGCAGGGTGCGCTCCGGGTTCTTCGCTTCGGCTGCGGTGGTGCCCACCAGTTCGATACCGACGAACGCGAACACGGCAATCTGGAAACCGGCGAAGAAGCCCATCAGGCCATTAGGGAACATGCCGCCGTCATTCCACAGGTTGGCCAGTTGCGCCGTGCGCCCGCTGGGCGAAGTGAAGCCGGTGATGACCATGTACAGCCCGGTGGCGACCAGGCCGAGAATGGCGACGATCTTGATCAGCGCGAACCAGAATTCCATCTCGCCGAACATCTTCACGGTGACCAGGTTCAGCGACAGCAGCAGCCCTACACAGGTCAGCGCGGGTATCCACTGTGGAAGGTCCGGGAACCAGAACTGCGTATAGGCCGCGATGGCCACCACGTCGGCAATACCAGTGACCACCCAGCAGAACCAGTAGGTCCAGCCGGTGAAGTAACCTGCCCAGGGGCCGAGCAGGTCGGCCGAGAAGTCGATGAACGACTTGTAGTTGAGGTTCGACAGCAGCAGTTCGCCCATGGCACGCATGACGAAGAACAGCATGCAGCCGATGATCATGTAGACGAAGATGATCGATGGACCGGCCAGGCTGATGGTTTTGCCCGAGCCCATGAACAGGCCGGTACCGATGGCGCCACCGATGGCGATCAGCTGGATGTGGCGGTTGGTCAGGTTGCGTTGCAGGTGTTGCTCTTCGGGTGGTGTGGATGAGGTTTGCGTCATAGGCTGCATTCCCTTGTAAGGTCGGTCTTCTTGTCTGAGGTAGCCGGTTAGGCTGACACGCGCGTTCCAGTTCGGGGCGCGACAGATCGACTCTACATTTGGGTAGCAGTGTTCTGCCTGTGCCGGCCTCTTCGCGGGTAAACCGGCGCAGGCTAAAACTCAGGCGCTGGCCAGCGCCCGACGACGGCGTACCACCAGGCTATCCACCACCCACATCACCACCATCGACACCCCCACCAGCGGGAACATCACCCCCAGCACCAGCATCACCCCCACCGCCGTCTTCCACCGCGGCAGGTCATGGCGCAGCGGCGGTACGCCCAGCCCACCCGTTGGCCGGCGCTTCCACCACATCACCAGCCCGCTCACCGAGCCCAGCAGGATCATCAGGCACACCAGCAGGATGATGATCTGGTTGAGGGCGCCGAACATCTTGCCTTCGTGCAGCATTACCCCCAGCTCGGTGGCGCGGGCGACCGGGCTGTAGTCCTGCCAGCGCACATCAGCCAAGACCTTGCCGGTATATTGGTCGACATGCAGGGTGGCGTCGTTGCGCGGGTCGTCGGCAAACACGGCAATGGTGAACACGCCGTCTGCCGTGGTCGGCAGGGTGATGCTGTAACCCGGCTCGACCTGGCGGGCAGTAGCGATGTCTTCGACCTGCTGCACGCTCACCTGGGGGGCTGCGGGCATGTCCGACATCATGTGGTGCCCGGCGTGTTCGGCGTGCGCGCCGGACTGCGGCATCGGCGTGTTCTCCATCGCCCAGGGCACGGTCTGGCGGTGCGCACTGTTCAATTCACCCGCCTGCTGGTCCGACTTGGGCACGTCGTTCCACATGGCCGCCGGGAAGCGGTTCCACACATCGGCGTACTGCTTGCCCCACAAGCCGGTCCAGGTCATGCCGCTGACCAGCATCAGCAACAGCAAGGCCGAGCCCCAGAAGCCGGTTACCGCATGCAGGTCGCGCCACAACAGCCTGCCGCGTGACGACAGCCGTGGCCATAGCACGCCGGCACCGTTGCGTCCGCGCGGCCACCACAAATACAGGCCCGACACCACCAGCACGATGCCCCAGCCGGCCGCCAGCTCCACCAGGCGGTCACCAACCGTGCCGACCATCAGTTCGCCATGCAGGGCGCGGGCGATGGCTTGCAGGTTTTGCTTGCCGTCCTGCTCGCCGAGGACCTTGCCGCTGTACGGGTCGACAAACACATTCAGTTCACGCCCGCCGTCATGCACCACGAACTGCGCACTGCGCTCCGCGTTCAGCGGCGGCAGGTACTGGCCGACGTGAGCCTTGGGGTAGGCCTGGCGCACTTCGGCCAGCATTGCATCGGCGCCCTGTCGGTGGTGGCCGGCTTCGACCACCATCAGGTCGCGGTACAGCAGCGGGTCGAGCTGCGGCTTGAACAGGTAGATGATCCCGGTGATCGCCAGCAGGATCATGAACGGGGCCACGAACAGCCCCGCATAGAAATGCCAACGCCAGGCCAGGTTATAGAAATTGATGCGTGTTCCTCTCATGGGAACCTCCTGTGTGACCAGCTGATGGGCGCAACCGAAGTTGCGCCCGTTGTTGTTGTCAGAAGCTGAAATCGACCTTGGTCCAGAAGGTCCTGCCTGGCTCATTGACCGGCTGTGGATCTGTAGCCGGGTAGCCGAACCCGGCGTTCCCGGCCAGGTTCAAGTGCTCGGCGTAGGTTTTGTCGAACAGGTTGTCGACCCCCGCGCTGAGCTTGAGGTTGTTGTTCACCTTGTAGGCGCCATTGAGCGAGAACACGCCGAAGCCGGCGCTCTTGTCGTAGTCCTTGCCGACCACGTTGCCCTGGTTCTCGGCAATGCGGTTTTGCGCCGCCACCAACCGCCACAGTGCGCCGACGCTCCACACATCACGGCTGTAGGTCAGGCCCAGGCGGCTCTCCAGGGGTGGCATTTGCGGTAGCGCTTTGCCATCACTGCTGTTCTTGCCCCAAGCGTAGGCCAGCGTGCCGTCGGCCTTCCAGTTTTCGGTCAGCTGGTAGGCCGCGCCCAGTTCGCCGCCCATGATGCGGGCGTCGATGTTCTGTGCCTGGGAGGTGCTCATGCCCATCATGCCGGTGCGGTAGTCGAACAGGATGTAGTCGCGGATCTGCCCGACATAGCCCGAAGCCCAGGCTTCCAGGCGCTCGGTGCGGTACTGGATGCCGAAGTCGAGCTGGGTGGTTTTCTCCGGCTTGATACCGTCAAAGGCGTTGGCCGCCCCCGGTGGTGCCAGCTTGGGCGAGAACAGCTCCCAATAGTCGGGGAAGCGCTGGGCGTGGCCGAGGCCGATGTAGGTGGTGGCCGGGATGGCTGCCAGGTCGTGCTCATAACGGACGAAGCCGCTGGGCAAGGTGTCGGCGCGAGTGTCGCCTTCGGTGGCGCTGCCTTTGCGCAAGTCACGGGCCGAGGCGCGGTCCAGGCGGGCACCGGTAATCAGCCGGTCCTCACCGCTGACGTACCAGGTCAGTTCGCTGAAAGCGCCGTAGTTGTGGAAGTCGGCGTCCTTGGTCCAGGCCTGGCCCTTGTGCGCGTCCACGCCCATGCCACCGCGCTTGCGGTGTTCGTTGGTCTGCGCGTCGATGCCGCCGATCAGTTGCACGTCGGCCCAGCGCCAGGTGGCCTTGATGCGTGCGCCCATGGTGCGGCGGTCGACGTTGCTGACCATCGGCATGCCCATCATGCCGCTGCCCGATGGGGTGCGCAGGCTGTAGTTGTCCATCACATGGTCGGCGTAGTTGTAGTAGACCTGCGCCTCGACCTTGTCGAGCACCTCGCCGAGGTTGGACTTTTCAAAGCGCAGGCCCAGGCTTTCGCGCTTGAACTGCGAGCCGTCCATACCACGCCCGGCATAGCGGGCCTCGCCATCGCCCTTGCCGGCAGTCAGCTCCAGCAGGGTGTCCTGGTCGGGCGTCCAGCCGAGGGTGACATCGCCGTTCCATTTTTCCCAGCGCGACGGCACGGTGTCGTTGTTGCCGTCGTGGTAGTCGTCCGAGCGAGACTGGTTACCGACGAAGCGGGCATAGGCCTGGCTGTTGCCGGCGGCGGCATCCAGCACCTTGTCGAAGCGGCCGTTGGAGCCGGCCAGCAGGCTGGCGTTCACCCGGCTGCCGAGGGTGCCGAATTTCTCTGGTTCGCGTTCGAAAAGGATGGTGCCTGCCGAGCCGCCCGGGCCCCAGATCACGCTTTGCGGGCCTTTGATCACGGTGAGGCGGTCGTAGGTTTCCGGCGAGATGTAGGACGTGGGCGCGTCCATGCGGTTGGGGCAGGCGCCCAGCATCAGGCCACCGTTGGTGAGGATGTTCAGGCGCGAGCCGAACATGCCGCGCAGTACCGGGTCGCCGTTGGTGCCACCGGCACGTATTGCCGAGAAGCCGGGGATGGTCTTCAGGTAGTCGGCGCCGTCGCTGGCCGGTACGGGCTGGCGCGGGTCTTTCGGGTTGGTGACCACGGTCAGCGGCGAACTCGGGGCCACGGCGGTGATCACCGTCGGGCTCAGCTCGGGGGCTTCGTGCACATGGCCCTCATGGCCAGGGTCGGCGGCCAGGGCCACGGGCGCGAGCAGCGAGCCGCACAGGGCGGCGATGGTCCCACGCAGGGACAAGGCAAAAACAGGGGGGCAGCCGGACATAATGATTCCAGTCGATCAGTCATGAGTTAGCGCGAAGCCTCCTGGCTCCGTGCGCAAAATGTGGGTTCAGACGCTGATCGCGGAAGGTGGGGCGCGGCTGCGCGCACCGGGGAATACAGCCTGCCGGGCATGGCCCTGGTGCGTTGGCGCAAGCAGGTGGGGGGTGGGGACGACACTGCCGGCACTGAGCGGGCTGAGGGCCTGGGGCAGGGCCGGGCAGTTGAACAACAGGCTGCAGTAACCGCACTTTTCCCACATCACATGCAGCTGGCCATCGTTGCCGTGGCCGTGATGGGTGTCGCCGCCATGCTGATGGGCAGCCGTCATCGGCATGTCCATCGGCATGCTCATGCCGGCATGGTGGTCCATCGGCATCGACTGGGAAATCAGTGGGCCGATGAAGATCATCCACATGGCGAACAGGCTCAGCCATCCACCACCGGCGCGCCTGCGGTCAGGGCGGGTGGTACGGCTGATGCTGTTGCGCGGCAGGCTCATGGCGAGTGCCTGTCAGCAGGTGTCAGTGCGCGTGTTCGTGGGCTTGCGGCTGGTCCGCTGGCGCCTGCTTCTGCACGGCCACCTCAACAGTGATGTTGCCGGCCTTTTCGAAGTGCAGGGTCAACGGGAAGCGCTTGCCGTCGGTGAGCAGGCTGCGCTCCTTGGGCTGCATCAGCATCACGTGGTAGGCGCTGGGGGCGAAGGTCAGGTCCTTGCCGGCAGGTACCACCACGCTGGGCACCTGCTGCATCTTCATGGCGCCGCTGGCGCTCATGACATGCTCGTGCAGTTGCGCGTCATCGCTGATGGGGCTGTTGACGCTGAGCAGGCGGTCATCGGTCTTGCCATTGTTGTGCACCACGAAATACGCCGCGACGTTCGGCGCGTTGGGTGGTAACTGCAGTGACCAGGGGTGGGCGATGTGCAGGTCGCCCACGCTGTATTCGTGGGCATTGGCAAAGGCGCCAGGCAGCAGCAGGGCGGCCATGACGAGGGCGTGCTTGAGCATGGTGAATCTCCGTTCTGTTCAGGTTCAGGCAGACAACGTGATGAACTCAGGCCAGCGGAGAGGCACGGGGGTTGAGCGCAGGCCAAAGTTGGCGCGGCGAGGGTTGGTAGTCAGCCGGTGGCGACAATAGCCCGGCGAGCAGTGTCGGCGGGTTGTGCAACTGTGGCGGGTAGCCGGGCAGGGCCAGCAGCGGTGCGGCGCCCGAGCAGCACCAGCAGTTCATCATGCTGGCGCTGTCGTCGTTTTGCGTGCCGAGGTCGATCTTGGCCAGGGCCTGGACGTCGACTTTGGCCTTGTTGGCCATGCTGGAACAGAAAGCCCCCCACAGCAACTGCTCGGCCGGGCCCTTGGGCGCAGCAGAAGACAGCGGCATGGCCAGCAGGTTGAACAGCACTGCAAGGCAGGCTATCCAGGCAATGTGCCGACGTGGGGGCATGGAGAGATCCGGTCAGGAATCGTGGTGGGTATTGTAAGGCGGAGTATAGGTAAAAATGGCGGGGTGCGGTGAAGTGACGCAGGTGGGCAGTTGAAGCGGTGTCGTCTGCTTCGCGGGCGTGCCCGCGAAGCAGGTCAAATCAATCTCAGGCCTTGTTGCGGCCCATCAACCCCCGCACGGTCTCTTGCAGGTCAGCTGGCAACACCACCACCTTGGCATTGCTGCTGCCCGCCAGGTTCTCCATGGCCCCGACATAGCGCTCGCCCAGCAGGTACATGGCCGGCACGGTCTCGTTGCCCACCGCTTCCTTCACCAGCGAAATCGCCCGCGCCGAGGCCTCGGCCAGGCTGATCTGCGCTTCGGCATCCAGCCTGGCGGCCTGCAAGCGTGCTTCCGCTTCAAGGATCGCCGCCTGCTTGGCGCCTTCGGCACGGGTTACATCGGCCTTGCGCTCACGCTCGGCTGCCGCCTGACGCTCCATGGCGAGCTGCATGTTCTCGGAGGGCTTGATGTCCTGGATTTCCACCGAGCGCACGGTCACGCCCCAGTCTTCGGTTTGCTCCGACATCGCATCGCGCAAACGTGCCTTGATCTGCTCACGGCTGGACAAGGCTTCGTCCAGGTCCATGGCACCGACGATGGCGCGC
Organism: Pseudomonas sp. LAIL14HWK12:I1; assembly: GCF_003202095.1. Lineage (NCBI taxonomy): Bacteria > Pseudomonadati > Pseudomonadota > Gammaproteobacteria > Pseudomonadales > Pseudomonadaceae > Pseudomonas > Pseudomonas sp. LAIL14HWK12:I1. Next base: position 731,763 of record NZ_QJKG01000002.1, read on the forward strand.
AGCGAAGTCATGGTCAGGCTGGTGACGGCGAACGAGAAGTTCTGCACGCCGTAGGAGGCCTTCTGCGGGTCGACCACCTTGGCGAAGCACAGCGCGTTGGCGACGATGACTGCGTTGTCCTTGGTGATGATTTCCTGTTGCTGCACATCGAGGATGATGTCTTTGGTCGGCAGGCGGTAGGCGACCACATCCATGTAGGGGATGAGGATGTTCAGGCCGGGCTTGAGCGTGCTGTGGTAGCGGCCCAGGCGCTCGACGATCCATTCCTCGCCCTGGGGCACGATACGCACCCCCTTGAACACGGTGATCAGGACGAACAGGGCGATGGCCGCGACGACGATAAGGCTGGTCATGATGCGAAATTCCTTTTAGTGCAGGTTCAGGCCCGGATGACGCGGGCGGTGTTCCCCTCGATGGCGGTAAGGCGCACCCGCTCGCCAGCAGGGATCTCGCTGTCGGCGATGCAGGTCCATTCTTCGTTACCCAGAATCGGCTTTTGGAAGCGCACGCGGCCTTTCTGGAACTCCGAAACGCCAGCGGTCAGCAAGCCCACTTCACCGATCACGCTGTCGGCGGTCCAGCGCACATCCGGCTGCTTGCGCCGGAACAGCTTGAACCAACACGCGGTGGTGACCGACGACAGCAACACCCACAGCAATACCTGCATGTCCAGTTGCAGACTGGGGGCGGCCAGCGAGGTGAGCGAGACCAGCACGGCACCGATGCCGAACCAGAGGATGAAGAACGTCGGCAGGACCAGTTCGAGCAGGATCAGCGCGATGCCGAAGACCAGCCAGATCCACCATTGCATTTCCATATGGGTGAAACCTTCCGGGGTGGGGGAATTGAGTTTAAGGCAGTAGGGCGGTATCGGGCCACTTGGCAGGCTGGAAGAAAAATCTGAAATCAGTGTAGGAGCGCTGTTGCCAGATCAGTCAGTGAGCCGAATTGTCGGTCAACTTCCGGCAGCACCGGGCGCTTCAGGATCAGTACCGGCACATTCAACTCCCGCGCCACTTCGAGCTTCGGTTCGGTCGCCACACTGCCGCTGTTCTTGCTGATCAGCACATCGATCCTGCGGCGCCGGAACAACGCCTGTTCATCCTCGATATGGAATGGCCCGCGGGCACCAATCACTTCGCAACGCTCGTTGCCAGGGCATGCCTCCAACGCCCGCAAGGTCCAGAACTGTTCCGGCGGTATTTCGTCCAGATGTTGCAGCGGCTCTCGCCCCAGCGTGAACAGCGGCCTGCGAAACGGCTTGAGCGCCTCGATCAACGCCGCCCAGTCCTCGACCTCGCGCCAGTCGTCCCCCGCTTGCGCCTGCCAGGCCGGGCGTCGCAAGGCCCAGCACGGGATGCCGGCAATACGCGCAGCACTGGCGGCGTTGCGGCTGATCTGCGCGGCGTAAGGGTGGGTGGCATCGATCAACAGCGTGATACCGGCCTCGCGCAGGTAGCTGGCCAGGCCTTCAGCGCCGCCAAAGCCACCGACCCGCACCTGGCATTGCAGGTCCTGCGGCACGCGGCCGATACCCGCCAGGCTGTAAACGTGCTGCGGGCCGAGGCGGCGGGCGATGGCCAGGGCCTCGGTGACGCCGCCCAACAGCAGAATGCGCGCAGTCATTGCACGCCCGCCCGGCCAACGATGCCGCCTTGGCGGTCGATGGCGAACACTTCCACTTGCACCTGTGCCGGCACCACGCTGCGGGCGAAGGCCAGGGCGTGGGCACACACGGCATCACCGAGGGCAACGCCGGCCGCATGAGCGAGAGCGAGTGCTTGCTGGCTGGTGTTGGCGCCGATGATGGCGGCCTGCAACGCTTCGTCAGCGCCAATGTCTGCAGCCCAGCCAGCCAGTTGCGGCAGGTCGATGCTGGAATGGCGGCTGTGCAGGTCCATGTGCCCGGCCGCCAGTTTGCTGATCTTGCCGAAGCCACCGCACAGGCTCAGGCGTGGCACCGGCACCTTGCGCAGGTGCTTGAGCACTGCGCCAACGAAATCACCCATTTCGATCAGGGCGATTTCTGGCAGGCCGTAGACGCGGCGCATGGTGTCTTCGCTGGCGTTGCCGGTGCAGGCGGCGATATGCGTGTAGCCGTTGGTGTGGGCCACGTCGATGCCTTGATGAATCGAGGCGATATAGGCTGCACAGGAAAACGGCCGCACGATGCCGCTGGTGCCGAGGATCGACAGCCCGCCCAGTATGCCCAGGCGCGGGTTCATGGTCTTCAGGGCCAGTTGCTCACCGCCCTGCACATTGACCGTGACCTCGAAACCGCCGGGATAGCCACACTCATCGGCCAGGCGCTGCAGGTGTTCAGTGATCATGCGCCGAGGTACCGGGTTGATGGCCGGTTCGCCCACCGCAAGCACCAGCCCCGGCCGGGTCACGGTGCCGACGCCGATCCCCGCGACAAAGCGGATGCCCGTCTCGGCCAACAGACGCACCTGGCTGTAGAGCAAGGCGCCGTGTGTCACATCCGGGTCGTCGCCCGCATCCTTGAGGGTGCCGGCTTCGGCGCCTTCGCCGATCAGGCGGCAGAACTCCAGGCGCATCTGCACCACCTTGCCCTTGGGCAGGGTGATATCCACTGCATCGTCTTGCTGGCCGGTGAGCAGCAGCTTGGCCGCTGCCAGGCTGGTGGCGGTAGCGCAGCTGCCGGTGGTCAGGCCGCTGCGCAGGGGCGCCGGCTGTTCGCGGGTTTCTTCACGCATCGGCGGGCTTCATCACTTCCAGCAGGGTGATCGGCAGCGCCTGGCGCCAGGTATCGAACGTGCCCAAGGGTTGGGCATGGGCGACATGCAGGCGGGTCAGTTCACCCCCGTGCTGTTCGCGAAAGTGCGCCAGGGCCAGTTCGCTTTGCAAGGTCACTGCGTTGGCCACCAGCCGGCCGCCGGGGCGCAGGTTCGCCCAGCAAAAGTCCAGCACGCCTTCACGGGTGACGCCGCCGCCGATGAAGATGGCATCGGGCTGTTCCAGGCCTTGCAGTGCCATTGGCGCCTTGCCGCGAACCAGTTGCAGGCCAGGTACACCCAGCGCATTGCGGTTATGTTCGATGAAGCCCTGGCGGCCTTCGTCGGCCTCGATGGCCAGTGCGCGGCAGGCCGGGTGGGCACGCATCCATTCGATGCCGATCGAGCCGCAGCCGGCGCCCACGTCCCACAGCAGTTCGCCGGGCTGGGGCGCCAGGCGCGCCAGTGTGATAGCGCGGACATCGCGCTTGGTCAGCTGGCCGTCGTGCCGGAAGGCACTGTCCGGCAGCCCGGCCAGGCGATGCAGGCGTGGCGCTTCGGGTGAGGCCAGGCATTCGATGGCCACCAGGTTGAGCGCTGCGGTTTCGGCGTGCGGCCAGTTTTGGGCGGTGCCCTCCAATGCGCGTTCTTCCTGGCCACCCAGGTGTTCGAAAACCCGCAGGCGGCTTGGCCCGAAGCCACGTTCGCGAAGCAATGCTGCAACGGCCGCCGGGCTGTCGCCATCGTTGCTCAGCACCAGCAAGCGCACACCGCTGTGCAGGTGGGCATTGAGCGCCGCCAAGGGGCGGGCGACCAGCGACACCACTTGCACGTCCTGCAGCGGCCAGCCCAGGCGCGCAGCGGCCAGGGCGCAAGAGGAGGGCATCGACAGCACGCGCATTTCATCGGCAGGCACCTGACGCGCCAGGCTGGCGCCGACGCCGTAGAACATCGGGTCGCCGCTGGCCAGCACGCACACTGGCTCGCCGCGCAAGGCCAGCACCGGGGCCAGCGAGAACGGGCTTGGCCAGCCCAGCCGTTCGCCGGGCACGCAGCGTGGCAGCAAGGCCAGCTGGCGCGGGCTGCCGAAGATCCGCGCAGCACCCAGCAGCGCGCGCCGGGCCTGTTTGCCCAGGCCACTGAAGCCGTCTTCGCCGATGCCTACTACTGTCAGCCAGGGTGCCATGTATACCTCTTCAAGATTTTGGGGCCGCTGCGCACCCAAAAATCTGCTCAAACTCGAATGATGCTCGACCACCGGCTTTTCATGCCGCCGGACAAAGCAGGCATAATACCGCGCCTTCTACACTCAAGCGCATTTTCACAGATTGCCGGACGCCCCTTTGACGCAGGCCCATGCTCCCAACGTTTCGCCCCGCCCCTCGGCCTGCCCGGGGTTGTGGCGCATCGTCAGTGCCCGTGACGGCGGCATCTGCCGCATCAAGCTGCCGGGCGGCCTGCTGCTGGTCAGCCAGGCCGAAGCGGTGGCGGCGGCGGCCGAGCGCTTCGCCGGCGGTGTGATCGAGGCCACCAACCGTGGCAACCTGCAAATTCGTGGCATCGGCAGCGAGCACCGTGCGCTGATCGACACGTTGCTCCTTGCCGGCCTGGGCCCCCGCGAAGCGGCCGGTGATGATGTGCGCAACCTGATGCTAAGCCCGCTGGCCGGGCATGACCCAGCCATGCTGCTGGATGCGCGGCCGTTGGCCGAGCAGATCCTCCTTATGCTGGAAAGCACCCCGCGCTTCCATCAACTGTCGGCCAAGTTCGCCGTGCAGCTGGATGCCGGCGAACGCCTGGCCATGCTCGAACACCCTCACGACCTGTGGCTGTCGGCCCTGCGCCTGGAGCAGCAGACCTGGCTGGCGTTCGGCCTGGCGGGTTGCCCGGCAGATGGCCTGGCGCTCGGTGCGGTGCCGCTGGAGCAAGGTCTGGCGCTGGTGCGTGCCGTGCTGGAGCGCTTTCTCGACCTGGCAACCCCTGCGCAGGCGCGCATGCGCCAGTTGCTTGAGGTGTACCCGGCAAGCGATTTCGTCGATGGGCTCGGGCTGGACATCCGCCGCGACGACGCTGTGCTCACATGGCGACGCGAACCACACCGTGCTTCTTGGCTGGGGGTGCTACCCCAGGCTCGAGGCCTTGCCCTTGGCGTTGCCCCGCCCCAAGGCCGCCTGACCCCAGCCATGTTGCGCGGTGCTGCATGTATTGCCCGTGAATGGGGCGATGGCAGCCTGCGCCTTAGCCCCTGGCAAAGCCTGGTGGTGACCAATCTGCAAGAACGACACATCGATCAGGCCCAGGCCGAACTGTCTGCGCTGGGCTTGCTGTGCCACGACCATGAACCCTTGGCACGTATCAGCGCCTGCACTGGCGCCAGCGGCTGCGCCAAGGCCCTTGGCGAGACCAAGGCCGACGCCGTTGCCTTGGCCGCGCTGCTGGGCCCAGGTGTACCCGCCAGCGTGCACCTGTCCGGTTGCCCCCGTTCCTGCGCCGTGGCTCATGTAGCCCCGGCCACTTTGCTGGCCCGTTCACCGGGCCGTTATGACCTGTACCTGCGTGATGCGCGCCATCCGGGCTTCGGAGCCCTGCGCGCCACCGACCTTACCTTGAATGAAGCAGGCGCCATGCTCGACCTGCCGACGGAGCACCTTGATGATTGACTACATCCGCGATGGTCAGGAGATCTATCGCAATTCCTTCCGGATCATCCGTGAGGAAGCCCGGCTCGAGCGGATTCCCGCAGACCTCGAAAAGCTCGCCGTGCGCGTGATCCACGCCTGCGGCATGGTCGATGCCATCGACGGCCTGCAGTTCTCCGAAGGTGCCGGCCGGGCCGGGCGCGAAGCGCTGCTTAACGGCGCGCCGATCCTTTGCGATGCGCACATGGTGGCTGAAGGCATTACCCGGGCACGCCTGCCCGCAGACAACAAGGTTATCTGCACCCTGCGCGACCCGAGCGTGCCAGGCCTGGCGAAGGATGCTGGCAATACCCGCTCCGCCGTAGCCCTCGAGCTGTGGCGCCCATACCTGGAAGGCAGCGTGGTGGTGATCGGCAACGCGCCTACCGCGCTGTTCTACCTGCTGGAGATGATTGACGCGGGCGCTCCCAAGCCGGCGCTGATCCTCGGCTTCCCGGTCGGTTTCGTCGGCGCCGCCGAGTCCAAGGCGATGCTCGCCGCCGACAGCCGTGGCGTGCCGTTCGTGATCATGCAGGGCCGCCTGGGCGGCAGCGCGATGGCCGCCGCCGCGGTCAACGCCCTGGCCACGGAGGTGGAATGATGGCGCCGCGTGGACGACTGCTGGGCCTGGGCGTGGGCCCTGGCGACCCTGAACTGATCACCCTCAAGGCCCTGCGCCTGTTGCGCGAAGCGCCTGTGGTCGGTTACTTCGTGGCCAAGGGCAAGCGTGGCAACGCCTTCGGTATCATCGAGGCACACCTGCAGCCTGAGCAGACCCTGCTGCCACTGGTCTACCCGGTTACCACCGAAGCCCTGCCAGCGCCGCTGTCCTATGAACAGGTGATCAGCGACTTCTACGACGCAGCCAGCGTGCAGGTGGCCGAGCACCTGGATGCCGGCCGCGACGTGGCGGTGATCTGCGAAGGCGACCCGTTCTTCTACGGCTCCTACATGTACCTGCACGATCGCCTGGCGCAGCGGTATGAGGCCGAAGTGATCCCGGGCGTCTGCTCGATGCTCGGTGGTGCTTCGGTGCTGGGCGCGCCGTTGGTCTACCGCAACCAGAGCCTGTCGGTGTTGTCGGGTGTATTGCCGGCCGAAGAGCTCAAGCGCCGCCTGGCCGACGCCGATGCTGCGGTGATCATGAAGCTTGGTCGCAACTTCCCCAAGGTACGCGAGGTGCTCGCCGAACTGGGCCTGGACGGGCGTGCGCTGTATGTGGAGCGGGCCACCATGGCCAACCAGAAGATCGTGCCGCTGGACCTGGTTGACCCGCAGTCGTCGCCGTACTTCTCGCTGATCATCGTGCCGGGTGAAAAATGGCAGGGTTGAACATGCACAAGGCACCCGCCATCGTCATCCTTGGCCCAGGCAGCCTGGCCACCGCGCAGCGAATCCAGAAGCGTTACCCGCAGGCGTCGATCCATGGCCTGGAAGGCCGGGTCGAAGGTGTCGACCTTCACTACACCGCGTTCGGCGACACCCTGCGCCGGCTGTACCAGCAGGACACGCCGATCATCGCCCTGTGCGCTGCAGGTATCGTCATCCGTAGCCTGGCCAGCCTGCTCAGCGAGAAGGGCGTCGAGCCGCCGGTGCTGGCCGTGGCCGAAGATGGCAGCGCGGTAGTGCCGTTACTCGGTGGCCTGAGCGGCGTGAACGTGATGGCGCGTGAACTGGCTGAAGCACTGGGGGTTGCCGCTGCCATTACCACCAGTGGCGAGCTGCGTTTTGGTACCTGCTTGCTGAACCCGCCACAGGGCTATGCCCTGGCGGATATCGAGCAAGGCAAGCGCTTTGTCTCCGACCTCCTGGCCGGCGAATCGGTGCGCATCGAAGGTGATGCCCCCTGGCTGCAGCAGGCGCAGTTACCCGCCAGCGAGGCGGCTCGGCGCACCATTCATGTGGGGCATCAGGCGCGCCCGGCCAACCGCGACGAATTGCTGATTCACCCGCGTTCGGTGGTTGTGGCTGTTGCAGGCGGTAACCTGCACGGTATTCGTGCCGCACTGCAGCAGGCTGGCATCGCCGAGCCATCGGTAGCCTGTCTGCTGGCAGACGAGCAGGCCATGGCCGACAGCGGCTTGCATGAGGCCGCGCAGGCGTTGGGTGTGGCCTTGCGCTTCGCTGCCAATCCAGACGGGGTGGCCAGCATGATTGCGGCGGCGTTGCCCGATGCCCGGCTGACCGAGCTTGAGGGTGCGGCCATTGCCGTGGCGCCTGCCCCGGTCGAGGTGGCGCAGGTTGGCCGCCGTCGTGGTCGTCTGGCCGTTATCGGCCTGGGGCCGGGCGCTGCCGAACTGATGGTGCCGGCGGTGAAGGCAGAGCTGGCGCGTGCCGAAGACGTACTTGGCTATGAAACCTACGTGCGCATGGCCGGGCCGTTCCGTGACGACCAGGTGCTGCACTGCACCGACAACCGTGAAGAGATGCAGCGCGCCCGGCATGCCTTCGAGCTGGCGGCCCAGGGCCGTTCGGTGGTGGTGGTGTCGTCGGGTGACCCGGGCGTGTTCGCCATGGCTGCTGCGGTGCTTGAAGCGTTGCATGAGTCCAGTGACCCGGCGTGGCACCGCGTCGACCTCGAGATCCTGCCTGGCGTTTCGGCCTCGCTTGCAACGGCCGCCCAGGCAGGTGCACCGCTAGGTCACGACTTCTGCGTGATGTCGCTGTCGGACAACCTCAAGCCCTGGTCCATCATCGAGAAGCGCCTGGACCTGGCGGCTCAGGCTGACCTGGTGCTGGCCTTCTACAACCCGATCTCCAAAGCCAGGCCTCATCAGTTGGGTGTGGCACTGGAGGTTGTGCGCCGGCATCGCGATGGCAACACCCCTGTAGTCCTTGGCCGTGACATCGGTAGGCCGGGGCAGACGCTGAAGGTAGTCACATTGGCCGAGCTGTTGCCAGAAATGGTCGACATGCGCACCATGGTTCTGGTCGGCTCGTCCACGACCTGCCAATTCCCCAGCGCCGACGGCAAGCAGTGGGTGTATACCCCGCGCTGGTACCCGTCTGCCGAGTGAGGCACCGAGGGAACCGGTTCATGCCTGTTCCCTCGTCGTTTACGGCATAGGGTGAATGCCCCTCGATGATTCCCATCGGGGCATTCAAGGACCCTGTACATGAACGATATCAACGCTTCCAGTGGCGATAGCATCGCTGTTGTCGAACAATCTCTTCTAGCGCTGAGCGCAGGCATGTCGGCGCAAAGCCGACGCGATGCCAAGACCACCTTCCAGTTCGCTTCTCGCGTGGCGTCCAAGCTGCATGACCGTGACGGTGAGTCCGAAGCCTGGTTCAACAAGTTTCTGGAGGTGATGCGCACCCTGGGCTGGGTGGCGGGGCGACGCTCTTACGAACGTGACTACGACCAGAGCGCATCGCTGACCCTGGGCCCGATTGCCTTCAAGGTCGCCAGTGCCGCAGGTAAGGCCTTGCTCGGCGGGCCGGTAGGCGAGGCCATGGCCAAGCTGGCCGGCGATGCCATCAATGCGCTCGGTAACATTGAAGAAGCACAGAAGGTCTACAAGCAGAACGTCAAAGGCAACCCGGTCTCGACCACAGGGTTGGGAACGTGCATTGAAACGCCTGAGGGCGAACTGTTCATGCTGGTGAACGCATTCAGTGCTTCGCCAAGTGAAAACGACCTGAATACCACGGTGTTCGAATGGAAGAGTTCAAGCAAAGACCGCTACTGCGGTTCGGCAGTACTTGCCTTGAATGAAGTGGTCTACACCGACCAGGTGCGCGCAACGATCGAGCAGAAACTCGCTGACAAGGCCGTCAAGGCCGCCGACGAATACGAGATTTGAGAGCAAACGGGGCCTGCGGGCCCCGTTCTTCATTCTGCACGTTTGAAATTCGAGGTATTGCAATGAGTAAGGAAGGCTACTCCTTGTGGCTCGTTGGTGGCACCGCGCTGCTGGTCGCGGACGCGGCGCAGCCCTTGAGGCAGTATGCGCTGGACTCGATTCTGTTTGCCCAGCTGCGCTCGGACAAATTGAACGGCTCACGGTTTATCCACTACGGGCGCTGGTACAGCGGGTACCGCACGGCACTGGAGGAGCGAGGCTGGGTGGTCGTGCGCAGCCGCAGTGATCACCAGCAGGCGCAGGCTGGGCAATCACTGGTGCCGGTTCAGCGGCTCAGCGACGATTTGCAGGCCCGTCATCCCAGCCTGGCGGGTCATTTGCGGGCTGCCATTACCCTGCTCTCGCAGGTGGTGGTGCAGAAGCACCTGCAACCCTTCACGCTGGCGGAGCAGGACAAGACCACACACTGCGCCTACGAGCTGGGCGTGATGCTGCCTGATGCGTCTCTGGATATGTGTGGGTTGGCGTTCAAGAGTGCCTTGCCTGCATCACAGATTCGTCCCGATACCCGTTTGCAGCCCATACCTGCCGAGGGGATAGACCTGCGGGCCAGTGCCGGAACATTGAGCGAATACCTGACTGTCGCTCATCGCCAAGGCCTGCACGATCTACTTGAGCGAACACAGCATGTTGGAAAAATCATTGATCTAGGCGTGTTGAAGCCGGAGGGTGGCGATGCAACAGCATGAAGCCGTAGTCGTAGGCGCAAGCCTGGTGTCGTTCATTCCCGGCGTCAGCCTTGAGCAGCGTCAGGCCGTGAAGCTTGCTTCGTTATGGGCCGAGACCGTGACGTTGCAAGACATGGCCAAAGCAACGCAGCAGGAACAATACGATTACTACCGCAAGAAGTTGATGTACCTGGGGTGGGACGCGAAGTCTGCTGAAGAAGTCCATTGGCCGGACCCGCAGCGGCCCAGAATTGTCGATCAGGCGTTGAGCAAGATCGACGCCGTCGCAGGGGCTCAGCATTCCAGCAGCATGGCGCTGGCGTTCGAGGCGCTAAAGAGAAACGGCAAACCCTTGCTGCATTTCGAGTCTCGCAGCAGGGACCGAGCGCAGTTTCAACTGTTGTCCTGCGCGCCAGTCAGTGGCAACTACGTGGACATTGTGGTGTACCACGAGGCTGGCAACACGGCGGTATTCACCAATGGCTTTCTGTTTCGCGAGCGCCGCAACATGCAGGTGGCCGCAGAGCTGGTGCGTTTCAATACACGCCTGTTCAATCAGGAACGTCGCAGCGGTGTCGAGCGGGCACTGGTGAAGATTGCCTTGAAGGAAATCCATGAAATGGAGGTTTAGGGCATCAGGTATCCCTTGATACCGGTAAAGATGATCTGCGCTGCCAATGCGCAGACAAACAGGCCCATCAAGCGGCTGACGATCTGCAGGCCCTGCTCGCCAAGAATGCGTTCGATACCGTGTGACAGGTACAGCACCAGGCCCACGGTGAAACTGGCCAGGGCAATGCTGATGATGGCGAGCAACTTGTCATCCCAGTGCGGCTGGCCGACGCCCATCACCAGCAGGGCACCAATGGTGCCGGGGCCGACGGTCAGCGGAATGGTCAGCGGCACGATGGTCACATCTTGCTGCACGTTATCGGCCTGCACGGCCGGTTTGCCCTGGGCCATGCCCAGGGCCGAGATGAACAGCACGCTGCCGGCTCCGATGCGGAAGGCGTCAGCGGTGATGCCAAAAATACCGAAAATCACCCGACCGAACAGGTACAGCAGCACGCTGGCGACCAGCGCCGCGAAGGCCACCTTCCAGGCCAGTTGCTTGCGCTCCTTGCTGGAGTGGCCGCGGGTCAGGCTGATGAAGCACGACAGCACGAAGAACGGGCTGTAGAGCACGAGCATTTTCAGGTAGACGCTGAACAACTCATGGAGCATGGGGCGTAGTCCTCAGCAATACTGATGCTTGTGTCAGCTAGGAAGTATGCGCTGGATCTACCAGGGTTTCCCGCTGGTTGGCCCAGTACTGGATCAGCTCGCGCAACTGTGACAATTCCACCGGCTTGGCCATGTGCCCGTCCATGCCCGCCAGCCGTGCGCGCTCCTTGTGTTCGGCCAGAATGTGCGCCGTCAGCGCCACCACCGGCGTGCGCTGGCGCTGGTTGGCCGCTTCCCAGGCGCGCAGTTGCTGGGTAGCGGAGAAGCCGTCCAGTATCGGCATCTCGCAGTCCATCAACACCAGGTCATAGCGCTGCGCTTTCATCGCCTGCAGGGCTTCTTCGCCATTGCAGGCCGTGTCGGGCTCGAGGTTGAGCTTGCCGAGCATGCCGCGGATCACTTTGGTCGAAATGCTGTTGTCCTCGGCGACCAGCACGCGGAAGTTGCCAGGCAGGTCCAGCGCCTGCGGGATGCCTGGCAGGCTGGCAGGCACCGCCTGCTCGCGGCCGCGCTGTGCCAGTTCCTCGGCCAGGGTGGTTTTCAGCGTGTAGCCGGCCACCGGCTTGGCCAGTATCCGCTTGACCCCGGCGTTACGCGCAATGACCTTGCTCGGCGCATTGCTGATACCGGTGAGCATCACCACCAGGATGTCGTGGTTCAGGCTCGGGTCTTCCTTGATTTTGGCGGCCAGCTGCATACCGGTCATGCCGGGCATGTTCTGGTCCAGCAGCACGGCGTCGAAGTAGTCCCGCAGGTGCGCCTTGGTACGCAGCAGCGCCAGGGCTTCTTTGCCCGATGGCACCGCGCTGACGTTCATGCCCCAGGCGCTGCACTGCTGTACCAACACCTTGCGGCAGGTGTCGTTGTCGTCCACCACCAGCACACGGGCATCGCGCAGCGGGCCTTCGAGGTCGGCCGGTGGTTGCTCCAGGCGTGAAGGGTCCAGCGGCAGGGTCAGCCATAGGGTGTTGCCCATGCCCGTGCTGCTCTTGATGCCGAACTCGCCCTGCATCAGGCCGATCAGCTGCTTGGCAATGACCAGGCCAAGGTGGCCGCCCAGCTTATTGCTGGACAGGAAGTGGTGGCTGTGCAACTCGGCCTGCAACAAGGCTTCGCGGTCGGCGGCGGGCAACGGCTCGCCGCTGTCCTGCACGGCAATGCGCAAGCGTGGTACCTCGCCGCGCTGGTCCAGCGCCACCACCAGCAGGATCTCGCCCTGGTCGGTGTTTTTCAGCGCATTCTCCAACAGGCTCGACAAGGCCTGGCGCAGGCGCGTCGGGTCGCCACTGATCACGCGCGGCACCTGTGGCTGGGTGAAGCTGATCAGCTCGATGTTCTGTTGCTCGGCCTTGGCGCGGAAGATGTTCAGGCAGTCCTCGATCAGCGCGTTAAGGTCGAACTGCACATCATCCAGCTCGATCTGCCGGGACTCCAGCTTGGAAATGTCGAGAATTTCGTTGATCAGCGTGAGCAGCTCGTTACCGGCACTGTGGATGGTCTGCACGTAGTCGCGTTGCTTGACCGACAGCGGTGTGCCCAGCAACAGTTCGGTCATGCCCAGTACACCATTCATAGGGGTGCGGATTTCGTGGCTGATCTTGGCCAGGAACTCGGCCTTGGCATTGATTTCGGCATCGCTGGCGGCCAGTGCACGGCTGGCGCTGAAGCGCTCCTCGCTCATGCGCCGCAGGCGTTCGCTGACGGCCAGGTTCAGCAGCAGCCCGCTGACCACGGTCAGACCCAACAGGATGCACAGCAACCAGGGCGTCGAGGTGCGGGTCAGGCCCAACAGGGCCGGCAGCAGCACCAGGCCACCCAGGTTGAACACCACCATGGCCAGGCTGAACAGGCGCCCCGGTGCATAGCCACGGTACCAGTGGTAGCTGCTGACCAGCAGCATGCTCACGCTGCCCAAGGCCAGCAGGGCGTAGGTCATCAGGTTGAGGGGCAGGGTGTCGACGAACAGCAGCACCAGGCCGCTGACCCCGACCACCAGCATTTCACCTTGCAGCAGGCGGTTAAGCCGTGGCGAATTGCACGGCGTGAAGAAATGTTGGGTGAAATACAGCCCGGCCAGGCCTGCCAGCACCAGTGTCAGGTAGGCGGCGGGTGTTTGCGCGTTGTGCCACACATGCCACCAAGGACCGCTGAGGTTCAGCAGGATCAGGCCGCTGAGCAGCATCAGGCCGTGGTACAGCGCCAGGATCAGGGTGGTGGTGGAACGGCTGTAGAGGAAGCGGATCAGGTTGTGCATGATCAGCATCACCAGGCCGCCGAACAGCATGCCGAACAGCAGGGGCTGGCTTTGGTCTGAGGCCGCTACGGCTGCCGGTTCCAGGCTGATGGCCGGGCGTAGCTGGTGTTCTGAGACCAGGCGCAGGTAGATGTCCAGCGGTTGTTTGCTGTTGGGCAGGGGTAATACATGGTCGCTGCCACGCAGGGTGGGGCTGGCGTTGCCGGCCAGGCGCCCGTGGTGCAGCTGACGCAGAAGCTGGTTGCCCTCGAGGGCGTAGAGGTCCAGGCCAGAAAGGTCCGGGGCAAATACCCGCAGCAGTTGTTCCTGGTCGCCGGGTTGCAGGCGATAGTGCAGCCACAAGGCCTGTTCCGCAGGCGCTGCATCCAGCTCGGCGAGAATCAGAGGGCTGAACTGGTTGCGGTAGCGCTCGGAGCGCACATCGCTCAGTTGCAGGTTGGCCTGTTCGTCGAGCAGAACGGTCCAGCCTCCGTCATGTTCGGCAGCTGCCGGGAACATGCAGAGCAAGGTCAGCAAGCTGACGATCAGAGCTGAGGCAATCCGAAGCCGACGCACTACGAAATCCCTTCTTGGTCGATGTGCCGGGTACTCACTATGCGCGGCGCGCCAAGTCGAAGGCAAGGCCCGTGGCGGGCCTTGTCGACGAGCCGGATGCCGTGCGCTGAAAGCGCTACGGCGCTCCGGTAGTACTTACTGCTGGTGCTCACCGCGCTCGCGGGCGATGGCCCGATAACCGATATCGGTACGGTAGAAGCTGCCGTTCCAGCTCACTTCCTTGGCCAGACGGTAAGCTTGCTGCTGCGCGTCAGCAACGGTGCTGCCCATGGCGGTGGCACACAAAACGCGGCCGCCGTTGGTGACCACTTGGCCATCCTTGAGCGAAGTACCGGCATGGAACACCTTGCCTTCGATCTTGGCCGCAGCGTCCAGGCCACTGATCGCCTCGCCCTTGGCGTAGTCGCCAGGGTAACCGCCAGCTGCCAGCACCACGCCCAGGCTTGGACGCGGGTCCCACTGAGCTTCGACTTTGTCCAGCGCCTTGGCGAAAGCGGCTTCGATCAGCAGCACCAGGCTCGACTCCAGGCGCAGCATGACCGGCTGGGTCTCTGGGTCGCCGAAGCGGCAGTTGAACTCGATGACTTTGGGGTTGCCCGCCTTGTCGATCATCAGGCCTGCGTAGAGGAAGCCGGTGTAGACGTTGCCTTCCTCGGCCATGCCGCGCACGGTCGGCCAGATGACCTGGTCCATCACGCGCTGGTGCACGTCGGCGGTCACCACCGGGGCAGGGGAGTAGGCACCCATGCCGCCGGTGTTCGGGCCGGTGTCCTGGTCGCCGACGCGCTTGTGGTCCTGGCTGGTGGCCATGGGCAGCACGTTGTGGCCGTCGACCATGACGATAAAGCTGGCTTCCTCGCCGTCGAGGAACTCTTCGATTACCACACGCGAACCGGCTTCACCAAAGGCGTTACCGGCCAGCATGTCACGCACGGCGGCTTCGGCTTCTTCGAGGGTCATGGCGACGATCACGCCTTTGCCCGCAGCCAGGCCGTCGGCCTTGATCACGATCGGTGCGCCTTTCTCTTGCAGGTAGGCAAGTGCAGGCTCGATTTCGGTGAAGTTCTGGTAGTCGGCGGTCGGGATCTTGTGGCGTGCCAGGAAGTCCTTGGTGAAGGCCTTGGAGCCTTCCAGCTGGGCCGCGCCCTTGGTTGGGCCGAAGCAGTCCAGGCCACGGCTGCGGAACAGGTCCACCACGCCGATGACCAGCGGTGCTTCCGGGCCGACGATGGTCAGGTCGACGTTCTTCTCGGCGAAGTCGGCCAGTTGCTCCAGCGCGCAGACGTCGATGGCGACGTTTTCGCACTTGGCTTCAATGGCAGTGCCGGCGTTGCCCGGGGCAACGAAGACTTTCTCGACGCGTGGGTCCTGGGCGACTTTCCAGGCCAGGGCGTGCTCACGGCCGCCGCTGCCGATGATCAAAACTTTCATGTCAAAACCTCGAATTCTTTCGGGCGTAAGGCAAAGCTTCACGCTGTACGAGGTCGCACTGGAGCAGGTAGATGCAAGGCGGGGCCGGTTCCGATGAGCGGAGTTGCCTTTTGGCAATGAGCATCAGCGGAACCGGCCCCAACGCAGCAGATGCCTGCTTCAGTGCGGCCGATTGTCGTAAATCAGTGGCGGAAGTGGCGCATACCGGTGAACACCATTGCAATGCCGGCTTCATCGGCAGCAGCAATGACTTCAGCATCACGCATCGAACCACCCGGCTGGATCACGGCGCTGATACCCACTTTAGCCGCATTGTCGATGCCATCACGGAACGGGAAGAACGCGTCCGAGGCCATGACCGCACCCTGCACCTGCAGGCCAGCATGCTCGGCCTTGATTGCAGCAATGCGCGCGGAGTTGACGCGGCTCATCTGGCCAGCGCCTACGCCGATGGTCTGGCGCTGCTTGGCGTAGACAATGGCGTTGGACTTGACGAACTTGGCCACTTTCCAGGCGAACACCAGGTCGTGGATTTCCTGTTCGGTCGGGGCGCGCTTGGTGACGATTTTCAGGTCATCAGCGGTGATCATGCCGATATCGCGGCTCTGCACCAGCAGGCCACCGTTGACGCGCTTGAAGTCCCAACCGGCGGCGCGCTCGGCAGGCCATTCGCCGCACTCAAGCAGGCGTATGTTCTGCTTGGCGGCAACCACTTCACGGGCAGCCTGGGAAATTTTCGGCGCGATGATCACTTCGACGAACTGGCGGTCGACGATGGCCTTGGCGGTTTCGCCGTCCAGCTCGCGGTTGAAGGCAATGATGCCGCCGAATGCCGACTCGGTGTCAGTGGCATAGGCCAGGTCGTAGGCCTTGCGGATACCGCCTTCGTCTTCAGGCACAACGGCCACGCCGCACGGGTTGGCGTGCTTGACGATGACGCAGGCCGGCTTGACGAAGCTCTTCACGCACTCCAGCGCGGCGTCGGTGTCGGCCACGTTGTTGAACGACAGTTCCTTGCCTTGCAGCTGGATGGCGGTGGAAATGCTGGCTTCGCCTTTCTTGGCTTCTACGTAGAACGCCGCGCTCTGGTGCGGGTTCTCGCCATAACGCATTTCCTGGGCCTTGACGAACTGGCTGTTGAAGGTGCGCGGGAATTCGCTGCGATCGGCAGTCGAAAGGGTGTCCTTGGCCTGGTCGATGGTGCCCATGTAGTTGGCGATCATGCCATCGTAGGCGGCAGTGTGCTCGAACGCCTTGAGCATCAGGTCGAAGCGCTGGGCGTAGGTCAGGCCACCGGCTTTAAGGCCTTCGACGATGCCGGCGTAGTCGCTGGCGTTGACCACGATGGCCACGTCTTTGTGGTTTTTGGCAGCCGAACGGACCATGGTCGGGCCGCCGATGTCGATGTTCTCGATAGCGGTCGGCAGGTCACAGCCCGGCTTGGAAATGGTGGCTTCGAACGGGTACAGGTTGACCGCGACCAGGTCGATCGGCTTGATGCCGTGCTCGTTCATGATGGCGTCGTCGGTGCCGCGACGGCCGAGGATGCCGCCGTGGATCTTCGGGTGCAGGGTCTTGACCCGGCCATCCATCATTTCGGCGAAGCCGGTGTAGTCGGCCACTTCCACCGCGTTCACGCCGTTGTCCTTGAGCAGCTTGTAGGTGCCGCCGGTGGACAGGATCTCGACACCGAGCTGTTGCAGCTCACGGGCGAATTCGAGGATACCGGTCTTGTCGGAGACGCTGATCAGGGCGCGGCGGACTGGCAGGCGGGTAGTCTGGTCGGTCATTTCGGGTTCCAATAACGCGGTGGAGTCAGCAAAAAAGGCGCCTCTGTTCAGGGAGCCGCCTTTTCTGGTTGGGATTCTGGCTTACAGCAAGTCGTACTGCTTGAGCTTCTTGCGCAGGGTGCCTCGGTTCAGCCCGAGCATCTCGCTGGCCTTGGTCTGGTTGCCCTTCACGTAGTTCATCACGCATTCGAGCAGGGGCGCCTCGACTTCGGAGAGCACCAGGTTGTACACGTCCGTCACGGTCGCGCCTTCCAGGTGGGCGAAGTAGTTGTGCAGCGCCTTCTCGACGCTGTCGCGAAGGGTCTGGCCCTCTTCGCTCGGCGTGTTGAGGTGCTGTTTCAGGTTGGCGTTGTCGCTCACGGGCGTTGTTCCACTCACAAATGTCTCGGTCATCATCGTCATGCGGCCACCCCTTGTCCGTCCTCTGTCTCAAGGCTCTGTCGACGTTCACCGAAAAACGCGCGAACGTTGGCGCACTGCGCTTGTGTGTCTTCCAAAGCGTTGAACCGGGAGCGAAACTCCTTGCCGCCGGGTCGTGTTGCCAGGTACCAGCCAACGTGCTTGCGGGCGATACGTACGCCCATCACATCGCCATAGAAGGCATGCAGCGCGGCCAGGTGCTCCAGCAGGATGCGTTCCACTTCGTCCAGCTGCGGCGCTGAAAGGTGTTCGCCAGTGCGCAGGTAATGCTCGATCTCGCGAAAGATCCACGGCCGCCCCTGGGCGGCGCGGCCGATCAACAGGCCATCGACCCCGGTGGCATCCAGCACCGCCCGGGCCTTTTCTGGCGAAGTGATATCGCCGTTGGCAAAAACCGGGATCGACACCGCCTGTTTGATGGCAGCGATGGTGTCGTATTCGGCCTCGCCGGTGTACAGGTCGGCGCGTGTACGGCCATGCACCGCCAGCGCCTGGATGCCGGCCTGTTCGGCGATCTTCGCCACGTTCAGGCCGTTCTTGTTCGCCCGGTCCCAACCGGTGCGGATCTTCAGGGTCACCGGAACATCCACGGCGCCTACAACGGCGTGGAGGATTTCGTGGACCAAGGCTTCATCTCTCAATAAAGCAGAGCCTGCAGCTTTGTTGCAGACTTTTTTTGCCGGGCAGCCCATGTTGATATCGATGATCTGGGCGCCCGCTTCGACGTTGGCCTTCGCCGCCGCTGCCATCATCTGCGCATCACCGCCGGCGATCTGCACCGAGCGTGGCTCGGGATCACCTTCATGGATGCGGCGCAGGCTCGACTTGCGGCTGTTCCACAGGCTCATGTCGCTGCTGACCATTTCCGACACCACCATGCCCGCGCCCAGGCGCTGGCAAAGTGTACGGAAAGGCTGGTCCGTGACCCCGGCCATGGGCGCGAGGATCAGGTTGTTACGCAGTGTGTATTGGCCGATGCGTACCGCCGACATAGGTGATCCCTGTTGTGGGGCCGAATCTTGGAGTTCGAAAAAGGGTTGGCATGATACCCGCTCTCGGTGACCGGATAAAGATGGATCTGGATAAAATCTGAACAGTTGTCGGCTTATGACTTTTGGTGCGACATATGGACAGCGGGGCCGCCTGGCAGCCCCGCTGGTGCACTGCCTATTCCGGGGAACGGAAGCTCAGGCTGTAGTTGACGGCCTTCGGCCCCGGGTCGAGGATGTCCAGGGCAATATGGATCGGCGTCTGGCTGGGCATGTCGCCACGCCCTGCCAATTCGCCTGAAAGGTACTCGCTGGGCTTGAAGCGACGGCTGGCGATCAGCTGGCCATTGAGGTCGGCAAAGCGCAGTTCCAGCAGCGGGAACGGCTGGGAGAAGGGGGCGCGGTTGTAGATGATCGCATCGACGATCAGTGCACCCTTGAAGTCGGGGTGGCTGCGCACCACCAGGTTGCTGCTCTTTATGCGTGCAATATCGACGCGGGTGGGCACCTGGCAACCGACCATCGGGCAGATCTGCTGGAAAATTGGCCGGTATTGGTCCTGGCGGGCCATTTCGTCGAAGTGGAACCACACGTACTGGAAGGCCAGCAGGCCAGCAGCCAGCAAGGTCAGAAAACCCCACAGCAAACGCTTGCCCCAGTTGGGGGCGGGTTTTTCCCAGCCCAGCTGCAGCGGGTCGTCGACCACGTCGACCAGCGGTTCCTTGCGTGCCGGGCGCTCGGGTTTACTGGCAAGGCCTGGTTCAAGGCGGTCGCCGGGTAGTGGCTCGTCAGGTTCATCGTCGCGGGCCGACAGATCCAGCGCCAGCGGCTCATCGTCGCGGGCGCTCAGGCCTTTTTCCGGTATTTCGTCATCGCTGGCGTGCAGTGGCTCGCTGAAGGCAGGCTGCTTATCGATTTCGGGCGCGCGGTGTACGGGCGGCTCGTCATCGATATCCAGGTCGAGGTTGCTGCCCAGGGTCGGCTCGGTGCGCTCGCCGGGTGCCGGTTCCAGGTCCAGCGCCAGGGACTCTGGCTCCGGCAGCACCGGGGCGGCTTCTGCCGGCTGTTGGGGTTCGAAGGGCTCGTCGGTGGCCGTGCCAAACAGGTCGTCTGCGTGCTCGTCCGGGTGCAGCTCGTCGCGCCGTGCCTGCAGCCCACCCTCCAGGTTGGCCGGGCGTGTGGGTGCCGGTTGGCCACGACGCTCCAGGCGCTCCAGTTCCTTGTCGAGGTCAAGCTCATCCAGGGCCTGGGCGGTAAGCGCCCAGGCATCGTCAGCGCTATCGTTGCGTACTTCGATGGCGGGCTCAGGGGTGACCGCCTGTTCGATCAGCGGTTCGGCCGGCATAGCGGGTACTGGCGCAGGCACCACCGGAGCATTGGCGCGGTTCTGCTCCAGCAACTGCTTGGCGGCATTGAACACCTGCAAGCAGTGACCGCAGCGCACCACACCGCGAGCCACGTTCAACTGGTGGTGGGTGACGCGAAAGCTGGTCTGGCAATGCGGGCACTGGGTGACGAAACTGTCGGTCATGCGGCAATCCGGGAGCTGTGCAGAAGACTATTCTAGGCCCGCTTAACGGCGGCGACCACTGATGCGCACCCAGCCGTCGCGCACGACGATCGGGTCCAGCTCGAAGTCGGCGGCGTAGGCGGCAGCCACTTCTTCGCCCTGCTCGGCGAGGATGCCCGACAGGGCCAGCAGGCCACCTGGGCGGACCAGGCCGGACAACTGCGGCGCCAGCGATACCAGCGGGCCGGCCAGAATATTGGCGACAAGCACGTCGGCCTGCATGGCCGGCATTTGCTCGGGCAGGTACAGCGCCAGCTTTTCATCGGCAATGCCGTTGCGCTGGGCATTGTCGCGCGAAGCCTCGATGGCCTGCACGTCGATGTCGGTGCCGACAGCTTCACGGGCGCCCAGCAGCAGCGCGGCAATGGCCAGGATGCCCGAGCCACAGCCGAAGTCCAGCACCTGGGTGCCTTCCATTTGCTGGGCATCCAGCCACTCCAGGCACAGGGCCGTGGTGGGGTGGGTGCCAGTGCCGAAGGCCAGGCCCGGGTCGAGCAGCAGGTTGACGGCGTCCTTTTCCGGGGCATCGTGCCAGCTCGGCACGATCCACAGACGTTGGCCGAAACGCATCGGCTGGAAGTTGTCCATCCAGCTGCGTTCCCAGTCCTGGTCCTCGATCACTTCGGCCTGGTGCTCGGGCAGCTCGGCGCCGGTCAGCAGGCGCAGGTGGGAAAACACCTGCTCAGGCTCTGCATCGGCCTCGAACAGGGCCAGCAGGTGGGTGTGCGACCACAGCGGGGTGGTGTTGAGGTCTGGCTCGAAGATCGGTTGATCTTCGGCGTCCATGAACGTGACTGAGACGGCGCCTACTTCAAGCAGGGCGTCTTCGTAGGTTTCGGCTTGTTCCGGGCTGATGGCCAGGCGTACTTGCAGCCAGGGCATGGCGGGCACCTTTGGTAAATCGACAGGGGCAGCCCTAGGCTGCGCGAAGGCTGGCAGTTTACGCGAGTGCGGGGGATTTGTGGATCGGGGCGCACGCGGCGCCCCCGGAATGCGTCAGACAAAACACAGGGAAAGCGACTCAGCTATATAAGCAGGCTTCTCCTCACCCTCAATTTCCAAGGTGGCAATCGCCTTCAGCAACCACTGCCCCGGCTTTTTCTCTGTCACCTCGGCCAGCTCCACTTTCAACCGCACCTGGCTGTCGACCTTGACCGGCTGAATGAACCGCACACTGTCCAGCCCATAGTTCACCACCATCTTAAGCCCTTGCGGCAGGACCAGGATGTCCTCGATCAGCTTGGGAATCAGCGACAACGTCAGGAAACCGTGGGCAATCGTGCCGCCAAACGGTGTTTTTGCCGCCTTCTCAGGGTCGACATGAATGAACTGAAAATCGCCGGTTGCCTCGGCGAACAGGTTGATGCGCTGCTGGTCGATCTTGAGCCAGGCAGAGCGGCCCAGTTCCTTACCAACGTACTGCGAAAGCTCTGTAACCGGTACATAGGGCATCGCGGACTCTCCGGGTTGTCAGTTGGTACGAAAGTGCAAGATCAGCACGGCTAACCGTTTCAGTCAAGTTGCCCGCTTTTCGGCGAATATCGGTCTATAGCCGGGCGTGCTTATAATGGCCACCATGCCCGAGGGAGATGCTTATGCTGTTGCGTGGTTTGACCTGGCTGGTGCTGTTCCAGCTGCTGGGGACGGCGATCAATCACCTGTTGGTGCCGGTTTTGCCGGGGCCGATTATTGGCCTGTTGCTGCTGTTGTTCTTTCTCATGGCTCGCGGTGAAGTGGGCAAGCCGTTGAACGAGGCCGCCAGTAGCCTGTTGCGCTACCTGCCGCTGTTGCTGGTGCCGCCGGCGGTAGGGGTGATGGTGTATGCCAAGGACATTGCCGCTGATTTCTGGGCCATTGTCGGTGCCTTGCTGATTTCCTGTCTGGTGACGCTGGTGTTTGTCGGGGTGCTGATGCAAAAGCTCATCCAGCGCCAGGGCAAGCGTGAGGAGCAGCCATGATGCTCGACTGGCAAGGCGCGCTTGACGCAGTCGTCCATCACCCGTTGTTCGGTATCGGCATTACGCTCGGGGCCTACCAGGTTGTGCTGGCGGCCTACGAAAAGACCCGCTTGATCTTTCTGCAGCCGGTGCTGGTGTCGATGTTGCTGGTAATCGGTGTATTGCTGCTGTGCGGTATCGACTACAGCGAGTACCGCAAAAGCACCGAAATCATGAACATCCTGCTGGGGCCTGCCACTGTCGCCCTGGCTGTGCCGCTCTATCTCAACCTGCGGCGTATCCGCCAGCTGTTCTGGCCCACATTTACTACGCTGGTAGTCGGGGGCCTGTTCGCCACCCTGTTCTGCCTGTTGCTGGGCTGGTGGTTTGGTGCCGAACACATGATCCTGATGACCATGGCGCCGAAGTCCGTGACCTCGCCGATCGCCATGCTGGTGGCCGAACAGATTGGTGGCGTGGCGGCCTTGGCTGCGGTGTTCGTATTGATTACCGGGGTGATCGGGGCCATCTTCGGCCCGGCACTGCTGAATCGCTTCGGGGTACACAGCCCTGAGGCGCGAGGGATGTCGCTGGGGGTGACCGCGCACGCGGTGGGCACTTCGGTGGCCCTGCAGGAAAGTGATGAATGCGGCGCCTTTGCCGCGCTGGCGATGAGCCTGATGGGCGTGGCCACGGCGGTGTTCCTGCCGCTGGCGGTCAGCCTGGTGGCTTGAGGACTTGTCATGACGCTACCGCTGTTTCCGCTCAATACCGTGCTGTTTCCTGGCTGCTTTCTCGACTTGCAGATTTTCGAGGCGCGCTACCTGGACATGATAAGCCGCTGCATGAAGCAGGGCGAAGGTTTTGGTGTGGTGTGCATCCTTGAGGGCGAGCAGGTTGGCAAAGCGCCGCCGATGGTCGCCTCGATTGGCTGTGAGGCGGTCATCCGCGACTTCGTGCAGCAGGACAACGGGTTGCTGGGTATCCGGGTTGAAGGCGTTCGGCGCTTTAACCTCGACAGCACCGAAGTGCAGAAAGACCAGTTGCTGGTGGGGCAGGTGCAGTGGTTGCCGGAGCAGGCGGACAGCCCGTTGCTGGAGGCGGACGACGACCTGCTGGCGTTGCTGGTGGCGTTGGGTGAGCACCCGATGGTCGAAGCGCTGGACATGCCGAGGCCAGTGGACGGGCGTCAGGCGCTGTCCAATCAGCTGGCGTACCTGCTGCCATTCATGGAAGAGGACAAGCTGGACTTGTTGACCCTGGATTCACCGCAGCAGCGGCTGGGGGAGATCCAGAAGCTGCTGGAGCGGATTCAGGGCGAGCTGTTTGCCTGAGGGTACTGGCTACATCAATATTGGTATCGAAGCAAAGCCTGCGGCAGCGCATGCATGGCAAAGAACGCCAGCAGCGCCACGCAGGCCGGCAACACCAGCCACCACGCCCGCTGCGGCAAGGCTGGCAGTGCCTGGCGCCGTTGCACCAGGGTCAGGCTAAGCGCACACACGCAACACGCCAGCAGTGCTCCGGCCAGAATGTCTGTCGGCCAGTGAGCCCCCAGGTAAACCCGCGACAGGGCAATCGCCAGGGCCGGAATGCAACCCAGCATCACCCAAGTCAGGCGCATCCGCGGCGGCTGCCCACGCCCCGCCAGCACGGCCATCACCAGAAAGAACGCAAACGACGCCGAACTGTGCCCGCTGGGCATGCTGTAGCTGGTCAGCGGGTCGGTCAGCACTTCCGGCCGTGCCCGGGCGAACAGCCATTTGAGTGTGCCGTTGGCAATCGCCGTGCTCATCAGGGCGCCGGCAGCGAACATGGCGTGTCGCCACTGCCGGGCAAGCAGCAACAGGCCTGTCAGCAGCCCGCCGAGGAACAGCTGGGTACGAAAATCGCCCAGCCGGGTCACCAGCACCACGCTGCCATCGATGGCCTGGCTGCGGTGCTCCTGCACCAGTGTCATCACGCCCTGATCGAACTCATGCAGGTAAGGCCAACCGATAAATATCCCGGCCAGGGCGATGAAACTGAGGCCGGCAACCAGCCGGGTGCCGTGGCGCTGGTCACGCAGGCTGCTGTTGAGGCTAAGGCCAATCAGTACGGCCAGGGTGCCGGCGATGATGCCCGCATCCAGCCAGAAGCCTTCCGGCAGCGGCAGGCGCATGGCTGCGCCAGTGGCCCAGCCGGGCAGCAGGTAGGCGACCGACCAGCCAGCACCGGCCACCAGGCTGACGGCGATGAAGCGCGGCAGAGGCATGTCGAACATGCCGGCCACCATCGGCAGCATCGGCCGCAGAGGGCCGATGAAGCGGCCTACCAGCAGGCTGGCAATGCCATAACGCTGGAAGTAGGTCTCGGCGCTGCCAATCCATTCCGGGTGGTGCCGTAGTAAGGGCAGACGGCGGATGTTCTGGTGAAAGTACTTGCCCACCGTGTACGACAGCGCATCACCCAAAAGGCCGCCAAGGAAGCCCAGCAGCAAGGTTTCACCCAGGCTGAAGGTGCCACTGCCGGCCAGTACCGCAACGGCGAACAGCAGCACGGTGCCCGGCACGATGATGCCGGCGATGGCCAGGCATTCGATGCAGGCCACCAGGAAAATCGCCAGGCCAAGCCACTGCGGGTTGGCGCTGAGCCAGCCGGTCAGGCTGTCGAGCCATTGGCCCATGTTCAGCTTCCTTGTTCGAGAATGAAGAAGTCACGGCCTTCGACTTGGCCGCGACGTAACGGGTTCCGCGTGCAGAAGCGGGCATAGTCGGCGTCGACGAAACGGTAGGGCAGGTGTTCGTCGCGCCCGTGCGGGATGCCCAGGCGCGCGGTCTGGATGACCCGTGGTACGGCGTTGCCGCAATCGTCCACATACAGCCGCTCGGCGTCGAAGCGCTGGGCATCCCAGTGCGGCACTTTCAGGCCCAGGGCCCGGCATAGCAGGGTCTGGCCCGCGCACAGGCGCTCATCCGGGCGCAGCTTGCCACTGGCATCGGGGTTGTTCAGTTGCATTTGCGCCAGGCTGTTGGGGCCTGAAAGGGCATCCTGCCAAGGATAGGCGGACTTGATCAGCACCGCGTTGCCCGGCCCGTGGGCGCTGAAGTTCAGCGAGTCTCCGCCGCGGGCGTAGTACATGTAGATGTGACCACCATCCAGGAATAGCGCCTTGCGCTTTTCGGTGTAGCCGAGCGAGGCGTGGCTGCCTTTGTCGGTGAGGTAGTAGGCCTCGGTCTCGATGATGCGCGCGGCAAGCCACAGGTCGCCGTGGCGATGGCGGATAACCTTGCCTAGCAGGGCTTTGGCCAGGGTCTGGGCATCGCGGTCGAAAAAGCTGTCGGGCAGGGCTGGCATGCGGGCGGTTCGTGGCTGGGGAGGCGGGATGATAGCAATGAATGGCTTAATCGAGGCTGAACCAGGGGCGCGATTGAATGGTATCTGTATGTTTCATTGGTGGGGCTTCGGTGTGCTCGCCGTGGTGTATTCGTTGTCGTTGAAATCGAGCGCCGCCCGCGCGGCGCTCGATTTCACAGGCGCAGATAATCGTGAGACGAACTACCATTTTCTACCATCCGCCACCCGCCGCTGGGCGTACACCTGCGCGGCAGTTATAATCAGCCGATTTCCCCTTCGCCAAGACACCGAACCCATGACTGAGTCCGCTCTTGACTATATGACCCGCCTGGGTCGCGCTGCCCGTGAGGCTTCCCGGGTGATCGGCCGTGCCAGCACCGCGCAGAAGAACCGCGCCCTGCAAGCCTCCGCCGATGCGCTGGATGCTGCCCGTGCCGAGCTGACGGCCGCCAACGAGCTGGACCTGGCCGCCGGCCGCGCCAATGGCCTGGAGCCGGCGCTGCTCGACCGCCTGGCGCTGACCCCGGCACGCATCGACAGCATGATCACCGGCCTGCGCCAGGTGGCCAGCCTGCCGGACCCGGTCGGTGCGATTCGCGACATGAGCTACCGCCCATCGGGCATTCAGGTCGGCAAGATGCGCACACCGCTGGGGGTGATCGGGATCATCTACGAATCGCGCCCGAACGTGACCATCGATGCCGCCAGCCTGTGCCTGAAGTCGGGTAACGCGACCATCCTGCGCGGCGGCTCCGAAGCCATCCATTCCAACCGCGCCATCGCCACCTGCATTCAGCGTGGCCTTGCTGAAGCCGGCCTGCCGGCCGCCGTGGTTCAGGTGGTCGAAACCACTGACCGCGAAGCCGTGGGCGCGCTGATCAGCATGCCGCAGTTCGTCGACGTCATCGTGCCGCGCGGCGGCCGTGGCTTGATCGAACGCATCAGCCGCGATGCCCGGGTGCCGGTCATCAAGCACTTGGACGGTATCTGCCACGTCTACGTCAGCCAGCATGCCGACCTGGACAAGGCCTGGAACGTGGCCTTCAACGCCAAGACCTACCGCTATGGCATCTGTGGCGCCATGGAAACCTTGCTGGTCGACCAGCAGGTGGCCGAGCGCTTCCTGCCGGAAATGGCCCGCCGCTTCCAGGAGAAGGGCGTGGAGCTGCGTGGCTGCGAGCGTACCCGTGCGCTGATCGAGGCCAAGCCTGCCAGCGAAGACGACTGGCACACCGAGTACCTGGACGCGATCCTGTCGATCCGCATCGTGGACGGCCTGGACCAGGCCATCGAGCACATCAACCACTATGGCTCGCACCACACCGACTCGATCATCAGCGAACACCAGGGCGAAGCTCGCCAGTTCATGGCTGAAGTCGACTCGGCGTCGGTTATGCTCAACACCCCGACGTGCTTTGCTGACGGCTTCGAGTACGGCCTGGGTGCGGAAATCGGCATTTCCACCGACAAGCTGCATGCCCGTGGCCCGGTCGGCCTGGAAGGCCTGACCTGCGAGAAGTACGTGGTCATCGGCGATGGCCAGTTGCGCGGCCAGGGGTCGTGCTGAGTTGAGCAAGGCCCAGGCAGTCCGGCGCATCGGCATTCTAGGCGGCACCTTCGACCCCGTGCACATCGGCCACCTGCGCAGCGCGCTGGAAGTGGCCGAGTTCATGGGGCTGGATGAGTTGCGCCTGCTGCCCAACGCCCGGCCGCCGCACCGCGACACCCCGCAGGTGGCCGCCGAGGATCGCCTGGCGATGGTTCGTGAAGCGGTGCAAGGCGTTGCCTGCCTGAGCGTCGATGCCCGCGAGCTGGAACGTGACAAACCGTCGTACACCATCGAAACGCTGGAGTCGATCCGCGCCGAACTGGCCGACAACGACCAGCTGTTCCTGGTGCTGGGCTGGGATGCCTTCTGTGGCCTCCCTACCTGGCATCGCTGGGAAGAATTGCTGCAACACTGTCACATCCTGGTGCTGCAACGCCCGGATGCCGACGTAGAACCCCCTGACGAGCTGCGCAACCTGCTGGCTGCGCGCTCGGAGAGCGATCCTGCCGCCATGTCCGGCCCGGCGGGAAATATTTCGTTCGTCTGGCAGACGCCGCTTGCGGTGTCGGCTACACAGATCCGACAGCTGCTGGCCAGCGGCAAATCGGTGAGGTTCCTGGTGCCGGACGCCGTACTGGCCTACATCGAGGCGCACGAACTGTATCGTGCGCCCAACTGACGGTGCCTCTGGCGCCTCATCCAACGAGTTGAACGAGTTTTATATGACCAAGCAGAAAATTTACGGCGAAGAACTGGTCGCCCTGACCAAGGCAGCGCTGGAAGACGTCAAGGCCCAGGACATCCAGGTCATCGACGTGCGCGAAAAGCACAGCCTGACCGACTACATGATCATTGCCACCGGTACCTCCAACCGCCAGATCAACGCGATGCTGGAAAAGGTCCGCGAAGCCGTGAAGGCCAAGGGCGCCCAACCACTGGGTGAAGAAGGCAAGGGCGACAGCGACTGGGTGCTGCTGGACCTGAACGACGTCATCGTGCACATGATGACTGCCGCTGCCCGCCAGTTCTACGACCTGGAGCGCCTGTGGCAGGGTGCCGAGCAAAGCCGTGCTGCCGATGGCAAGCACCACAGCCCGGACCACGCTCACGAGTACTCCGACAAGCTCAAAGACCGCGAATAAGGGCAGCGCTGTGCGTTTGCGCCTGATCGCGGTCGGCTCGCGCATGCCGAAGTGGGTCGAGGAAGGCTGGCATGAATATGCCAAGCGCCTGCCTGCCGAGCTGTCGCTGGAGCTGGTGGAAATCCCGCTGAACACCCGTGGCAAGAATGCCGACGTCGCCCGCCTGATCCGTCAGGAGGGCGAAGCCATGCTGAGCAAGGTGCAGCCTGGGGAACGCATTGTCACCCTCGAGGTCCATGGCAAGCCCTGGAGTACCGAGCAGCTGGCGACCGAGCTGGACCGCTGGCGCCTGGATGCGCGCACGGTGAATTTGATGGTGGGGGGCCCGGAAGGCCTTGCGCCTGAGGTCTGTGCGCGCGCCGAGCAACGTTGGTCGTTGTCGCCGCTGACCCTGCCGCACCCGTTGGTAAGGATACTCATCGGCGAGCAGATCTACCGCGCCTGGACCGTGTTGTCCGGGCACCCTTACCACAAATGAGTCTGTAAGCAGTCCGATGTCGCAGCCGATCCGTCTCAAGGACCACGAGAAAGACGCCCGCCTGGTGCGCAACCGCGTCGTGGTTGGCGCGGTGGCGATCATGCTGCTTATTTGTGTGCTGATCGCGCGGCTGTATTACCTGCAGATCATCCAGTACGACTACCACTCGACGCTGTCGGAGAACAACCGGGTGCATGTGCAGCCGATTCCGCCGACTCGCGGGCTGATTTTCGACCGCAACGGGGTGATCGTTGCCGACAACCGGCCCAGCTTCAGCCTGTCGATGACCCGCGAACGTGCAGGTAACTGGCAAGAAGTGCTGGATACTATCGTCGAAGTGCTGGAGCTGACTGCCGACGACCGGGCGCTGTTCGAGAAGCGCATGCGTCAGGGCCGTAGGCCTTTCGAGCCCGTGCCGATCCTGTTCGAGCTGAATGAAGAGCAGATCGCCCGGGTGGCAGTAAACCAGTTCCGCCTGCCAGGTGTGGAAGTGGTTGCTCAGCTGGTGCGGCATTATCCGCAGGGGGCGCATTTCGCCCATTCGGTGGGTTATGTGGGGCGCATCAACGAGAAAGAGCTGAAAACCCTCGACCCGGTGAACTACAGCGGCACCCACCATATCGGCAAGACCGGCATCGAGCGCTTTTACGAAGACGCCTTGCACGGCCAGGTCGGCTACGAGGAAGTCGAGACCAACGCCCGTGGCCGTGTGCTGCGAGTGCTCAAGCGCACCGACCCGAAACCTGGCAAGGACATCGTGCTGAGCCTGGACATCAAGCTGCAGGAAGCCGCCGAAGCCGCGCTGGGCGGGCGACGTGGCGCAGTGGTGGCGCTCGACCCGCGTACTGGCGAGGTGCTGGCGATGGTCAGTCAGCCAAGTTTCGACCCCAACCTGTTCGTGACGGGCATCAGCTTCAAGGCCTATGCCGAACTGCGCGACTCGATAGACCGGCCGCTGTTCAACCGCGTGCTGCGTGGCCTGTACCCGCCGGGTTCGACCATCAAGCCGGCCGTGGCGATTGCCGGCCTGGACAGTGGCGTGGTCAACGCCAGCAGCCGGGTGTTCGACCCGGGCTACTACCAGTTGCCCAACTATGACCACAAATACCGTAACTGGAACCGCTCCGGCGATGGCTGGGTCGATCTGGACACCGCGATCATGCGTTCCAACGACACCTACTTCTATGACCTTGCGCACAAGATGGGCATCGATCGGTTGTCCAGCTACATGAACAAGTTCGGCATCGGCCAGCGGGTTTCCCTCGACATGTTCGAGGAGTCCGCCGGGTTGATGCCATCGCGTGAATGGAAGCGTGCCACGCGCCGCCAGGCCTGGTTCCCGGGTGAAACCCTGATTCTCGGCATCGGCCAAGGCTACATGCAGGCCACGCCACTGCAACTGGCCCAGGCCACCGCATTGATCGCCAACAAGGGCGTGTGGAACCGCCCGCACCTGGCCAAGACCATCGAAGGCCAGCCGCCGGTGGACGAAAACCCCATGGACAACATCGTGCTGCGTGACAAGTCCGACTGGGCCAAGGTCACCCACGGCATGGAGCAGGTGATGCACAACGCCCGTGGTACCGCACGCAAGGCGGCTGCTGGCGCCCAGTACCGCATTGCCGGCAAGAGCGGTACCGCCCAGGTGGTGGCGATCAAGCAGGGTGAGAAGTACGACCGCAACAAACTTCAGGAGCGCCACCGCGACCACGCCCTGTTCGTCGCCTTTGCCCCGGCCGATGACCCGAAGATCGTGGTCTCGGTGATGGTCGAGAACGGTGAGTCCGGCTCTGGTGTTGCTGCCCCCGTGGTACGCCAGATCATGGACGCCTGGCTGCTCGACGAAAACGGCCGGCTCAAGCCCGAGTTCGCGCCTGCCACCGTGACCCAGGAATCGGCCCTGTGATGAACAATTTCGATCGCATGCTCTCCAGCGAGGATGTGATGCGTCGGCGCGCCAGCTTTCTGCAGCGCATTCATGTCGACGGCCCCTTGCTGGTCATTCTGCTCACCCTTGCGGCCGGCAGCCTGTTCGTACTGTATTCGGCCAGTGGCAAGAACTGGGACTTGCTGCTCAAGCAGGCCACCTCGTTCGGCATCGGCCTGGTGTCGATGTTCGTCATCGCCCAGCTCGAGCCACGCTTCATGGCCCGTTGGGTGCCGCTGGCCTACCTGACCGGTGTGCTGTTGCTGGTGGTGGTGGACGTGATGGGCCACAACGCCATGGGGGCCACGCGCTGGATCAATATCCCCGGGGTGATCCGCTTCCAGCCCTCGGAATTCATGAAAATCATCATGCCGGCGACCATCGCCTGGTACCTGTCCAAACGCACCTTGCCACCGCATTTGAAGCACGTGGCCATCAGCCTTGTGCTGATTGGCGTGCCGTTCATATTGATCGTACGCCAGCCCGACCTGGGCACCGCGCTGCTCATCCTTGCCTCCGGTGCCTTCGTGCTGTTCATGGGCGGCCTGCGCTGGCGCTGGATCCTCAGCGTGCTGGCAGCGGCAGTGCCGGTGGCGGTGGCGATGTGGTTCTTCGTGATGCACGACTACCAGAAGCAGCGGGTACTGACCTTCCTCGACCCGGAGAGCGACCCGTTGGGCACGGGCTGGAACATCATCCAGTCCAAGGCCGCAATCGGTTCGGGCGGAGTGTTCGGCAAGGGCTGGCTGCTCGGTACCCAATCGCACCTGGACTTTTTGCCCGAAAGCCACACCGACTTCATCATCGCCGTACTGGGCGAGGAATTCGGCCTGGTCGGCATCTGCCTGTTGCTGATTGTCTATCTGTTGCTGATCGGCCGTGGCCTGATGATCACAGCCCAGGCGCAGACCCTGTTCGGCAAGCTGCTCGCGGGCAGCCTGACCATGACCTTTTTTGTATACGTGTTCGTCAATATCGGAATGGTCAGCGGCCTTCTCCCCGTGGTGGGCGTGCCGCTGCCGTTTATCAGCTATGGCGGAACATCGTTGGTGACGCTGCTGTCAGCGTTTGGCGTTCTGATGTCGATCCACACGCACCGCAAATGGATCGCACAGGTTTGAATAAGGTGAAGAATTTCATGCAAGCAGTGCGTAACTGGGCTGCCCGTTGTGCGCCGTGGATCGGCGCGGTGGGCCTGTTCGGCGCTGTACAGCTGGCCCACGCCGGTGATTACCAAGGCTCGCCGCAGGTGGCCCAGTTTGTCGGCGAAATGAGCCGCGACTATGGCTTTGCCCCTGAGCAGCTGATGGGCGTGTTCGCTGACGTGCAGCGAAAGCAGTCGATCCTCGACGCTATCTCGCGCCCGGCCGAACGGGTCAAGCCGTGGAAGGACTACCGGCCGATGTTCCTCACCGACGCGCGCATCGCCCGTGGTGTGGACTTCTGGCGCCAGCACGAGGCGGTATTGGCCCGTGCCGAGCAGGAATACGGCGTGCCGGCACAGTACATCGTCGCCATCATCGGTGTGGAAACGTTCTTCGGCCGCAACACCGGCAACTACCGGGTGATCGATGCCCTGTCGACCCTGGGCTTCGACTACCCGCCTCGGGCTGAATTCTTCCGCAAGGAACTGCGCGAATTCCTGTTGCTGGCCCGCGATGAACAGCTCGACCCGCTCACGCTCAAAGGCTCCTACGCCGGCGCCATGGGCCTGCCGCAGTTCATGCCGAGCAGCTTCCGCAACTTTGCGGTGGACTTCGACGGCGATGGCCACATCAACATCTGGAACAACCCGGACGATGCCATTGGCAGCGTCGCCAGCTACTTCAAGCGCCATGGCTGGGTGGCCGGTGGGGGCGTGGTCAGCCGCGCCTGGGTGGATGGCGCGCGCGCCGACGAAGGCCTGACCACAGGCATCGAGCCTGTGAAAACCGTCGGGGAGTTGCGCACGCTCGGCTGGTCGGTTCATGATTCGCTGCGCGATGATCTGCCGGTTACCGCTTTCCGCCTTGAGGGTGACAATGGCCCCGAGTACTGGGTGGGCCTGAAGAACTTCTACGCGATCACGCGTTACAACCGCAGCGTGATGTATGCCATGGCGGTGCATCAGCTTGCGGAACAGCTGGTTCAAGTACGGGGCGTCAAGTAATGCGCGCAATCATCTCTGCCAATTCTTTCAAGCTGCTCACCTGCCTCGCCGTTGGCGTGGTGCTGGCCAGTTGCTCCTCCAACCGCCCGGCCCAGCAAAGCAGTGGCAACGTCGTGCGCAGTCAGCCAGGCCTGGACATCAACCGGGCACACAAGGACGGCGCGCCGTGGTGGGACGTGGATGTGAACAAGATCCCCGATGCCACGCCGACCGTGCATACGGGCAACTACAAGGCCAACCCGTACACGGTGCTGGGCAAGACCTATTACCCGATGCAGGACTCGCGCAACTACCGCGCCGAGGGCACCGCGTCGTGGTATGGCACCAAGTTCCATGGGCAGAACACCGCCAACGGCGAGCTGTATGACCTGTACGGCATGAGCGCAGCGCACAAGACGCTGCCGCTGCCGGCCTATGTGCGGGTGACCAACCTGGCCAACGGTCGCAGCGTAATCCTGCGTGTGAACGACCGTGGCCCGTTCTATTCCGACCGTATTATCGACCTGTCCTATGCGGCTGCGAAAAAGCTGGGTTACGCCGAGATCGGCACCGCGCATGTGCGCGTCGAGGGTATCGACCCGCAGCAGTGGTGGGCCCAGCGTGGCCAGACGCCGCCGATGGTGCTCAAAGAACCGCAGGTAGCCCAGACCCAGGCGATCCCGGCCAACACCGGGCGTGTCGAGCAATGGACCCCGCCGCCTCAGCAGCACGCAGCGCCGGTGGTGCCGGTGCAGGTGGGGGGCAACAACGTGCCGGCGGGCAACGGCGGCAGCTTCCTGCAGGTAGGCGCCTTTGCCAACCCGGACGCAGCCGAGCTGCTGCGCTCCAAGCTCAGCACCATGGTCAATGCGCCGGTGTTCATCAGCTCGATCGTGCGTAACCAGCAGACCCTGCACCGCGTACGCCTGGGGCCGATTGGCAGCCAGGGCGAGATCCAGCAGGCACAAGACAGCATCCGCCTGGCGAACTTGGGGCAGGCCAAGCTGGTCACAGCAGACTGACCGTTTATATGGGGCGGCCATCAGCGTGGCCGCAACCAAACTGTCGGTTTTGTCATGAATTGCCGGGCGCGCCCATGTACAATGACGGCTTTTGCCCGCAGCGACATAAAGCCGCACGTTCGTGGGCCAGGCCGACGGCCAAAAAACTAGACTGACTGGCGCTGGGCACACGATCTTGCCCAGGGAACATCTCAGACCATTAGCGATTTTCGAGAGACGGATGAACATCACCAACCTTGCCAAACGACTTTGCCTGCCTGTACTGCTGATGATCACGCCTGCCGCCTTCGCGGCTGAGCAGATGACGCCGGCACCACCTCAATTGGCAGCCAAGTCCTACGTACTCATGGACGCGTCCAGCGGCAACGTGCTGGTCGAGAACAACGGTGACGAGCGCCTGCCGCCGGCCAGCCTGACCAAGCTGATGACCGCCTACATCGCCACCCTGGACATCCGCCGTGGCCAGATCGGTGAAAACGACCCGGTCACCGTCAGCGAAAACGCCTGGCGTACTGGCGGTTCGCGCATGTTCATCAAGGTGGGCAGCCAGGTGACCGTCAGCGACCTGCTGCACGGCATCATCATCCAGTCCGGCAACGACGCTTCGGTCGCCCTGGCCGAGCACATCGCCGGCAGCGAAGATGCCTTCGCCGACATGATGAACAAGACGGCTGCCGACCTGGGCATGACCAACAGCCACTTCATGAACCCGACCGGCCTGCCGCACCCGGACCACTATTCGTCTGCGCACGACATGGCCACCCTGGCCCGTGCGATCATCACCGTCGACCCGGCCCACTACGCCATCTATTCGCAGAAGGAATTCTTCTGGAACAACATCAAGCAGCCGAACCGCAACCTGCTGTTGTGGCGTGACAAGACCGTCGATGGCCTGAAAACCGGCCACACCGACGAAGCTGGCTACTGCATGGTGGCTTCGGCCGTTCGCGACGGCCAGCGCCTGATCGCCGTGGTGTTCGGTACCAACAGCGAGCAATCGCGTGCTGCCGAAACCCAGAAGCTGCTGACCTATGGCTTCCGCTTCTTCGAAACCCAGACCTTCTATCAGAAGGGCACCGAGCTGACCCAGGCTCCTGTCTGGAAGGGCGCCACCGGCCAGATCAAGGCTGGCCTGGCCGACGACCTGACCATGACTATGCCTAAAGGCCAATTGAAGCGCCTGCAGGCTTCGATGACCATGAACCCGCAGCTCACCGCACCCATCGCCAAAGGTGACGTGATCGGCAAAGTGGAAGTCAAACTGGACGAGAAAGTGGTTCACAGTGCCGACCTGATCGCCCTCGATGGCGTCGAGGAAGGTGGTTTCTTCCGCCGTATGTGGGATAGCATCCGTCTATTCTTCTACGGGTTGTTCAACTGATACGTGACCTGCATGCCCCCGCGTATCTCGCGGGGGCATTGTTGTTGCCACGGCTTACGAGGCCGTTTCCGCCATGAGCGAACCAGACGTCAAGTCGCATAAAATCGAATTCCCTTGCGACGATTACCCGATCAAGGTAATCGGCGATACCGTTGTCGGCTTCAAGGACACCGTGATCGAAATCCTCAGCAAGCACGCCAAAGTCGACCTCTCCACCCTGGCCGAGCGCCAGAGCAAGGAAGGCAAGTACACCACCGTGCAATTGCACATCGTTGCCGAAAGCGAGAACCAGCTGCACGATATCAACAGCGCCCTGCGCGCTACCGGCATCGTGAAAATGGTGCTTTGATGTCCGCCTGCCTCGGTTTTCGCGAGCTCGGCCTGCAGCCCTACGAACCGGTGCTGGAGGCCATGCGTCGCTTCACCGAGCAGCGCACCCCGGACAGCCAGGATGAAATCTGGCTGGTCGAGCATCCCGCGGTCTTCACCCAGGGCCAGGCTGGCAAGGCCGAGCACCTGCTGGTGCCGGGCGACATCCCGGTGGTGCAGACCGACCGCGGCGGCCAGGTGACCTACCATGGCCCCGGGCAGTTGGTGGCCTACCTACTGCTGGATGTGCGCCGGCTGGGCTTTGGCGTGCGCGAGCTGGTCAGCCGTATCGAGCAGACGCTGGTCGACCTGCTCGCCAGTTACGACGTGCAGGCTTCTGCCAAGCCCGACGCCCCGGGCGTCTATGTCGATGGAGCGAAAATCGCCTCCCTCGGCCTGCGAATTCGCAACGGCCGTTCGTTCCACGGCCTTGCCCTGAACGTGGACATGGACCTTG
Source organism: Pseudomonas sp. LAIL14HWK12:I1 (assembly GCF_003202095.1). Classification (NCBI taxonomy): domain Bacteria; kingdom Pseudomonadati; phylum Pseudomonadota; class Gammaproteobacteria; order Pseudomonadales; family Pseudomonadaceae; genus Pseudomonas; species Pseudomonas sp. LAIL14HWK12:I1. The sequence continues at coordinate 767,669 of NZ_QJKG01000002.1, forward strand.
CGCCATTCCGCCGAATCAACCCCTGCGGCTATGCGGGGCTGGCGATGACCCAGCTGCGCGACCTGGCAGGTCCGATCGAACTCGACGAGGTCAGGACAAGGCTGCGCGGACAGCTGGTCAAGCACCTCGACTACGCTGAGCAGACGACCCTCACGGGCGGAATCGACTGAATATGACAACTGTGCAAGAAGCCGTGCCGAACCTGATACCCACCCAGGATGTCACCCCGCGCCCAGCGCCGAAGAAGGTGGAAGCTGGGGTAAAACTGCGTGGCGCCGAAAAGGTGGCGCGCATCCCGGTGAAGATCATCCCCACCGAAGAGCTGCCGAAAAAGCCTGACTGGATTCGCGTGCGTATTCCGGTATCGCCCGAGGTAGACCGTATCAAGCAACTGCTGCGCAAGCACAAGCTGCACAGCGTGTGTGAAGAGGCTTCCTGCCCGAACCTGGGCGAGTGCTTCTCCGGTGGTACCGCCACCTTCATGATCATGGGTGACATCTGCACCCGTCGTTGCCCGTTCTGTGACGTGGGCCACGGCCGGCCGAAGCCGCTGGACCTGGACGAGCCGAAAAACCTGGCGGTCGCCATTGCCGACCTGCGCCTGAAGTACGTGGTGATCACCTCGGTGGACCGCGACGACCTGCGTGACGGTGGTGCCCAGCACTTTGCCGACTGCATCCGCGAGATCCGCGCGCTGTCGCCGGGCGTGCAGCTGGAAACCCTGGTGCCGGACTACCGTGGCCGTATGGACGTCGCGCTGGAAATCACCGCGCAAGAGCCGCCAGATGTGTTCAACCACAACCTCGAAACCGTACCGCGCCTGTACAAGGCCGCGCGCCCGGGCTCGGACTACGACTGGTCGCTGGACCTGCTGCAGAAGTTCAAGCAGATGGTCCCGCATGTACCTACCAAGTCGGGCCTGATGCTCGGCTTGGGCGAGACCGACGAGGAAGTGATCGAAGTGATGCACCGCATGCGCGAGCATGACATCGACATGCTCACCCTCGGCCAGTACCTGCAGCCGTCGCGCAGCCACCTGCCAGTGCAGCGTTTCGTGCACCCGGACACCTTCGCCTGGTTCGCCGAGGAAGGTTACAAGATGGGCTTCAAGAACGTCGCCTCCGGCCCGCTGGTGCGTTCTTCGTACCACGCTGACCAGCAGGCCCACGAAGCCAAGATCAAGCTCTGAGCCTGGTCCGAGGCACGCATGCCGATGCACGCCGAAGGGCGGCATCGGCATTTTTGTTTGTGTACCAAGCGCTGCAAGGAGCCGCAATGAACTGCGCCGAAACCTTACTACCGAGCCTGCCAGCCGCGTTGCCGGCTAACGCCTGCTTTGCCATTGTCGCCCCGGCAGGCGCGGCGCGGCTGGATACGCACAAGGTCAGCCAGTGGTTTGCCGACCGTGGCTACAGCTGCCGCCTTTACCCCGGTGTACACCAGGCCCAGGGCTACCTGGCAGGCTCGGACCAGCAGCGCTTGCAAGACTTGCACGATGCCTTTGCCGATCCGGCCATCGACGCCATCCTGTGCATGCGCGGTGGTTACGGTAGCATGCGCCTGCTCGACCGGCTCGACTTTGACCTGATTCGGCGCAACCCCAAGCCGTTGATCGGCTACAGCGACATTACCGCGCTGCACGCTGCGATCTATCGGCATAGCGGGCTGGTTACCTTCCATGGTGGGATGCTCAATGCCGACCTTCTGGGGGCGAAGTTGCCTCCAACTGAATCGTCGTTGCTGGCGCAGCTGGCTGGGCATGTGCGGGCAGGCGAGCAGATCGTGCACCCGACGGACTATGCCTTGAGCAGTGTATTGGCAGGTGTGGCCAGTGGTCCGCTGCTGGGCGGCAACCTGTCGATGCTGGGTGCGACCATGGGGACGCTGGCCGAGCTGGATACGCAGGGCTGCATTTTGTTTATCGAGGACGTCAACGAGCCGTTGTATCGGGTGGACCGGTTGCTGACCCAGTTGCGCCTGGCAGGCAAGCTGGAAGGGGTCAAGGGCGTGCTGGTGGGGGATTTTGCCGGGATTACCACGGCGGCGCTTGCACCGTTGTTGGTGGAAACCTTTGCGCCTCTGGGGATACCGGTGCTGGCGGGGTGGCGCAGTGGGCATTGTGACCCGAACGTGTGCTTGCCGCTGGGGGCTCGGGTGAGGCTGGACAGTGATCGGCAGGTATTGGTGCTGGAACAGGACCTGTTCAAGGCTTGAGATTGCCGGGGGGCGCAACGCCCCCCCCGGCAATCTCACTGTTGGCGCAGGCTTTCCAGCAGCTTGTGGGTCGGATACCCATCCGCCGGCCACCCCAGCCCCTGCTGGGCATTGCGAATGGCCTTGCGGGTATTGGCGCCGATAATGCCATCAGCATTTCCGGCCTCATGCCCGTTGCTGTTCAGCAGGTTCTGCAATTCCATACGCTCGCTGCGGCTCAGCGGCAGGTCTTCCTTCGGCCAGCTGCCGGCAATGAAGCCCCAGCCGCTGAAGCGATCCCCCAGCAAGCTCACCGCCAGCGCGTAGGACGACGAGTTGTTGTACTTGAGGATGGCGCGGAAGTTGTCCAGCACCAGGAACGCCGGCCCACGCGCACCCGCCGGCAGCAGCAGGGCTGCAGACAACTGGTTGCTGTTGGCGGGCAGTTGCGTGCCTGCAGGCAGTTTCACGCCCATCGCCAGCCATTCGCTCACCGGTTTGCGCAGCGCGCCATCAGCTTGCCAGAAATCGAAACCAGCCGGCACCTGTACCTCGAAGCCCCACGGTTGGCCACGTTTCCAGCCCGAGCTCTGCAGGTAGTGCGCGGTCGAAGCCAGGGCATCCGGTTTGCTGTTCCAGATATCGCGGCGGCCATCGCCGTCGAAGTCCACGGCATGGGTGTTGTAGGTGGTCGGGATGAACTGGGTCTGGCCCATGGCGCCGGCCCACGAGCCGCGCATGGCTTCAGGCTCGATATCACCATGCTGGATGATTTGCAGCGCAGCGATCAGCTGGTCTTGGGCGAACTGTGGGCGGCGGCCTTCGTAGGCCAGGGTGGCCAGTGAGCGGATCACCGACTTGTTGCCCTGGAACTGACCGAAGTTGCTTTCCATGCCCCACACCGCGACCAGCACCTGGCGGTCCACGCCATAGCGTTGTTCGATACGTGTCAGCAGCTCGGCATTCTGCTCCAGCAGCTTCTTGCCGTTGCGCACGCGCAGGGGCGACAGGGCGCCTTCGAGGTATTCCCATACCGGGCGTGTGAACTCCGGCTGGCTACGGTCGGCCTTGATCACGTCCATGTCAGGGGTGACGCCGAGGAACGCGCGGTCGAAGGTGCTGGGTGAAATCCCGGCTTGCAGGGCCTGTTGGCGGAAGCCGGCCTGCCACTGGGCGAAGGTTTGCAGAGGCTGGATTTCAGTGCTGACGTCAGGCGTCGCGCCGGGCACGGTTACCACGGGAGCGGGTTGCGCAGGGGCCAGCGGCAGTGCGTCGGCGGCGGTGGGTTTTTCCGCGCAGGCCACAAGCAGGATGAAGCTGGAGGCCGCGATCAGCTGGCGGGTTTCCCAACGGGGGAGAAGACGGAAGAGCATGCACAGATCCAGAATTGCAGGTCAGGTGACGACCATACCATGCCTGCGCTTGCGATGCTTTCATGCAGCCAAAAAGTAGGAAGCCTCCCAATCTCTCGATTGGAAGGCTTCGCGGCGGTAGCTGCCTTTGCCCTTGGCCGGTTGTTCCTGGCGGCAGCGGAACAGCGGTTGGGCGATGATGGACTTGGCCTTGTTGGGGCCGTGCTTTTTCGGCTTTTTGCTCATGGTGGGGTTCCCGGGTTGGGTGGTTTTCGGGGCGCACTTTAGGGCTTGGTGCGGGTAGGGGCCAATTGATAATGTTTATGGTCGATCACAGTCTTGTGGGAGCGGGCATGCCTGCTCCCACCGCGACCCCAGTTATTCTGGAGGTAGCGCCAGGCGCTGACCAGCCATCAACAGGGAAAGCCGAGACAGCCCCGTCCAGGGCGACCCCTCGGCCTGCCCCTTGATCTGCGCGTCGATACGCTGGGCATCCTGCAACAACTGAGCCCAGCGTTGCGCCGACAAGCGCTGCAGGGCTTTGCTGACCAGCGGTCGGCGTTTGTCCCATATCGGCGGGCGGGCCTGGCTGAAGGCCTTGTCCAGCGGTACACCCTGGCTGAACTGTTGGGCTAGCCCAGCCAGCTGGCGCAGCTCACGGGCCAAAGCCCAGAGGATGACCGGCGGTTCTACCCCCTCGCCACGCAACCCCTCAAGCATACGCAGGGCATGTGCAGCTTCGCCATTGAGAATGGCGTCCACCAGGCCGAAGACATCGAAGCGGGCGCTATCAGCAACAGCGGCCTGCACGGTTTCCACGGTGATCTGGTTGCCATCGGCCAGCAGCTTGAGCTTTTCGATTTCCTGCGCGGCTGCCAGCAAGTTGCCTTCCACGCGCGCGGCAATCAGCTCGACAGCGTCACGCTGTGCCGACAGGCCGGCCTGTTGCAGGCGCTGGTTGATCCACTGCGGCAACTGATGCACATCCACCGGCCAGATCTGGATGAACTGGCAATGCGCGCCTTCGATCAACGCCTTGCCCCACTTGGTCTTTTGCGCACTACCGTCGAGCTTGGGCAGGCTGATCAGCAGCAGGGTATCTTCGGCGGGGTTGGCGCAGTATTCCATCAGCGCCGCGGCGCCTTTGTCACCAGGTTTGCCCGAAGGCAGGCGCAGTTCCAGCAGGCGGCGTTGTGCGAACAGGGACAGGCTCGCTCCAGCCTGGAGCAGGGTGCCCCAGTCGAAGTTTGCGTCGGCACTGAACACCTGGCGCTCGTCGAAACCTTGTTGACGCGCGGCATTACGAATGGCGTCTGCGGCTTCCTGGCATAGCAACGGGTCGTCACCGCTGACCACGTAGACCGGTGCCAAGGTACCTTGCAGGTGCTTGTTGAGTTGGGCGGGGGCGAGTTTCATGGGAAACAGGGGGGGCACCCGAAGGTGCCCCACACGGGCTTAGTTGCCCGGTACTTCCAGCGGCGACTGCTGAGGCGTTTCGGCCTGCTGACGGCGGGCAGCTTCCAGCGCGGCGGCTTCGGCCTGGGCGCGTTCGTCGGCTTTGCGCTGCAGCTCGTCCAGTTGGGACGGGCTCAGCATCTGTAGGCGAACGACCATGGCGTTGACCAGATCGCGGCGCATTTCTTCACGGGCGCGGTTGGCTTCCTGCTCGGAACCGGTGATGTTCGAGCCGTCGCGCAGGTAGATTTTGCGCACTTCCAGCTTGTCGCTCATCAGCTCCAGGTTGTTCAGGCCCTGAATGCTGTAGTTCAACACCGTAGTCAGCTCGTACTCGGCGGTGCGGTTACCACTGTTGTAGGTGGCCGCGCGCTCGCGCTCCTGTTCGTTGGTCAGTACCAGGCGATACGGTGCGCCAGCATGTACGTTGACGCCGCTACGCTCCAGTACTTCACGCAGCTGGACCACGGTCGGGCCATAGGCGTTGCGCGCGCTGACGTCCATTTCCTTCACGCTCAGCTCGGTAGAGCCGGTGCCGCGCAGCTGGAAACCGCAGGCGCTGAGCATGACCGCCAGGCCGATTACCAGCAAATTGCGTTTGATCATGTTGTTGCTCCCTTGTGGGCCTTTTACGCCCGCCCGCAGTGACTGCGAGCGGGCGCTGCCATCAGTTGGCGACGATGTTGACCAGCTTGCCCGGTACCACGATAACCTTGCGGATGGTCAGGCCATCGATGAAGCGCAAGACGTTCTCGTTGCTGCGGGCAGCGGCTTCGACTTCTTCGCGGCTGGCAGCAGCCGGCATTTCGACCTGGCCACGCAGCTTGCCGTTGACCTGCACCACCAGGGTGATGGTGTCCTGCACCAGGGCTGCTTCGTCGACAGCTGGCCAGCCAGCGTCGATCACGGCCTGCTGGTGGCCCAGTTGCTGCCACAGCTCGTGGGAAATGTGCGGGGTGATCGGTGCCAGCAACAGGGTGACGGCCTCAAGGCCTTCCTGCAGCAGGGCGCGGTCCTGTTCGCTGGCCTGCGGGGCCTTTTCCAGCACGTTCATCACGGTCATCACCTGGGCGATGGCGGTGTTGAACTTGTGGAACTGGCCCACGTCGTTGCTGGCCTGCTTGATGGCTGCGTGGATGGCGCGGCGGATGACCTTCTGCGCGTCGTCCAATGCGGTGACATCCAGCTTGCCCGGCAGGCCCTGGCTGACGTGAGCCTGAGCCAGGCGCCAGACGCGGCGCAGGAAGCGGCTGGCACCTTCGACGCCGGAGTCGGACCATTCCAGGCTCATGTCGGGCGGCGAGGCGAACATCATGAACAGGCGGCAGGTGTCGGCACCGTAGGCTTCGATCATCGACTGCGGGTCGACGCCGTTGTTCTTCGATTTCGACATTTTCTCGGTGCCGCCGATTTCCACCGGCAGGCCGTCGGTCTTCAGGCGAGCACCAATGATCTTGGCCTTGGCATCGCGCTCGATCTCGACATCGGCCGGGTTGAACCAGTCCTTGCCGCCGTTGCTGGCCACGCGGTAGTAGGTTTCGGCCACGACCATGCCCTGGGTCAGCAGGTTCTTGAACGGCTCGTTCGAAGTAACCAGGCCTTCGTCACGCATCAGCTTGTGGAAGAAGCGCGCGTACAGCAGGTGCAGGATCGCGTGCTCGATACCGCCGATGTACTGGTCGACAGGCAGCCAGTGGTTGGCGGCTTTCGGGTCTACCAGGCCCTTGTCGTAGTTCGGCGAAGCGTAGCGGGCGAAGTACCAGGACGACTCGACGAAGGTGTCCATGGTGTCGGTTTCGCGCTTGGCCGCAGTGCCGCATTTCGGGCAGGTGCACTCATAAAATTCCGGCATGCGCGCCAGCGGCGAGCCGGCGCCATCCGGCACCACGTTCTCGGGCAGGGTGACCGGCAGCTGGTCTTCCGGCACCGGCACGTCGCCACAGGACGGGCAGTGGATGATCGGGATCGGGCAGCCCCAGTAGCGCTGGCGGCTGATACCCCAGTCACGCAGGCGGAACTGGGTACGCGACTTGCCCAGTTCCTTGCGGATCAGGGCGGCTTCGATGGCATCGAAGGCGCCGGCGAAGTCCAGGCCGTCGAACTCGGCGGAGTTGATCAGCTGGCCGTGCTCGCCATAGGCGGCCTGCCACTCGCTGCCCACTTCATCGCCCGCGCTGGTGCGCACCACGGCCTTGACCGGCAGGTTGTACTTGTGGGCGAACTCGAAGTCGCGCTCGTCGTGGGCCGGCACGGCCATCACGGCGCCATCGCCATAGTGCATCAGCACGTAGTTGGCGACCCATACCGGCAGCTTCTCGCCGGTCAGCGGGTGCTCTACCAGCAGGGAAGTGGCCATGCCTTTCTTCTCCTGGGTGGCCATGTCGGCCTCGGCAACGCTGCCGCTCTTGCACTCGTCGATGAACGCCTGCAGCGCCGGGTTGCCCTGGGCCGCCTGGGTGGCCAGCGGGTGCTCGGCGGCGACGGCGACGTAGGTGGCGCCCATCAGCGTGTCGGGACGGGTGGTGAAGACTTTCAGGGTGCCTTCGTGGCCGATGGTGGCCTGGTCGTACGGGAACTGTACTTCCATGCCGCGCGACTTGCCGATCCAGTTGCGCTGCATGGTCTTGACCTGCTCAGGCCAGCCCGGCAGCTCGTCGAGGCTTTCCAGCAGCTCGTCGGCGTAGTCGGTGATGCGGAAGTAGTACATCGGGATTTCGCGCTTTTCGATCAGCGCGCCCGAACGCCAGCCACGGCCGTCGATGACCTGTTCGTTGGCCAGTACGGTCTGGTCTGCCGGGTCCCAGTTCACGGTACCGTTCTTGCGGTAGATGATGCCTTTCTCGAACAGGCGGGTGAACAGCCACTGCTCCCAACGGTAGTAGTCGGGTTTGCAGGTGGTGACTTCACGTGCCCAGTCGATGGCCAGACCCAGGCTCTTGAGCTGGGTCTTCATGTAGTCGATGTTTTCGTATGTCCACTTGGCCGGGGCGACGTTGTTTTTCATCGCCGCGTTTTCCGCGGGCATGCCGAATGCGTCCCAGCCCATCGGCTGGAGGACGTTCTTGCCCAGCATACGCTGGTAACGGGCAATCACGTCGCCGATGGTGTAGTTGCGAACGTGGCCCATGTGTAGCTTGCCGCTCGGGTACGGGAACATCGAAAGGCAATAGTAGGTGTCTTTGCCTGGCTGTTCGGTAACAGCGAACGATTGTTGCTCGTCCCAGAACTTCTGGGCGGCGGCTTCGATATCACGGGGCGTGTATTGTTCGTGCATGGCTACTTTTGGCTGAGAGAGAAGAGACCTTGTTCCAGGCAGCGGAACCTCGCTGCGTCCGGCACTCCGGTGTCGTTTAGAGTGAACGCCGTAGCATACAGCAGCGCTGCGCATCGTGGGAAACCTTCGTTGCGAATGGCCGCTGGTCGCAGCACCCGGCTGCTTTTCATGGCGCCGCTAAGCTCAGGTGTGGGGGGAGATATTCTTTATCTTCAATTGAGGTGAACGGATGGGAGAGACGCAGCTACCCGCAATGAAACCGGAGCTTTACGAGCGCCTGATCGACCGGCTTGGCCTGGCACTGGAAGTGGCAAGGACCTCGGTACGATTGCGCGACGAGATGCCAGCCGAGCTGGAGTTGCGTGGCCTGAGCCACGCAGAGTTCGAAGTGATCAAGGCTTACCTGGAATCCCTCCCGGAGCGCCACAATGCCTCTGTCGGCAGTTACCCGCAAGCGGAGCCGACATCGGCCAAGATCATCTGGCTCAAGGACAAGAAACGCCCCGCCAATACGGCGAGATCCAGGACGCTGCCACATCGCTAGCCGTTCAGGACGCCAGGCGCGGGCGATCGCGCGCCGGTTCTTCACTATCACACAACTCACGATCGGCGCCGGCCGCACCCTTGTTGACCGGCGCCGATCCTTCTAGGCTGCACGCCTGCCAAGGAGGTGTGGCCGATGCCGATCCGATTCTTCATCAAACAATGGCTGATGCCGCCGGGCATCCTGTTTCTGCTGCTGCTTGCGGCGTGGTGGTTGCGTGCCCGACGGCCACGGTTGGCGGCGTTTTGCTTTGCCGTGGGGCTTGGTGGCCTGTGGCTCATGAGTTTGCCGCTGGTGGTGCAGGAAATCGCCCATAGGCTGGAAAGCGAGCCTCCCTTGGCCGTAAACGACTGGACCGCGCTTGCGCGGCGGGCGGATGCCATTGTGGTGCTGGGCGCAGGGCGTGAGCGCGGAGACCCGGCCTGGGGCGGTAGCGACCAGCCCACGGCCACGGCTTTGGAACGCCTGCGTTTTGCTGCGCAGTTGGCCAAGGCCTCAGGTTTGCCGGTGCTGACCAGTGGTGGGTTGCACTACGGCACGCCGCCGAGCGAAGCGCGGTTGATGGCGGATCGCCTTCACGAAGACTTTGCTGTTGACGTGAAGTGGCGTGAAGAGGCCAGCCGCACGACCTGGGAAAATGCCCAGTTCACGGCCAAGGTGCTGCAGCCGTTGGGGATTCGTCGTGTGGTGGTGGTGACCCAGGCCTGGCACATGCAGCGCTCGCGCTGGAGCTTTGAGCAGGCGGGGTTCGAGGTGGTGCCGGCGCCGGTGGGGTTCCTGGGGCAGGATCATGCGCGGCCGTTTGGCGGGTTGCTGCCGGAGAGCCGGGCGATGTGGCAGAGCGGGCAGTTGTTCAATGAGGCGGTGGGGTTGGTGGGGTATCGGGTTTTCTATTGAGCCTTGCACTGCCTGTCCCGGCCTCTTCGCGGGCTTGCCCGCGAAGAGGCCGGGACAGGATAACTCAGACGGTTTTGGCGATGCGGCCTGCCAGCAATGCCCAGCCCAGCAGCAATGCGCAGACAATCGTCAACGGCCACGAACGCCATTGCAGGTAAGGCGTCAGTTGTTGCATTGGCACCACCTCACCATACAGCACCGCCTGCTGGAACTGCGGAATCTGCGTGGTAATACGGCCAAACGGGTCGATCAGCGCGGTCACGCCGTTGTTGGTGGCGCGGATCATCCAGCGGCCGGCTTCCAGTGCGCGCATCTGCGCCATCTGCAGGTGCTGCAGCGGGCCGATCGAGGTGCCGAACCAGGTGTCGTTGCTGATGGTCAGCAGCAGGTCGCTGCGTGACGCCAGGCCAGCAGCAAACTCGGGGTAGACCACTTCGTAGCAGATGTAGGGCGCAATCTGATAACCCTTGGCCTGCAGCAGTGGCTGGTCTTCCGGCCCACGGGCGAAGTCCGACATGGGCAGGTTGAAGAACTCGATGGCGCCACGCAGCATGTCCTGCAACGGGACGTACTCGCCAAACGGCACCAGCTTCTGCTTGAGGTAGGTGCCGTCACCCTCACCGGTCACGGTGATGCCGTTGTAGTAGCGGCGCTGATGGTGCACCACTTCCCGCACTGGCACGCCGGTGATCAGCGCTGAATGCCGCTCGGCAGCAAAACGGCCCATTACGTCGATGTAGCCTTGGGCCTGGTCCTTGAGCACCGGCACCGCCGTTTCTGGCCACACCAGCAAATCCACGGGCTTTGAGCTGAAACTCAAGTCACGGTACAGGGCCAGTTGCGCGTCGATGTGCGCAGGGTCCCATTTCAGGTCTTGCTCGACGTTGCCCTGAATGGCCGCCACTTTCAACGGGTCACCTACCGGTTTGGTCCAGGCGTGGCCCTTGAGCGCCAGGCCCAGTGCCCATGGGGCCAACAACAGCAGGCAGCCCACGGCCAGGAACGAGGGGCGGGCACGCAGGCGGTGCAGGTTGCACAGCAGGGCAGCAGTGAGCGCCAGCGTGAAGGAAATCAGCCACACGCCGCCCAGCGGCGCCAGGCCGGCCAACGGGCCGTCCAGCTGGCTGTAGCCGGCGTAAAGCCAGGGGAAACCGGTCAGGAACCAGCCGCGAAAGGCCTCTTGCAGCAGCCACAGCGCCGCGAAGCACAGGGCATCGGCCAGCGGCGCTTCGTTGCGCCGTAGCCAGCGTGCCCACAGCCAGGTGGGCAAGGCAAAGAACCAGGCCAGCGCGGCGAAGAACGCCAGCAGCAGCAGAATCGCCAGCAGCGGCGAGGCACCGCCGTAGGTGTTCATGCTGACGTAAATCCACCAGGTGCCGGCGCCATACAGGCCAAAACCGAACCACCAGCCACGCCACATGGCCTGGCGCGGGCTGAGCTCGCGCAGGCCAAGGTAGAGCATGGCGATGGACAACACGGCCAGCGGCCAGATGTCGAACGGCGCCAGGGCCAGGAGTGTGGAGGCACCGGCCGCCAGGGCCAGCAGGTTACCGGGCCAGCCGGGGCGGGTGATCCAACGCATGTTTGTCCTTAACGGGTGATCGGGGTCAGGCGCAGCAAGTGTATCCGCCGGCTGTCGGCGTTGAGAATACGGAACTTGTAAGACCCGATCTCGGTAGTTTCGTTGCGCTTGGGCAGGTGGCCGAAGGCGCTCATCACCAGGCCGCCAACCGTGTCGAACTCGTCATCGGAGAACTCGCTGTCGAAGAACTCGTTGAAGTTGTCGATCGGGGTAAGCGCCTTCACCAGGAAGTCACCGCTGGGCAGTGGTTTGATGTAGCTGTCTTCCTCGACGTCGTGCTCGTCCTCGATGTCGCCAACGATCTGCTCCAGCACGTCCTCGATGGTCACCAGGCCCGCCACACCGCCGTATTCGTCGATGACGATGGCCATGTGGTTATGGTTGGCACGGAACTCGCGCAGCAACACGTTCAGGCGCTTGGACTCGGGCACGAAGGTGGCCGGGCGCAGCAGGTCCTTGATGTTGAAGCTGTCGCCGTTTTCCTTGAGGATCAGCGGCAGCAGGTCTTTGGCGAGCAGGATCCCGAGTACGTCGTCATGGCTTTCGCCGATCACCGGGTAGCGCGAGTGCGCGGCGTCGATCACCGCCGGCAGGAATTCGCGCGGCGACTGGCTGGCCTTGATGCTGATCATCTGCGAACGCGGGACCATGATGTCGCGAACCTGCAGGTCGGCGACCTGGATGGCGCCTTCGACGATGGTCAGTGCTTCGCTGTCCAGCAGCTTGTTCTGGTGGGCTTCGCGCAGCAGCTCAAGCAGCTCCTGGCGGTTTTTCGGCTCATGGGCAAAAGCCTGGGTCAGTTTACCCAGCCAGGACTTCTGCCCGTTGCTCGATCGATCTTCGCTCATGGCGGTTCTCGTGATCCTTCGTGTATCAGTGTGTGATTGAGTCGGTTTCATCGTCGGCATACGGGTCGGGGTGACCCAGTTCTGCCAGCAATTCTCGTTCCAGGCCTTCCATTTCCTCGGCTTCCTCATCTTCGATGTGGTCGTAGCCGAGCAGGTGCAGGCAACCGTGGATGACCAGGTGTGCCCAGTGCGCTTCGAGCGATTTGCCCTGTTCGGCCGCTTCGCGCTCGACCACCGCCACGCAGATGACCAGGTCGCCCAGCAGCGGGATATCGAGCAGGTCGTCAGGCACGTCGGCCGGGAACGACAGCACGTTGGTCGCGTAGTCCTTGTGCCGGTAGGTGTGGTTCAGCTCGCGGCCTTCGGCTTCGTCGACCAGGCGAATGGTCATTTCCGAGTCGGCACTGCGCTGGCGCAGGGCCAGTTCGCACCAGCGGCGGAAGGCGGCGTCATCCGGGGCGGCAGCGTCCGTGGCCCGTTGAATATCAAGTTCAAGCATCTTTGCCGGGCGCCTCGGGCTTGGCCTGGCGGGCTTCGAAGCGGTCGTAGGCTTCGACAATGCGCTGCACCAGTGGGTGACGAACCACATCTTTGGGTTGGAAGTGGGTAAAGCTGATACCCGGAACGTCTTTCAGCACCTCGATGACGTGTGCCAGGCCCGATTTGGTGCCGCGCGGCAGGTCGACCTGGGTGATGTCGCCGGTGATCACCGCCGTGGAGCCGAAGCCGATGCGGGTGAGGAACATCTTCATCTGTTCCAGCGTGGTGTTCTGGCTTTCGTCGAGGATGATGAAGCTGTTGTTCAGGGTGCGGCCACGCATGTAGGCCAGCGGGGCGATCTCGATCACCTGGCGCTCGATCAGCTTGGCCACGTGTTCGAAGCCAAGCATTTCGTACAGCGCGTCGTACAGCGGGCGCAGGTACGGGTCGATCTTTTGCGCCAGGTCGCCGGGCAGGAAGCCGAGCTTTTCGCCCGCCTCGACCGCCGGGCGTACCAGCAGGATACGGCGTACCTGTTCACGCTCGAGCGCGTCCACGGCGCAGGCCACGGCCAGGTAGGTCTTGCCGGTACCGGCCGGGCCGATGCCGAAGTTGATGTCGTTGGCCAGGATTTCCTTCACGTAGCGCTGCTGGTTGAGCCCGCGCGGGCGAATGTTGCCCTTGCGCGTACGCAGCGACACGCTGACCTCGTTGACGGCCGGGTTGTCGATGTTCTCGACGGCCGACTCCTGCAGGTACAGGTGTACGGTTTCCGGCGACAGGTCGGTGGCCTTGGTCTCGCGGTAGAGACGGCGCAACAACTGTTCGGCAGCGGAAGTGGTCTTGGGTTCGCCGATCAGTTCGAACTGATTGCCGCGGTTGCGGATTTCGATGGCCAGGCGCTGTTCGATCAGGCGCAGGTGCTCGTCGAACTGGCCGCACAGGTTGGCGAAACGGTGGGCCTCGAAGGGCTCGAGGATGAAACGATGGGGTTCTATGGGTGCGTTCAAGGTCGTTTTTAGCCGCTCGACGGCAATGGATGTGAACTCAAGAATAACCCTTGAATGGCAGTGGCGAAAGCACTGAAACGTTCAACGGTATGTAGGGCCGTTACAGCCGACACAGATCAGCAAACCTGTCTGCTATGATGGCCGCCTTTTCTTACGCATGTGTTATCCCGCCGAACATGAGCAAACGCGAACCTGCCATCTATAAAGTGATCTTCCTCAACCAGGGGCAGGTCTTCGAGATGTATGCCAAGCAGATCTACCAGAGCGACCTGTGGGGCTTTCTGGAAATCGAGGAGTTCGTGTTCGGCGAGCGCTCGCAACTGGTGGTGGACCCGAGCGAGGAAAAGCTCAAGAGCCAGTTCGAAGGGGTAGTCCGCAGTTTTGTGCCGATGCACTCGATCGTGCGCATCGATGAGGTGGAGCGTCTGGGCACGGCCAAGATCAGCGAAGCCAAGGGCGGCGGCAATGTCATGCCGTTCCCGATGCCGATGCCGGAAAGGTAAGCCTCAGGGGAGCGGCGAGAACGGCGTACGCCCTTCGGCGTTCTGCAGTTCCAGCAGGTACTTGCGGAAGATCTGGCCGAGCACTTGAGTGGCGTGCTCAAGCTCGTCGCGGGGCATTTGCTCGGTCACTTCGTCGGCCATGTCCAGTGCATCTTCTGCGCCGTTGACGGCGGCCATCTTCAGCAGGATGTAGGCCTGCACGTTGTTGGCCTTGACCCCTTCGCCATGGAAGAACATGGCCCCCAGGCGGTACTGCGCGTCAGCGTGGCCTTGCAGCGAAGCCTTCTGGAACCAGTCCAGGGCTTTGTCGAGGTTTTTCGGCGTTTGCGTGTAGAAGTACTCGCCCAGTTCGAACTGCGCCTGGGCATCCCCTGCGGTTGCCGTCTGCTCGCAGGCCTTGAGGGCGTTTGCCAGGTCTTCAGGCTGAACGTTCAAGGTGCAGCGGCCCGTCGCTGGAATGAGCAACGAGTTACCGCCCTCCGCCAGGGCCAGCAGGGGCTGAAGAAGCAACAGGCAGCCCAGGGTCAGGGCGCGGCCGGTGCGGTTCATGGGGATCGACTTACCTCTGCAAAGCTGCGGCCAAGGTCTCTGGTGGCACATTATGGGATAAGCAGCGCCAACCTTACAAAGTTTTACTCGAATTTCTGCTTGGTTGGGGAAGTCAGCTGATTGTGCATGAATATTTCTTGCCTCCACCGGCCTCTTCGCGGGTAACCCGCTCCTACAATGACCGCGCCACCCGTGAAAGCGACGCAGCCCCTGTAGGAGCGGGTTTACCCGCGAAGAGGCCGGTACAGGCTGACCGTTACTTCAGGGCTGCAAAGGCCTTTTCAGCCGCATCGAGGGTGATCTGCAACTCTTTGTCGCCATGGGCGATGGAGGTGAAGCCTGCCTCGAATGCGCTTGGTGCCAGGTACACGCCACCGTCCAGCATCAAATGGAAGAAGCGCTTGAAGCGCTCGGCATCGCTGGCCATCACGTCTTCGAAGGTGACGATGTCGTCGGCACCGCTGAAGTACAGGCCGAACATGGCACCGGCCTGGGTGGTGACGAACGGTATGCCAGCGGCATCGGCGCGCTGTTGCAGGCCGTCGAGCATGCGGCTGGTGTAGTCGGTCAGCTCGGCGTGGAAGCCCGGACGGCTGATCAGCTTCAGCGTGGTCAGGCCGGCGGCCATGGCCAGCGGGTTGCCCGACAGGGTGCCGGCCTGGTAGACCGGGCCGAGCGGGGCGATGCAGCCCATGATTTCACGCTTGCCACCGAAGCAGCCGACCGGCATGCCGCCACCGACGATCTTGCCGAAGGTAGACAGGTCCGGCTTGATGCCGTAATGGCCCTGGGCGCCGCCCAGGGAAACGCGGAAGCCGGTCATCACTTCGTCGAAGATCAGTACCACGCCGTGCTTGTCGCACTGCTCGCGCAGGCCTTCGAGGAAGCCCGGTGCCGGCGGTACGCAGTTCATGTTGCCGGCCACCGGCTCGACGATGATGCAGGCCACGGTCTGGCCGACGTCGGCCAGGGTCTTCTCGACGGCGGCGATGTCGTTGAACGGCAGGGTCAGGGTGTGCTTGGCGAAGTCAGCCGGTACGCCCGCCGAGCTTGGCACGCCCTGGGTCAGCAGGCCGGAACCGGCTTTTACCAGCAGGCTGTCGGAGTGGCCGTGGTAGCAGCCTTCGAACTTGATGATGGCATCACGGCCGGTGTAGCCACGGGCCAGGCGGATGGCGCTCATGGTGGCTTCGGTGCCCGAGCTGACCATGCGCACCATTTCCATGGACGGCACCAGCGAGCAGACCAGGTCGGCCATGTCGGTTTCCATGGCGGTCGGTGCGCCATAGGACAGGCCGTGCTCCAGCTGCTTGCGTACCGACTCCAGCACGTCCGGATGGCCGTGGCCGAGGATCATCGGGCCCCAGGAACCGACATAGTCGACGTAGCGCTTGTCGTCCTCGTCAACAACGTAGGCGCCTTCGGCATGCTTGAAGAACAGCGGCGTGCCGCCCACGCTTTTGAAAGCGCGCACTGGCGAGTTGACGCCACCGGGGATGTGCTTCTGGGCTTTGGCGAACAGGTCTTCGGAACGGGACATGAAAGTTCTCTCGAAATCAGGATGCGAACAAGGCGTTGAAGGCGCGGGCGCGGCGGGTAACTTCCTGCGCGCTGTCGGCACCGAACAGGCCGTGGATCACCGCCAGCAGGTCGGCGCCGTGGGCGACCAGCGGGGCGGCGTTGTCGAGGGTGATGCCGCCGATCACCGCGATCGGCAGTTTCACCTGGGCGCGTGCCTGCTCCAGCAGTTGGACGTTGGCAGCGGGCGCACCCGGCTTGGTGACGGAATTGAAGAAGCGGCCGAAGGCCACGTAGCTGGCCCCTTCGCTGGCGGCCTGGGCGGCGAGGTCGAGGCTGGCGTGGCAGGTTGAGCCGATGATCGCCTGGCGGCCAAGCAGGGCACGGGCCGGGGTCAGCGGGCCATCGGTCTGCCCCAGGTGCACGCCGACGCCCAGGCGTGCGGCCAGTTCGGCGTCGTCGTTGATGAGCAGTTGGGTGCCGTAGCGCTCGCAGAGCTTCATCAGCCCTTCGGCTTCGCGCAGGCGGCGCGCTGCGTCGTCGCTTTTGTCGCGGTACTGCAGCAGGCACACGCCGCCTTCCAGTGCCGCCTCGACATGGGACAGGAAACGGCCGGCGAGCAGCTGGCTGTCGGTGATGGCGTACAGACCGCGTAGCTTCATGGAAGGCCTCGTATCAGGAGCAGAAGTCCAGGGGCAGGCGGCGCGGCACGTACTGGCCTTTGCCCAGCTGTTCGGCGTCACGCAGGGTGCGCCAGGTGTAGTCCAGTGCGCTGCGTACGGCGCTTACCAGTTGCTCGCCGAGGGCCAGGCGGCCGGCCAGGGCGCTGGCCAGGGTGCAGCCCGAGCCGTGATAGCTGCCCGGCAGGCGCTGGCAGGTCCAGGTGTGGTGCTTGCCGTCCTGGGTGTACAGGCGGTTGTGGATTTCGTCTTCGTCGCCGTGACCGCCGGTAATCAGCAGGTGTCTACAGAACGGCAAGAGTTTCTCGGCACACTCGTCGGCGGTGCCCTCGGGCAGTTCGGCGAGGATGCGCGCCTCAGGCAGGTTTGGCGTGGCGATGGTCGCCAGCGGCAGCAGGCGTTCGCGCAGGGCATAGCCCACTTCGTCCTTGCCCAGGCGGCCACCGCCACCGGCACGCAGCACCGGATCGCACACCAGCGGCAGGTGCGGATGGGCAGCTAGCAGCTCGGCCACGGTGTCGACCATCTCGATCGAGCCGAGCATGCCCAGCTTGACGGCGGCCACGGTGGAGTCGGCCAGCACGGCATTGGCCTGGGCCAGTACCCACTCGCGGTCGAGCACGCGGAAGTCGGAAACGTTGACGGTATCCTGCACGGTCAGGGCGGTCACGGCGGGCGCGGCGTGACAGCCTTGGGCGATCAGGGCTTCGATATCTGCCTGCAAGCCGGCGCCGCCACTTGGGTCGTGGCCGGAGAGACAGAGGACAACGGGGCGGGAGCTGTAGGTATTCATGGTCGGCGAGCTTACCACCAAACCTGTTTGGGCGGATCGTCCGACAAACGAGTTTTGTTGATCGTTCGGTCAGAATTGTTTGTTGAATTTTTCTGAAAGTATTGATTTAGAGCCTTTTCTTTGATTTTTGATATGGCCGATTGCCAGGTTGCGAAGCTATGCTAGAGTGCTCGGATAACTCGATAAACGGGTTCTGCAGGATCACGTCGTCTCAAACGGATGGGAGGCAACCGCGACGCGACCGAGCAGGCCATGCTGGGGCTGTATGCGCTATTTGCTGATTGTGCTTCTGGGCTTGCTGCCCGTGCTGGCTGGAGCGGTCGATTTCGACAGCGCTACGCAGCACCTTCCATTGGGCAAGGCCATGCAGGTGTATGAAGACCTTGATGGCAGTGCCAGCATCGCCCAGGTCAGTGCCCCCGGGTTTGCCAAACATTTCCGCCCCCACGATAAAGACGTGCTGAATGCCGGTTATTCCACCTCGGTGTTCTGGCTCAAGGTCGAGCTGCGCCCGGTTGCCGCGCCCGGCGCTGCCCCTCGGCAGTGGCTACTTGAGCTGGCTTACCCGCCGCTGGACCACCTGGAGCTGTACTTGCCTGATAGCGGCGGTGTCTACCGCCTGGCGCAGCGCACCGGCGATGCCTTGCCCTACGACAGCCGGCAGATCCGGCAGAACAACTACCTGTTCGAGCTGCAGTTGCCGCCAGGCGAGGTGACTACTGCCTACCTGCGCCTGCACAGCCAGGGCTCGGTGCAGGCACCGCTGGCGCTGTGGTCCCCTGAAGCCTATATGGAAGAGCAGCCCACGCGCCTGTATGTGCTGGGGATGATCTACGGCGTGTTGTTGGTGATGCTGGTGTACAACCTGTTCATCTACCTCAGCGTGCGGGACGTCAGCTACCTCTATTACATCCTGTACATTGCCTCGTTCGGTTTCTATCAGGTGTCGGTGAACGGTGCGGGTGTCGCTTATTTCTGGCCGGACAGCCCCTGGTGGGCGAATGCCTCGACACCACTGTTCATCGGTGCGGCAGGCTTGTTCGGTTGCCAGTTTGCCCGGCATTTCCTGCAATTGGGCAACATCAGCCGCGGCTTTGACCGTTTGCTGCAACTGCTGATGCTGGGTGGCGCGCTGGTCATGGTAATGGCGGTGAGCGTGCCCTATGGCATTGCCCTGCGCATGGCCACGCTGCTGGCCTTGCTGTTTACCGTGAGCATCTTCAGTGCGGGGCTGTACGCCTGGTGGCGGGGCTTGCGCGTGGCGCGTTGGTTCATCATCGCCTGGACGGCCTTCCTGCTCGGTGGCCTGGTCAACACCCTGATGGTGCTGGGCTACCTGCCGAACCTGTTCATCACCATGTATGCCAGCCAACTGGGTTCGGCGTTGGAGGTGGCACTGCTGTCGCTGGCGCTGGCCGACCGCATCAACAGCCTGCGCGAGCAGCAGGCGCAAACCTTGCGCGAATCCGGACGCACGCTGGAGCAGTTGAACCTGCAACTGGCCAGAAGCAACCGGTTGAAGGATGAGTTTCTGGCCAGTGTGACCCACGAACTGCGCACCCCGATGAATGGTGTGATCGGCTCGCTGGAACTGATGCACACCCTGCCGATGGAGGCCGAGATGGCCCAGTATCACCGCACGGCGGTGGGGTCTGCGCAGGGGATGATGGACATGGTCGATGCCATTCTCACCTTGTCTGAATTGCAGGCCGGTCGCCTGCGTGCGCAGCCGGCGCCGTTCAGCCTGCGCACACTGCTGCAGGGTTTGCGCGCCGGTTATGCCGGGCAGGCCTTGGGCAAAGGCTTGTACCTGAGCCTGGATATCCCGGCTGACCTGCCGGATGCGCTGGAGGGCGATGGAGAGAAATTGGCCCGCTGCCTTGGCTGCCTGGTGGAGAACGGGTTGAAGTTCACCCACCAGGGCGGGGTGATGATCCAGGTGCGCGGGCGCCGGGTAGGGCCGGGGGATCTGGCGTTGACCTTTACGGTCAGTGACAGCGGGATTGGTTTTGATGACCTTGAGCAGTCGACCCTGTACCAGCGGTTCTTCCAGGTGGATGGGTCGATGACCCGGCGCTATGGCGGGTTGGGGATTGGCTTGTCGATCTGCCGGCAGATGGGGGAATTGCTGGGCGCGCGGTTGGCGCATGAGTCGACGCGTGGGTTGGGGAGCCGGTTCGAGTTGAGTTTGAACATGGCGATTTCGCAGGTGCAGATGAGCCCGAGCATCCTGCAGGCGCGGCGTTCGCTTTGAAGGTGTGGGATTGGGGCAGGGCGGACACCTGTCAGCCCTGACACATCCTCAAACCATGCTCCCACCCCACGTTTAGTCATTAATGCCCCTTTGACTCCCCCGCAACCAGTGCTTCACTGGGTCTCTCAAGCCTACCCGGATCCAGGAGCCCCCGATGAACCTGCACCAGTACGCTGAAACCCACGAAGTCACCAACCAGCCTCCGCCCCTCGACGGCGCCAACCTCTACCGCCTCGACCTGCCGCTGCAGGACTGGTCCCGGCGTTTTGGCGCAGGCTGGGCCGAGTCGCGGATCGACGCCTATGGTGCCTTGGCTGGCGGCCCGCTGATGCAGGCCGGTTTCCTGGCCAACGCACACAAACCCGAATTCGTCAGCCACGACCGCTATGGTCATCGCATCGACCTGGTCGAGTTTCACCCCGCCTACCACGAGCTGATGCGCACCGCCGTCGAACACGGCCTGCCTTCTTTGCCCTGGGCCGAGGCCCGTGCTGGCGCCCATGTGGCGCGGGCTTCCATGACCTACCTGCACAGCCAGGCCGAGGCCGGGACCGGCTGCCCGCTGACCATGACCTTCGCCGCCGTGCCGGCGTTGCGCCTGCAACCCGAGCTGGCCGAGTACTGGCTGCCGAAAATCCTGGCCTGCGAATATGACCCTCGCAACATCGGCGACCGGCACAAGGCCGGGGTTACCCTGGGCATGGCCATGACCGAGAAGCAGGGCGGCACCGATGTGCGCGCCAATACCACGCGGGCCTATCCGGTGGGCGCTCCCGGCCCGGGCCAGGCCTACGAGCTGGTGGGGCACAAGTGGTTCTGCTCGGCGCCCATGTGTGATGCCTTCCTGACTTTGGCCCAGACCGAAAAAGGCCTGAGCTGCTTCCTGCTGCCGCGTCATCGCCCGGACGACAACCGCAATCAGTTCTACATCCAGCGGCTGAAGAACAAGCTCGGCAACAGCTCCAATGCCTCCAGCGAGGTGGAGTTCCGGGGGGCGCTGGCATGGATGATTGGCGAGGAAGGGCGGGGCGTGCCGACCATCATCGAGATGGTGGCCATGACCCGCTTCGACTGCATGGTCGGCTCCAGCGCCTTGATGCGCCAGGCGCTGACTCAGGCGGCTCACCACTGCGCGCACCGCAAGGTCGGTGGCCGGGTGTTGAACGAACAACCGCTGATGCAGAACGTGCTGGCCGACCTGGCGCTGGAAAGCGAGGCCGCGCTGGCCCTGAGCCTGCGCATGGGGCAGGCGCTGGAGCAGCTCGACGACCCGCAGCAGGCGCATTTCGCACGGCTGGTCACGGCCGTGGGCAAGTACTGGATCTGCAAGCGAGCGCCGGCCATGATCAACGAGGCAGCCGAATGCCTGGGCGGTGCGGGTTATGTGGAGGACAGCATCCTGCCGCGGCTGTACCGCGAAGCACCGGTCAACTCGACCTGGGAAGGCTCGGGCAATGTGCAATGCCTGGATGTGTTGCGGGCGTTGTCCAAGGAGCCGGGTGTGCTGGACGCGTTGTTCGCCGAACTGGGCGACGGGCATGGCGACCCACGGTTGGCCGCGCACATCGGTAACCTCAAAGGGGCGTTTGCCGACACGGGCGACATGCAGTACCGGGCGCGGCAGTTGACTGAGGACATTGCCCTGGCGTTGCAGGCCAAGCTGTTGCTGGAGGCGGGGAATGCGGTGGTGAGTGATGCGTTTATCGGAAGCCGGCTGGCGGGGAGCGGCCGGGTGTACGGAGCGTTACCACGGGGTGTAGATGTCGAGGCTCTGGTTACAAGGGCTACGCCCACCTGGCCGCTGTAGGTGCGGACGTGCCCGCGAATGCATGCAACACCGATCAATGGGGATGTTTTTACCCAAGAAGGCAGGCAAGATGGTTCACATGCATGTCCAGACAGGAAGCACAGTGTGAGCCACGCTTTTGTAGTCGTTGATACTCCCGAACAGGCCGTCGACCGTCTGGCGGCCTTGCATGAACAGGCCACCGGGGCCCTGAGCCAGGCCCTCAAGCGTTACCTGAAGGACCGTACCGAGCCGGGCGCCGATGAGCGGGACCTGTTCCGCTACCCGGCACTGCGCCTGACCTACCACAGCCACGGCGAAGTGGCCGCCACCACGCGGGCCTATGCCAAGGTCCAGGTGGCCGGCACCTACAGCGTTACCGTCACCCAGCCAGCCGCGTTCCGTAGCTACCTGCTGGAGCAATTGCGCCCATTGATGCACGACTACACCGTCACGGTAGAGGTCGGCGTCAGCGAACAGAACATCCCTTACCCCTACGTGGTCGACCAGGGCGACGAGCTGGCCGGCAGCGGTATTACCGCCGCGCAACTGGCGCGGGTGTTCCCCAGCACCGACCTTTCGGCCGCCACCGACAATATCGCCGATGGCCTGTACGACTGGGACCGTGCCGAAATTTTTCCGCTGGCACTGTTCGACGCCGCCCGCGTCGACTTCTCGCTGCGCCGCCTGGTGCACTACACCGGCAGCGACTGGCGCCATGTGCAGCCATGGATACTGCTGACCAACTATCACCGCTATGTCGACCAGTTCATCAGCCATGGCCTGGAGCAGCTGCGTGACGACCCGCGTTTCGTGCGCATGGTGCTGCCGGGCAATGTGGTGATCGAAAAGGGCATGGACCACGGTGAAACCCAGGCGCTGGTGGCCAGCGTGATCTGGCACCGCTACCAGATGCCGGCCTACCACCTGATCGCCGCCGACGGCGACGGCGTTACCTTGGTCAACATTGGTGTCGGCCCGTCCAACGCCAAGAACATCACCGACCACCTGGCCGTGCTGCGCCCGCACTGCTGGCTGATGATCGGCCACTGCGGCGGGCTGCGGCAATCGCAAACCATCGGCGACTATGTGCTGGCCCACGCCTACATGCGCCGTGACGGCATTCTCGACCGGGTGGTGCCGCCGAACATCCCGATTCCGGCCCTGGCCGAAGTGCAGCTGGCCTTGCAGGAGGCGGCTGCGCAGGTTACCGGCGAGCGTGGCGAACAGTTGAAGAAGCGCCTGCGCACCGGCACCGTGCTGACCTACGACGACCGCAACTGGGAGCTGCGCTGGGCTCAGGAACGCCCGCTCATCAACCTGTCGCGTGCCGTGGCGGTGGACATGGAAAGCGGTACCATCGCCGCCCAGGGTTACCGCCTGCGTGTGCCGTACGGCACCTTGCTG
Organism: Pseudomonas sp. LAIL14HWK12:I1; assembly: GCF_003202095.1. NCBI lineage: Bacteria > Pseudomonadati > Pseudomonadota > Gammaproteobacteria > Pseudomonadales > Pseudomonadaceae > Pseudomonas > Pseudomonas sp. LAIL14HWK12:I1. The sequence goes on from NZ_QJKG01000002.1 coordinate 790,794, forward strand.
TGTGTGTCCGACAAGCCGCTGCACAGCGAGATCAAGCTGCCGGGCTCGGCCAACGCCTTCTACAACCGGGCGGTGAGCCAGCATCTGAAGATCGGCATTGCCGCCCTCGACCTGCTGCGCACCGAGCTCAACTCGCTGCACTCGCGTAAACTGCGCAGCTTCGATGAGCCGCCGTTCCGCTGAGGATCCATGTCACTGCCACCCCGTAACAAGCCGCGCCGTCCCCAGGCGCGGCCTGCCGCCGGCCCACGTCGCCAGCCGAAGGCGCCACCGGCCGAGCCGCGCCTGATCCTGTTCAACAAACCGTTCGACGTGCTGACCCAGTTCAGCGACGGCGACGGGCGGGCGACGCTCAAGGACTTCATCGACATCCCGGGTGTGTACCCGGCAGGGCGGCTGGACCGCGACAGTGAAGGCTTGCTGTTGCTCACCAACGATGGCGGGCTGCAGGCGCGCATTGCCGACCCCAAGCACAAGCTGGCCAAAACGTACTGGGTGCAGGTGGAGGGGGAACCGAGCGACGAGCAGTTGCAGCGCTTGCGTAATGGCGTGGAGCTGAACGATGGGCCTACCTTGCCCGCCGAGGCACGGCGGCTGGACGAACCCGAGCTGTGGCCGCGCAACCCGCCGGTACGGTTTCGCAAGAGCGTGCCAACCAGCTGGCTGGAGCTGGTGATACGCGAAGGGCGTAACCGCCAGGTGCGGCGGATGACGGCGGCGGTGGGGCTGCCGACCTTGCGTCTGGTGCGGGTACGGATCGGGGATTGGGCGCTGGATGGGTTGGAGCAGGGCTGCTGGCGCGACGTCCCCGCCAGGCTTTAGGCCCTGAAGGTTCTACACGCCTTCCAGAAACCCCACCACCACGCTCTTGATGATAAAGGCCAACACCCCCAGCCCCAACACGAAGAACAGGATCAACGTACCGAACTTTCCGGCCTTGGACTTTTTCGCCAGGTCCCAGACGATGAAACCCATGAAACCGATCAACACGGTGACCAGGATGATCATCATCCATTCTTCGAATACGGCGGGATCCATCGGTGTTCTCCAGGCAGTCTGAGCAGCCGATCATACGCCGGCTGCCATGGGCAATTAACGCAGGTGGGTCAATGGCATCTCGGTACTGGCCAGCACCTGGTTGAGCACGAAACTCGAACGCACGCTGGTGACGCCTTCGATACGCGTCAGGCTGCCTAGAAGCAGTTTCTGGTAGTGGTCCATGTCGGGTACCACCACCTTAAGCTGATAGTCGGCATCCATGCCGGTGACCAGGCTGCATTCGAGCACCTGTGGCAGGTTGCGGATGGCTGCCTCGAAGGTTTCGAAGCGCTCCGGGGTGTGGCGGTCCATGCCGATCAGCACGTAGGCGGTCAGGCTCAGGCCCAGCTTTTTGCGGTCGAGCAGGGCCACCTGGCGCGAGATGTAGCCGTCGTCCTCCAGTTGCTTGACCCGACGCGAGCATGGCGAAGGCGACAGGCCGATGCGTTCGGCCAGCTCCTGGTTGGAAATGCGCGCATCGCGCTGCAGTTCGGCGAGGATGCTCAGGTCGTAACGGTCAAGTTTGCTCATGGCATTTGCCCTTTTCTGTTCGTATTGCGGCGAATTATCAATCCAGGGTGAAAAATTGCGCAAGTGTTATTTATCCGAGCAATCTTCGCAATCCTCTGCCGCAACCTGTCCGGTATCTTTATCACCAGAATCACTGCCCGGACATCAGTCCACGGCGACGCGCCCTAGGCGGGCGGTCGCGGCCAGCCATCCAACAGGATCTGCAGGCCCCCGGGCTACACACCCTCCAGAAGACGGTGTGAGGTGAGCCGGCGCCACAAGTGCCGAGCACGGACGACAATTCCTGAAGGGAGGCCCTGCGGCCTCCCTTTTTTCATGTCTGGAAATTTAATTGGCCTGTGTGACGGGCGCGGTAGACTGGCTGTGGTTGCTGTATTTTCTACCGAGAGGAATACCATGAAGTCGCGCATCTGGCAGTTGGCAGGTGTTGGTTTGCTGGGTTTGAGCATCAGCCTCGGGGTACTGGCCGAAGGGCCGGGCGAGGGGCATGGCGAACGCGGCCAGCAGGTGCAAGGCGAGGGCGGGCCAGGCCGCTCGCTCAACTCGCGCGATGAAGTGCGCCAGACCCAGCCGCCGCGCCAGGGTTATTACCAGGACATTCCCCATCGCCATGGCGACGACCACCCCTGGCAAGCCGGTGGCCCACGGCCCGGCGGTGACTGGCAGGGGCGCCCGGATGGCCATGGCAATGGCTGGGGGCCTGGGCCGCAGTATCGCCCGGGCCACACCATTGATCATTTGCCCGACCGTTACTGGAAGGTGCCCTACCGTGGCGCGGATTACTTCTATTCTGGTGGCTACTGGTACCGCCCACACGGTGGCAGTTACATCGTGGTGGCCCCGCCCTACGGCGTACGGGTCAGTTACCTGCCTTCCTATGCGCGTGAGGTCTGGCTGGGAGGGGCGCTGTTCTTCCTGGTGGCCGATACCTACTACCAGTACCTGGCGGACAGCCAGGAGTACGTGGTGGTCAACCCGCCGGTCGGCGTACCGGCGCCCGTGCCGGTGGCACCGGCAAACGGCGGCTATGACGTGGTGGCTTACCCGATGTATGGGCAGGGGCAACAGCAGCAGGACCAGGACCGCTACCAGTGCCATCGCTGGGCGGTGAGCCAGTCTGGCTTCGACCCCGCGACGGCGACGTATGCGCCACCTGCCAATGTGCTGGACAACTACCGGCGGGCGCTGGGGGCTTGCTTCAGTGGGCGAGGCTACAGCATCAACTGATCGCTATACCGGGTCTGCGTGCACCATCACATCCGCCTGTGGATAACGCTGGCGGATTACCTTTGATGCCTCAACGCACAACCCGTGCGCCTCATGCAGCGGCAGCTGCCCCGGCAGCTCCAGGTGCAACTGCACGAACCACTGGTTGCCCGATACCCGCGTGCGCAAGTCGTGCACGCCTTTCACGCCGGGAATGGCCAGTACCAGTGCGGCCATGCCTTCACCAACATCGCCGGGCAGTTCCTTGTCCATCAGGATCGCCGTACTTTCGCGGGCAATCTGCAGCGCGCTCCAGAGGATGTAGCAGGCTATGCCAAGGCCGAACAGCGCATCCAGTTGCGGCCAGCCAAAACGCGCCAGCAACAGGGCCAACAGGATGCTGCCGTTCAGCAGCAGGTCCGAGCGGTAGTGCAGGGAGTCGGCCCGCACGGCGGTGGAGCCGGTCAGGCGAATGACCTTGCGCTGCAATGCCAGCAGGGCAAGCGTCAGCACCAGTGACAGCAGCATCACGGCAATGCCGATACCGGTATCGCCCAAGGGTTGCGGTGTATGCAGGCGTTCGGCTGCCTGCACGCCGATCAGCACCGCACTGACGGCGATGAACAACGCCTGCGCCATGCCTGCCAGCGCTTCGGCTTTGCCGTGGCCAAAGCGGTGGTCGTCGTCGGCCGGTCGCAGGGCGTAATGCACCGCCAGCAAGTTGAGAAACGAGGCAACGGCATCCAGTGCCGAGTCGGTCAGCCCGGCCAGCAAGCTCACCGAGCCGCTCAGCCACCAGGCCAGCGCCTTGCTCAGTACAAGGATGCTGGCCACCGTCAGTGATGCGCGGGTGGCCAGGCGTAGCAGGCGCTGGTGTTCAGCCGGGGTGATCATCCGTGGTCAATGTCCGTGTGGGTTTCAGGCTGCCGGCACCAGGCCAAGGCTGGCCAGTTGCTCGACGCTGCCGCGGTGCTGGATCAGCCTCGGGTCGTTCAGCGGCAGGCGTTGGCCCAGCTCGCTTTCAAGAATGGCCTGCAGCTTCAGGTTGTCGACCTTGCCGTCGGGGCTGACGGCTTCTTGCAGTTTGGTCGGGTCGACCTGGGCGGTGCGGCCACCCGGGTAGTAGATGGCGCCCGTGGCGAAGTCGATGCCGAAGGCGATCAGGCCCGGGATCACGTAGAACAGGATGCCAATGGCGTCCATTGCGGCAACCACAGGGTCGATCTTGCCGCCGATCTGGCCGCGCCGGTCTGGATAGAAAATGGTGCCGCAGGCCGTCAGTTGGGTCAGCAGGGTGGCGATGAGGGCGCCACCGATGACGCGGGTCGAGATGCGCATGTAAATCTCCGAGAAGGTATTCAGCAGGGCAAGCGAAGCGCCTGCGCCTGAAGCTTAAGACCATGATAGAGCAGGCTGGGTTCGCCGTTATACTCGCGAGACTGTTCGAGGACCACCATGATTTCATTACCGATCGATGCCGTCTTGCCCGCCTTGCGCCAAGCCCTGGAAAAACGTGACGAAGCGGTGCTTGAAGCACCACCAGGCGCCGGCAAGACCACCCGCGTGCCGCTGGCGCTGCTGAACGAGCCGTGGCTGGCCGGGCAGACCATTCTCATGCTGGAACCCCGGCGTCTGGCCGCGCGGGCGGCTGCCGAGCGGCTGGCCAGCGAACTGGGCGAGCAGGTGGGCCAGACCGTGGGCTACCGCATTCGCCTGGACAGCAAGGTCGGGCCGAACACCCGCATCGAAGTGGTAACCGAAGGTATCCTCACTCGCCGCCTGCAGGCCGACCCGGCGCTGGAAGGCGTAGGCTTGCTGATCTTCGATGAGTTTCATGAGCGTAGCCTGGATGCCGACCTTGCCCTTGCGCTGAGTCTTAATGGCCGCGAACTGCTGCGTGATGACCCGCCGCTGAAAATGCTGCTGATGTCTGCCACCCTGGAGGGCGAGCGGCTGTCGCGGCTGCTGGACGATGCCCCGGTGGTTCGCAGTGAAGGGCGCATGCATCCGGTGGACATCCGCTGGGGGCGGCCGTTTCAGCCGGGCGAATTCATCGAGCCACGGGTGGTGGACAGCGTGTTGCAGGCGCTGGCCGACCAGGCTGGCAGCGTGCTGGTATTCCTGCCCGGCCAGGCGGAGATCCGCCGGGTGCACCAAAGCCTTCAGGAGGCGCTGGGTGAGCGCCCCGAGATCCTGTTGTGCCCGCTGCACGGCGAACTCGACCTCAATGCCCAGCGTGCCGCCATCGACCCTCCGCCCCAGGGCCTGCGCAAGGTGGTGCTGGCCACGAACATCGCCGAAACCAGCCTGACCATCGACGGCGTGCGGGTGGTGATCGATGCCGGCCTGGCCCGCGTGCCGCGCTTCGACCCCGGGAGCGGCATGACCCGCCTGGACACCCAGCGCATTTCCCGCGCCAGTGCCACCCAGCGCGCCGGGCGTGCCGGCCGCCTGGAGCCTGGTGTCTGCTACCGCCTGTGGTCCGAGGCCCAGCATGACCAGCTGGCCGCCTATGGCAGTGCCGAGATCCTTCAGGCCGACCTGGCCGGCCTGGCCCTGCAACTGGCGCGCTGGGGCGTTACCCCCGAGCAGTTGTGCTGGCTCGACCAGCCGCCGCCTGCTGCATTCGCCCAGGCCCAGGACCTGCTGGCGCGGCTCAATGCCTTCAAGCCCGGCAGCCGTGACAGCCTCAGCGAACATGGCCAGGCCATGGCCGAACTGCCAGCTCATCCACGCATCGCGCATTTGTTGCTACGGGGCCAGAACCTGGGCCTGGCACAGATGGCGTGCGATGTGGCTGCGTTGCTGGGGGAGCGGGATATCCAGCGGGGCGGTGGCGCCGACTTGCACAGCCGGCTGGCGCTGGTGAGCGGCGAGAGCAAGGCTGCGCGTAGTGGCCAGGGCGGCGTGCAGCGTGCCCGCCAGCTGGCTCGCCAGTACCGCGGCCTGCTGCGTGGCAAGCCTGGGGCTGCGGTCGCCGACCCCGAACACCCGCGTTGGCTGGGCGCGCTGCTGGCGCTGGCCTACCCCGACCGTGTCGCCCAGCAGCGCCGCGAGGGCGGTGCGGAGTACCGGCTGGCCAACGGCCGTGCAGCGCTGTTCGCCGAGGTCGATGCATTGATGAAGTGCCCATGGTTGGTGATCGCCGACCTGGGGAGCCGCCAAGGGCAGCGCGAAGAGCGGATCTACCTCGCCGCCGAGTTCGATCCAGCCTTGCTCGACGGTGTGCTGGCCGAGCAGGTCGAGCGGGTCGATATCCTGGATTGGGACGAGCGTGAGCAGGTGTTGCGCGCAGAGCGTCAGGTCAAGGTTGGTGAACTGGTGCTCAGCCGTGAGCCGCTGCCGGGGCTGGATGATGACGCCAGGGCAAGGGCGCTGCTTGGCCTGGTCCGGCGTAAAGGCCTGAATCTGCTGACCTGGACCCCGGAGTTGCGCCAGTGGCAGGCACGGGTGGCACTGCTGCGTCAGCTCGACGTGGAAAAGACGGGCAACAGCGAGTGGCCCGACCTGGGGGACGAGGCGTTGCTCGCCAGCCTGGAAGACTGGCTGCAGCCTTATCTGGGCAAGGTATCGCGCCTTTGCCACTTCGCCGCACTGGACCTGCCGTCGATGCTGCGTAACCTGTTGCCCTGGCCGCTGCCACAGCGGCTGGAAGAACAGGCACCTGCGCACCTGGCCGTGCCTTCCGGCTCCCACATTCGGCTGGACTACAGTGAAAACCCGCCGATTCTCGCCGTGCGCCTGCAAGAGCTGTTCGGCCTTGCCGATACCCCACGCATTGCCAATGGCCGCCAGCAGGTCAAGCTGCACCTGCTGTCACCGGCCCGCCGCCCGGTGCAGGTGACCCAGGACTTGGCCAATTTCTGGCGTACGACTTATGCCGAGGTGAAGAAGGACCTGAAAGGGCGCTATCCAAAGCATTATTGGCCAGATGACCCGCTGGTGGCCGAGGCCACCGCGCGGGCCAAGCCTCGCGGAACCTGAAGGCCTGGTTGACTGCGGTCAGCCAATCGGTTTGAGAAGGAACGTAAGTACCACACCTTGCTCGACGTTCAGCAGCGCCACAAGGTCTCCGTTGATGTGGGGATCATCCATGATGCCCCCCACCCGGTAGCCTCGATGGTCGCGCAGATGGCAAACCAGGCCTTCCTCGGTCAATTGCAGCGGTTCGATTTTCCAGTCGTCGGTGACTTGGGCAAACCAGTAGAAACCCAGGTAGCCATTGAGGCTTACACCCAGCTTTTTGGCCTCTGGGCGCCCTGGAATGCTGATGTGGTAGTGCAGGCGGTTTTCGCTGCCTGACTGGTAATGAAAGTCCATCGTCGGCGAGTCCTGTTTGCCGCCGGCCTGCAACCAGTCATCCTCAGGGGTGACGCCCCAACTGAACTTGTCGGTGCTGCGGCTCAGGCGCAGCGGGATGTTGCCTTTGGCGCCGCGCACGTACAGCTTGCCGCGAAACGATCTGGCAAACCCGGTTTGAATGGCTTCGTTCATGGTGTGCTCCACGATTGGCATTGAGGGGGCACCCTAATGCCAAGTGCGCAGACCACAGCAGATCGAAGGCCTTCCCGTGTTGGTTCAAGTGCTGGCTTCGCTCTCCAGCAGCATGAACAGGCGGTACAACACCACCGTGCTGAACAGCTGCAGGAAGCCGCTGAGGCTGTCCATGGCCAGCTCCATGCCGGGCGATGGCTCGGGGAAGGCCATCAGCAGCAGCCCGTCGATCAGCCAGATCGGTGCCAGCACGGCCACCACGCAGATCATGATGCGCATGAAGTGCCCGGTGGTCATGGCTGCGCTTTCGCGCATCGCCTGCACCACGGGGCGGCCGCGCAGTACCAGCAGGTACTCGGCGAACACCAGGTTGATCATGATCCACACGCCCGGGAAGATGAACAGCGCCAGGCCCGCCATGATCAGCAGTGAGCTGATGAGGATCAGCAGGGCCAGCTGCGGCCACAGTTGCAGGGCGCGGGCGAACAGGTCGCGCTTGGCGATGTCCTGGCCGTTGCTGCGGGTGTGCAGGTAAAGGATCAGCGCGGCGCTGTACAGTGGGTAGAACAGCAGGCTGACCAGCATGCCGTAGGCCGGTGATGCCTGGTCGCCCAGCTGCCGGTACAGCAGTTGGGTGAGCAGGGCTTCCAGCACCACCAGCGGCAGGCACAGCTGGAGGATGTTCGGCAGGTGGCGGCGGAAGAAGTACAGGGAGTCGCGCAGAACGCTCAGCGGATTCATCAGTCAACATCGCATGGCAGTTAAAACAGGGGCCTAACTTTAGCCCAAAGCGGGCTTGCGGCTGTCACTTGCTGAAAAAAGTTTCACCGCAGCGGTGATTGAATCCCGCGCCTGTACGCCCCATCTTTGACGCTGTCCGTTGTCCCGCTACCCCACGAGGTCGCCCCATGAACACTGAAGAACAAACCCTGATCGACGGCCTGTTCGGCCGCATCAAGCAAGCCGAAGACCCGAGCCAGCCGCGTGACGCGCAGGCCCAGGCGTGTATCGAGCAACACCTGCGCCAGCAGCCGGCGGCGCCTTACTACATGGCCCAGGCCATCCTGGTGCAGGAGGCGGCAATCAAGCGCCTCGACGAGCAGAACAAGCAACTGGAGGCCGAGTTGCAGCAGGCCCGGTCTCAGGCCCAGGCCGCACAAGCCGCCACCAGTGCGCCAAGCAATGGCGGTGGTGGTTTCCTGTCCAGCATCTTTGGTTCGGGTGGGCGTAACGCGGCCCCGGCTGTGCAGCCTCAGCGCCCTTCGGCACCGCCTGTAGCGTCCGGTGGTGGCTGGCGCGAGCCGTCGGCACCTGGCTTCTCCCAGCCGCAAGCGCAACAGCCCGGCTTTGGCGCGGGGCCAGCGCGCAGTGGTGCCAGCAGCTTCTTGGGCGGCGCCATGCAGACAGCAGCAGGTGTAGCCGGTGGTGTGTTGCTGGCGCAGGGCATCAGCAGCCTGTTCAACCACAACTCGCAGCCGCAAGAGGTGGTCGAGGTGATCAAGGAAGAGCCGACACCGGCCAGTGACAGCGGCGGCTGGAACGACCAGGGCGGGCAGCAGCAAGTGGCTGACAACGGTGGTTGGGGCAATGACCAAGGCGGTTATGCCGACACCGATTACGGCAGCGATGATGGCGGGTTCTTCTCGGACGACGATTCGTACGTCTGACAGGTCTGGCATACTGCTGGCATTTCTGGGGGCTGCTTTGCAGCCCTCTGTATTCCAGGCCGACCATGAGGTTCAAGGTGAAAAAGATCGCGCTGTTCGCCGATGTGCAGAACCTCTACTACACCGTGCGCCAGGCCCATGGCTGCCATTTCAACTACACCGAATTATGGGCCGACGTCAGCCGTGAAGGCCAGATCGTCGAAGCCGTGGCCTATGCCATCGACCGTGGCGACAGCAAGCAACAGCAGTTCCAGCAGATCTTGCGCAACCTCGGTTTCGATGTGCGCCTCAAACCCTTCATCCAGCGCAGCGACGGCTCGGCCAAAGGTGACTGGGATGTGGGTATCACCCTGGATGTAATCGATGCAGCCAGCCGGGTCGACCAGGTGGTGCTGGCCTCTGGTGATGGCGATTTCGACTTGCTGCTGGAGCGGGTGATCCAGCGCCATGGCACCGAGGCCGTGGTATATGGCGTGCCGGGGCTCACCGCCTTGTCGCTGATCCGTGCCGCCACCCGTTATGTGCCCATCGAGGGTAAGCTATTGCTCAAACATTGAGGCCCTTGCATGGAACGTATTGCTGTCATCGACTTTGAAACCACCGGTATCACCCCCAGCGCAGGTTGCCGTGCCACCGAAGTGGCGGTGGTGATGCTGGAGGACGGGCGCATCGTCGAGCGCTACCAGAGCCTGATGAACGCGGGCGTGCCGGTACCGGCCTTCGTTGCCGGGTTGACCGGGATCACCACTGCCATGCTGCGCAGCGCGCCGCCGGTGGACAAGGTAATGAACGAAGTGGCCGAGTTTGTCGGCGACACCCCGTTGCTGGCACACAATGCGGCGTTCGACCAGAAGTTCTGGGATTACGAACTGAGCCGCATCGGTCGTAGCCGCCGCCAGTCGTTCGCCTGCTCCCTGCTGTTGTCGCGGCGCCTGCTGCCAATGGCGCCGAATCACAAGCTGGGCACCCTGACCCGCTGGGCCGGGCTGCCGGACACCGGTACCGCGCACCGGGCCATGGCCGATGCCGAGATGGCGGCCAACCTGTTGCAACACCTGGCCGGTGAACTGCGTCAGGCCCATGGTATCCAGCAACTTTCACACGAGTTCCTGTGCCGCTTGCAGAAAGTGCCCGCCGCGAAGATTCGCGAAACCTTGGCCAAATCCCGTTAAGGCTTCCCACCACCCAAACCGAACGCACCAAAAGTGTGCCGCTCATTTGCGCCGGTTCTGTAACGTATCTTCACTCAGGCAGGCCGTTAAACTGAGTCACCCGTAAACGGATTTCGAGTTTTCCCATGCCTGCCGCCCGTCGTTTCCCACTGTTGCTCATTGGTGCTTTCCTGGCCTTGTACCTGGTCTGGGGGTCTACCTACCTGTTCATTCGCATCGGCGTGGAGAGCTGGCCGCCGATGCTCATGGCCGGCGTGCGCTTCCTGATTGCCGGGGGCCTGCTGTACGGTTTCTTGCGCTGGCGTGGCGTGCCGGCACCGACCTGGCCGCAATGGCGGGCAGCGGGAGCGATCGGCTTTTTGCTGCTCAGTTGTGGCAACGGCGGTGTGACCGTGGCCGAACACGCTGGGGTGGCGTCGGGTGTGGCGGCGCTGGCAGTGGCGACAGTGCCGTTGTTCACTTTGCTGTTTGGCCTGCTGTTCGGGCACCGTAATTCGAAGCTGGAGTGGGCGGGCATCGCTTTGGGGCTGGTGGGCATCGGCATGCTGAACATGGGGTCCAACTTGCAGGCGAGCCCGATTGGTGCGGCGCTGATCATTTTCGCGGCGGCGTCGTGGGCATTCGGCTCGGTGTGGAGCAAGACCTTGCCGTTGCCTCAGGGGCCGATGGCCAGTGCTGCGGAAATGCTGGTGGGTGGTGCGGTGCTGTTGCTGGGCAGCGTGCTGTCGGGCGAGCGCATGACGCAGATGCCGACTGCCGCTGGCTGGGGAGCGCTGGCCTACCTGGTGTTCTTCGGCTCGATCCTGGCGTTCAGTGCCTACATGTACCTGCTCAAGCATGTGCGCCCGGCTGCCGCCACCAGCTATGCCTACGTCAACCCGGCAGTGGCTGTGCTGCTGGGCATTGTCTTTGCCGGTGAACAGATTGGTGCCGAAGAGTGCGTGGCCATGGCAGTGATCATCGGTGCAGTGGTGCTGATCGGCCTGCCACAGTGGCGCAAGGCGCCCCAGCCCCCTCAGCCGTTGAAAGGCGAAATCTGCAAGTAGGCAGGGGCGATGCGGTAAACTTGCCGCCTTCGCTGAACCCCCTGACGGTATTGCCATGAATTTCGCCAAACTCGGCCTGATCGAACCGCTGCTGCGCACGCTGCAGCAACTGGACTACACCACCCCGACCCCGGTGCAGGCCAAGGCCATCCCTGCCGTGCTGGCTGGCCGCGACCTGATGGCCGCAGCCCAGACCGGCACCGGCAAGACTGCGGGCTTTGCCTTGCCTGTGTTGCAGCGCCTGGCGCTGGAGGGTGAGAAAGTGGCCAGCAACTCGATCCGTGCGCTGGTGCTGGTGCCCACCCGCGAGCTGGCCGAGCAGGTGCACAACAACGTGCGCGAGTACGCCGAGAACCTGCCGCTGAGCACTTACGCGGTGTACGGCGGGGTCAGTATCAACCCCCAGATGATGCGCCTGCGCCGTGGCGTCGACCTGCTGGTGGCCACCCCGGGCCGCTTGCTCGACCTGTTCCGGCAAAACGCGGTGAAGTTCAACCAGGTGCAAACGCTGGTGCTGGATGAAGCCGACCGCATGCTCGACCTGGGCTTTGCCGAAGAACTGCAATCGGTGTACGCCGCGCTGCCACGCAAGCGCCAGACGTTGCTGTTTTCCGCCACCTTCTCCGACCAGATCCGCATGCTGGCGGGGCTGGCGCTGAATGACCCGCTCAGCATCGAAGTGAGCCCGCGCAATGCCACGGCCGCCAGCGTCAAGCAGTGGCTGGTGCCTGTGGATAAAAAGCGCAAGGTCGACCTGTTCTGCCACCTGCTGCGCAAACAGCGCTGGAAGCAGGTGCTGGTATTTGCCAAGACCCGCAATGGCGTTGACCAGCTGGTAGAGCGCTTGCTGGCCGAGGGTGTGAATGCCGATGGTATCCACGGTGACCGGCCGCAAGCCACCCGCCAGCGCGCGCTGGACAGCTTCAAGGCCCGCGAGGTGCAGGTGCTGGTGGCGACCGACGTGGCGGCCCGTGGCCTGGACATCGATGATCTTCCGTTGGTGGTCAACCTCGACTTGCCGATCGTGGCCGAGGATTACGTGCACCGCATCGGCCGTACTGGGCGAGCCGGCAACAAGGGCGAGGCCATTTCGCTGGTGTGCGCGGATGAAGTGCAACTGCTGGCGGCCATCGAAGTGCTGACTCGCCAGACACTGCCGCGCCATGAAGAGCCGGACTTCATCCCCGATCACCGAGTGCCGATGACCGATGCCACTGGCCAGGTGATCAAGAAGCCGAAGAAGCCCAAGAAGCCGAAAGAGAACAGCGCCAAGCGTGGGCTGGGGCGCTGGATGGACAGCACTGAAGCGGGTAATGCGGAGCCGGCGGTCAAGGCGGTGCGCAAGGTGCCAAGCTTCAATGGTGGGCCGCGTAAGCGTAAGCCTTGAGATTTTTGGGGCCGCTTTGCGGCCCCGGCAATCTATCAGGAATCCCGTGCCAGCCAATCCGCCGCCGCCCGCCCGGCGCGCAAGCCGCTGGCAAAGCACGCCGTCAGCAAATACCCCCCGGTCGGCGCCTCCCAGTCCAGCATCTCGCCGGCACAGAACACCCCCGGCATGCTCTTGACCATCAACCCCTCATCCAGCCCCTCGAAGCGCACCCCGCCAGCACTGCTGATCGCTTCATCCAGCGGCCGCGTACGCACCAGTGTGATCGGCAATGCCTTGATCGCCTGAGCCAGCGCCTGCGGGTCGGCAAAGGTCGCCTGATCGGTCAGCTCGCGCAGCAACGCAGCCTTCACTCCGTCAATCCCCAACTGGCTGTGCAAGTGTTTGGCCATGGAGCGCGAGCCGCGTGGCTTGGCCAGTGCTTGGGCAATCTTGTCCACAGGCTTGTCCGGCAGCAGGTCGAGCAACAGCAGCCCACGGCCTTCGCGATTGATGGCCTCGCGCACCAATGCCGACCAGGCATACACCAGACTGCCTTCCACCCCTTGCGCGGTGAGGATGAACTCGCCCTTGCGCGGTGCGTTGCCCGGAACGCTGAGGGCAATGTTCTTCAGCGGTGCGCCCGCGAACTTGTCCTTGAGCAGCGCGCTCCAGCCCTCAACTTCAAAACCGCAGTTACTCGGCTGCAAAGGCGAGATATCCACAGCCCGTTCGGCCAGCAGCGCTTGCCAGCTGCCGTCGGAGCCCAATCGCGCCCAGCTGCCACCGCCCAGCGCCAGCACTACGACCGCAGCCTTCACCGCACGCTCGCCCTGTGGATAAGCAATCCGCAAGGCGCCATCCGCGTCCCAGCCCAGCCAGCGGTGTCGGGTGTGGATAACTACCCCGGCGTCGCGCAGGCGCTTGAGCCAGGCACGCAGCAGTGGTGCGGCTTTCATGTCGGTGGGGAACACCCGGCCCGAGGTGCCGACGAAGGTCTCGATGCCCAAACCGTGAATCCACTGGCGCAAGGCGTCGGCATCGAAGTCGCGCAGCAGCGCATCGATTTCGCCCTGACGCCCGGCATAGCGGGCAACGAAGGCCGGGTAGGGCTCGGAGTGGGTGATGTTCATGCCGCCAACACCCGCCAGCAGGAACTTGCGGCCCACGGAAGGCATGGCATCGAACACCTCGACCGCCAGGCCCGCGTGGGCCAGTGCTTCTGCGGCCATCAGGCCGGCAGGGCCGCCACCGATGACGACAGCGAGGGGAGAGGAGGCGGGGTTGAGATCGGGCATGGTGGGCAGCAGGCTGTGGAAAAGAGGCGCATTCTAGCGCAGCGCTGCCCATGGAAGCACTGGGCAAAAAATAATCAGTATCCTGCAGGCCTTGCCCGCAAAGGGCTACAGCGCCTTTCCCGCAGGTTATCCACAAGCGGCTCCGCAGTCATTGTGAACAACCGATGACCCGTGCAGCGCTGTGGTGAAGAATGCCATGGCGCTTGGCCAAGGCCTCGCGGTCCTTGCTGTAGCCGCCGCCGATCACACCCACCACCGGGATATCGCGGCCCAGGCAATGGCGCAGCACTGCTTCGTCACGGGCAGCAACGCCAGCGTCGGTCAGTTGCAGGTAACCCAGCGCGTCGTCCTTGTGCACATCGACGCCAGCGTCATACAACACCAGGTCGGGTTGGTAGAGGGGCAGCAGGTAGTTGAGGGCGTCGTCCACCACCTTCAGGTAGGCTGCGTCGCCCATGCCGCGTGGCAGGGGGATGTCCCAATCGCTTTGTGCCTTGCGCGCCGGGAAGTTTTGTTCGCAATGCAGCGACACGGTGATGGCCTCGGGTGTGTCTTGCAGAATGCGTGCGGTGCCGTCGCCCTGGTGCACATCGCAGTCGAAGATCAGCACCCGGTGTACCCGGCCAGCCTCCAGCAGGTAGCGGCTGATCACGGCCAGGTCGTTGAAAATGCAGAAGCCGGCGGGGTGGTCGTAATGGGCGTGGTGGGTGCCGCCAGCGAGGTGGCAGGCGATGCCGTGCTGCAGCGCCATTTCGGCGGTCAGCAGCGAGCCACCTACGGCGCGTACGGTGCGCCGGGCCAGGGCTTCGCTCCAGGGCAGGCCGAGGCGGCGCTGGTCCTCGCGGGACAGTTCGCCGTTCATGTAGCGTTCGATGTAGCTGCGGTCGTGGGCCAGGGCGAGGATGTCGTTGGGGCAGATGTCCGGGCGCAGCAGGGCCTGATCAGTGGTCAGCCCGCTGTCGACCAGGTGGTCGTGCAGCAGGCGGAACTTGTCCATCGGGAAGCGGTGTTCGGCGGGGAACTCCGGGCTGTAGTCTTCGTGGTAGATCAGCGGCAGCGGCATGAGGTGTTCGCAATCGGGGCCAGTGCTGATCTTGCCAGTTATCGCCCTGCGCTGGCCAATACGCGTTGCCAGTCCGGCTCGTTAAGGCGCCCGAGGATACGCGCCTTGCCGTTGCCATCCACCGACACGAACAGGGCGCTGGCATAGCCGCTTTCACGCTCGCCCCCCACAACGTTCTGCTGGCGGGCGAAATGGTCTATGCAGCCGTTGTGGGTTACCAGCACCAGGTTATGCCCGGGCCGTTTATGGGCCAATGCCTCACTGGCGAATTGCTTGTCGCAACCTTCCAGCCAGTCCTCGCTGGCCACCGCCTGGCCGAGGATGAAGTGCGCGGTTTGCCGGGTACGCAGTTTCGGGCTGCTGAGCAGGTCGGCATTGTCCAGGCCCAACTGGTGCAGCCCCTGGCCAACGCGGCCAGCGGCCTGGCTGCCGGCCACGGTGATACCGGTGGGGTCGTCCAGGCAGGGGCCGGGCGCGCTGTCGCAGCGTTCGGCGTGGCGGATCATCACGATCACTGCGCCATCGGCCCAATCCTGCAGCAGGCCGCTGTCACTCAGTTGTTGCTCGTTGCCAAGGTCCACGATATGCGTCCTCGTCGCCAGCCAGGTGGTCAACGCCGCCACGACCATGCACAGGCCAAGGGCGGCACCGAGGGCTTTGCGGGACAGGCGTCGCTTGCGCCGGGCGTGGATGGCAGGGTGCCCCAGGGTATTGCTCGATAGCATGCGTTGCTCCATTTGGCATGGCCGCGCTTGGCGCGGCAGTGATGGCGGCATCCTGCCAAGCACCCTGTCGGGAGGCAGTGAAGGGCATGTGAAAATTGCATTCGGCTGATGGCGGCTGGGTGAAACCTGCGCCCGCGCCTACGCTGTAAACTGCAACACGGCAAAACCGGAGCAGGCCCGATGACCCCCATTCTTGAACTGGAAAGCGCACGGCTGGTGCTGCGCCAATGGCATGACGACGACCTGCGCGAGTTCGCCGCGCTGTGTGCAGACCCCCAGGTAATGCGCTACTTCCCGGCGCCGCTGACGCGCCTTGAAGCGGCTGCACTGATTGGCCGCGTGCGTGGGCACTTCAACGAGTACGGTTTTGGTTTATGGGCGCTGGAGCGCAAGGACAGCGGTGCGTTCATCGGCATGACCGGGTTGTTGCATGTCGGCTTTGATGCCGATTTTGCGCCGGCTGTGGAGATTGGCTGGCGCCTGGCACGGCGGCACTGGGGCCTGGGTTTCGCCAGCGAAGCGGCGTGGACCTGCCTGCGTTGTGCTTTCGCCCAATTGCGCCTGGAAGAGGTGGTGTCGTTCACTAGCGAGAGCAACCTGCCGTCGCAGAAGGTGATGCAGGCCATTGGCATGCAGCAGGACCTGAACGGCAGCTTCGAACACCCCCGCCTGCCCGAGGGCCACCCGCTGCGCCCGCATGTGCTGTACCGCATCGACCGCGCACACTGGGAAAAGACCCTGCGTGCCTGAATGCACGGCCATGCCCGGCGCGAATGACAAACCCTGTATCATTCGCCCTTATCAAAGAGCGCTGTAGAGACGTGTTGCCTTGCGAGGAGAACCCCCAATGAGTCATGTGTTGGACGACCTGGTCGACCTGTTGAGCCTCGAAGCCATCGAGGAGAACCTGTTCCGTGGACGTAGCCAGGACTTGGGCTTCCGCCAGCTGTACGGTGGGCAAGTGCTGGGCCAGTCCTTGTCGGCGGCCAGCCAGACGGTAGAGGACGCTCGCCATGTGCATTCGTTGCACGGCTACTTCCTGCGCCCGGGCGATGCCAGCCTGCCGGTGGTGTACTCGGTTGACCGCGTGCGCGATGGCGGCAGCTTCAGCACCCGGCGGGTGACGGCGATTCAGAAGGGCCAGACCATCTTCACCTGCAGCGCGTCGTTCCAGTACGACGAGGAAGGTTTCGCGCACCAGGCGCAGATGCCAGACGTGGTCGGCCCGGAAAACCTGCCCACCGAGGTGGAGCTGGCCCGCGCCATGGCCGACCAGCTGCCAGAGCGCATTCGCGACAAGGTGCTGTGCGCCAAGCCGATCGAAATTCGCCCGGTCACCGAGCGCGACCCGTTCAACCCCAAGCCTGGCGACCCGGTGAAGTACGCCTGGTTCCGCGCCGACGGCAACCTGCCCGACGTACCTGCCCTGCACAAATACATGCTGGCCTACGCCTCGGATTTTGGTCTGCTGACCACTTCGCTGTTACCGCATGGCAAATCGGTGTGGCAGCGCGACATGCAGATCGCCAGCCTCGACCATTCGCTGTGGTTCCATGGCAACCTGCGTGCCGACGAGTGGCTGCTGTATGCCACCGACAGCCCATGGGCCGGTAATTCCCGCGGTTTCTGCCGTGGCAGCATCTTCAACCAGGCCGGGCAACTGGTGGCATCGTCGAGCCAGGAAGGCCTGATTCGCCACCGTAAGGACTGGGCATGAGCCTGGGCGAGGTACGCAACTGGGTGTTCGACATGGACGGCACCCTGACCGTGGCCGTGCACGATTTCGCCGCCATACGCGTGGCGCTGGACATCCCGGCCGAGCACGACATCCTCACCCACCTGGCGGCCTTGCCGGCAGCCGAAGCGGCAGCCAAGCATGCCTGGCTGCTGGAGCACGAACGCGACCTGGCGCTCGCCTCCACAGCGGCCACCGGGGCGGTGGAGCTGGTGCGTGAGTTGGCCGAGCGTGGTTGCCGGCTGGGTATTCTCACCCGCAATGCACGTGAGCTGGCGCATGTGACGCTGGAGGCCATCGGCCTGGCGGACTGCTTCCCGGTGGAGCACATTCTGGGACGTGACGAGGCCGCACCTAAGCCGAGCCCGGATGGGTTGCTGAAGATTGCCAGTGCCTGGGGCGTGGCGCCGAGCGAGCTGGTGATGGTGGGGGATTACCGGTTCGACCTGGACTGCGGGCGCGCGGCGGGCGCGCGGACGGTGCTGGTGAACTTGCCGGATAACCCATGGCCGGAGCTGGTGGATTGGCATGCTGCCGATTGCCGGAAATTGAAGGTGATGCTGGGTTGACCGTTGTGTCGCCTGTACGGGCCCTTTGGCGGGCATGCCCGCGAAAGGGCCTGACCTGTCTATGCTGAACTCCACTCTTTCCCCTGATACGGAGACCCACCCATGCCCAGCAAAGCCATCTACGTACAACCCGGCGGCGGCTACGACAAGGTAGAGGTCGGCACCCGCGAGGCTGCCGCGCCCGAGGCCGGCGAGATCACCGTGCGCTTGCACGCCAGCTCCCTCAACTACCACGACTTCGCCGTGGTCAGCGGCATGTGGGGCCCGAGCGAGCGGCGCATCCCCATGGCCGATGGCGCCGGCGAAGTGGTCGCGGTGGGGGCTGGTGTCACCGAGTTCCAGGTTGGCGACCACGTGGTCAGCACCTTTTTCCCCGACTGGCTCGACGGCCAGGCCAATGTCGAAGGCTTTGCCAGAGTGCCCGGCGACGGCATCGATGGTTATGCCCGTGAACAGGTCACTGCCCGCGCTACCGCGTTTACCCTGGCACCCAAGGGCTTCAGCCACGCCGAGGCGGCTACGCTGACTACAGCCGGCCTTACCGCCTGGCGTGCGTTGATGAGCGATGACCACCTCAAGCCGGGCGACACGGTGCTGGTACAGGGCACGGGTGGCGTGTCGATCTTCGCCCTGCAGTTCGCCAAGCTGGCCGGCGCCACGGTAATCGCCACCTCGTCCAGCGATGCCAAGTTGGAGCGCCTCAAGGCCCTGGGTGCCGATCACCTTATCAATTACAAGAGCACCCCTGCCTGGGGTGAAAAAGTGCGCGAGCTGACCGGTAATCGCGGCGTCGATCATGTGATTGAAGTGGGCGGCCCGGCGACGTTGGAGCAGTCGATGATTGCCGCGCGCATTGGTGGGCATGTGTCGCTGATCGGCATCCTCACCGGTGTGGCGGGGCAGTTGCCGCTGGTACAGGCGCTGGTGCGACAAATTCGCCTGCAAGGTGTGCTGGTGGGCAGCCGCGCGCAGCAACAGGCGATGGTGCGGGCAATCGATGCCAACGGGCTGCGGCCAGTGGTGGACAAACACTTCGAGCTGGAGCAGATCGTCGAGGCGTTCCGTTACCAGGAAAGCAACCGGCATTTCGGCAAGATTTGCCTGACCTGGTGAGGTGAGCCGGCCGAATGTAACGGCCGGGTGGGCACAACATCTAATCCGGCAGCAACCGGTCACGGCTGTTGGACAGGTGCAGGCAGATCGCCGCCCGCGCTGCATCCGGGTCTTGCCGGCGGATGGCATTGAGCACGGCCTCATGCTCCAGGTTCGCCAGGTAAGCCTGCCGCGCCAGCTTCGCCCCACCGCGTTCGGCCAGCGCCATGCGGTTGCGGGGGATCAGGCTGTTGCCCAGTTGCAGCAGCATCTCGGTGAAGTACAGGTTACCCGTGGCCTCGGCAATCAACAGGTGGAAGCGCCGGTCCGCCTCGATGCAGCTGTCACCAGCCGCCGCCAGGTCCTGGTAGTCATCCAGTGCCTGGCGCATGCGAGCCAGGTGCCCCTCGTCACGGCGCAGCGCGGCCAGAGCAGCGGCCTGGCCTTCCAGGCCAATGCGCAGCTCCAGCAGGTCGCGCACATTGGCTGCGCTCTCCGCGCCGATGCGCAGCCCCGCCTGCGGCTGGCGCTCCATCACGAAGGTACCGATACCGTGGCGCGGCTCCACCAGCCCCGAGGCCTGCAATTTCGACAAGGCTTCACGCACCACCGTGCGGCTGACGCCATGCTCGCGCACCAGGGTGTTCTCCGAGGGCAATTTGTCCCCAGGCCTGAAGGTACCCAACAAAATCTGTTGGGTCAGGCTGGAGACCAGGTCATGGGCGCGGCTATGGCCGCGTTTGTGCGTGTGTTCGGGTTCCATGGTGTGAGCCACTTCTTGTTGTACTTGTACGACAAGTTAAACCATTAAAATATTTTTTGCCGTTTTTTCCTGTCGCCAATCCCACGAGTAGCCACTTTGATTTTGCACGATCGCAGCAATTTGGCATTGTGACAGCTTGTATTTTGCCTATTTGTCGACTTTGTTGATCTTGTCGTACAACTTCGCTGGGCATATGCTCATCCCACTGCCATGTCAGACAACCCAGACCCGCACAAAAACAATTAGTGGGAGATTCACAAGTGAACGACACCCTCGCTCCGTCTGCCCGGACTGAAGGCGACGCGTTGGCCAGTGCCGTGGCCAAGGTCAAGCGCCACGTCCTGCCGCTGTTCGTCATCATGTTCATCGTCAACTACCTCGACCGCGTCAATATCGGTTTCATCCGCCCGCACCTGGAAAGCGACCTGGGTATCAGTGCCGCGGCTTATGGCTTTGGTGCCGGCTTGTTCTTCATCGGCTACGCCCTGTTCGAAGTGCCTTCGAACATGTTGCTGCAGAAGGTGGGGGCGCGGCTTTGGCTGACGCGCATCATGTTCACCTGGGGGCTGGTGGCCACGGCCATGGCGTTTGTGCAGAACGAAACCCAGTTCTACGTGCTGCGCTTTTTGCTGGGTGTTGCCGAAGCGGGCTTCTTCCCCGGTGTGATCTACTACTTCACCCGCTGGCTGCCAGGTGCGGAGCGCGGCAAGGCGATTGCCATCTTCCTCAGCGGCTCGGCGCTGGCCTCGCTGATTTCCGGGCCGCTGGCCGGTGCGCTGATGCAGATTCAGGGCCTGGGTATGCATGGCTGGCAGTGGATGCTGTTCATCGAAGGCATGGCCTCGGTGGTGCTGTGCTTCTTCGTGTTCTTCTGGCTGGATTCCAAACCACAGGATGCCAAGTGGTTGAGCCAGGCCGAGCAAGACGCGCTCGTGGCTACCATCGACCGCGAGCAGCGAGAGCGCGAAGCGGTGGGGGCGGTCAAACCATCGGCCTGGAGCCTGCTGAAGGACCGCCAGATTGTCCTGTTCTGCCTCATCTACTTCTGCATCCAGCTGACTATCTACGCTGCCACCTTCTGGTTGCCGAGCATCATCAAGCGCATGGGTGACCTCAGCGACTTGCAGGTAGGCTTCTTCAACTCGATCCCGTGGCTGATCTCGATCCTGGCCATGTATGCCTTCGCTGCCGGTTCTGCGCGCTGGAAGTTCCAGCAGGCGTGGGTGGCCGGGGCGCTGGTGGTCGCTGCCATCGGCATGTTCGTGTCCACCACCGGCGGGCCGGTGTTTGCCTTCGTGGCCGTGTGCTTCGCCGCCATCGGTTTCAAGTCGGCGTCGTCTCTGTTCTGGCCGATTCCACAGGGTTACCTGGACGCCCGCATCGCGGCGGCCGTGATCGCCCTGATCAACTCGGTCGGCAATCTTGGTGGCTTCGTCGCCCCTACCACCTTCGGTTTTCTGGAGCAGCAGACCGGCTCGATCCAGGGCGGCCTGTATGGCCTGGCGGTGACCTCGGTGCTGGCGGCCATAGCCATCTTCTTTGTACGCACTCGCCCGAAGGGCGCCCCTTCTGACGACCTCAAGGCCCGTTCGGCCCTGGGCCAGACCCACTGATGACTGCGAGACAACAACCATGAATATGCAGACCAATCCCGCCGTTCACACCAGCACCCCAGTGGTCACCGACCTGCGCGTGATCCCTGTGGCTGGCCATGACAGCATGCTGCTCAACCTCAGTGGCGCCCATGGCCCGTTCTTTACCCGCAACGTAGTGGTGCTGCGCGACAGCGCTGGCAACACCGGACTGGGTGAAGTGCCGGGTGGGGAAAAAATTCGGCAAACCCTGGAAGACGCCCGCAGCCTGGTGGTCGGCCAGCCGATCGGCCATTACCAGCGCGTGCTCAATGCCATGCGCCAGAGCTTCGCCAACCGCGACTCGGCGGGGCGCGGGCTGCAAACCTTCGACCTGCGCATTACCGTGCATGCGGTAACCGCCATCGAATCGGCGCTGCTCGACCTGCTCGGCCAACACCTCAACGTGCCGATGGCGGCATTGCTGGGTGAAGGGCAGCAACGCGATGCCGTGAAGATGCTGGGTTACCTGTTCTACATCGGCGACCGCCAGCAGACCGACCTGGCCTACCGCAACGAAGCCGATGCCGAGGATGACTGGTTCCGCGTGCGCCACGAAAAGGCCCTGACCCCGGAAGCAGTGGTGCGCCTGGCGGAGGCCGCCAAGGCGCGTTATGGATTCAGTGACTTCAAGCTCAAGGGCGGTGTACTGCGGGGAGAAGAAGAGATGGAGGCGGTAACGGCCCTGGCCGAGCGCTTCCCCGAAGCCCGTATTACCCTCGACCCGAACGGTGCGTGGTCGTTGAAGGAAGCCATTGCCCTGTGCCGCGACAAGCACGACGTGCTGGCCTACGCCGAAGACCCGTGCGGTGCCGAGAACGGTTACTCGGGCCGCGAGGTGATGGCCGAGTTCCGTCGCGCCACCGGCTTGCCGACCGCCACCAACATGATCGCCACCGACTGGCGGCAGATGGGCCATGCAATCCAGTTGCAGTCAGTGGACATCCCGCTGGCCGACCCGCACTTCTGGACCTTGCAGGGTTCGGTACGGGTGGCGCAGATGTGCAATGACTGGGGGCTGACCTGGGGTTCGCATTCGAACAACCACTTCGACATTTCGCTGGCGATGTTCACCCAGGTGGCGGCTGCGGCGCCGGGCGAGATCACTGCGATCGACACCCACTGGATCTGGCAGGATGGCCAGCGCCTGACCCGCGAGCCGCTGCGCATTGTCGACGGGCATGTACGGGTACCGGCACGGCCGGGGCTGGGGGTGGAGCTGGATGAGGATCAGCTGGCCAAGGCGCATGAGTGCTACCGCAACATGGGCCTGGGCGCGCGGGATGACAGCGTGGCGATGCAGTTCCTGATTCCGGGGTGGAGCTTCGATAACAAGCGGCCTTGCCTGGTGCGTTAAAGCTGCCGGCCTCTTCGCGGGCTTGCCCGCGAAGAGGCCATCACCTTTTATCCTGCTTCAAAGAAGGTCCGCGCCATCTCTACAAATGTCCCCAGCACCGGGTTGGGGTTATCCCGGCAGTAGGCCAAAAATATCTCTGCCTGCTGCTCCATCCCCACCAGCGGCCTGAACACCACCTGTTCCAGGCGCAGCGCCTGCGCCGAGGCCGGTACCACCGCGCACCCCAACCCCACATTGACCAGGCCCAGAATAGAATGCGTCTGCCCCAGCTGGTGCAGGTACTTCGGCTGCACTTCGTGCCGCGCAAACAGGTTGGCAATGCGGTCATGGAAGTAGCGCCCTTCGTTGGCGCTGTACATCACGAAAGGCTGCTTATCGAAATCGCTTGGCCTGATCCGCTCGCGCGGTGCCAGCGCATGCCCGGCGGGCAGGGCGGCGACGAAGGGTTCGCGGTGAATCGGCAGGTACTCCACGCGCGCACTGGGCAGCACCTGGCGCACCAGGCCGACATCGATCAGACCGGCTTCCAGGTCGTGCACCTGGGTACTGGAAACCCGTTCGCTGAGCACCAGTTCGATATCCGGCAGCGTCTGCCCGGCATGCACCAGCAAGCGCGGGATCATGCTGTAGGCCCCCACCGCCGTGAAGCCCAGGGTCAGCCGGCCTGCCTCGCCATGGGCGATGCGCCGTGCCGAGTGGCTGGCCGAGTCGGCGATTTGCAGGATGCGCCGGGCGTCTTCAAGAAAGCTCTGGCCCGCCAGGGTCAGCCGCGCCTGGCGGTTGTTACGCTCAAGCAGCAGTACACCCAGGGAATGTTCCAGCAGTTGTATCTGCCGGCTCAACGGCGGTTGAGTCATGTGCAGGCGGGTGGCGGCACGGCCGAAATGCAGCTCTTCGGCAACGGCCACGAAGCAGCGCAACTGGTGCAGCTCCATGATTCAATTCCTGAATTATTCGATCCAGTATCTATATTAGACCTGTATCAATTGCAGGCCTAGCATCGAGTCATGTCTTCGAACTGCCGGATGCTCGACATGAACGAAAATGCCATCGAAGTGCTGCTGACCCAGCCAGTCCCCGAGGCCATCGATGCCCAGCTGGTCAGCGCTTATCAGGTGCATCGCCTGTATCAACAGCGCGACCCGCAACAGCTGATCAACGACGTTGGCCCACGCATTCGCGGTGTGGTCACTGGCGGTGCCAAAGGGCTGTCCAATGCGCTGATGGATCAGCTGCCCGCGCTGGAGATCATCGCCATCAGCGGCATCGGTACCGACGCCGTGGACCTGCGCCATGCAGCCAGCCGCGGCATCCATGTCACCACAACACCGGGTGTACTCACCGCCGACGTGGCTGACCTGGCGATGGGCCTGATCATCAACACCTTGCGCCGTTTGGGCGAGGGCGAACGGCTGGTGCGCGATGGTTTGTGGGGCAAGGTCGACCTGCCGCTGGCGCGGCGGGTCAGTGGTATCGACCTGGGCATTGTCGGGCTTGGCCAGGTGGGCAAGGCGATTGCCCGGCGTGCGGCGGCATTCGACATGCGCATTGCCTACAACGGGCGGCGTGAACAGCCGGAAACGGGCTACCGCTATGAGGCTGACCTGGTCGAGCTGGCGCGGTCGGTGGACGTGCTGGTGGTCGCTGCCTCCGCCGATGGCGGGCAGGTGTTGGTAACGGCCGAGGTGCTGGAGGCACTGGGGCCGAATGGTTACCTGATCAACGTGGCGCGCGGCAAGTTGGTGGATGAAGACGCGCTGGTCGAGGCATTGCGCGAGCAGCGTATTGCCGGCGCCGGGCTGGACGTGTTCGTCGATGAGCCGCAGGTGCCGCCGGCCTTGCGTGACCTCAACCAGGTCAGCCTTCAGCCGCATCGGGGTAGTGCCACGTTGCAGACTCGGCTGGAGATGGGGGGCATGGTCTTAAGCAATCTGGAGGCTTGCTTCCGGAGTGAGATGCCGCCGAATCGGGTGGTTTACCGCTAGGGCCTCTTCGCGGGCGTGCCCGCGAAGAGGCCAGTACAAGCAGCTCAAAGGCCCAAGGGCCACACCTTCTCTTCACAAGAACAATCGCTTCCATCGAGAAGCAAGAGGGTCCACATGAACAGCAAATCCGCCGTCGCCGCACCGCAGGCCGTGGCCGGGATCGGTCGCCATCGCTTCCTGGTCCTGGCGCTGATCTTCGTCATCACCGTCATCAACTACGCCGACCGCGCCACCTTGTCGATCACCGGCACCGAGGTGCTCAAGGACCTCGGCCTGGACCCGGTCATGCTGGGCATGATCTTTTCTGCGTTCGCCTGGGCCTACGCCCTGGGCCAGGTGCCCGGGGGCTGGTTGCTCGACCGCTTCGGTGCCCGCCGCGTGTATGGCATCAGCCTGATCCTCTGGTCGCTGTTCACGCTGCTGCAAGGGACTGTCGGCTGGATGGGTTTGGTCGGTGTGTCTGCTGCGGTCGCGCTGTTTTCCATGCGCTTCATGCTGGGCCTGGTGGAGTCGCCTGCGTTCCCGGCCAACTCGCGCATCGTCAGTTGCTGGTTCCCCACCCGTGAGCGTGGAACCGCCTCGGCGCTGTTCAACTCGGCGCAGTACATGGCTGTGGTGGTATTTGCCCCGCTGATGGCGTGGATGACCCATACGCTGAGTTGGGAGCACGTGTTCATCTGGATGGGGGTGTTGGGGCTGGTACTGAGCGTGGTGTGGTTCCGCCTGTACCACGAACCGCACAGCGCGCCAGGCTTGAGCCGCGAAGAGCTGGATTACATGCGTGAAGGCGGCGCGCTGGTCGACCTGGAAAAGGAACGCAAGGCGACCCAAAGCAAACCGACCCGTGCCGAAGTGATGCAACTGTTCACCAGTCGCAACCTGTGGGCGGTGTACCTGGGCCAGTACTGCATCACGGCGTTGACCTACTTCTTCATCACCTGGTTCCCGATCTACCTGATCAAGGGCCGTGGCATGACCATCATGGAGGCAGGCTGGGTGGCTGCGTTGCCGGCCATCTGTGGCTTCACGGGCGGCATCCTTGGCGGGTTCGTGTCCGATTGGCTGATCCGCCGTGGCGTGCATCCGTCCAGGGCGCGCAAGACGCCGTTCATCGTTGGCATGGCGCTGTCCACCAGCCTGGTGCTGGCCAACTACATGGATAGCAACGCGGCGGTGATTGCCATGATGACCCTGGCCTTTTTCGGTAAGGGCCTGGCAGCGGTAGGTTGGGCAGTGCTGTCGGATGTGGCGCCGAAGAAGATGGTCGGCCTGTGCGGCGGTGTGTTCAATGGCATCGGCAACGTTGCCGGTATCGTCACCCCGCTGGTGATCGGTTATGTGGTTGCCAGCACCGGCTCGTTCCATAACGCACTCTGGTTCGTGGCCGCCCATGGCGTGCTGGGGATCCTCGCTTACCTGTTGCTGGCCCGACGCTTCGAGCGCACCGGGCAGGCGTAGGCAGACGCCTTGGCAACAGAGGCCCCGGGAGACCGGGGCTTTTTTGTGGCCGCTCAAACGTGGGCAGACCAAGTGACACATTCAAATGAAAAACAAAAGCTTCAGACGGCCCGATGGCGCGATCGGGCATGCCATTCGCGCCATCTGGCGTTAATGGAATTGCCCTGTCGTGATCGAACAGTTCCGGGGCGTTCTCGTGTAATTTCCCACAGCCCTACGGGGCTTAAATGAAGCCCGAACCGCAATGACACCTTGCTCTGTGATGCGTGCCAAATATCAACAACAGCGCGCGAGCAACCTGTCGACTTATTGATTTGAAAGGAGATATTTTCGCCTACGCCTGCCCGTCCATCCTTGTGTCAGCAAAAAGAGAACAACATCAATGAACACCGTGGGATCTGATGGCAACCTTGCACAAGGTTTCAAGCCACGTCATGTAACGATGCTGTCCATCGCCGGCATCATCGGCGCCGGACTTTTCGTAGGCTCTGGCCATGCCATCGCGGCGGCCGGGCCAGCTACCATAATTTCCTATTTCGTGGCCGGGACCCTGGTGGTTCTGGTTATGCGCATGCTCGGCGAAATGGCCGTGGCGCACCCTGACACCGGGTCGTTTTCCACTTATGCCGACCAGGCCATCGGCCGTTGGGCCGGCTACACCATCGGCTGGTTGTACTGGTGGTTCTGGGTGTTGGTGATCCCCATCGAAGCGCTGGCCGCCGGGCATGTGTTGAACGCCTGGTTCCCCCAGGTGGACAGCTGGATCTTCGCCCTGGCCTCGGTACTGCTGCTCGCTGGCACCAACCTGTTCAGCGTGGCCAAGTACGGTGAGTTCGAGTTCTGGTTCGCCATTCTCAAGGTAACGGCGATTCTGGGTTTCATCGGGCTGGGCTTTGCCGCGCTGATGGGCTGGCTGCCTAACCGCGAGGTCAGCGGCCTGAGCAGCCTGATGGCCGAGCACGGCGGCTTTACGCCGAAGGGTTGGTCGGCAGTGGTGGGCGCGTTCATTACCGTGATGTTCAGCTTCATCGGCACCGAGGCGGTGACCATCGCTGCGTCCGAGTCCAGCGACCCGTCGCGCAACATTGCCAAGGCCACCCGCTCGGTGATCTGGCGTATCAGCACCTTCTATATCCTGTCGATCTTCGTGATCATCTCGGTGGTGCCATGGAACGACCCGCAATTGGCCGTGGTGGGCTCGTACCAGCGTGCGCTGGAAATCATGAACATCCCCAATGCGGCGTTCATGGTCGACCTGGTGGTGCTGGTGGCCGTGACCAGCTGCATGAACTCGTCGATCTACATTGCTTCGCGCATGATGTACTCGCTGGCCAAGCGCGGTGACGCCCCGGCCTTCCTCAACAAGACCTCCAAGGTTGGCGTGCCACGGGCTGCAGTGTTTGGCAGCACCCTGATCGGCGCGGCCATCGCCATCCTCAATTACTTCGCGCCGAAGGGCGTGTTCGAGTTCCTGCTGGCCAGCTCTGGCGCCATCGCCCTGCTGGTGTACATGGTCATCGCCATCTCGCAGCTGCGCATGCGCCGCCGCCTGGAGCGGGAGAACACCGAGCTGAAGTTCCGTATGTGGCTGTTCCCGTACATGACCTGGGCGGTGATCATCTTCATCGCCGGGGCACTGGCGGTGATGATGTACACGCCTGAGCACCGGGCGGAAGTGAGTTCGACCTTGGGCCTGGCGATCGTGATTTCCTTCCTGGGGATCGTGACTTCGCGGGGCCATGCGCAACCGGTGGGGGCGCGTTCGATGGGGTGATTGAGTTCACCTGGCTGTAAAACAAAGGGCACCCGAGGATGGGTGCCCTTTGTTTTTTTAAGCGCTCGCCCGGCGCTGCTGCTTTTCCGAAGTGCTCTGACTCAAGCAAGGCCAAAAGGTGGTCTACGAGTATCAAAAGCATGGCGTTTTGCAATTATTTTTACCCGGCTCACAACTATTTCAATCGACCAGTGTCATTCACTGCAGGCCGGAGAAGTCGTGCCCGGTAGGCTGCCCTGCACGGGTGATGTCATGGGATTTGGGTGTGGTTCGCAGGCATGGTGGCAAAAAGCTGCTATCGCAAAAAAATGTGTGGATGGTGGAAAATCACATTTTGGCCATGTTCAGTCACTATCGTGACCGACTGAAGTAGCCTCAAGGCAGGTGATGGCTCACCCGTCTTGCACACTTCGAGCGCTGAATCAGATGGATTCAAGGAATGCTATAAAGCCCTTGTTTTAAAAGGGTTTTATTGACATTGCCCCAGCGTGATATGGCCGTTGAGGAGAAGGGCTGGACCAGGTTCCCGCCTTGTCATGGAGGATATGCTGCAAACCCCGCTGTCAATCTCGCCGATTTTACCCGGAAATATGCCGGAAGCCCCGTCTGCTATGGCCTGCGCGGCCGTTGCCTGAAACCTGACCTTTAATTTTGGTGCTCGCCGAGAGCGCCGAAAGGGTTGTGTTTTGACTATCTAAAATATCGGAGACGTACATTTTTTTGATATCAATGTGACAGCATGCATGTGCTGTTTCCAGATGATGCTTTGCAGTCAGTTTTATCCCGTGAGTGCCCGTAATTAGCGGCTTTCAGCGCTACTGGAGGCGCGCGATGGCGCTACCGCTTGCGTAAAAATCTGTATGGCATGACTGACTGAAGGCTGACGTAGGCGTGTCAAAATACGTCGCGCATTGCGTGTAATTCTTCTCTATGTCAAAATTTCGCTGTTGCACCTTTCTAAGTTTTAAATGAAAATGCTGCTTCATGGAGCGAGATATGGACGAACTCGGATCAACCACAACGTCATGGGGCAGCGGGACAGGCGATGACGTGGATGTGCGCGCATTGCGGCGCTACAACCGCATGCTGGGTGTAATGCTGGATATCGGTGAGTGGGCTTGCCTCGCCTTGCTCCCCTGCGTTGCCGTTGCGGCCATCTGGCTGGTGACGCAAACGAATTTTGAAAATGTCGTGTTCTATGACGGAACCGACTCGATTTGCATTTACGACGGAACGACAGGGGAAATCCGCAATGTCGAGTAAGGAAACCCAACGCGGAACCCCTGGTGGTGAGGCGCCGAAGGCCCGGCAGGGCACTGATGAAGAAAAGCTGCTTGAGCTGGCGCTGGATGATACGCCGGGCGAGGCAGCCGCCACCGTTCGCGAAGTCAAACGCCTGCAACTGGAATGCCTGGACCTCAAGCGCCGCAACAAGCGCGTCTGGGGGCAACTGCTTGCCCTTACCTGCGTATTTGGCGTGACCATCGCTGCCGTGGTGTTCTGGTACCCGAAGTACCGCTGGATTCCGACCATCGACAACCACGCCATCTGCGAGGTCTCGACCGAGAGCAACCCGCGTGTCACCCCGGCGACACTGGCCGAGTACGCCAAGGACGCAGTGGTGAACTCGTATTCCTACGACTACGTGAACTACCGCTCCAACCTCAATGCCGCGGGTGCCCGCTGGTACACGGATGAAGGGCGCAAGGCGTTCCTGAAGACGCTTGACGACTCTGGCAACCTGGAGCGTGTGCTGAAGGGGCGGATGATCCTGCGTGCCATGGCCACGCAAATACCTCAGGTTGAAGAAAGCGGTGCGCTGGCAACCGGGCAGAACTACTGGCTGGTTCAGGTACCGATTGCCATCGAGTTCTACGTGGGCGGTGATCAGCAGGCTCGCTCGCGTCAGGACTTCCTCGCAGCCGTCACCATCGTTCAGATCCCAGCCTCGGCTACCAACACCAAAGGCATCGCCGTCGATTCTGTTCAGCTGTCGCCGTACACCTCAAGGAAGTGACCATGAAGAAGCATCTGATCGCATCGTTGCTTGCGAGCGCTATCGCCATGCCCGCATTTGCCAACGAGGCGCAAAATGCGCCTGCCGCCGAAGGTAGCGTGGGCCAGGTTGACGCAGCGCAAGGCAGCGACGCGCCGCCCCTGCCGCCGATGAATGGCCTGGGCCGGCAGGTCTCCAGTGTTGCTCAAGTGGTGTACCCGCGCCCGGAAGATGTCATCAGTGACACGGTCCAGGATGTGCAGGACTCGCAGCTGACGTCGTCGCAGGTGGAGCTGATCAAGCAGCTGTGGCTCGAGCGTGAAAAGCAGAAGGCCACGGCCTACGTAAGCCCGGCCAAGCCGGTGACCCGCACGCTTGCACTGAACCTGGATCCGGGCGTTTCCCCGCCCATCGTTCGCCTGAGCAAGGGGCAGCAGTCGTCGATCGTGTTCTCCGACTATGCCGGGCAGCCATGGATGATCCAGAACGTGTCGATCAACCGCGAGCTGTTCAGCGACGGGCGCGAGCGTGGCGGCCAGAACGGCCAGGGCGGCAATGTCGCGCCGACCAATATCCTGACACTGGACCCTGCCACTGCGGCCGCATACGGCAATGTGACCGTCACCCTGCGCGGCCTGGCCACACCGATCATCCTGATCCTGGCTGCCGGGCAGGAAGAGGTGGACATGCGCGTGGATGCCAAGGTGCCTGGACGTAACCCGGATGCCGAGGCCACTGTGGCCATGTTGGGGATGCCGAGCATCGACGATGCGCTGACCTACTTCCTGGATGGCGTACCGCCCAAAGAGGCCAATCGCCTGAAGGTGACCGGGCTGGAGGGCGTGGAAGCCTGGAGCTATGGCCCGAACATGTATGTGAAAGCCAAGGCCGATGCGCAATACCCCGCGTACACCAACGCTGCCCGTAGCACCACGGGTGTGGCGGTTTACCGCTACGCCGGTTTGCAGAACAGCGTCACGTTCACGACTGGCGGGCAGGCCGTAACCGTCTTCATCGAGCAAGGGAATCTGCAATGAGTGATCACAACATGCCGCCGAGCGACTCGGGCTTCGATGAAGACGACGAGCACCTGGTGGCCGACCGTGACGGGCCGGCGGGCTCGCATGTGAAGAAGGCGCGCAAGTCCGATGAGATGCAGCGCAACCTGAAGGCCGTGTTTGGTTCTGGCGTCGGCAAGGTTTCGCTGATTGCCGCCGGCCTGGTGGTGCTTGCGCTGGGTGCGCTGGCCTACAACGGCATGACCGGCAAGGACGAACCGGCCGGCAAGGCATCCACCGTGGATGTGCCGCGTGCGCCGCAGCCCGAGGTGTCGGTCGACCCTATCTCCGCTGCCGAGGCGGAGCGTCGCGCCCAGCGCAGCTCGCTGGAAGCCGAGCAGGCTGCCGAGCGCGGTATGTCGTACCAGCCGGGCTTCGATCCCAACATCGTTCAGTCTACCGGCAAGGAACTGGCCCGTGGCCAGAACGCCCAGTTCAATGTGCCCGGGCAGCCGTACAGCGACGCAAGCACGCAACCGCCGCCGATTTATGTCGGGGCCGGACAGCCGCCCCGCGAGACCGCGCAGGTTGCACCGCGCGCTGGCGTGAACAATGCCCAGGCCGACGAGCAGGAACGCCGGCGCTTGGAGGAAGAGCTGAAGAAGGCCGAGCAACAGCGCGACCTGTACGTTAACGAACTCAAGACCGAGACGCTGAAGTCGATCAAGCAATTGATGGGCGAGTCGGAAAGCGCGAAGGGCTTTGCAGATAAAAGCGGCTTCAGCACCGTCAGCTACTACCCGACCGAACGTGCGGGTAACGGCGACCGTGATGTCGCGCTGCGCACGGCCAAAGACAAGAAAGACCCCAACGATATCGAAGCCGTGGGCGACACCGACCGGGAGCTGCTCATCAAGACGGGCACCATCATGTATGCCACGCTGGATGCTGAGGTCAACACCGACGATGGCGGTGACGTGCTGGCAACCATTCGTGGCGGCAAATGGAATGGCGCCAAGCTGATCGGCAAGATCGAGCAGGCGCCGGACAACATCCGCGTGAAGTTCACCATTCTGGCGCCGCCGGTGAACGATCCCCGTCCGACCATGCGCATCAGTGCCGTGGCCCTGCGTGAGGACGATGCCAAGCAAGGTATCGCCGAAACCAAGGACCACCACACGATGTCGCGCTATTTCGCCCTGGGGGCTGCCTCGCTGTTGTCCGGCTACGGTCGTGCCTACCAGCAGACCGCGGGCACCACGATCATCAGCCCGAGTGGTGTAGTGGCCCAGACCACTACCGAGCCTTCGACCAAGCAGGTCATCGGTTCGTCGGTGGGCGAGATGGGTACCGCAATCGCATCGGAAGTGCGCCGCGGGTTCAACCGTCCGGCTACCTATGCAACGCCTGCGAACAAAGGCTTCGGCCTGTTCTTCCTGCAAGACGTTCACGATCAATCTCGATAAGGAGTTCGACATGAAGAACTGGTCGTTCGGAAAACTCATCGGCGTTTTTGCCGGTAGCTTCGTGGCGCTCATCGTGGTTGCCGTGGTCGTGATGAAGGCGACATCGTCGCCAGCAGCCAAGGCCAGGCGCATGGCGCAAAACCCGACTCAATCGGTGCAACAGCCACGCATGGATGTACTGAGCATCGAGCTGGCCAAGTCCAGGGAGCAAGCGCAAGCGGCGTTGCAGGCCCAGGAGAACAGCGAGAAGCAGTTGAAGATCGTGCGCGAGGAATCCCAGCGTAATACCCAGCTGCTACTGAGCCAGATCAAGGCGCTGGACAACAACCTGACCGGGTTGAATCAACGCATGGACTACTTCGAGCAAAGCCGCCAGCGTGTGGAGATCGTCAAGCCGCCGCGCAGGGAGCCGGCACCTGTTGTCTCGCAGGCGCGCGCCAGAAGCGTCCACCCGATCCCGCAGTCGAGTGGCTACAAAGTGCAGGCCGTGGTCGGGCACCGGGCCTGGGTGAAGAATGGCGACAGTGAGGACAGCATAAAAGCTGGCGACACGTTGCCACCGGTTCAACGCGAATTGAAAGTGCTTTCGGTTGATCGCGACAGCGGCATTGTAGTGACTGCACCTGCTCTTTAAACAAGGACGTTCTCATGGCGGCCGGATTTGCCGATCTCGTAGATGTAATGGTCAATATCGGGAAAGTGATCCCGACGGCGATCATGATGTGCCAGGGTATTGCCGCGCTTATCGGTCTTTACCTGACAGGTGCTGCATTAATTGAAATATGGGGCGTTACCCATGACAACGCATTGAAGTATGTGGCCGGGCGACAGCGTTTCTCTGTCGGCTCTGCCTGTGTGCAGTTGGTCATTGGCTCGATCTTGCTGGCCATCGGCACTCTGGAATGGATGGGCATCATGTCGCGCACCTTGACCGGGGATTATGCCAACTCGCGCATGCTGTCTTATTCCTCTACCGGCACCACGTTGCAAGAGCAGGCACAACTGGCCACGCTGGCCCTGCTGGGCATCATGCAGGTGGTTGGCCTGATTGCCATGGTGAAAGGCTGGTTGACGGTAAACGGTTATTACAACAATCAGACCCAGGCCGGCCTGGGCACCGCGAGCGGATGGATCATCGGCGGTGTGCTGGCGTGGAACTTCAAATGGTTCAGCGATGTACTCAACAACACCATCGGATTCAATCTGGTGGGTCTTTTCACGCCGTGGTCGTAACGGCTTTTCGAACTAAGAAACCCAAGGAGCGTCACTCATGAAAGCACTCAAAACCCTGAAAGCTGCTTACGATTCGGCCAAAGTACGTGCGACCACAGCAGTTATCGGTGCCCTGGCAGCACCGTCGGCATTCGCCATTACCAAGACTGACCTGACCCAGGATACGTCGGGCGGCAAAACTGCTGACGACGTCATGACCAACATCGACAACACCGCCCAGGGCGGCGCCACGCTGTTGATCTCGCTGGTGTCGATTGGTGGTTTCGTGGTTGTCGCCATTTCGCTGTACACCCTGTGGAAAGCCTCCAAGGACGAGCGTGAGAAGCCGATGTCGGCCATTGTCGGCCTGTTCATCGGTGGCCTGATGGCCGCTGTCGGCACCGTGATGTGGATCATGCGCAACACCGTGGTCAACTAAGGCTGCCCGCCGCTGACCCTAGGGCGGGGCGCAAGGCCCCGCATTCTCAACACGGTTTCGGGATTATCGGACATGAGCGAAACAAACTCGGCTCAGGGCGGGGCATTCACTGTGCCTACGCTGGCGAGTGGCTATGTAAGCCGTACTGCCAATCAACCGGTATTTGGTGTACGCCGGCCACTGTGGCGCTCGGACGATGATCAACGCAAATTGTGGCGGGACGAGCACAGTAAGGTTCGCACTTCGGTGTGGCAGCGTGATAACTACACGTGCCGCTTCTGTGGTTTTAAATCCGCTAAGTATCAGGAACTTCATGCACTGGACGGTAATGCCGAAAACTGTACGAAGGAAAACCTGATTACCGCCTGTAACTTGTGCCGTCAGGTTCATCATCTTGGTGCATGCGCCATGAATGGAACGGGTTTTTTCGTCGCGGTTCAAGAATTGACGCAAACCGAGATCAATAACATTGCCCGGTGCATCTATGTCAATGAGCTGCTGGGGGATGTGGCTGTCAACGAAAAGCTGACCAGTCTGCTGGCCGCTTTCCAGTTTCGTGGTAGCGACACACTCAAGGAAATATTCGGTGGGGAAGTCATCACCGTGTTAGGTGTGGCAGAAACCCTGGCCAGCAAAACACTTGTCAGTGATGAAGAATATGAACGACGCGCCGAGTGGTTGGCCCCCTTGCGGCTGTTTCCAACCAAGAGCGCGTTCAAGGACGGGCAGCTCGACTATTACGCGGCTAATAACCGTGCACTGTTTCTGCCCGACAACTGGTCGGCATTGACCGGCCAGTTACTCAAGAACTTTGCTTGATGCACAAGCACGCAGCGCTGATCAGCCTCGCCGTTGAGCACGTTATCAAGGGAGAACAAGGACATGTTTAACAAACTCGAGGCGGTGATCCTGACGGTTCTGAGCCAGCTCAAGGCCGACGTGCAGGACTATTGCGACCTTGAAACGGTCGATGGCGGGCAATCCATCGTCGCCAACGACGGTTCGCTGGCGTCCATCGTGCGCTTCAACGGCACCAAGAGCGTACTGGGGCGTGAGCAGTTCGAACGGCTTGTCAGCCTGTTGGAGGCCTCACTTTCCGTGTACTTCAAGGTGCGCGGCCATCACCTGCAGATCGTTTTCAGCCGCGACCTGGATGCCACTGCGCCACTGGAGCAGAACGCCCAGCAGCAGGCGGCCACCGCCGAACGGCTTAACCTGAACGTCCGACACCTGATCAATGAGGGTGTCAGCAAGTATGCACAGTATGTGTATGACGAAGAGTGCTACCTGGTGTTCTGGTCGCGGCCCGCACTGCTTGACCAGACCGAAAGGGCAATGGCCCGCGAGGCCCTGAACGAGTTCAGGAAGGCGTCGGAGTGGCCGGCCACTGCGGATGCGCAAAACCTGCTGCGTCCCATTTCCTACCTCAAGGACCGCCATCTTTCTTTCGTTACCAAAATTTCCGAGGATCTGACGTCCCCCGAATTCGGCTGCTCGGTGGATGTACTCGACGTCAGCGAAGCGATCCGCGCCATCCGCGCCAAGGTTAACCCCGATATCACGCCGCGTACCTGGAAGCCCTATATTCCAGGCAGCCCCATTCCCATGCGCTGGAAAACCAGCAAGCGCGGTGGCGACATGTCGGAGTTCATGTACCCGACGCTGCCCAGCCAGATCATGGTTACCTCGGCTGAAATCGGCAGTGGCGAGCGCACCAGTCTGCTGCCAGACCCTACCAGCGTACGGGTAGGCTCGCGTGTGTATGCGCCTTTGCTGATGTCGATTCCGCCGGCAGAACCGCAATATTTCAACACCTTGTTCAACAGCCTCAACCGCGCCGAAACCCAGGAAAACGGGGTGTCGAGGGCCTTGCCATACTCGGTTTCGATCATGCTGTCTTCCGATGGCATGAGCGTGCTGGCCTGGAAGAGCCTGTTCGCCCAGTTGCTGTCGGTAACGTCCGAGCAGAACCGCAACATCAACCTGGCCACCAAGGAGCTGCGTGAACGGGTGCGCGACGGTGAGTGCATGGTCAAGCTGCAGGTTGCCGCGATGACCTGGGCCAGCCCGGACGAGAAGGGTGTGAAGGAGCTTGCACTGCGCAAGTCGAAGCTGTGGCGCACGCTGGAGGCGTGGGGGCAGCCGGTGTTCATCGAGCGCACGGGCAACCCGATGCAGGCGTTCCAGTCCAACTGCCTGGCCTTGACCACCAAGCACCTGGGTGACCCTGCCGCCGCCCCGCTGGGCGATGCCGTGGCCATGCTGCCGCTGACCCGGCCGGCTTCGCCGTTCCAGGAAGGTTCGACCATCTACCGTAGCCTGGACGGGAAGATCCTCAAGTACCAGCGCTTCTCGTCGCAGCAGACCACCTGGATCACCCTGATCGCCGGCAAACCGGGTTCGGGCAAGTCGGTGCTGATGAACAACAACCACTTCGAGTCCTGCCTGATGCCTGGCCTGACCGGCCTGCCCTACATCGGCATTACCGACATCGGTATTTCCTCGTCCGGCTTCTGTGACCTGGTGCGCGACAACCTGCCGCCACGGCTTCATCACCTGGTGGTGTACAAACGTTTGCAGAACGCCAGGAAGGACTGCATCAACCCGCTGGATACCCCGTTGGGCCAGCGCTACCCGCTGCCGAAGGACCGTGAGTTCAACAAGAACTTCTTGACCATCCTGGTAACGCCGCCCGAGCGTGAGAAGCCCTATGAGGGCATGAGCAACTTCGTCGGCCGCATGGTCGACCTGGCATACCGGCGCAAGGACGACAAGATCG
This sequence comes from Pseudomonas sp. LAIL14HWK12:I1, assembly GCF_003202095.1. Taxonomy (NCBI): domain Bacteria; kingdom Pseudomonadati; phylum Pseudomonadota; class Gammaproteobacteria; order Pseudomonadales; family Pseudomonadaceae; genus Pseudomonas; species Pseudomonas sp. LAIL14HWK12:I1. The sequence goes on from NZ_QJKG01000002.1 coordinate 827,654, forward strand.
AGCGGGCCAGCCCGGAAACCTACAAGCCGGGGCACAACGATGTGGTGGACACTGCCGTGGCGCAGCTTGGATACCGCATTCTGCCGGCGACCACCTACTGGGAGCTGGTCGATGCGATGTTCGACGCCGGCATGGTCTACGAGGCCGAGGTCACCCAGCGCTACGCAGTGCCGACCCTCAACGACTTGGTGGCAGTCGCATCGACCGAAGAGGTTCGCGCCGAATACGAAGGCTCCGGCGAGGTCGGGCGTAGCCTGGTTGACGCGTTCATCCTCGGTATTCGTGAGGCTGTCGGCGACTTCCCGGTGTTCTCCGATCACACCCGCTTCGATGTAGGCAGTGCCCGCATCGTGGCGCTCGACCTGCAGGACGTTGCGCTGCAAGGTTCTGCGTCGGCCAAGAAGCAGACGGCCTTGATGTACATGATCGCCCGCCAGTGCTTCATGAAGAAGGTGGCGTTCTCGAAGGAAGACTTCCCGTTCTTCACCGAAAAATACCTGCCGTTCTATGAGCGCCTGGTGGCGGACCTGGTGGATGAATACAAGGTCATGTGCATGGACGAATTCCACAAGACCGGTGGCCACGTGGGCCTGCAGGAACAAATGCAGACCGACGGCCGTGAGGCCCGTAAGTGGAACATGGAGATCATCCTGGCCTCCCAGCTGATGGAAGACTTTGGCCAACTCACCAAGATCGCCACCGCCACCTTCATCCTCGACTCGGGGACCAAGGAAACCCGCGACTGGCTGAGGAAGAACATCGGCCTGTCCGACACCGAAGAACATGCGCTGGTCAACTTCGTCCACGGTGCCAACAAGCACGGCTGTACCTTCCTGGCGCGGTTCGAAACCAAGAACGCCACCTACAGCCAGCTGTTCACCATGTCGGCCGGGCCGATGCGCTTGTGGGCACTGACCACCACCGCCGAAGACCGCAAGCTGCGCACCATGCTCTACGAGCATATGCCACGCCCCGATGCGCTCGCGTTGCTGGCCCGCCGCTTCCCGTCGGGTGGCTGCAAGGACATGGTGGAGCGGCTCAAGCGCGAGACGTTCAAGGACGTCGAGTTCGTCGATGACGACATGGAGCAGTCCGTGATTGCGCGCATCGCCAAGGATCTGGTCGCTGACTACATCAGCGCCAGTGCATACGAAGACGTAGTGTAAGGGAGTGACAGATGGCTCAGTACAAGGGCGCATCCCGTCAGCATGAAGTCAGCAGCAGCCGGCGGCGCAAAGATACGCGCCTGGCTGGGCAGCGCTTCAGTGATTTTTTCCAGTCTGCTGACGGCGCAGTCTTCGGCACGTTCGCGCTGCCGATCCTGGCGCTGATTTCGATCAAGGTGCCCTTTTCGGGTGAGCTGCTGTTGCTCTTGGCCTGGGCGTTCAAGCGCAAGTTCGTTGATGTGGACAATCGTGCATTCGACTTTCCTTATCGGGTACCCAAGCTGGCGGACGTCAACGACGGCTCGTACAAAGGCAAGAAGAAAGGCGAGGGCGTGACCCTGTTCGGCAATGACCTGGAGACCCGGGAGCAGATCTACGCCGGCGACAGCGACCTGAGGACGCACCAGCTGGTACTGGGCACCACCGGCTCCGGCAAGCCGCAACCCAAGCACGCCAAGGTGCTCACCCCGAAGGGCTGGGTGCAGATGGGGCAGATAAAGGTCGGGGACAGTGTATGCACGCCCGACGGCAAGCAGGCGGCAGTACTGCGGGTGATCGAGCAGGGTATCCAGCCGATCTGGACAGTTGCCACGCGCGACGGCCGCCGGGCCCAGTCCACCGGTGACCACCTGTGGCGGGTACTTACCCGCGGCCAGGACGGCAGCGAAGAAGCGCACACGGTGACCACCGATGCCATCCGCGAGCTGATGGGGCGTGGCGTGGTGGTGATGCTCCCCAAGGTGCGCAAGAAGCGTGGCTCTGCCAAATTCAACGGCTGGGTCGAGGTGTGGAAGGTGACGGCTGCCGGTCAGGCGCCTTGCCAGTGCATCGAGATCGACCACCCGCACCACCTTTACATCACTGACGACAGCCTGGTTACCCACAACACCGAGCTGCTGCTCGGCATCGTGTTCAACGCACTGGTGCAGAACACAGGCTTCATCTATGTCGACGGCAAGGGCGACCCCAAGCTACAGAAGGAGATCTTCCGCCTGTCCCGTTACCTGGGGCGCGAAGATGACCTGCTGATCATCAACTTCATCACCTCCGGCCGCGACTTTGTGGAAAAGCAGGTCGACAAGGTGACCAACAACATGAACATGATGGGGAACACCTCGTCGGGCATGTTGATCGAGCTGATCGTATCGCTGATGGACGACTCGGGCGGTGGCGGCGATATGTGGAAGGGGCGGGCGATCATGTTCGTGGCAGCCTTGACGCGGCCGCTGACCTACCTGCGTGACAAGGGTCACATCAATTTGTCGCCCGAGAAGTACCTGGAGTACTTCGAGCTGAACGTGATCGAAGAGCTGGTGTGGGAGCACGGCGGCAAGTACGGCGAGATGTTCGATGTGATCGTCGCCCCGCTGCGTTCTTACCTGCTGACGCTGCCGGGCTACCAGAAAGCCAAGTACAAGCAGCAGGAAACCAAGACCCTGGAGCAACACGGCTACATCGTCATGCAGCTGGGGCGGATCTTCAACGACCTGACCTTCAACTACGGGCACATCTTCAAGACCCGCGTCGGCGATGTCGATTTCTATGACGTAGTGATCAACCGCAGGCTGCTGGTGGTACTGCTGCCAGCGCTGGAGCGTGCCCCGGACAGCATGCGCATGCTCGGCAAGATGATCGTCGGCAGCATCAAGCAAATGATGGCCGGCTGCCTGGGCAACCGGGTGGAGGGTGTGGTGCGCGAAATCATCGACAGCCGACCGACCGGGTCGAAGTTCCCGTTCTATACCATCCTGGACGAATACGGCTATTACGCCGTGGTCGGCTTTGCCGTGGCGCCAGCTCAGGCGCGTAGCCTGGGCTTCAGCGTCACCTTCGCCGCGCAGGACTTCTCCTCGCTGAAGAAATCCAGCGCCGAAGAGGCGGATGCCACCTGGGAAAACACCAACATCCGCGCCGTCGGGCGCTTGACCTCGGGGACCGAGTCGGAAACCTGGCGACGCGTGCAGGGCGCGGCCGCCGAGTCTTCACAGGCCATGCTGGGCAACTTCGAACGTATTGCGGGTAACGAAAAGCTCAGGCAGTCGGACAACATTGCCATCGAGCAACGCAGCCGGCTGAACTACGACGACGTCGCCATGCAGGAAAACGGCGAGTTCACCTTCCTGGTCGGCAAGAAATCGCAGAATGGGCAAACCGGCGGGGTTGCCCTTATCCGGGGCATGGGCTTCTACACCGCCGGGCCGGCACCGAAAGAAATGCGCATCAACGATTTCATTCCGGTCGAGCCGCCCGAGCCGTCGGACCTTCCGCAAAACAGGCAGTCGCGCCAGGTATTTGTGGACAGCCTGAAAGACGGCTCGTTCGCCAGGCGGGTGCGGGCGGTGGTGAAAGGGGATCCTGTGTTCGCGCGCATGCACAGTGCGTTTGAACACAATTATGCAGACCCGGACCGGCCGCTGCTGGGGCGGCTGGACACGTCGTTCGCCGTGCTTGGCGCTTACCTGACTGGCGAACTGAAAAAACCGACTGCTCCTGCACCGCTGCCGCAGAAGCAGGTGCCGGAGACGGTGCCCGCTGCCCCCGCCGTTGCAGTGCAGGAGAATCCGGCAGGCCCGGCTGCGATCCACGCCAGCCTGCTGGCTGTGGCTGACCTGATCGTCGGGAACATGACTGCGCCCGTGGCGCCGGCGGTTGCTGCTGCAGAGGCGCCTGCGCTGGATGATGAGTGGGCCCGTGAGCTGGCCATCGTCATGCCGCAGCAACTGCTCGACATGCAGGTGATGGCGGCCGGTGAAGGGTTTGCATCGCTGTCGGACAAATGGGCGGCCGAGGAGCGGATCAAGGAAGTCTGCGATGCCATTGCCCGCGAAACGGCCTATCACGTATCGCCTGAACCTGAGCCGCAGGATGTGGCGGGTATGCGTAAGCGGCTGAGTGACCTGCAAGCGCAATGCCGGGCAATGATGAAGGATCGACCAGGCGAATAGCCGTCTGGCCCCTCGTCCACTGGTCGGAAGTGGATATAAGTAGCTGTCATAAATTGACGACGATAGATATCTAACAGATAATCAGAAACTAGAATTTTTGCATGCCAGGGTGATGTGATGGGGTTGTTCGATTCAGGGAAGAAGGCCGCAAAGTTCGCGTTCATCACCATGCCGATGGCGGCGCTGGGCGTGAACCAGTTGCGCATGGGCAACCAGCACATCAAGTCGCTGTGGCGGTCGAACTTCAGCCCCACCTGCCCTGAGTGCGAGCGGGGCATCCTGCTCAAGACCGAGGGCGGCCATCAGGAGCTGGAGCAGAGCCCGGCAGGCAAGATGCGAGTGCTGCACAGTTGGGGTTGCAACCATTGCGACTTTGCCTTGTTCGAAGAGGACGATGTCAGGAAGGTCCGTGAACATGCTGCGCGCTACCGCAACGAGCGGGTGAAAGCGCAGCTGACGACCATCGAACGGGACGAGATCGACCGTATCGCACGCAACCACAAGCTGCATTCCAGGGCGTTTTTCATTGCCAGCTTGTTCGCCGTTGCCGGGTTCGTGTACATGCTGGCGACCGGCGCAGGCATCATGATCGCCCTCAACTGGTTGTCGATTGGTTTTGCGCTGTGGGTATTCGGCATGAAGAAGTCCTACCGCAGCTGGCAGGTCTCGACGGGGCAGCTGTTTGTCGAAGGCGCGTTCTGGTTCTGGTTCCAGCATCAGAAATGGATCATCTGAGCATGATGCGCAACAGGCTCCAATGGCCAGTCGCGTTGCTCGCGCTGTGGTCTGCTCAGGCGCTGGCCGATGACTTCTATGCGGTGCGCCCGGCCGATATCGATTGCGTGGTCCAGGCCGCCCAGCGCCAGGGTGTGCCGGCCAACGTGCTGCTTGCCATCTCCAGCAAGGAAAGCGGCAAGAACGGGCAAAGCGTGTCGAACAGCAACGGCACCTTCGACCTTGGCCACTTCCAGATCAACACCACCCACTGGGGGCCCAAGGGCGTGTTCGCCTCGTACCCGGCCATTACCAAATCCGATGTCGCCTGGCGCGGCTGCTACAACGCGGAGCTGGCGGCCTGGTTGCTGCGCCAGAAACTTGCCGAAAACAATGGCCAGGACTTCTGGACACGCGCTGCCAACTATCACTCGCGGACCCGCAAATACAACGACATCTACAAGAAAGACCTGATCCCGCTGGCGGTGAAATGGGGCAAGTACCTCGAACGGCAACGCCATGACCGGCTGGTGGTGAGCTACCAGTAACGGGCCGCCGCAGGCCCCGGCACAGGGTCGATCAGAATGACAACTTCAGGAGTTTTTACATGAAAGGAATGCTCATGGGTGTTCGCGGCTGCAAAGCTGGCAGCGTGCTGCTGGCGCTGGTCGCATTGGGGGGCTGTGCAAGCTCGGCCAAGCCGACCACGGAAGACACCGAGGCGTTTGCCAGCCGGATCATCGCAGACAAGGTGTCGGTGGCGGTCAACTCGCAACACAACTACGTTTCGCGGCTGAATGCTGACCGGGTGCAGGCCGCCTCACGGCAGGCTGCGGTCGATACCGACCAGGTGGATATCGACTTCATCGGCAAGCCGCAGGAGTTGCTGCAGACTTTTGCCAGCCGTTACGGCTATGCCTATGTCGAGAGCGGCAAGCGTGTAGACCTCAAGCCCATCAACGTGTGGGTACGCAAGGCCACCCCGATCAACGTGCTCAAGGATGTCGGTGCACAGATCGACACCGGTGCCGACGTGGTGCTCGACAAGAGCACCAACACCCTGCGCCTGATCTACAAACCGGTGCCATTGGCGCTGGGGAGGGGCTGAACATGGCGATGGACATGCCCCCGATGACCCTGGAGGACGCCGAGCGCCTCTATGACAAGCCCGCCTACGTTCAGCAGCAGGGTGACAGCGGCGATGCCAGGTCGGCTGTCGAAGCCATGCGGGAAGAGAAGAACCAGGCCTCGGCGGCGCGCGGCGAGGCCATTCTGGATGCTGCATTGCAGGTGGGCGTGAAGGCGGGCCTGGCCTGGCAGCTTACCAATATCAACAAGGCGCTGAAGTTGCGCGAGCGCGAGTTCGATACGGTCTACGACTTCAGCAGCCTGATGATCCAGGACCGCGTGGTGCCACCGGTAATTACCGAGGCGCGCCACCTGTACAACCAGGACGGTAACTACACGTTGCGGCTCTCCGGCGCCGCCTACAAGATCGAGTCGCAGGCACGCTTTTCTTCCGTTCCGCCAAGCTGGCGCGAATACCTGAGCTTCCCACTGCCCACTTTCGATCGCACATCACTGGTTTCTGCGCTGGTGCCGCGCTCTGATGAAGAAGAAAAGGTGTGGAAACTGGCTGTGCGTGAAGGCTGGAAGCAAGGTGTCGAGCAGGCAAACCTGATGCTGACCTACGGCTTCGACCGAATGAACCGCGATATCGATGGCATGCGCCGTTTCAGTGAGTTTGCCCGCCACGGCCAGGTCACCCTGCCGATTATCTCCGGTGCCTCGATCCCGGTTACCAAGGAAGGGCGCTCGATGGCGGTAGATGAAACCCTGCTGCGCATCACGGCGCTGCCCGACTTCAATGACAACATGAATGTGTGGCGCAGCTCGATTGCCACCTCCACCACTGCCGACCCGGTGCGCCGTGCTGTGCCAACCCGGGCAACCAGCCCGACGCCGTCGCCCGCCGCTTACCCTCAGCCTGCGGCTGCCAAGGCATTTGCGGCACCGGGTGGGAGTGGCTTGCGCGCCCAGCCTGGCGCTGAAGGCGGGGCGCAATGAAGCAGGACTTCCACGATGACGTGATGATGCTGGAACCGGGCGCGCTGATTGAGCGCCTGGAACGGCTGACCAGCTACGAAGACCCGTTTCGCTTCGACCGCGCCGACCAGTTCAAGGCGATGATGCTGGAAACCCTGACCCATGGCGTCAGCGACATCTTCATCCAGCCTGCGCTGCCGGTGGTGGTGAAGAAGTACGGGCGCTTGTATGCAGTCACCCGGCGTGCGCTCGATGTCGGGGAAGTCAACGAACTGCTGAAGATGGCGGCCAACCGCGACACCGCCACCACCGATATCGTCTCCGGCACGGCGGTCAACGAGCGGTATGAGTTGTTCGACCCTCAACGCAAGGACGCCCGAGGGGCTCGCCTGCGTTACGCCTACCGGGTGAACGCTTCGCCCATCGCCTGCCATGGTGATACGTCCTGCCAGATCGTCATCCGGGCCATTCCTGATGATCCGCCACGCATCCAGGATGTTGGCCTGAGCGAGGACATCGTCAGGATGGCGACGCCGCGCGATGGCATAGTCTATGTGGCCGGGGCTACCGGCCATGGCAAGACCACGACGTTCGCCGCCATCAACCGCTTCATCCTGGAAAACGAAACGCCGATCAAGGGCAACCTGATCAGCCATGAAGAGCCGATCGAATTCACCTACGACAAGATCCAGAGCAAGCATTCGATCTTCGTGCAGTCGCAGATTCCTACGCACTTCAAGGATTTCTACCGGGCGAACCGCGAGGCCATGCGGCGTGCGCCGGGTCTGTGCGTGATTGGCGAGTTGCGTGACCAGGAAACCATCCGCGCGGCGGTGGAGTTGTCGCTCACGGGGCACCCGGTGTTTGGCACGGTCCACGCCAAGGATGTGGCGGCCATCATGCGCCGGATGATTTCCCGCTTCCCCGAGCAGGAGCGGGCGACCGCCATCTATGACCTGGTCGACACCAGCCGTTTCATGATGGCGCAGAAACTGGTGCCAACGGTGGATGGCAAGCGCACCGCTGCGCGCTCATGGTTGAGGTTTACCGAGCAGGTGCGTGACACCTTGATGGACCTGACCGACATGGGGCGTGTGACCCAGCGGGTCGCCGAGTTCGTGCGGGATGAAGGGCATACCTTCGCGGCCGAAGCAGACCGCCTGCTGGCGGCAGGCTTGATCACAGAAGCGACTGCCCGCGATCTGCGCCACGGCTGAGCCGGCGCATTCAGGTGGTGGCTGTCAAAGCGAATTTAGGGAGAGGTTATGGCAACAGGTCGGTATCACTGGAGCAGATGTGCTCCACCCGCACGGTTCTTCGTGATCAACGCGAGCGCCGCCCTGCCTTGGTTGACGTTGTTGCTGGTGCCGTCGTTGTGGAAGTTTCTGCTGCCGCTGGCCTTGGTCATGACGGGCGGGCTGGTCTACATCGAGGTGGTCAGGAAGATGACCGTGCGGGCTGTCGTTCGTCAGGTCGCGGTGTTCATGGTGGGGCGCGTGCGCACCACGCACAACATCCTCAAAGAGCTGGTCAGGTAGGGCAGTCATGACCGGTAAATATCTTTGTGGCGGCGAGAGGAGGCATTGAATGAAGCAGCAAGGAGGCGGGCAAAAGAGTTTCACCTGGGATGACCCGGCCATATTGCTTGGGATCATCGCGGTGCTTTACCTGGGTGGGTGGGGTGCCTGGTATTTTGCCCACGAAAAGATTTCCGCCACCTACACCTACATTCGTTATGTGGAACTCTGGTTGCCGAGCGTGCTGGGCGATGTTGCAGAAATCCCGGGTGTTTCCTCGATCAGTGAATGGGTCGGGCGCATGTGTGCGCCTGACGGTATCGTCGGCGCGTGCCAGCGCGACTTTTCCAGGGTGGCGTGGGGCGAAATCACGTCCTCTTCGCTGCTCATGAACGGGTTCTTGCTGGTGTTCATGGTGATTTTCTCGATCCGCATGTTCATGCGTATCAACAAGACCCACCCCAAGCTCAGGTTCACCAGGACGCACAACATCCAGAGCTATGTGCAAGAGAACAAGGTGCAGTACCCGCACCTGCGGATGTTCGCCGAACTCGACCTGATCGCCCAGCCGCTGGATCACCCGGTATTCGGCATGTCACAGACCTCTCGCCAGTTTGCCTATGAGCATCTGTTGATCAGTGGCTGGCAGGCGCAGCCTGACCGAAGCTGGGCGCCGACCCTCGACCGCGAGAAGGCCACGGACGTGATGCGCCAACAGCTGGGCCAGCACTGGACCCGGGTTGGCAACCTGTCGCCGGCAGAAACCCTGCTGGTGGCAATCGCACTGCCACGGGTGGTCGCCACGGACACGTCGCTGGACGACAGTGCCTTCAAGGCGGCGATGGCTGACAGCAACGACATGATTGCGTGGTGCTGGGACCAGTTCAAGGCACCTTCGGGCAAGGGGGCAGGTTCTGCTGAGCCTTATGCATGGCTGAAGCCTGACATACCGCTGGAGAAGCCGAGGGCAATCATCCAGAAATACATCAAACACCCCAATGCCAGTGCGATCCTGCATGCTCACGCGTTCGTCAGGACCATCATCTTCGCCATGTTCTTCCAGGCCCGGCGCCTGGGGGTGCTGCCGCCTGCCGAGATGCGCTGGCTGCGATTCTTCGACCGGGACATGTGGTACGCCCTGCAAACGATCGGGCGCCAAGCTGGGTTCCCCGAGGCGCCGGGCATCCTGTCGCACTTCCTCTATGAGTGCAAGGCGGGCGTATCGCTGGCGGAGCCTCAGCTGGACAAGGCAGTCAATGGCCTTGAGCTGGCCATGTCGGCATACAAGTACTCCGACGCGGACAAGAAGCGCTATGAGGACTTGCAGCAGCAAAGGCATGCCTCGGCTGAGGCGGCGGCGCGCGATGCAGGGCCGTCATGAAGCGTTGATTTCTAGCTAATGGGCGATCACCCAAGGCCATCTAGAAGATGGCCTTTTTTTATTTTTTGGTGCCTTTTTCTACATTCTTGTTAGAATACGGTCGTATTGGATTCTTAATAAGGACATCGAGCCATGAAAGGTGTGATTGCAAGACCTATTGCCGTGCTGGCGGCGCTTGCGGCGGGGGTTTCAGTCGCCCATGCCGCCCCCACGCAAACGGCAGATCTCTCGTCTTTCATCACCGCTCAAGCTGCTGCGCCAGCGGCCCCGGCCCAGCAGGAACTCGATGACCTGACCGCGCAGCGGGTGTCGCGCTATGGCCGTATCGTCAATGCCCGCCCTGTCGGCCTGGGTGGCTTGACCGCCTGGACCGTGGAGAAGAACGGCCACCAGGTGGTGCTGTTCAGCACCCCGGACTCTGCGGTGCTGTTCACCGGCGTAGCCTGGAATGCGGAAACGGGCACCAACATCTCCGACGCCTTCCTGCCGGGTGCTGCCCAGGCAGCAAGCCCTCTTTCAGCATCTCCTCCAGTGGCTGCCGCGGCGGCCGCACCTGTCGCGCCGATGATGTCGCCGGTTGCCGCGCCGAATGTGCGCGAGGCCGCAGCCATGGACGGTAGCTTCAAAGGGGCTATCCCCGAGTCGATGAAGACAGTTGACACCCTGGCTGGGGTCAAGGAAGGCAAGGGCGGCATTGGCGATACCGTCTACATCATCATCGACCCGCGCTGCCCGTACTGCCGCGAGACGTACAACTTAACAAGGGCTTACGCGGCAAAGGGCCACTCCATCAAGTGGATTCCGTCCGCTGCGCTGGGCAACCCGGCCGATGGCGTGCCGCTCGCCGCCACGATCCTGCAGGCCAAGGACCAGAAAACGCTTGCGCGGGTGCTGGGCAAACATGAGCAGATCCGCTCCGAGCCAACACCGGAAACAGTTGAGCATCTCAGCACCAACCTGGCGTTCCTGTTTGCCGCATTCGAAAACAACGGCAAGGAACAGGCGGGTGTGCCGGCTGCCTTCTTCATCGATCACCGTACAGGGAAGCCAAGGATGATGACGGGCCTTTCGCAGGCCGTCGTACTTGAAGACATCTTTGGAAAACTTTAAGGAGCAAAGTACATGAAAGCCAAAGCGCCGAACTTCGAGTTCGATCCCAGCATTCGCATCTTCGGTTCGGGCGAGCACTTGCTGGTGGTGTTCGACAGCCAATGCCCCAACGATGTATTGCGTGCAACGCGGACGGTGCGCATTCCCAAGGGGTTCCAGCAGTTGACCCTGGTGGTTGGCGGTTTCGACATGGCTGAAGACGACGGCCATCAGCGTCTGTTGAAGGGCAGCGTCAGCCTGGCAATCCAGGACGAAGCTGGCGTGCAGGCGAACCACGAGTTGGCCGCTCTGCAGCTGGTGTTCCATGCCGAAGCCGATCGCAAGGGCGCGCTGGCCCCGCACATTGATCCGGCGCTGGTCGCCTACACCGTGCGTCAGGCGCTTTCGGAATGCTTGAACGAGGCACTTAACAGTTACTTCCAGCGCGACGAAGCCGAACGGATGGTCGTGCTGCCTGAGGCCTCCCAGCCTGTTGCGGTGGGTGCGTCGCAGTATGCTGCTGCAGCCCCCCAGCCGTCGCGCAAAGCCATGCGCGAGCAGGCCGCCAGTGATGCTGCACGGCAGGCCAGGTCGCGCCGGCGCAAGACGGCTTTGGCTTGGCTTGTCCCTCCATTAGTCGTGGTTGCGGTCATGGCGACCCTGTCTAACCTTGCTTCCTCTCGGTCGCCGATTGAAAATGCTGTCGCGCAGCAGATGGCGAACGACCCGGAGTCGATCAAGGCGCAGGTGGAGCTGACCAAGCAGACACTTCAGTCCATGGGCCTTGACCCAGGTCAGGGGGGTGATCTCGGGTGCCTGGCGCCGCAATGATTACCTGCTCCCATCCCCAAGGAAGCCTTCGGCTGCTGTTCTGCTTGAGCGGGGTGTTTGCTCCCCCGCAGGCACTTGAAGACTATTTTGGATTGGAAAACCTTAGGTACGTATATGCGACCAGCGAATGAAGTGAAAGACGGGGCCAAGTTATTGTCGCTGGCCCAAGGGCTGCGGTCCCTGCTGGTCCCCTCGCCGGATGTATTGGCAGACACCGTCAAGGAGTTGCACCCGCTGGTCAACTTGTCCGACAAGGTGCTGCCGCTGAAGTCGTATTTCAACATGGTCCAGGACATCCAGCGGACCAAGCATACCCATGCGGCCATGCGTGCGGCGGGCGAGCCGCTGAGCCGCGAAGCCGTTCAGCAGGGTGTGTCGCGCAAGCTCTGCACCGAAGACATCTTCATGGTTGCCTGTTCTTTCCTGGAGGTGGAAATCGGCAAGCAAGGGTCGGTCTACTACCTGAGCGGCGAGTCGCCTGATTTCAAGGAGACCAAGAAGAACCGAAACCCGCTCGACTTGTCCGATGAAGTCGTGCTGAAGAGCCTCTCAAGTGGCCTGGCCCGCCCGGACACCGATCGCGGGGCAGTGGAGCGAGGCCAGATCGACAGCGGTTTCAACCACCTGGTGCGTCTGAACCAGCTGCATAACCTGATGCTGGAGTCGGTTCGCCTGATGAAGGCGGACGAACGCCTGACCAAGGTTGATATCCGCAAGAAGTTCAACATCTCGCACACCGATTACGAGCGCATGATGTCGATGGCGCGCCGTTCGGGGCTGATTTCGTTCCGTAACCGCAAGAAGGATCCGTCCAACGCTTACACCTTGCGCAACGACAATCACGAGCGGGTTTCGGAGCACGCCAAGAACTTTGGCCACACGCCGCAGAAAATGCTGAACAAGATTCTTGATGACTTCTTCGGGATGCTGGAAAAGCGCAAAAAACACGAGGACTGATGTTGATGGGGACCCAGGGCCATAAGGATGTCGGGCCGGCAATAGGTGCAGAAGAACGGGCTCGTGTAGCGCGGGCCGCCAGGCAAGTGGTGGCGTACGCCAATTTTCTGCGCTGGACGGCAAACTTCAAGCGGGACGAAGTGCTGCGCCATCCCGAACACGATCGTGTGATGTTGCTCTCGCCCATGCAAAGTGGGCGATTCAGCTTTGCGCTGGAAGGCGACACCCTGTACGTGGGTGTCCAGCCATTCGAGGCCGCCTGGGCTTCGTGCATGCCTTTCGAGGCCGCCTACGTTTCCGATCGGCTGTACCTGTCGGTCGAGGGGGTCAGCTTCATGGACTCGCGCATGCCGCCACTGGCGCTCGGCATCTTTGTCGACGAGGGCAGCAAGCGTGCGCTCATGGCCAATGCCAGGTTCGTGCAGTTTGTGCAGGTGGGCGTACGTGATGGCTACGTGGTCGAGGTGGGTGAGCCCTGTGGCGACCCTGTCGAGATGCGTGCAGGTGACGTGGTGCGCCAGCTGCGCGAGACTCGCCAGGCGAAGGTCAGGCAGCAAGACATGGGGCGGTTCTTCTGATCGCGCTCAAGCAGATTTTTCAAGTAAGGACACGAGCATGACCAAGTGCAAACTCATCCTGCCCCTGCTGGCGGCTGCGGCAATGGCAGGCTGTGTAACCACCGAGCAGATGCCGGACGGGACCACCAAGATTCGCTTTTCGGACGAGGCTGTCAGTTCGCTGACTTCGATGATGCCCAATGCCCTTGTGACCGGGGTTGCGGGAGGGGCCGGTGGTGGGGCGGTCAACCTTATTCCCACTATAAGTCCGTTGGGGACCGGTGAGCCACTGTACCTCAACGGGCAGTTCGAGCTGCAATGCGCATCTGCTTTGCTCTACAGCGCAAAGTCTGGTCGGCCGCTGGAGGCGCAGATTAGTAACAAATGCCGCTCCAGCTACTTCTTGCGCCAGGAGCAGCTCAGGATGGCGGGCAAGCCCTATGATCGAGGGGCGCCAGCGTATGAGCCGTCCAATCCGCCAAATGAATACTGGGCCAAAGTGGTGGGTCGCACGGTAAGCCAGTTGGCGGCTACGGATAAGTTCACTGCGCGGTTTGCCGGGTATCCGCGGATCGAGAACGGTGGCGCTATCACGATTGCCGTACGTTTGCTGGGGGAAACCCAAGGGACTTACGCTGCATTGGCGACCACGCCAGCGCGTACGCCGGTTGTTCTGGATGATGCGCAGTTCGAGCTGGGGATGCGCCAGCGTGCGGCTAGTGTCAGCAACCAGGTCGTGGATGCTATCGCGTGCGATGCGGTGCTTGCGTACAGCAAGACCGTGGACAAGGGGCCTAGGCCATCGAACATTTCTGCCAGTGCATACACGCGGTATGAGGTGTTGTTCACTGTTGCATCCATGGGGTGCAAGGACAGTACCCGGCAGTTCAAGACTGCTTCGCGATAGGGTGCGAGTTCGCCGGCCTTTTGCTGGTGATGGCAGGCACAAAAAAACCGGACGCTGGTCCGGTTTTTTTGTGCCTGCATTTGTGGCTAGGGGTTCATGTTCCAGGTGTCGTCTGCTGCTGCCGCTGACTCATTGATCCCTGTACCGTGCGCATCGGCAGCGGTCAGCCAGTCCTGGCTGACGTCTGCCTGCTGGGCAGCGCGTTCGTGGGCAAATTCGCGATCCAGAATGGAGCCCTCGATTGACGTTATGAGTGCTGGGGATGCCTGGCCATATTCGCCCAGTAGCGATCGTGTTGCTTCTGGCGGCAGTTGGCTGATGGCGTTACGCAGTTCGCGGCCGTATTCGGCCAGTACGGGTTGCTTGGCGATGACGGTTTCCGTCGATTGAGAAGGAAATACGGAAGCGGTGAAGCTCTGAAACGCCTGTGCAGTCGGCATGGCCTGTGATCCTTACATGCTGTAGTCGTTGCTGCTCTCGCTGCGTGGCAATGATGCGTTGGCATAGCGGGCGAAGGTCTTGTCCAGATCGGCCGCCAGGTAGCGTTGTTCGCTGTCGCGCAGCATTCGCTTCATGCCGTCGGCATCGGAAGAGGCTGCAATTACCTGCTCGCGCACGCTGGCAAGCAAACCTTCCCGATCTGTCCGCGAGCCAGGCGTGTTGTCGATCGCTTCGAATGCGTCGAGCAGTGATTGGTGCAGATCGGCCTCTGCGCCACTTTTCCGTGATGGGCTGGCCGCTTCGAGGTTTACGCTGCCGATCACGGCACGGTGGATAGCGGTGAATACGTTCACTTCGGCTTCCCGGCTTTGCATTACCCGATCTGAGCTCAAGGTGTGGGGGGGTGTAGCGCGCAGGTATGCAGACTCCTGGTCGGCCAGTGTGTCGATCGTCTGGCGGATTTTCTGGCCGTCGGGGCCTTGCCGCAGAGCGGCTTGCGCTACGTTGCCAAAACTGATTGCAGGGTTGCCCGAGGCCTCGATCGCTTTTTCGCGCATTAACCCGGCGCCGATCACGAATCGGCTCGCATCACGTATTGATAGCTGCATCTATGTCCGTCATTTGTTCACAGGGCTTGAGCGTGCCCGATTCAGTCGCCAGTCCGCCGCGAGCCTCGAGGTTCGCTGCTTGAGTGACCATAGCATTTTTACTGTTATTTTTCTTGTGCTTGAGTCGGATAAATCGGTTTTCTGGCGGTTTAAGGTATCCCTTGGACGGCTGGGTGCCTTGTGCCTGGAAAATGTTCGTCAGGCGATGGGTAAGCTCATTCGCCCATTAAATGGGGGGTTGACGCCAATCATGCCGCTCGCCTGCTGCGCTGGCCAGTAGGTGAAATGTCTATTTACACAACTTTACAAAGCCGATTGAGCGGCTTTTTGAGGGGGTGTCACGCGGAATTTTCCAGAAAAGGTCGAGTGATAAGCACCTCTCCAGGTATCGAAAAGTTACTTGTGCTGACGGGGCGAGCGATATGCGCGGAAAACAGGTTGTCTGTATTTTTCCACTTTTATCGTGTTTTTGACGCTTTATTGCGTCATTTTTTTGGATTTTATCGCTTCCCGAATTTCCCTGTCAGTTCCCGCCTTGTCGTGATGATCAAGTCTTTACCGTTTCTTGTTAATTTTCTTTCGTATCAATATTTTGATTTTTTGACGATTTGTGGTTTAAGATTGCCATGTTTTTTATATCTGAAGGATCATGGTTCGTAGGTCAGCACCATGGCTCAGGCTGCAAGCCCCTGTGCAGGCCAGCACGCGCAGGGCTGATGCCGCTCAACTCAAGGACGACGGAGCATTCCAAAGGAATTCGTCGCGAACGATTTAGATCAACCGTCCGCTATTCGATTCAGGTAGGTATTCCCAATGGCTCAGATGCCGTTTTCACCGTGCAGCGATCCAAGCGACTGCAGCGACCAGTCAGTCAAGATGCTTGGCAGGATTTTTGGCCCGGTAATCGATACCTTGGTCAATGGCACCGACCCCAACACTGTGCAGGCAAGCGCAAACATCCTCGCGACGATGTTCGGCTTCTTCAATAGCGGAATCCTCATCATCGGTTCGCTTATCGTTTCCTACGTTGCCGTGATGGGTGTAACCAACACGGCCAACGATGGGGAGGCGATGGGCAAGAGCTGGTCCTCGCTCTGGACGCCTGTGCGGATCGTGGCGGGTGGCGCTGTGCTGCTGCCGACGACAAGCGGTTTTTCATTCATTCAGCTCATTGTCCTGATGTTTTCCCTGTGGGGCGTCGGCTTTGCCAACGGCACCTACAAGGCGGGGATGGCCATGGGCGTCCTGTCGCCGAACGGTATCGTCGAGGGGGTCAACTCACCGGGCAACTTCTATGGGTTGCGCGATTTTGCCCGCAGCTACCTGGCAGCGACGTACTGCGCCACGGCGGCCAATTCGATCTATGCGAACAACCCGGCGTCCGGTGCAGCCCCTGAGGTCAGGGCTGAGTCGTCCCAGGACAAGCTCGTCACGACAAATGGCCGCACCGAGTACATCTTCGAGATCAAGGACCGCAACAAAATTACCAACCTGGCAGGCGGTGCGCCTTTTTGTGGCACCGTGAAGGTGGCGGTTTACGCGGCACAGCCCCAGACAGAGGCGATGGAGACGGCGCTTGAGTCATTGCGGGTGAACGTGCAGGGCAAGAAGCGTGAAGCCGCGACGGGCATGATGAAACAGTTGGACAGCTGGGTGAGTACCTGGCCTGCGACTATCAACGACTCGGGCTGGGACGCAGTGGACTCCGACCAGTTCAATGTCATCGTGAACGAGGCTGAACAGAAGGTCGCGACACAGCTGTACTCCCAGGTGAACAGTGACAAAGGCGATGTGGAAGGTGGCCTCAAGGACTTCCTGGATACACTCACGAATGATGGCTGGGCTGCGGCGGGCGGATGGTTCCAGCGTGTTGGCATGGTCCGCGGCCAGATTGCTGGCGTGCTGTCAGAGCCGGTCGGTTCGGTCAGCGCTCCCTCCCTTGGCGCATTGCCTGCCGACGCTCGGGCGTCTTTGCTGACCCACAGCGTAACCACGGTCACCGAGGCAATCGACAAGAAGGCGGAAGAGAAGCCCGGGTACAAGCAATCGACCACGTCCAAGCCGGAGGACATAGCCAGCCTCATTCCCAAGGACCCCAACAGCGATATCAATGTCGGCTCTTTGAAAGCTGACATGGACTCCAAGATGTCATCGTTCGTCAACGGCGTAATGCTGAACGTGGTGGAGATTGCAACGGGGGCGGGCAGCAACGGGCAGACGCCATTGTGCGGCACGGCCGGGCAGATGGGCGGCTCGATGAACCGCATGAAATGTGTGGGAGATTACTTGACCGTTGCGCGCGCCGGCATTCTTGTGGCCGATGTGGCTATCAAGACGGCCGGCACAGCGATACGGGTGGTTGCAGGCGCGCTTTCATCGGTCAAGGGCTTGGGTAACGGGCTTGATCTGGACAAGGTCGTCACCCCTCTCTGGGACTGGGTATTGACGGTGCCAGTCAAGCAACTCGCCCTGATGGCATCCTATATCGAACCCTTGGCGTTCTACTTTGCAGTCTTTCTCCCTAGCTTGCCTTACACGCTGTTCATGATCGTCTTTGTTGGATGGGTACTTGCTGTACTGCAATCGATTATTGCTGCGCCGCTGTGGGCGGTGATGCACATGACGCCGGATCGAACGTTCGTGGGATCCCAGACGCAGGGCTACCTGTTGCTGCTTTCGCTGTTCGCTCGCCCTGCGCTGGCTGTTCTTGGCCTGTTTGCTGCGGTGCTGGTGTCTGACCCGGTGATCGACTACATCGCCCAGGGCTTCTTCGCCATGCGGGGTGCTGTGGTGTCCTCGTCAGGTGGTGTGGGTGCCATTTCGGAATTCCTGACCTTTGCCTGGTGGTTCATGGTCTTCGGGCTGACGTTGTTGCCCGTGCTGTACATGATCTTCGGCTTGCCCCAGACATTGCCTGACCAGGTGCTGCGCTGGATTGGTGCAGGCATAGGTGACCTGGGGGAGACCAATGCCGTTGGCCAGATGCGTGGTGGCATGGCTTCGGTGGGTGCTGGAATACAGGGGTCCGGTACAGGCATGCGCCTGGGGCATGACAAAGGCAGGCTGCCACCGCCAGACGGCAATTCACCAGGTGGTGGGCCTAAAGGGGGCGGGTCTCGCGGTGGTTCGGGTGGTAATGCGGCGCTGGTCAGCGCGAACGGGCAGGGTGTCGGGGGCTCGTCTTCCGGTGACTCGGGCGCGAAAGCCCAGGCAGAATCGGGTGACAAGCGCACGCTGGGTGAAAAGCGCAGTGAGGCAGCCGGTGTAGCGTTGGGGCGGGCGATTACGGGGGGTACTGCCGCTACCGGCAGGACACTGGGCAGGGCAGGTAGCGTCGCCTTGTCCGCCGGGCGTGCTGGCGTGGAGTCATTCCGCGAATCTGGTTCGGCCTCCTTGGGGGGGCGAGTGCGTGATGCTGTTGCCAATGGTGCGCTGACAGCGGGGGCAGGCATGGCTTCTACTGCAGTTGCTGCGGGAGCCGACTACAAGCAGGCCTTTTCGACGGCAGGTGCCGAAGGCAAGGCCGCTTACAATGAAGGCGCAGACGCTCGAATCCAGGCATTCAAGGATTCGCTGAAGGGGGGCTCGGCGCCTGCAGGGAGCCGTGCAAATGACGATCAGACTGCCACGTCGGAGGCAGGGGCGGGCAGTGCCGGCTCCGATAATCGACAGTTCAATGACACCTCGCTCCCCGCGGGTGCCGGCTCGGAAAGCGCCAAGGATGGCGATGAAGAGGGCCAGTGAAGGGCTGGCTGGCACATCGCCATCGGTCGGCGGGAATTTTCCGCGCCACTGGTTGTCTTGGACGAAGACGCGCAATCGTGTGCGCACCCTGATACGCAACCCGGATCGCTTGGCGGAGACTTCGCATGGCTGAGAATCAACTGGAAGACCAGCTTCGACGGCTTCTCACCGGCCTGGCCGATCAGGCCATCGTGCGTGGTGAGCAGTTCATCTATGACGGCGGGGAGTTATATGCCGATGATGTAGCGGAAATTGGCCTGGTGGCGGTGTTGTGCATTGCCCAGTCGCTGTCCGAGCGCGTCGGTTTGGGTAGCTTTGGCTATGCGTTCCAGTTGGCTGCGCCCGCCAACCCGATTTTCCCCATTCACGCCACTGCACCCGCGGTGCTGCCTGACTTTTTCAGGGTGGCCCCCTTTGTTTCTGCGGTTTTTCATGGCGAAGTACTGGAGGCGAAGGGCGACTTCACGCTCCTTTATCATGCTGCAGCGCGACGTATGCAGACGCCTTCGAATGTGCCCTAGAAACTTGGATTTCTGAAAGCACACCGTTTTTGAATATGGATTGACCTGGCATGCAATCAACTTCCTTTTCCCTGCGCTCATTTTCATGAGCTGATCTGTTCTGGAGCCCTTCATGCAAGATGATGAAAACACCGGCCAAGACTCAGGCGCCGATACGGAGTTGCCGGATGGCGTTTTTGCGCCGATGTCGGGCTATACCCACGAAGACCTGCTGGCGGTTGCCCAGATACCTACCCAAGCCTTCCTGGAAGCACAGGGCGTCGACCCTGGCCTGATTCGCGAAACCATCATTGCCCTGGTCTCTCATCTGTACGCCAAGTTCGAAGAGCAGGGTGTCGAGTACCAGATCGCGACGTGGTATCAGAAACCGTATGACAACCTGGACAGGCGCAAGCGCAGCATCATCAGTATGGCCGAAGAGTTCGGGGTGCTGGCACTGCGTGCATCGGCAGACGCTTTGCGAGGGTCGCCGTTGATGGCCAGGGGGCGTGAGTTCTGGGAGCCGCTCATCGACCAGGCCGGGTTTGCCATACGCGATCACATTCTGAAGTTGAATGCGGACTGATCCGACGTTTGTTCATAGGGATATGGCATGAGCGATTCATTGCACGTCACGGTGTACTTTGATGGTACGGGCAACAACAAGGACAATGACCAGCCCAAGGGTACCCATACCAATGTTGCCCGGCTTTACGAGCGGGACCGTGCGCAGGGGACCAACCTTGCCCGCAATTCGGCTCACGTGGCGCTGAAGTACGAGGGCAGGCAGCATTATGGGCTGTCGGAAAAGATCTACTTCGACGGGGTTGGAAGCCAGAGAGTCCAAGGGCCCAAGGCCATGTTCGAAGGTGCCACGGGCAGCGGCAGCCAGAACCGGATCGAGCAGGCCTATGAAACCCTTGTCCGGTTTCACAACAAGAACCCGGAATTCCAGGTCGATGTGAATGTGGTTGGCTTCAGCCGTGGTGCCGCGCAGGCCCGTGCCCTGGCCAATGTGTTCATCGAGCGCGGCGTGCCGATGCTCAATGACCAGTGGAAAGCAACGGGCGAGTACCTGATCCCGCCCGGAGAGGCGCGTATCAACAAATTGGGGTTGTTCGATACTGTCGCGTCTTATGGCAACCCGAAAACGGAAAGCCATGTGGCGAAGAATCTGGCTATTCACGAGAACGTCGCTTCGACCACACACCTGATCGCGATGAATGAGTACCGCGATACGTTCCCGTTGACCAGCGCGTTGCGAAACAGCGACAACTCCCGGATAACAGAGCTCAAATTCGCAGGGGCACATTCGCAGATAGGCGGCGGTTATCGTAATGACGTGCTGGCGGCCGGGCCACTGGCGGTCATGTACGAGGCGCTGGTGTCCGCTGGCGTGGAGCTGCAGCCGCTGCTGCCAGAAGATAGGCAGCGAGTCGAGCAATACAATGTGCTGATCAAAGACCTCGAACGGGTGCAGGAGGCCTTGATCGATTCGCGGCTCAGAAAGGGCAATGAAGCGTTCAGGCGAAACCCGGATGGCTCGCTTGAGGTGATTGACAATACACCGTTCTTCTTTCAGCGCGGTACGTTTGACAAGTCCAAACGGCAGAGTCAGCCGTTCGCGCAGGCTGTAGAGGGCCGAAAAGTCATTTTCGAAAACGATGACAGTCTCGGCAAGCTCGCTGTCCAGCGGGTGGGCAAGCAGGTAGGGCAGTTGCTCTGCGGGCTTGGAGACAAACTCAAGGATGCGATGTTCGAGCGTGCCGAGGCTCCAGTCACCCTTGAGCAAGCGCGGGCGGAACTGTTCGATGAGTTGGCCGCGGAGGGTGTGAAGCCAGAAATTGTGGCCTTGGCTCAGGTATCGGAACTTTCCGAGTTAATGTCGAACTCGAAGCCTGAAAAGGAATACCTGCAAACGCTGGGGCTTGAAGCGGTTGCTGTGCCGAAGCCGGGGCTAACGGCCAGCCACGCAGTTGTGAAAATCGACTCCAGAAGCTCATCAGCATTTGCTGATCTGGGTTTTGAATACGAGGCCAGCCGTATTGTCGCTGATGCCGCAATAGGTGCACTTGCCAGAGCGCCTCTGGATATTGATGATCCATTCATGCTGCACGACACCAACGGCAATGTGGTGGGTACCTTGGAGGCCGTGCACAAGGTGCCTTCGTTCGACATCGAGAGCGGCGTGTTGATTGCGATAGATATGCAGCATGTTGCGCCGGCGGCACAGGCCGGATTCCTCTACGACGGCTTCAGGCAGGCTGCGGAGTGGATTTCCGGGCGACCGGAAGGGCTGTTGAAGGACGGCTACGAGCTTGTAGGTGCGGATGGAAAATCATCGGTCCGGTGCGTGGTTGCCCGCCCTGAATCTGCTGAGCTGGAGCGCACTGCGCACCGGAGCGCTCCCGAGCCGTGAGTAAGCGAAGCTTGGCACTGTTGTAATACGGGTGTTTGCAAGCATTGGCCTTAAGGTTTTTTGTTGCCCGCTTGCTTAGAATGCACCTGTTGCCGACGGTGGTCGGTCAGTCAATCGGTAAGGGCTAGAAGATGAAAATCCACAAATACCAGCCAGGCACTTTCATCGAGGTCGATGACATGGCGGGTGGTCGCCGCGTTGGGATGGTCTGCAAGGACGGCGTGACGTTTTGGGATTTGCTCGATTCCGAGCGCTGCACGCCGCTGACCATTCATCCTTCCATGAAGCCGGAAGAACTGGGAAATCTGGTCCAGTTCAGCCAGGCTAAAGCCTTGGGCAAGGCGCTCCAGGCGTTGGTCAGCCACCTGCAGGCAGTGGATGATCAGCGGCTGGGCAGTGATCCGCTGTTTGTCATGCGTGCGCTTTGGTTCGTGGGGCAGAAGGCGAGCGGTGAGGCATATGTGCCCGATGCTGGGACGCTGCTATGGGCCTGCGAGCAGGCCCAGGCCCAGGCGCAATCGGCGGAGCACATTCACCAGTTGGCCGGCCAGTATTGCTCGGTGTAGGCCGGCATGACATTGCTCGCTCGCGCCTTGGTGAGGCCTGTCAGTCAGGGGTCGGTGCGTCGGGCGTTGCCTGTTTGGCAAGTTTGCGCTCGTGAAGCCTGGCATAGCCGTCCACAGTAGCGCGCAGGGTGTTCAGCGCGTGCCCGGAGGTGGCCCCAGGGCTGTGTCGGGCCAGCGCATCGTAAACGCTCTGGGCGTCGAGCCGATGAACGCCAAAGGCTTCGTCCATGGTCGCCTGCTCCACGGCTTGCCAATCCACTTGCGTTGCCAGCTCGTTGCGAAGACGGGCTGCGGCGTGCTTGCCGAACAGGTGCGCGACACCGGCTTTCGCCTCCAGCTCAGGCAAGGCTTCAATGCGCAGGCGCATCTCATCCTGACGGGGCCGGCGCTCTGCTGCTGCGCCCTGGGAAGCAAGTTCCACCACCACGTCGCCCACATTGGTAAAACCTTCGCTGGCGAAGACTTCTGCCACTTTGCGTGAGCGCGCTTCGTCTCTTGGCAGGAAGATCGCCAGGCCGTTGTCGTATGGCTGCGGCAGGTCTGCCCAGTAGTGGGTGGCCCTGAAGTCGCGCAGGGCATCGAGCGCTTCAGCAAAAAACGCATCTTTGGCAATGGCGTAGATGGCGTACTGATCATTGAGTTGAGCCGCAGCCTCGGCATCCAGGCCGTGGCGAACCAGGCGACCTTGCAGCGCAACGGGTTGCTGCAACTGGCCGGCGATATGCCGGGCGGCGACGAAATGGTGCGAGCCACCGCTGTTGGCAAGGTACAGCCCATCGTCCCAGCTGTACTGGAGCAGGAAGTCGCTACTGCCACGAACGATACCGATCTCAGGCCAGCGCAGGTTTTGCGCAAGCCCTTCCTGGCTTACATCCCGGATGAACGGCTGGCAGGCCTGTTCAGCCATCTGCTGCATGGAGAAAAAACGGTACAGCTCGGATTTGGAGGCGGACAGGCCAGTGACGTCACCAATGTCGCAGTTGAATCCTGCCGAGGTTTCGGTCTTGCCCAGTCGGGCCAGCGCCGGAATGTGCCGGTGCTCGCTTTGATAATGGCCGCCGCTGGTGCGCCAGCCCCTGACTTCGCCGCGTTTCTCGCTGCCTTGGCCATGAGGCCATTCATGCCAGCGCACCACGCTGGATGAGGCGATGACGGCAGCGGTGTCATCCACTCGCATCCGAATACCCGGCGTATCCGCAATCACCTTGCGTAGCCGGGCGGGGATGCCCAGGTCGTCCTTGACTGTTTCCAGGAACTTTGCAGCCAGTGTTCTGAAACTCATGGTGTGACTCCATTCGGCGCCAGTCGGCGCTGGGTATTACTGTGTGACGCGTTTTACGGCGTCCGCCGCCTCGCGTGCCGTGCGTTTCAGTGTTTTGGCTACCGTGCGCATGTTGTTCGAGCAACTGATGTAGGTGTCGTTGCCATCGACGTAGAGCCACAGGTCGTGGTTGCCAACTTCCTTCTTGTAATCGCCGAACTGGTCCTTGGGGATGTCGGCCAGCCTGGCGACGGTCTGGATGCTTTCACCAGTGAATGCGCCGGCGTAAGTATCGAAGTCGCCTTCACCATTGGAGCCGGGGTGCATCGATAGCCGAGTGATGGCGCGGCCGAAAACATCCACTGGGTTGGGAACGGTGTATTCGCCGTCGGACAAATCCGAAGCCTGCACGATGGCCTTGCCGTCGGCGGCGTGGATCAGGGTTTCGAACTGCTCGGGCGATACGCTGCGCTCGCAGGTAAGCACCTGGGAAAGACGTGCCCTGGCCTCCGACTGGTCGATCTTTGCGGCATGAGCTGTAGAGCAGGCGAGCGAAACCAGCAGCGGCAGGGCGAGTTGCAGGGCTTTCATGCGTCAGATCCTTCTGGAAGACAAATTGCTATCAATTTAGCTTGTTAGAAAAACGTTTTTTGTATGGTGTGAGTTTGCGCTACGCCTTGCGTATGGTCAAGTGAGCGCCTCCCTATGGCAGGGATTCAAACCTTGACGGCACAGGGCCTCAAACTCATACTAGCCATTAGAATAAACATTTTTCTGATAGGTCATTTTGACAGTTGACAGGATGTCGAGCGCTGGCGAGTACCCTTCGTTACCGGTTGCACAGACGTTTGTACTGGAACCTGGCGTTCTGGCCCTTACAAGGAGTTTCATGGCATGTCCTACCCGCTACCTCCACTTGCCGTGGTGCCGGGCCTGAGGCTGGTTGGCGATCGCCGCGCCGCCTTGTGGCTGTTGTCGGTGCCTTTGCTGGTGGCACTTGTTGCGTTTGCCATCGCAGTCGTTGCAACCCTGATGGGTGAAATGGCCGAAGGTTCGCCACGCTTTTATGCCGCTGCGCTTTCCCTGTCTGCACTGTTGCTGAGTGTGATGCTGCTGCCCGCCTACCTGCTCAGCCTGGGCTGGTACGCATGGTGGACGCGCGACGGTGACCACCAGAGGCTGCGTCTGGGCCTTTGGCTTGCACCGCTGGTGGCGCTTCTGTTCGCGTGGTTCCCGGCCACGCTGGTGCCCGGTCTGCAGCCACTTGGCCAGGATGCCGTCGACCCGCTGCGCACCTATTTGCTGGCAGGCATGCTTACCCTGATGCTGGGGTATGCCTGGTCCGTCATCGTTTACCTGATCTTGCGGTACTGGAGAGATGTATGAGCACCATTATTGCCACCCCTCGCCGGGTGCTGCCGCTGATGCTGGCCGTGATGTCGGCAGTACTCGCCCCGAGGGCTTTGGCGGGGTTCGAGGTAGTAGAAAGCGCTGCTGCGCCGGTCCCCTACCACTCATCTACTGTCCAGGGCGTTGATACGGCGCAGATGCAGCAAACCATCCATGCGTTGAACGTCGAGATCCAGAGCCTGCGGGTTCGCCTGGCAGCAGCAGAGGCCGATGCCAATGGTAGCCGTCAGGAGTTGCTGGCGATTCGGGCGCGGCAGGACCAGATCCAGTCTTCGATCAACCACATGACCCTGAACTTCGCCTTTGGCCACTCGCGCTTCAACCCCAGTGCCGAGGATGGCGATATTCTGGTGCGCTCTGCGCAGGACGCGCTACAGGTGAAGATCATTGGCTTTACCGACAGCGTCGGCACGGTCGAGGCGAATCGGCGTGTTGCCTTGCTGAGGGCACAAGCCGCAAAAACATATCTGGTGCGGCGCGGTGTGGCGGCAGCGAAGATCAGTGCCGAGGGACAAGAGGGCGACTACATTGCCTCGAATGAGACCGCGAGTGGCCGCGCCGCCAATCGCCGGGTTGAGTTCGAGTTTTTCGGCCAGTACCAGGCAAGTGCGGCCCCTGCTCGATAGCGGCGGGGCCATGCCTGCAAGTCAGGCCTGCAAGCGCATGTCGTCGAGGAACAGTCGCGCCTCGGCGGCAGCGGCAATGGTAGCGTCTGCAGGTGCCTCCCAGGCTACGCCGTTGTAGCGCAGGCTGTAGCTTTCGCGGCAGGAATGAAAGCCGATATGGGCCCAGTCAATGCTTTCACTGCCCGTCCATTCACCCAGAATCTCTGATCGCGCCGGGCCGGCTGCCCGCCGTTTTTCGATCTGCGCGACCACGTTGGCGAACAGGCGCAGGTTTTCGAGGTCGATGCTGACCGAGGCGGGACCAATGTTCAGCACGCCACCGACATTGCCGGGCGCTGGGTGAAATGCACAGTGAAACGGATGGGTCATGAGTACTTCCTATGAGGTCTGGGCTGCACACATACAAAAAACAAACAACGGAAAGTTGGACCTGTCGGCAGGTTGAAGTTCAGTCTAGTCCAGACGGTGTGAGGGAGTTTGAGCATGTATTCGCTGTACGAACTTGAAGCTTTTGTGGCGCAGGCCATCAGTGGCGATGTCTTCGAGCAATCGGGCGGTGGTTTCGTCGGGGTAATGGCCAAGAGTGTGCCTGCCATTCAGAAAGACATTCCGGCAGCGTTCGAGATGTACACACTGCTGGGGCATTTTCTGAAGTCGCTCCCGCTTCGCCAAGGTAGGCTAACCTTCGACGCCGCAACGCTCATGCTGGAGCCAGGTATCGTGGTGGACAGTGAGGAAGGCAAGGTGGTGGCATTGCTGCCAGTCCAGGCCCATCAGTTGAGTGAGGTGGCGTTCTGGCTGGCCGACGCACTGCCTAGTCGAGAGGTCAAGGCCATGCCCGGAATGCTTGCGTTGATGTTCACTGTAGAAACCCATGACGAGGTGAAACACCTGCTGCCGGAATGGCTGGCTGCATTTTATGTCCAAGGTGACGGCAGGCACTGCGTTCCAATCCTTGCCCTCAAATCGGTGTTGGAAGATGAGCGCTTTGGCGGGGATTGGGTTGCGGTTGCCCTTCACAGGCTGACTGAATTCGCCCTGCCCCAGGCAGATGCCCAGCAGGCTGCCGGGGCCGAAATCAGAACAACCAGGTAACCGCACTGCCCTGTACCAGGCTTTGCCGGTGGGCATGCATGACGACATGCGGATCGAAGGAGGTAGCAAATGGATCACAACTGGGGTGCGGGCAGGCGCGGTGGCGGCCTGGACGGCGGTTATACCGGGTCGCTTGACCATGCGATCTCCAACCTGCATGTCGGGCGGAGCCAGGGGCGTCAGGAAGGGCGCAAGGAGGGTTTCGATGAAGGGCATTCCCACGGCTATTCGCAAGGGTGGGACGCCGGTGCGGCGTGTGCCAATGAAAAACTGGAGCCACTGAGGGGCTACGTCCGGCAGTATTTCGAGGAGGCAGTGCAGCTAAGGGCCGTTGTCGAGCGCCAGGAGACAATGATCGACCTGATGTACCAGCAGCTCTCCCAGGTCGCCAAGGCAGGCAAGCACGCCGCGAGCGGGCAGGGGACTGGAATGTCGGAAGCGCTCGAGGCGTTGCAAAGCACCAATGACTTGTTGCAGGCAAGGGTTGAGGTAATGGATGAGCATTATGCAGCAGCGCTCGAGCAGTCCAGGTTGCGAGACCAGCAGTACAAGCGCAGCTTGGTGTTCATGCAGGCGGTGCAAGGGCTGCTCGAGGAGCTCGTCGCCGACGATACCCCTGAGGCACTGCACATCCGGCAGCGTTTTGTTGAGCGTTACCAGAACCAGGTTGCCCATGGGTTACGAGGCGGGGATATCCAGGTTGCCCCGGAACTGGACGAGGTGTTCCAGAAGCTGTTGCCCGAAACCCAGCAATTCATTTTGAGGATGCAGCAGTCCGTCGCCCCAGGGCAGGACGCTGAGGGCTCCGATCCAATGCTTTAGGCCCTCGGGCAGGGCCAGCACTTATCGAGGGCCTTGCCAGGCTATGGGAGCGGTTGATCCGCGGGTGGGGTTGCTGGAGGCGGGTAGGGCGACTCGTGGCCAGGGTTGGCTGGCGCGTCTGGGCTACCTGGGGCGTCGACAGGTGCGCAGACCAAGGCAGTGCGCACCTGCGCCGGATACTGCTGCACCTGATACCCGTAGGCAGGCGGTTGGCGTACCTCGGGCGCCTGGCACGTGCCTTCGATCACGCCCTGCTGCGGCGTGGAAAAATCACAGCTTTCACCTTCATAGCGATTGGCACACGAACGGTAGGCAGAGACCGGCGTCACCTGCTTCGGCACGGGCACATAGATAGTGGTGTTGCGCGGTAGCTCTTGCCATTGCTCTTCAGCCCCTGCGGGAGGGGCCTGAGTTTGAGCAGTACTTGCCAGGGCCGATGCACTGAACGCCAACACCAGTGGCAGGATCGCTTTCACGGGCGCCTCCAGGGTCACATGCCAGGTTCGTAGTCCGAACCACTACGGTGCGAGGGGGCCGGGTCGCTGTGGTCCAGGCCGGCATTCACTTCCACGCCGCGTTCTTTCATTTCGCTGATCATGTACTCGTAGCCGACGGTGAAGTGAGCCAGGTCGTACCCTGGGTCGGCATCCTTGATTTTCGAGGTCAGCTGGACGATTTCAAGCTTCACCGGGTCCGGGGTCTCGTCGGTATCCCAGTTGGTCGAGTGGTTTTCCAGGTTGTTCAGGTGGAAGGCCTGGCTGAAGGGCTTGCCGTCCACGGTGATCTCCTTCGCCAGCTTTTCATACAGGTTTTTACCGCCCAGGCCTTCGTCCAGCTTGGCATCGACTACCCGCAGGAAGTCCAGGTGGGCCTCCGGTGTGGCGGTGATTTCTTTCCAGCTGCTGTACTCGGTCATTCCGTTCTCCTTGCTTGGATGAATGCGTTTGCCTTCATGGCTCATTTCGGCATCGACTGGCCTGGCAGCATGCGGGCCTCATGGCGCCATGTCGTTGTCCTGCGAACCACCACCGGGCCTGTTGCGTACCAGGTTGACGATCCCTTTCACCATTTCTTTCAGTCGCTCGAAGATGCGCTGCATGGACTCTTGCAGTCGCTCCAGGTGCGATTGTGTTTCCCCTTCGAATGCAGGTGTGTCCGCCGCATTGCGATGGATGCTGTCACTGGACGTCTCGAGGCGATTCTTGAGCTTGTCGTAATGCGGATTGCCTTCGGTTTCGGGGTTCAGCAACTCTTCCTGCGCACGCCCGTATTGCCGGGTCCAACCGGTGAGGGCCTTGTCCATGGCTTTTTTCTGGTCTTGGGCGTCAGGTGACTGCCCGACGGCGTCCACAAATGCCTCGTGCAAGTCGGTGAATTCACCGTCAGGTTTCATCTTCTCGATCACTTCGGGCACGGTCAGGCCGGTTTGCTCGGCACGTGCTTCGATCTGCTCACGAACCTGCGGCATGTTTTGGGCATTCCAGAAAGCCGTGTGGGCCTTTTCGTAGTTGCTGGCGGCTTTTTCGACCTGGTCCACCCGGTATTCGGACAGGCGAGGAAGGACCTGCACACGACCAGTCAATTCGTCGGCAACCGCTGGCGCCGGTGCGGTGTTGGCATCCTGGGTTTTCGCCCCCCCCTGCAAGGCATCGGCGAGGGCGCCTGCACCCTTGCCGATCCCTTGCAGGGCGGCCCCGGTCAGCGAGGCTACGCCACTCACAAGTTCGGCGCTGCCACGCAGCAGGGACTCTGTGCCGTTTGGCTGGTGCTGTGGCTGTTGGGCCTCTTTGGCGCTTGCAACATCCTTGTGCTCATTGAGCGACTCATTGATGCGCCGCACTTCCTCGGGGTCGAGTGAAGCACCTTTGGCCTTCATCTCGCCTACTACCTTCATCAGCGCATCGAGCGCGCCTGGATCAATTTCAGCAGCAGCTTGTGAAGCGGTGTTGACGGGTGATTGTGCAGTCCCCGGCGTTTGCTGTTTGCCCGCCTCGGCGTTGAATGCCTTCAGGGCTGCAGCATCGATCGTTTGCACGTTCCAGGTTCCTTGCCTGTGATCCAGGCGCAGGGGGGCGCCCAATTGCGTGGGCGTGCTACTCATGGCCCGCTCAAGCGCAGGGTCCTGGAAGGTCAGGTTACCTTCAGCGGTTTTCAGGGTGATGCTGTAAACGTTTTCGCTGACACCGTCTTTGTTCAAGGGTGCTGCGCCATGATGGACCAAAATGCCTGCATAACTCCGCCCTGGCTGGGCTGTTTGCCCGGCAGCAGAATCAGCGACGGCTTGATCAGGCTTATTGAGGTCTTTGGGTTCCATCTGTGTTTACCTTTCGTGGGCGCCGCGTTATTCAATGGATCTGGACACAGCTCCTTGCTGGGCGCGGTCATGCGCCCAATCGGTCTGTGCCCTTTGACCTGCCAATTTCTGCGACGCGTAAACGGCAAGTAATGCTTCAACTTTTTCCTTCTTGCGATAAATCGCTTCCGCCAAGTAATTGCTGACACCTGTCGCCCGGTTGTAGTCCACCCACAGGGCGCGGCTGGAAACATGCGTGATGCTGTTGTTCCACTCGGCATCGCTGAACCGTCGGGTGGCTTCGGTCATTATCATTTCCGAAACCGACATGGCGTCGTAACCACCGATGGGGGCTGTCGGCAAGGCACCATAGCCATCGGAGTCGGACAAGTACATCGCAGGTGTTTTTCCATCTGCTTCTGCCAGCGCTGCATCGGCGTTTGCCGCTGCCACTTGCACGGGCTCGGCGGTGGAGTCTGGCGCAACGCCGCCAGAAGGTACATTGCCGAAAAGTTTTTCGTGCTGCGCCTTGGTGTCCTTGCCCAGAATAGGGTAGTGCTCCGGGTGACCGTCCTGAATGGCGTAAGTTTGGCAGAAATAGGGGGCCGGGTCAGTCTTCCAGCCAATCCCGTCCTGGCGGTTGAACACCGGCGGTAGCTGGGCTGGGTTGAAGGGGCCGCGCTGTGCGTTTTCGGAAAACGCCTTGGCCCGTGCTGTGTCCTTGCTGGATGTGCCGTAGGTGAAGTGCAAGTGCTTGGTCATCGAGCTGCTGGGGGTGTTGCCCGAAAGACCCAACTGTTGGCCGGGTTTTACCTTGGCCCCGCGTTTTACCCCATTGGCAAAGCCGCTGAGGTGGTAGTAGGCGACGATATCGCCATTGTCCCGCTTGATCAGTACGGCGTTACCTGCAGACCCACGCAACCCGGCGAAAGTGATTTCACCTTCGGTAGTGGCGTACACCGGCTGCGAAGCCCCGCTGGTGGAGAAGTCCAGGCCATCGTGCATATGCGCTTTCTTGTTGGCCGAGCCAAAGTTGCCGGCGCCGCCGCCCCGAAACTTGCCGAAACGGCCAGAAACAATTTCCTTGTCGGTCGGCGATACCATGCAGGTATCTGCAACAGCAATGTGAGCGCCGGCCATGAGCCCCAAGGTCACAACGCCACGCAAGATCGTTTTTCTCATCCCTGGTGCTCCGTCACTTCACGCTTTGCTGCATGTTTTGCCTGGCCGCATCTGTCGATGCTTTGCTGGTCTGTCCGCCAGCCGTGCTGACGTTCATCGACACCAGCGATGCCAGCTGGGCCTCCATGCTTTCGTACTGGCGGTACTGTTTTTCCTGGATGGCCAGGTCCAGTGCCTTGATCTTCAGCAGCTCGACCAATGCGCCGCGCTCGTTCTGTGCGGCCATCACCCGTGCCCAGCTGTCGTACTCGGCCGTGTTGCCGGAGTAGCGCTTCACTTCGTTACGGAAATGCACCGCCAAGGGCAGGTCGGTGCCTGTTTCCTTGCCTTCAACGCCCGAGTAGTCGAGCTGGATTGCCTTGAGGCTGGAAAGTGCAGGTGAAATCAGCGCGTCCTTCCGGGCCTTGGAAAGGGCGTAGTCCTCGGCGGCGGACGATTGGCCCGCCGATGTCGGCACCGGGCCGTCAGGCAGGCCGGCAACGTTGTTCACGAACCCGACCTTGGCCTGATACAGGGTTTCATTTTCCATGGCAGGCTCGAACAAGGTGGCGACGGTCAGGTCGGCGCCCGGCATCGTACCCACCGATTTGCACAGGCCCGAATCTGCCTGGTCCTGGGTGCAAAATGGCTTGCGCGCCTCTATCAGCGCTGTCTGGGCGCTGATCGGTTCGGCGTAGGTCCCGGGGGCGGCCACGATCTCTGCCTTGACCCGTTGGCGAACCTCGGTGCCCATGTCGGCATCGCGGTTGCTGATCAGTGTTCGGGTCGAGAAGACTTTGCAGGGCGAGAAGCCTTGGCCAAATTCGCCGCCATAGTCGAACCGCGCCTGCTTCACCCGTTGCGTCTGGGCCAGTATCTTGAGGCCGGTGGCTGTCTGCTGGGCCGCATTGCGCCCGGCCTCGGCGACGGTGTTGGCTGCCAGTGCCTTCTGCTTGGTCATGACTGCAATGGCGGAGGTCAGGCGCTGGCTTTCGGTTTCGAGCAGGGCCGAGAGGGATGCATCGACCGCGGACACTGCGCCGTTAAGCGCCTGGGTGGCAGCCGTGAACGCCGGAGCCACGGTGTTTTCCTGGTACTGAGGAGGGCAATAGGCCCAGGCGAGTGTGGAGGTGAGGGCCAGTGAAGCGCCGAACGACACCTTCCATTTGCGCGCCTCGCGCGTTTCGTCGAATTCCTTTTTCATGGCGACCTCACTTCACCGACCGTGCAGCGTTTTCAGACAATACCTTCTGGTACCGCGCTTCCAGCGTGGCGTCGAGGCTATCGGAAGAGGCAACTACCAATGTTGCCAGGTTGGCCAGTAGGCGCTGGTTCTGCTCGTACTGCTGCTGATGAATCCAGACCTCGAGCCCACCCATCTTGGCGGCCTCCATCAAAAGCCCACGCTGGGTCTGGCGCGCCAGGTTGCCCGACCACTGCTCCGCTTCCTTGCCGCCGAAGTACTGGTTTACACGCAGCTTGAGCACCTCATTGGGCGATTTGTCGCCGAATGCCTTGCTACGGGTGTTGGCGGCATTGATCATCGACAGGCTGTAGGCTGGTATCGACAGCATCGAGTCCTTGCGGTTTTTCTGCATCATGTAGGTTTCACCGGCCGGTGTCGCGCCGGCGTCCTTGGTCAGTGCCTGGTCGGGCGGGCCGATGACATGCTGGATATAGGCCGTGCGTGCTTCGGTGGTCAGCGAGTTTTCTTCCGCAGGTTCGAACAGCAAGGCAGCGTTCGTGTCCCCGCCGGGCAACGTACTGAGTGAGCACAGACCGGCGTTTGCCTCCGCCTCGGTACAGAACTTGTCGCGATGCTGTTTGAGGCGTTGCTGCATGGCCTGGCCCGTCGAGCTGACCAGGCGCCCCGGGGACGCATCCAGTTCACCCACCGATGCCTTGGCCTTGGCCGCCATGGTGCTGAAGGCAATGTCCATCGACTTGTTTTTCGCCACAGTTCCGCAAGGGTCGAAGCCCTGGCCGGTCGCGGCGTTGAAGTCGAGGTAGGCTTGGGCAACGGCCGAGTTTTGTTGCTGGGCGCGGACAGCGTTGACCAACTGCTCGGAGGTTTGCCGGTTGTTGTCTGCAACCACGTTCGCAGACAGCGCCTCTTGCTTGGTGGCAATGGCCACTGCCGAAATGATCTGCTCGAACTTGTACGTCATCTGACTGCCGAAGCTCGTGCCAAAGGCACCAATGTTGGCAGAGACCGTGCCAGTCAGGAGCTCTATCTGCGCAATCGTCCAGGCTTCTGCCGGGCCGAAACCGTACAGGGCGCCGTAGGAAACACTCGAAAGCATCGTCGACCCTACGACAATGCTGGCCAGTTTGAGCCGAAAATTCATATCACTGCCCTGTGAGCATTGGCACGCGACGGTCCGTCACTTGCCCTACAAGAGAATTGGCCGCCATCGCACTCATCGCCGAATCGGCAAGCTGTTGCGACTGGGCTGCATTGCACGCCACCGAGGTGCAGTCGATGTGCGCTTCTGCACGTTGATCGGTGATCATCGCGGTGTAGGCATACGCTGCAGCCTCGCCTTCAGGGGCGAGGGTTTTCTCGCTGAAGGGGCCGGCGTAATCGGTGTCCCACCCCTGCATGCCGTTGGCATTGAGTGAGCACATACCCTGCCTGGCCTCGGACACGGTGCAATAGGTATCGCGGTGCATGGCCAGGGTTGCTTGGTCCGCAGCGGCCTTGGAACCGACACGCTGGGAAGCGTAGGTGGCCATCAGCCGCGCGGTATCCTTGTCACGCTGTGAGACAGCTTCGACGAACAGCTTGCCTTGCTCCTGGGCTGTGCACTTGATGCTGACCGGCTGCCCGACTGCGGAGTCGAACGTGGTTGCAGCCTTCATGACCCGGTCGGACATGTCGATGGCCCCTACCGCGTTGGCCAGCTGTTTCTTCGAATCGCTGTCCACCTGCGATACAACGTTGGCCGACAGCGAAGTTTGCTTGACCGTTACCGACCAGGCACTCATCTCGGTCTGCATGGTGCTGATGAACGTCAGCACCGAAGCCCAGGACAGTGCCTGTGCAGGCAGTGCCGTAGCGCCAAGGCCAAGACCAACGGCCAGAACAGCCGCGACTTTCTTCATTGCCTGCCCCTCTTAGTTGAACAGGCCGGCAGCCGAGCTGGAGGACCCGCTGCTCGAACTGGAAGGCGCGCTACTGGTGCTGCTTGAGGAGGTGCCGGACGAGGTGCTGGCTGCAGGCGCTACGGTATTGGTTGTCGCTGCGTTGCTTGTAGTTGTACCACCGCCAGTGCTGGCTCCACCGCCGAAGTCGGTCTGTACATAGTTGAACGGGTTTACATCCACTGTGTAGGTAGCCTCGTAACCGGCAGCTGCGTTGTGATAGCTGCTGCCCAGGTTCGGGTCGAGCGAGGTCATGCCCTTGCTGACCAAACCGTTGGTCAGGCCATTCAGGTCGCCCAGCGAAGTGCCGCTGCTGACCTTGCCAATGGCCTGGTTGATCGGGCTGGTGACCATCGACGTAACCTGCTGGATTGCCGTACAGACCTTTTTCTGTGCGTACTGCAGAACAGCAGCCTGTGCAGAAGCCAGGATGCTACCCAGGCTCGGGATAGAGCCGGACAGGTCGAACAGGCTGCTCAGGCCGCCGAAGCAATCTGCCGTGGCGCTGAACAGAGACTCGACATTCGGTGTTGCCGATGCCAGCTCGGTATGAATCTTCAGCGCATCGTTGATGGAGGCGCCAATCGTCCCCTGCTTCGTGCCATCGGCGCAGTCCTGCGCATCGGCCTTGATCGCATCGGCTACCACGGAGTCTTGCTGCGAAATCAGGCTGCTCGATGTATCGCCCAGGCTGCTGGTGGCGGCGAACGCTGGGCCGGCCAGCATCAGCCAGGCCCCCAGCACGCCACCCAGGACTGCGCGTTTGCCCACAGATTTGCCTACCGCCACAGCGACAGGGTTCAGCCGTCCGTTATACATCTGCGTAACTCTCCATGATCTGTGATATCTCGCGCAGCCGCTCCCCGGAGAAAATCTCGCTGAGCAGGTGAGCTTTGCTGAAGGCATCCAGCCGGTGACGAAAAGCCATGAGCGCTGCGGGTTGCGACAAATCGCCCGCCAGCAGTGGCGCCAGCGCCCCAGTGAATGCTTCGTTGCGTTGCGCGACATACCGGACCAGGTACATGCAGCGCGAAGAGGTGAGGTGGGCCAGCAGTTCGGCGAAATGCTGCGGAACCTGGTGCAGCGCGCGCGCGTACGCTTCGACGAAGGCCTGGATCTCCTGCATCAGTAACTGGATTTCGAACTGCTGAGCGGGGGCATCCTCATCGAAATCCACTGCCCACCGGTCAAGGCGGTCCATGGTCATCAGGAAACTCACCAGCCGGGCATTGCGCGACGACTTGGCGAAATGCCCAAGAACGCCATGTGCCGTGAGGTCAAGCTGGTCGATCGGCGGTGTGCCCGCGTCGGAGGTTGTGTATTCGTCCATTCCCTGCACTCGATTAAAGCATACTGAAATACGCTAAAATGCATCCTGTTTCTTATTCTCTATCAAAAATGTTGGCGTATCAACTTTTTGACAGGTTGGAAGCAAGAAAAGCCGAGGGCAATTGGCCATTATTTTCGAGTGATTGTGGGGAGGCGCCAGCACATGGGGCTGGCGCGGCAGGCACATTTATTTGACTTGTGGAGGGGATGCAGCGGCAGCTTGCGAAGCGCTACCAGTATCAGGAGCCGACGAAATAGTGTTAGGGGGGTTACGGTCAGAAACCCTGCATGGTTCGGCATTTGGGGAATGCCGAACAGCCCCAGAATTGCTGGCCAGCTTTTGCGCCTGATTTGAAGGTCCTGACAATCAGCGCATTGCCACATTTTGGGCATTGCCGTTCTGCGTCCGGGTCGCTACGGCGTTTTAGGTTCTGCACATGCTCGCGATGAGTCGCAAGGGTAGGGGCTCGACGTCCGGTTTGCAGTGCTTGCAGCATGGCATCAACCTCGGCCTCGCTGAAGACCGGTTGCTGGAACGACTTCATGTAGCGAATGAATTTGCTGCCCTGGGTAACATTCGGCGGCA
Organism: Pseudomonas sp. LAIL14HWK12:I1; assembly: GCF_003202095.1. Lineage (NCBI taxonomy): Bacteria > Pseudomonadati > Pseudomonadota > Gammaproteobacteria > Pseudomonadales > Pseudomonadaceae > Pseudomonas > Pseudomonas sp. LAIL14HWK12:I1. Next base: position 863,769 of record NZ_QJKG01000002.1, read on the forward strand.
TTTCGGTCTTGAAGGTGCTGTCGCCAACAAAGGTGATCACCGAGTGCAAGTGCTCGGCACTTATGCCTAGTGTCGCTTCCAGTGCTTTGAGGTGCTTGTAGTTCTGTCGCAGCGGGTTCTGGAACTTGAAGGTGCGTTTGTACAGCTTCTGCGTCCACTGTGCCTGATTCTCGCTGCCAAAAATCCAGCCCCCCATGTTTTTCGTCTCCAGCACGAAGATGCCGTAGACCGAGACGAAGACATGGTCGATCTGAGTGGTGCCGTCCGGTGTGTCCAAGGTGATGTTGTGCAGTCGGCGGTAGGTGTGTTCGTCCAGTTTCAGCCATGCGAAGTACCGCACCAGCAACTCGCCGAGGTAGCCTTTGGTTTCCGGTCTTTTGAGGATTAACAGAAGAATGACGAGTGGGACGAACCAGCTCAGGGTTGCCCAGTTCTGGCTAATGATTGCGTTGAAGTCCATTTCTTGAAGCTCCAGAGATCCTTGAGCCTGCGGACTTTACCGAATCCGATGGGGTGGCACGATGAGATTTGTTCCCGAATGATGTATGCGATGCTACAAAGGCGCTGCTTTAAAAATTAATGAGGTGATTTCTCATTCTCGTTCGGCTTGTGTAGATAAGGCCGGATTACAGGCCAGTCAGCCGACCCCCGACACGGAGCGAGAGAATGAGTTTTTCCCCGGTTTCACAGCGCACCCCATTGAATCGTGCCCTGCACGCCGCACTCTTTGGTCTGGTTGTCAGCACTTACGCGGTACCGTCGTTGGCGCAGCCTTCGAGCGCTGACCACAGCAACCTGCTCAAGCAGTGGAACATTCCTGCCGGCCCACTGGCGCCGGCACTCGACCGCTTTGCGCGGGAGGCGGGGATCAGCCTTTCTTTTGAAGCGCAGAACGTGGCCAACCGCAACACCCAAGGGGTGCAGGGCGCGCTGGATACCCAGTCGGCATTGTCGTCGTTGCTGCAAGGGACCGAGTTGCAGCTTGAACAGCAAGGCCCTGCTGCCTACCTGGTGGTGCCGCAACCAAAGCCTGTCGGCCCTTTGGAGCTCGGTGCGACCGAGGACTATCGCCTTGCGCCTATCATCATCAACTCCAAGGTCAAGGCCAGTGCCGATGACGACATCAACTCGGTGGTTGCCAAGGAACTGTGGGTAGGTGGCAAGGTGGCGACCAGCATCCTCAATACGCCAGCCTCCGTGTCTGTGGTCACCAGCAAGGAAATGCAGCAGCGCAGTGTCAGCACCACGGAAGAAGCGCTGCAATACACCCCTGGCGTGGTCAGCGACTTCTACGGCTCGGACGACCGCAACGACTACTTCCAGATTCGCGGCTTTCAGGCCACCACGTACCGTGACGGCCTGACCTTGAGCTCGATGCGGGGTGTGCGCGAAGACCCTTACGCATACGAGCGCATCGAAATTCTGCGAGGCGCCAACTCCACCCTGTTCGGCCCGGCAGACCCGGGGGGCTCGTTGAACTTCGTGACCAAGCAGCCGCGCTTCGAAAAGTTTGGCCAGGGTTACGTGACCTATGGCTCCTATGACCATGCCGAGACCGGCATCGATGTGGGTGACGCCCTGAACGACGAACAGACTTTGGCCGGCCGCTTCACTGCCAAGATGCAGAACAGCGACCGCGAGTACGACCATTCGCAGGACGACAACCGCTTCGTGATGGGTGGCCTGACCTGGGCACCTACCGACTTCACCTCGGCCACGGTGATCCTCGACTACCTGAAGACCAACAGCTCGCCAAACAGCGGTGGCTACCCACTGGACAAGGAATACGACCGCAGCGATTTCTACGGCGAGCCCGGCTACAACTTCCACGATGTCGAGCGCACCAGCCTCAGCGGCAACATCACCCACGACTTCGACAACGGCTTTACGCTGCGCAGTAACCTGCGCTACAGCGAGTTGAGCGATGACTTTGGCTATGTCTACCTGAGCGACAGCGCTTCGCGGGTGGGTACCACCATACCGCGCTATGTATTCGGTACTGACAGCGATGCCGACCAGCTCAACGGTAACCTGATGCTGCAATACGATGCCCAGTTCGAGCACATCGACAGCAGCACCCTGGTGGGTGTGGAATACCTCGACTCGAGCACCAAACAGAGCTCCGTCTACAGCCTGGCCCCCTCCATCGATATCGCCAACCCGGTATTCACCGGCGTGCCGGGCGGTGTTACGCCCTATACCCGCAAGAAAAACGACGCCACCACCAAGGCCGTGTTCCTGCAGCAGAACCTGTCCTTCTACGACCGCCTGATCGCAACAGCGGGTGTGCGTAATGACTCCATGGACCTGTCCAGCACGGAGTACGTCGGCGGGGTGAACAAGCAAAGCGACAACTTCTCTGAAACCTCCTACCGTGGCGCGCTGACGTACATCGTCAACGATGAAGTTTCCACTTACGTGAGCATGGTGGAGTCGGTTTCGCCTCCGCAGGTTGGCGTAACGCCGCAGACCGGCAGGCAGTACGAAGTGGGCGTGAAGTACTCGCCACTGGGCATGGATGCGTTGTTCTCTGCTGCCGTTTATGACCTGACCCAGGAAAACGTCACCATCGCCGTCGTGCTGCCGAGCGGCATCATCGAGCAGCAGACGGTGGGTGAGTCACGTGCACGTGGCCTGGACCTGGAAGCCAAGGCGCAAGTCACGCAAAACCTCAGCCTGATCGGTGCCTATTCCTACATGGAAACGGAGGTGCTGCGCGGTGCGCTGTATGACGGCACTTCGCTCAAGGGCAAGGAATTCACCGTGGCGCCGAAGCATACGGCTTCGCTGTGGAGCTACTACGACATTGCCAACACGGATGTGAGCGTTGGTCTGGGGGCTCGGTACGTAGGTGGCTATTACATGGACGCTGCCAACACCAAGAAAAGCGACGGCACCACACTGTTCGACGCTGCGCTGAACTACAAGATTGCCAAGGGGACAGACCTTGCACTGAATGTGAGCAACCTGTTTGACGAACAGCATGTGGTGGGGTCGGGGACGGCGAACTATTACAACCCGGGGCGGGAGGTTACGGCCAAGTTGAGTTATAGCTGGTAAGGCGAGGGGCAATGCTGTGGCGGCCGCAGCGTGGCGGGCATTGCCCCTGCTCCCGACATCCGGGCGCTAGTACTTCATCAACCACGGGTCCAGCGCCTGGAGGTTGCTGACCACCAGTTGCTGGGCCTCGGGCAGTATCGCCATGTTGCGGTGATCGATCTGATACCGCTGCAACACATACTTCACCAATGCCCTGCGGCTGGGCACCACCAGTTGCCCATCCGTCATGCCGTAGTCGGTTTCGATGATTGCCTTCTGCGCCGCGTTCAAGCGCCAATCAGGCTCGAAGATGATCGGCACTTCGACATTCCAGTCTTCATCCTGCTCGCGTGTGTTCGGCGATGCGTCGAGCAAATCGGGCTGCCCACGCAGGCGGCTGAGCACGAAGTCGCGATACTGACCGTTCTTTTCGCAGTAGGCCCGCACATGCCAGCGCATGCCGGTGTACACCAGCGTGTGCGGGGCGATCAGGCGCACCTCGACGTTGGGAGTGTTGAAGGACACGTATTCGGTTTCCAGCCGCCGGCCTTCGCGGCAGGCCTTGAGCAAGGGGCGTAGCACCTCGGGCCGAATGGGGCGATCAGGCACTTCCAGCACCCGAGTATGCGCATAAGCCAGCGCCAACCCGTCGATGTGCGGGGCGCGTTCATTGTTCTGGTACAGCAGGTGCAGATAAGCGCTGGCGCTGTTGTCGATGAACAGCGGCTCGAACTGTTCGCTAGGTACATAGCCCTTGATCTGCTTGTCATACGTCAAGTTTTCGGGCGCATGCTCGGTGATGTAGGTATTGATGTCCTTCGACGCTTGCTGGCGGCTGATGCCAAAGCTCTGCATCAGGTGGCCCGTGGTCAGCCGGCCTTCCCACCAGGCAACGGTTTCGATCAGGCGATAGCGAAGTGCCAGGTCCCAGCGTACCTGCTCGATGGATTGCTTGCGTTTCATACCCTCTCCATGTGCGCGATTACTTTACCTGTATAAGTCTACATTCTGGACGTGTAATTTTGCATTACATATCTTTGGCTCGTCTTCGGAATACATCGGGGGCTGCAAAGGATATGAGCATGACAATGCCGGAAGTGGTTGCGACGGGGGCCCTGGTGGCGATGGGGATCATTCTGTTGGTGCTGATTCAGCAGGGGTTGAGGCTGGGTGAGCTTGGGAAGAAGGTGGAGCACTGCCAGCGGGATTTGCGCTGGTTGCAGATTTGGGAGATGGAGAACCGTGAGCTGAGGGCGGCGGTGCGGGCGGAGCGGGAGCATGTGGCGCAGTTGCGGCGCAAGGTGGTAATGCTGCAGGACCTGGCCTCTGCGGATGATCGTCAAGGATGAACAGAATCGAACGGATCAGAGGCTGCCTGCTTGGAGGCGCCGCCGGAGATGCACTGGGCTGCGCCGGGGTAATTTGAACTAGGTTAGTAACATTTTGATTAATCGTGAAAATTCCGGTTTGTATTTTGAGCTGGAATACCGATTGGAATACTGCGAAATGTATACTTGGCCTACCGATGGTCAGATCGGTCGCCAGTTGTCGGGCGACCCCTGTTCCAAGCACAGCCACTGAGCTGAAGCACTAAGCGTGCCGAGCAGGTTGACGCAGTCTCGCAGTTTATTTCGGTTGACGCTGCGAGGAGCTAAGTATTAGTACTTCATCAACCACGGCTGCAGTTCCTGGAGGTTGCTCACCACCAGTTGCTGGGCCTCAGGCAGTATTGCCATGTTGCGATGGTCGACCCGCGCCCGCCTGGTCCTGAGTCGCCTCTGTTTATGTCTGCGACCGAGGAGCGCAAGCGGTGGCTCGAGGGCAATACATCGTCGTTTATGAGGAGATTGACGACGGTACCTGTTCGACCTCCCGAGGCAGTAGTCCATTAGTCGTTGCGAGCTTTACGACGGTTGCGGCTCAGGCTAAGGTGCTGGCATAAGGACATTATTATCTACCATTTTGTCCACGGAAGGTTCTTGGGTCGCTGTGATACGCCCATTCCACTCCGAATTTTTAGTGCCCCAAAACTTGCTCGGCAAGGTGCTGTCGCTGTCCCCCTGCGGGATAGGTGATTGGCGCTTTCGTGTGGGTAATGCGGTCTTGCTGAACATCAAAAAATGCTCAATTGAAGGCGGAAGGTATGGATTTTTCGACGCTGCGGCACCTATGGGATGGTGCAAGCTCCGAGCAGCTGATCGCACCCTTAATGGTTGCTGGGTTTGTCGCCATTTTGTGCATTTTTTATTTTTTCCACTATTTCTACAAATCTTTCGGTCTTAGCGCCCAGCTGAAGCGTTTTATCAAAGGCTTGGAGAACGCAAAAACAGTTCCCCCGTCACATCGGCGATCAGAGCTGGAGCGACTCTTCAAAGGCACCAATCTGGAGCATTCGTGGCGCGAATATGCCGAAACGCTGCACGATCAGTACGATCTTAAGGAAGGCGAACAGGTAATTGGCCGATCGCGAGCCACCGCAGCAGCTGCGCACTTCTTTTCACCGCAAAGTGTGGTGGATACCCCGCTGGGGACCGAATTCTATAAACATCTGCCTGGCATTTTGACCGGGATCGGTATTGTCGGAACCTTCTTCGGCTTGATGCTAGGCCTCCAGCACTTTGACCCGAGCACACCCGAGCAGGTTAACGCCAGCGTCGATAAACTATTGAAAGATGTGTTGTTCGCATTCGTAGGCTCCTCCATTTCAATCATGGCCTCCATCGCCGTCACGCTCACTGAAAAGTTGCGCCTGGGGCAATGCTACAAACTGCTTGAGGCACTCAACGAAACAATCGACGGCCTTTTCGATAGTGGAGTCGGTGAGGAATACTTGGCTGAGCTGGTTCGCTCCAGTGCTGAAAGCTCGGTGCAAACCCGTCAGCTGAAGGACAGCCTGGTTACTGATCTGCGGGAAATGCTACAGAACCTGGTTGATACCCAGGTCCGTGAAAGCCTCAAATTGGCAGATACCTTGTCGACGACCTACCGTGACTCTGGGCAGCTGCTGGCCGACCAGGTGAGCGGCGCAATTGAAAATAGCCTAAAGTCGCCGCTTGAAGCCATCGCGGGGGCCGTGCAGGCCGCCAGTGGCGATCAGTCCGGGCAGGTACAGAACCTGCTTCAGGATGTTCTGGTGGCGTTTATGAACAAGCTGGAAGGTACGTTCGGCCAGCAGTTCAATGGCCTGCACGAGTTGATGGGCCAGTCGGTTGCCGCCATGCAGTCGATGCAGCAGGGCTTCTCGACGCTGATCCAGGATATGCGTTCGGCTAGCGAGTCCTCGAATCAAAACAGTTCGACCATGATTGCCCAGCTACTGGCCGATATGCAGGCCGGACAAAACGCCATGCAAGCGGGGATGAACGAGATGCTCGCCAATCTGCAGGCTTCGGTTGCCCGTATCGGCAACGAAGGGGAGGGGGCTGGCGCTCGAATGGCCGAGCAACTGGAGAAGCTGTTTGCTCAAAGCGAGGCTCGCCAGCAGGCAATGGCTGAGAATCTCCAGGCCTTTGTCGAGTCGATCAAGCAGAGCATCGGCCAAGGCCAGCAGGAAACCATGGCCAAGATTGCAGGCTCGGTCGAGGTGCTCGGTGAGCAGCTCTCTGCAGTCTTCAAGCAACTGGAACAGGGCCAGCAGCAGATGGATCAGTCCACCCGCGCTGCCCAGGCAGACCTGCACCAAGGTACCCGCGACCTGGTGGGCGGCCTCGATGAGCAGGTCAAGGCGTTGCTGCAGGCGGTTTCCGAGCAACAGAAGTCTGCCCAGGACACCGTCAATGCATTGAGTGCCCAGACTGAGCAGCATCTGCAAAGTATGCAGCTGGGTGCGGATAAGATGCGGGCGGCGGCTGAGCGGTTTGAAACCGCCGGACAAAGCGTTGCGCGAGCCAGTGAGTCGACTGCAGGGCTGATGGGTACAGTCCAGGGCGCAGGAGCTGAGCTTGCACAGGCATCCCGTGAGCTGAATACCGTAGTCGCGGACTACCGGAACAATCGTGAAGCGCTCGCGAAAACGCTCGCGGTCATCGAAGGGGTAGTTGCCAGTGCTCAAGGGGAAGCCAGCGGTCGCAGTCAGTATCTCCAGGACCTGAAGGTTCAAAGCGAGCGGATGCAGGCGCTCAACCGTGAAGTATATGAGTATCTCGAAAACATCAGTGGTGTTCTGGGTAACGGCTTTAAGGAGTTCGGGGATGGCATGGATCGAGCTTTGAGACAAACCTTGGGTAGCCTTGATACCGAGTTAGATAAAGCAGTCAAAAGCCTCGCTAGCGGCGTAGATGAGGTCAAGGGTAGTCTCGAAGACTTCAGTGACATCATGGAACGCATCAGGCGGTAACGGAGGCTAGTCGATGTTTGGTAAGCAAATGCCTTCGGCTGCCCGTTCAAAAGACGAAGGAGAGAAGCCTTTTTGGATCTCCTTCGCTGACTTGATGACGGCGATGATGATTTTGTTTCTTGTAGTCATGGTGGCGGCTTTGAGTTCTGTGACGCAGCGGATCAACCAGGCGGAACAGGGGGAGAAGCAGCGTAGCAAGGACATCAGTGAGATTTGCGAGCACCTGAGCCTCAAGGCGAAGACTGCCAGCAAGACCATCGTCGTGGACTGCAAGGACAACCGGATCAGCTTCGGCGATGCTGGCCGCTTCGGGCATAACCAGTACGCGCTGAGCAATGATGGCCAATCGGCACTTCAAGAGGTCGTGCCGATGATTCTGGACGCGGCCAACAGTGAAGAGGGGCGTAAATGGTTCAAGCAGGTTGTGATTGAAGGGTCGACCGACACTGACGGTTCCTACCTCTATAACTTGCACCTGTCATTGCAGCGTTCGGAGTGGGTGATGTGCAGCCTGCTCGATAGTCGTAGCCCGCTCCAGGTCGGTTTGTCGCCAGAGCACCAACAGCAGATCAGATCGATGTTTTTGGCGGGTGGCGTGTCTTTCAACAATGCAAAGGACACCAAGGAAGAAAGCCGGCGAGTGGAGTTGCGCATGCAGTTCTTTGGCTTGAAGGAGAAAGAGGGCAATCTCAAGCCTGATGTGCCGGTGTTCACCAACACTGATGTGGAAAAATGTCAGTTGGCGATGAACCGATGACCAGTTCGATCGCGAGGCTTTCCGCCGCCATCAGCCAAAGCCTGTCAGCTCATCGCACGGCGCAGGCCCCAGAACCGTTGGAGCGTTTCCCCCGTCTGGCTGCTGCGGGAGTCGATCTTTACGAGCGATTCGAGCGCGCTGAAAAGGCCTTGCCGCCCCCCGAAGAAAAGCGTCGTGCTGCGATCAGCAAGTTCCGCAGTGTACTGCCACTCAACGCTTCAGAATGGCGCTTGGTCTTCGCCGGCCTTTCGGACAAGAGTGAGCGCGTCGGGCCGATACTGGACGATGAACTTCTTTACGCCCGGGTGCATAAAGAAGTTCATGAGCGTATCGAGAAGCGAGAACTGAGCCGCCGGGATTGGTTGGCGCTGTGCTTCAGCTACTTTGGCTACGATGCCGCTACGCCCGCTCAGAACGCCAATTGGTGCTTGCTGCGCGAAGACGTTCAGCTCGGTTTCGAATGCGTCAGAGACCAGCAAAAGCGAGTGAAGGAATGGGTGCAGATCGTTCAGCAGCATCAGGAGCTCTTTTCCGAGCAGGCAGGTGCCACGCTGGGTGACCAGATGTTCAAGGGCGAGATCAGCGACCTTTCGGCATTGCAGACGATTGCGCAGATTCCGGATAACAGCTGGCTGTGGCGCAGGATTTTTACCGTGCTGATTTCTCGCATTTTCATGCTGGATGACGCCGAGTTCTCTCAGCGTTTGGCCGACCTGGTCGACATCGGCCGGCAGCACCCGCGGTATATGAACGACATCCTGAGTGCATGCCTGTCGCGCTACCACTTGGCAGCTTATCGAGAGAAACCATCGTCGCTGCTCAAACAGCTCGCGCTCGACAATTGGGGGAGTCCGCAGATCCGCTCCAGACAAAACAGCTGGCTGCAGTATGTCGATAAAGATGTCTGTGCGATGGTCGTAGCCTGGTTTGCGAAGGAGGATCTGGAGCACTTCTTCAACCTGCTGAAGGGCGATGATGACGTAGACCAGTCACGCCTTTTCTACTGGCTGCGGTTTGCCAACCAGATGAGCTACACCAGAATCATCATGGGCTCGGATGCATGGAGTAACGAAGGTCGAGACTTTGCTCATTTCCGTGAGAAGAACAAGGGGCGTCTTGGCCGGCTGATAGGCGCAGCTGGTCATAACAATGCTGTCGTCATGCAGATCGGGAACTACTTTTTCGTGGAGTTCTCGGGAATGGGCGCCTGCTATGTGTATCAGGCAGACAAAGCTCCGTTTGATCCAGAAAAGTCCCAGCTTGGACTCGCTACCGAAATTAAGCAGCGCCATCTTGTGGTGGAGTGGATGCGTCACTTCCCGGCGCCGAGCCGCTCAGATCGCGTTGAGGGATGGCTGATCAAGTTCGATGACACCCTAGAGAGACTGGGTATTCGTATTCAAAACCAGGGGGTAGAGCCTGTCACGTCAAGACTGCTGTCGTTTGACTATCAGCTTCGTGAGTCCATGAGGTCAGTAAAACACACGCTCCATGATCGACGTGCGCAGGGCGGGGCAATCCATATTCAACTCGAAGAAAACGATCAGGCTGCAACCATCGCCCTCCGGCGATTGGGCTTCAAGCCCGAGAACAATAAGCCACTACGGTTCTGGAGAGAGTGATGCTCAAGCGTTTCTTCAAAGGCATTGGCCTGCAGCCGAATTCGGCAGCAGAAAAGGCTGAGCCGACTTTTTCCATTGAGGAGCAGGGGATCTGTTATCCCCTGAGCTTGGCGGAGAGTACCGAGTCCTGGCCGCTGGCCAGTTATCTTGATCAGTTGGAAGAAGAGGAGTTCGTCTCTCAGCTGAGCGATCGATGGCTACTGACGTGGGATGAGCTCTACCGGCTGCTGAGTGAGCCCGAGCACGTAACAAGCCTGCCGCTATTGGGGTTGCCGCCGCTGACAGCCCTCATCCCTCAATTGAGCAGCCAGGGCAGCCTTGCCTCCGACGATTTCAAGGTCTCTATCAGTGGCTGGCGCGATCCGCAGTCCAATGCCAATGTGCAGGTGCAGCGAACGGGCGCCATCGTTCAATATCAGGGAACCACAGAACTTCTGCCTGAGGCGTCCTGGAAACTGACCGGTGCGGTACGACAGCTTTATCTGGCACAACAAAATGAGCCCGGTGAAGTAACCAACCAGATTGGCTGGGCCAGCATCAGAAAGCTGGCGCGCAAGGCTGGCGCTGGTATGGATGGCTTCTTGGACAAGACCGTCGTTATCAAACCCGAGAAACTGCGGCTCAACCCACGAAAGTCGACACTTGGCGACACACCGGTCATCGAGTTGCAACCGAGCTTCGAAGGCCAGCCGGCCAACTGGCTTGAGAGCTTTGACGGTGCCAAGCAGGTTCAGGATCGGTACCGAGTAACGGGTGATGATGGATCGCTGACCCACGTTCTGATTGAGCCTGAAGTCAAATCGGTACTGGACTACGTGCGTTCGTTGCCCGGGCGTCGGGTTGCTGGTGACGATGCCCTTTCATTCGTCCGTAACCCTTACAGCACACTCGGCGAAAGTGCCGCACACGTGCTGGATGCTGAAGCCTATGAAGACGAGCTCGCCGAGGCCGGTATTTTCTTTCATCGCTTCCATCTGGAACCCAAACTGGATGAAGCAGGCCAGCGTATCGAGCAGGTAACACTGACGCTCGAACCGATTTCTCCAACCCCGCAAGCGTCTATCGAAATTGAGTTCAAAGCGGCCCATGAATTCGCGCCGCTTGTGCATGAACTGCAGCTGAAGTTGGCCGCCGGTATGCCTGCGGGCTTCTGGCAGGGCTATGAGCTGGAGCTCAGTGATTTTGATTTGCGCCAGCTGGCAGGCATCAATGACTTGCTTAAACGGTGGCAAAACGAGGCGGCCGGTATCGAGTTTGACTCGGTCCTGGACCTTTCCCTCTACGGCGACCGTGTGACCGGCATTGGGGAAGCGGAAAGAATTACTTCGCCTTTCCTGGTCAAAGAGGCGACCGAGAACTGGTTGCCGAAGGATGTGGCTGCGCAGGGTATCGACGCAGAAATCCTTGGTCGGTGGGACCCTTCCGATCGCGCTCAGTTTGAAGCGTTTAGGCAGCGGTTGGACGAGGCGCGCGCTGCCGGCGATGACACGGTCTGTTTGCCAGAGTCTGAAACACCACTCTCGATTGCCGCTGCCGAGCAACTATTTGATGCCTGGTCGAAGAAGATTGCGCCTGTCGAAGCCGACCCGGTTGAGCAACGGGACAAAGTTGGCCGCGCCGTACTGCAAATCGGCCACAACATTGACGAGCCGACTTACGTTCAGGTCCGTCAAGCGGCGTTACGCGCCGCTTTGGATGCAACGCCAGAGTTGCCTGGCCTGCTCAAGCCTGAAGTCGTTCTGCGCGACCATCAGCTTCAAGGCGTGGCGTGGTTGCAGCATTTGTTCCGTTTGTCCCCCACGGACGTATCGGGTTGCTTGCTCGCTGATGACATGGGGCTTGGGAAAACGATCCAGTTGCTCACCTTCCTCGTCTGGTACCTGGAACATTACCCAAAAGATCAGCCAACACTGATCGTCGCTCCGGTTTCGTTGCTCGACAACTGGGAGCGAGAGCTTCACCGGTTCTTCTTTGCTGACGCACTGCCCGTATTGAAGCTGTATGGATCAGCCTTGAGTGCAGTGAAGTTCAAGAAAGATGAAATCCCAGCGGACTTGAAAGCCAAAGGCATCAAGAACCTGCTGCGCCCAGGTTGGATGGGCGATGCCCGAATTGTCCTGACGACTTACGAGACACTGCGTGATCAGGAGTTTTCCCTGGCGCGTCAGCAATGGTCCATCGTCGTGTGTGACGAAGCTCAGAAGCTGAAGAACCCTGCCGCACTCGTGACTCAGGCGATCAAAGCCATCCCCGCAAGGTTCCGAGTAGCGTGTACAGGTACGCCGGTCGAGAACACCCTGATCGATCTGTGGTGCCTATTCGACTTCATTCAGCCAGGGTTCCTGGGCGGTTTGAATCAGTTCGGTCGCGACTATCAGCGCCCCATAGAAGCCGCACTGGAGCGTGATACGGATGCGTTGGAACGCCTGCGTGGGCTTATCGAGCCGCAGACTTTGCGGCGCACCAAACAGGACATCGCCAAGGACCTGCCGGCCAAGATCGAAGACGCAGCATGTCGTTCACTTGGCATGCATGCGCTGCAGCGTAACCTGTATCTGTCCGAAATATCCGCATACAGCCACAAGCAGCAGATTGAAGAGCAGCTCGATCAGAAGACCTCCGGCATGCTGGGCTTGCTGCACAAGCTCAAGCTGATTTGTGCCCATCCATACAGCGTTCAGCCAGACACCCGGTTGCGTGACAACTCGCCGAAGCTGCAGTGGTTGATGCAGACGCTCGAGTCGATCAAACGGGCCGGAAATGGCGACAAGGTTATCGTCTTTACCGAGTTGCGAGATATTCAGCGGGAATTGCAGCACGCGATTCAGCAGCATTTCGGGTTTCGGGCGACGGTCATCAATGGCGATACCAGCACCAGCAGTCAGAGCGCCAATAGCCGGCAGAGGCTGATCGATCAATTCCAGGAGCTGTCAGGTTTTGCAGTCATCATTCTGTCCACAATCGCCGTTGGGTTTGGAGTGAATGTGCAAGCCGCCAACCACGTCATTCACTTCACGCGTTGTTGGAACCCGGCCAAGGAAGATCAAGCGACGGATCGGGCCTATCGGATCGGGCAGCAGAAGGATGTGTATGTGTACTACCCGACGGTTCGGGATGCGGCGATACCGACGTTTGAGGCGACGTTGGATGAGCTGCTGAGTAAGCGACGGGCGTTGGCGCGGGATATGTTGAGTGGGGCCTCGGAGCTTCAGGCTTCTGATTTTGAGGCCGTGCTGAACACGCATTGATATGTCAATTATGGGTACAGGTGCGCTCATCTCCGAGCGTGCCAATCCGCAAGAACCTGCGAGCTAGGGCGGGTGCGTCAGTGGTAACTGAGTGGATTATTTACCTGTTCGCACGTCAAGTGTTGGCACTGGGCGTTCTGAGGCTTAATGTGCGCGGTATCCAGGCCGCCCATGAGCCCTCGGGCTGTGACATTCAGTCGGCTCGAAAGGTTAAACTCACTCTTTTGCCTGTGTATTCCAAGGAATTATTGAGTGAACACGGAAAATCATTCCCAGACGGCCGCCTTTCTCTGGTCGATTGCCGACCTACTGCGTGGTGATTTCAAGCAGTCCCAGTACGGCCGCATCATCCTGCCATTCACCCTGCTGCGGCGTATGGAGTGTGTGCTGGCGCCGACCAAGGATGCCGTGATTTACGAGTCCTACGCCCAGGAAGGCCGCCCGGACACCGTACGTGAAATGTACATGTTGCGCGCCGCTGGCCAGCAGTTCTTCAACTCCTCATCGTTGACCCTCGGCACCCTGTCCGACACCCAGACCGACGCGGACCTGATGAGCTACGTACAGGCGTTCAGCAAGGATGCTCGCGAGATCTTCGAGCACTTCCACTTTGAAGACTTCGTTCAGCAGCTGGAAACGGCCAACTTGCTATATCAGGTAGTGCAGCGCTTCGCTGCCACCGATCTGAGCCCCGAGTTCATCAGCAACTTCGGTATGGGCATCATCTTCGAAGAGCTGATCCGTAAGTTTGCGGAAAGCTCCAACGAAACCGCCGGGGAGCACTTCACTCCGCGCGATATCGTGCACCTCACCACTTCGCTGGTGATCACCGATCAGGACCACAAGCTCGCGCCCAACAGCATCGTCACCATCTATGACCCAACCGCCGGCACCGGTGGTTTTCTGTCTGAGGGTGATGAGTACATCCAGTCCATCAGCGAAAAGGTCAGCGTGTCGCTGCACGGCCAAGAGCTCAACCCCGAGTCATACGCCATCTGCAAGGCGGACATGCTGATCAAGGGCCAAGACGTGGCCAGCATCAAGCTCGGCAACACCTTGTCCAACGACCAGTTAGCCCACAAACGCTTCGACTTTATGCTCAGCAACCCGCCGTTCGGCGTGGAATGGAAGAAGGTGCAAAAGCAGATCACCGACGAGCACAGCCACAAGGGCTTCGACGGCCGCTTCGGCCCCGGCCTACCGCGAGTGTCCGACGGCTCGCTGCTGTTTCTCCTCCACCTGGTCAGCAAGATGCGTGACCCGCGCGACGGTGGCTCGCGCATAGGCATCATCCTCAACGGCTCGCCGCTGTTTACCGGCGGCGCCGGTTCGGGTGAGTCGGAGATTCGCCGCTACCTGCTGCAGAACGATCTGGTTGAAGCCATCGTCGCGTTGCCGACGGACATGTTCTACAACACCGGCATCGCCACCTATGTGTGGATACTCAGTAACCACAAGGCTGTTGCGCGCCAAGGCAAGGTGCAGTTGATTGACGGCAGCCAGCACTCCGCCAAAATGCGCAAATCGCTGGGCAGCAAGCGTCAGTATATCACTGAGGATCAAATCAGCGAGCTGGTGCGCCTGTATGGCAGCTTCGAGCAAACCGCGCAGAGCAAAATCTTCCCCATCGACGCCTTCGGCTACCGTCGCATCACCGTCGAGCGCCCGCTGCGCCTGAACTTCCAGACCAGCGCCGAGCGCATCGCTAAGGTGCAGGAAGAAAAAGCCCTGAAGAAACTCGACAGCGCCGCTCAGCAACAGCTGCTGACCGCCCTGCAAACGATGGACGCCAGCCAGATGCACCGCAACCGCGATCAGTTCAGCAAGCAGCTGAAAAAAGCCCTCACCGCTCACAGCGTTAGCCTGAGTGCGACGGAACTCAAAGCCCTGATGAGCGCCCTAAGCGAGCGCGACCCTAAGGCGGATATCTGCACCACCAAGGGCAAGCCGGAAGCCGACGCCAGCCTGCGCGATAACGAGAACGTGCCGCTGGGCGAATCGGTATACGAGTACTTTGCGCGTGAAGTCATCCCCCATGTAGCGGATGCCTGGATCGACGAAAGCAAAACCGACGTGCTGGATGGCGAGGTTGGCATTGTCGGCTTCGAGATTCCCTTTAACCGCCACTTCTACGTGTTCCAGCCACCGCGTCCGCTGGTCGATATTGATCGCGACCTGAAAGCCTGCACCGACCGCATCAAGCAGATGATAGAGGGGCTGTCGGCATGACGTTTCCAGCGTATCCGGCTTACAAGAATTCTGGGGTTCAGTGGATAGGAAGTATCCCAGAGCATTGGTGTGCTTCTCGCCTTAGAAATATCTTCTTCATTCAAAAGAGAATTGCCGGAAAACTTGGCTTTGACGTTCTTTCCATTACTAATAAAGGCGTAAAGATTAAGGATGTCGATAGCGGTGACGGCCAGCTGTCTAGTGACTACAGCAAGTATCAGCTAGTCATGAAGGGCGAGTTCGCAATGAATCACATGGACTTGGTTACAGGCTATGTGGATATCTCAGAATTTGATGGCGTAACAAGCCCTGATTATCGTGTTTTTAGTTCGGCACACCCAGAGCTGGATAATCCACGATTCATGTTGCGATTGCTTCAGAACGCTTACCACCAAAAACTGTTCTTTCCATTCGGGCAGGGATCTGCACACCTTGGACGCTGGCGGCTGCCTACAGAGGAATTCAAAGACTTTTTCTTTCCCCGACCATCACGGTTTGAACAAACCCAAATCGCCCGCTTCCTCGACCACGAAACCGCCCGCATCGACGCGCTGATCGAAGAGCAGCAGCGCCTGATCGAGCTGCTCAAGGAAAAGCGCCAGGCCGTGATCTCCCGCGCCGTCACCAAAGGCCTCGACCCCACGGTGCAGATGAAAGACTCCGGTGTGAAGTGGCTGGGAGAGGTACCGGCACATTGGGAAATCACTCAAATTAAACGTCGATGTAATCTGATTACTGATGGTGCACATATCTCTCCTGAGACGGAAAGCGGGGTTTACTGCTTTGTCTCTACCAGAGATGTATCAGACGAAGGCATAGACTTTGATGGTTGTCTTCGAACTTCTGCTGCCAGTTATGAGTACCTAGTAAAAACAGGCTGCCAGCCAGCGATCGGTGATGTTCTATTCAGCAAGGATGGGACTATAGGTCGGACTATTGTAGTCGGTGAAAATTCGCCAGATTTTGTCGTTGCGTCTTCACTGATTATCATCAGACCCAACAGAGCGGAATTACTCCCAATATATCTCGACTTCATGTGCCAGTCCTGGGTAGTTTCCCAACAGGTAGACGGTTTTGTGAAAGGCGCGGGCCTGCCTCGCTTGTCAATTCAAAATCTTACAAAGGTTGTTGGCGTTTTCCCTCCACTTGAAGAGCAAGCACTTATTGCTCATTTTCTTCAGTTGCAGTGCGTAGCTGCACGCCAATTGTCTAGCGAAGCATGGCGCACTATGGAGCTATTAAAAGAACGCCGCTCAGCCCTGATCTCCGCCGCCGTCACAGGCAAAATCGACGTGCGCGCCTGGCTGCCACCCGCCAACGTGCCAACTCCCAAATTAGTACAAGAGGCCGTGTAATGGCGGACAGCAAGGAAGCGCAATTTCAGCAGGACATTATCGACGCTCTGGCCGCCCAAGGCTGGCTGGTCGGCACCGCCAGTGGCTACGACCGCCGCACGGCGCTGTATACCGAGGATGTGCTGGGCTACTTCAAGGACGCCTGGCCGGAGCGTTGGGACAAGTTCGCCAAGGCCAACCCGAATAATCCGGATGGCGTGCTGGTGCAGAAGCTGGTGCGCGAGTTGGAGCAGAGCGGCACCCTGGATGTGCTGCGCCACGGCTTTAAGCTGCCGGCGGTAAAGGTCGAGTTGTGCAGCTTCCAGCCCGACCACGGGATGAACCCGGACACCCTCAAACGCTACCAGTGCAACCGCCTGCGCGTGGTGCCGGAGGTGTCTTACTCGCCGTATGCGCGTGATGCCGCTAGCGGCGAGCAGAGCTACAACCCACGGCTGGATCTGGTGCTGTTCGTCAACGGCATCCCCACCGCCACGCTGGAGCTGAAAAGCGAGTTCAAGCAATCGGTGGAAAACGCGAAGCGCCAATACCGCCAAGACCGCCCGGTAAAAGACCCGCTCACCAGCAAACCCGAGCCGCTGCTGACCTTCAAACGCGGCGCGCTGGTGCACTTTGCCGTGGGCCAGAACGAGGTGGCGATGACCACCAAGCTGGCGGGTAAAGACACCTTCTTCCTGCCGTTCAACCTCGGCAGCGCGGACGGCGGCGCGGGCAACCCCATGCCGGATGACGACAGCCAATACGTCACCAGTTACCTGTGGCTACGCCTGATGCAGCCGCATGCCTGGCTCAAGGTGCTGGGGCGCTTTCTGCACCTAGACAAGAAAACAAGCGAAGGCTTCGACGGCACGCCGGTGACCAAGGAAACGATGATCTTCCCGCGTTATCACCAGTGGGAAGTGGTCAACACGCTGATCAACACCACTCGCGCCGAAGGGCCGGGCAAGCGTTATTTGATTCAGCACAGCGCCGGCTCGGGCAAGTCCAACTCCATCGCCTGGACCGCGCATCAACTGGCCTCACTGTATGACGATACCGGCCAACGGCTGTTCAATTCGGTGATCGTGGTTACCGACCGCACGGTACTGGACAGCCAGCTGCAGAACACCATCTACCAGTTCGAGCATGCCCAGGGCGTGGTCAAACCGATCAGCCGGGATGTCGGCAACCAGAGTAAATCCGAACAGCTGGCCGAGGCATTGGCTGAGCAGACGCGCATCATCATCGTCACCATCCAGACTTTCCCGGCGCTGTTCGATGCGCTGGACAAGTACCCCAAGCTGGCCAGCGGGCGCTATGCGGTGATCGCCGACGAGGCGCACTCCTCGCAAACCGGCTCATCGGCTAGCAAGCTGAAGCAGATACTTGGCAGCGATGCCGTCTTTGGCAAAGAAGCGGATACTGAAGAAGTCAGTGCTGAAGAGCTACTGGACACCGCCGTGCAGGCGCGCCAACCAAATGAGCGCATTAGCTACTACGCCTTTACCGCCACGCCCAAGGCCAAGACTCTGGAGCTGTTCGGTCGCCCGGCCGACCCAACCCTGCCGGTTAGTGCCAGCAACAAGCCGGAGGCGTTTCACCTGTACTCCATGCGCCAGGCCATCGAGGAAGGTTTTATCCTCGACGTGCTGCGCAACTACACCACCTACAGCACCGCCTGGAAGATCGCTCACCCGGATGGCAAAGACGACGAGGTGGACAGCAAGAAGGCGCGCATCAAGCTGGCACGTTGGGTGCGCCTGCACCCCTACAACATCAGCCAGAAGGTCGAGGTAATCGTCGAGCACTTCCGCGCCAATATCCGAGGTCTGCTCAATGGCCAAGCTAAGGCCATGGTCGTGACCAGTAGCCGCCAGGAAGCGGTGCGTTATCAGTTGGCAGTGAAGGCCTATGTGCAGCAGATGGGTTACAGCGACGTGCACCCGCTGGTGGCGTTCTCCGGCAGCGTGTTGCCGGATCAGATGATCCCCGACGAGGTGACGGAAAGCAGCAGCCTACTCAACGCTGGCCTGAATGGTCGCGATCTGGCGCAGGCGTTCGACACCCAAGACTTCAACGTGATGATCGCGGCCAACAAGTACCAGACCGGCTTCGATCAGCCCAAACTGTGTGCCATGTACGTGGACAAGAAGCTGCAAGGCGTGGACTGCGTGCAGACCCTGTCACGACTGAACCGTACCTTTGGTGACAGCAAGGAAACCTTCATCCTCGACTTCTTCAACGAGCCGCAGGACATTCTCGACGCTTTCTTGCCTTACTACACCAAGGCCGAGCTGACCGATGTGACCGACCCGCAGATCATCTATGACCTGCAGAAGAAGTTGGATGCTGAGGGGATCTATCACTGGCAGGAGGTCGATGCATTCGCCATGGCCTTCTTCGACCCCAAGGCGGCAGCCAGCAAGCTCAGCTATTACTGTACGCCAGCCAAGGAGCGCTTTGCTAAGCGCTATGCCTTCTTGGTGGACTCGCACCAGCAGGCGCTGGACTTCAAGCGCACGGCCGAAGCTAACGGCGACAGTAGCGGCCTGAAAAAAGCCGAGCACGCGCTGAAAGAGGCCGGCGAGCAAATCGATCAACTCGACCTGTTCCGTAAAAACCTGCAGAGCTTTGTGCGCCTGTACGAGTTCCTCTCGCAGATTGTGCCCTACGAGGACCGTGAACTGGAGCAGCTCTGCGTGTACGCCAAACACCTGCACCCGCTGTTGCGCGTGGATCGACTACAACAAGACGACGTGGATGTAGGCGAGTTGCAACTGAGCCACTACCGTCTGAGCAAGCGCGCCGAGCATCAGCTGCGCCTGAACGAGGAAACCGGCGAATACACCCTCAAACCTAGTAGTGATGTGGGCAGCGGCAAGCCCCATGATCCGGAGAAGAAGCGTTTATCGGAAATCATCGAGGCGCTGAACGTTATCTTCGGAGCCGAGGTGAGTGATGACGACCAACTGCAGTTCCTTACCGGCATCGCCCAGCGCATCAGCCGCCAGGAAGATGTGATGGCCCAGGTGAACAACCACTCGGTGGATCAAGTGATGCACGGCCTGTTCCCCAAACGCGTGTTGGACACCGTGCTGGACGCCATGACCGAACACGAGAAACTCTCGCTGGAGGTGCTGGATAACGAGACGAAGAGTCGGGCGTTTGCGCTGGTGATTTTGAAGATGCTGAAGACAGCGGCTGGATTTGATCAGAGCGGCTTCCACGGTGCCTGAACACCGCGTGTAAGGATAGGATGCAACGATGGCAATTCCTGATTTTCAAAGCGTGATGCGGCCTGTGCTGGCCACTGTGCAAAATGGTATGCCGATGCCACTCAACGAGGTGCGCGAGCAGGTGGCCGAGCAGTTTCAACTGACCGAGGAGGAGCGCAAAGAGCGGCTGCCCTCTGGCCATCAGACAGTAATCAACAACCGAGTGGGCTGGGCACGTACTTATTTGAACAAAGCGGGACTGCTGTGCATTCCAACTAAGGGGATGGTGCAGATTACGCCGCGCGGCCTCACTACTTTGGCTGATGGCCCGGAGCGCATCACGGTTAGTTGGCTGAAGCAGTTCCCTGAATTCGCAGACTTCCATACCGCCAAACCGCAAGAGCTTGACGCGCCTGCCTTGCCACCTGTCGAGGTTGCTGAAACCACGCCTGACGAGCAGTTGGCAGAAGCGCATCAAGCATTGGTACAGTCACTGGCAGATGAGCTGTTAGTTCAAGTCCGGGCCGCTACCCCCAGCTTTTTTGAGCAGTTGGTGGTCGATCTCATGATCGCCATGGGCTACGGCGGATCGCGTAAGGAAGCCGGTAAGGCAACCCAGGCAACCAATGATGATGGGATTGACGGGATTATTAAAGAAGACAAGCTCGGCCTTGACGTGATTTATCTGCAGGCCAAGCGCTGGACCAACACTGTGCACCGTCCGGAAATCGACAAATTTATCGGCGCTTTGACACGCCAGCGTGCCCGCAAAGGCGTGTTTATCACCACGTCGGATTTCTCGGATGGCGCCCGTGCTGCAGCGCTGGGGCTGGATATCAAAGTGGTGCTGATCGACGGTGTCGAGCTGGCGCGACTGATGGTCGAGAACAACTTGGGTGTGAGCATTAAGCAGGTGTATGAGGTGAAGCAGTTGGACAGCGATTATTTCGCAGGGGAGTGAATTGTAACGTTTGGTCTTAACAAGACTTCGGCAGCTAATACTGACTCATATCCCTCTAATATGATGTCAGCGCCCGATGGCTCCCCTGCGCTTCAAGATCAATGCAGCAGTGAGACGATAGTGATACCTGCTGGCGTCGGAATGATCTTTCAGGTACTGGGTAAGAAACCAGCGCACATGCTTTAGCTGCCAGGTCCACGGATTATCTCGATGCCATCGCTGTTGAATGGCAGCCTGCATGATTCGGGCTTGGCGTAGGTGGCGTTGCTGCGTTGTTCTCGAGCCGGCCAGGGTGCCGCTCAGGAACAGCGTCATATCAAAAGGTTTGCTCATGATCGTCCACCAATGTAGGCCGAAACCACATCTATCCGGTTGTGCCCAAGTTCAAGGCTGATCTGTAGGCGTGCCTGATGATCAAGTTCGCGTTCTGTGCGAAAACCGTGGCCACCATTGATCGGAGCTGCGAGGCCTGTAAGTTGCTCGTAACGTTTGCAGGCGTATGCCGCACGCAGTTCATGGAACCCCTTTAATCCGTATTCATGCAATATTGCGCGAGCAGGGAGCACAGTCCGCTGAATGAACACGGCGTAGGTTTCATCCCGGGACAGTAAGTTGCGGCTGCCGGTCGGCGACGCTTCACGCGCCAACTGTAGTGCCGCCTTTACCTCCTCATTTGCGATGACCCATCGCGGAGCTGAAGCCCCTGAGCGGCCGCCTTTGGTGCCGTCCTGTATATTGATGCGGCCTAAGTACTCGGCTTCGCGGTGCAAGCGTGGCAGGTCCGCTAGGATCGCTTCGCGCAGGCGCATTCCGGTAGTCCGGGCCAGCATGACAATCGCTGCTACCCGCTCATGTTGCTGTTGTGCCAGCACCTGCGCTACTCGTTGAACGTTTTGATAGTCTTGGCCATCCGGCGCACGGGTGCGTACGATGGATCGCTGCTGTCCCAATGCTTGGCTCGGACTGACAATTCTCACGTCCAGATCACCGCGCAGCGCTGCGAGGGCGCGGTTAACGCTGCTCAGGCGGTTTTGCGCGGTGGTGATGCATAGTTCGCCTTGCAGGATCTGCTGGCGCAGGTATGCGACGTAATCCTCCAGCGTCTGTCGATTAATCTGGCGTGCATCGTTGTAACCGGGGCCGTCCTCCGATCGGCACCAGCGAACGAAGGCTTGCCAGCGATCGCTGTGTGCTTTGACGGTGGCGAAGTGGCCGCCGGCAAACAGATCTTCCAGTGCCTGCCGACCGGCGTAGTTCAGTTGGCGACCGTAGCCAAAATTGCGACCATCACGCCGACCGACCAGCGCCATTGTCTTCACCTTGATCATTGGTTTGCAGGAGCAGCAGCAGGGCTTTCCAGTGGGGGCCGATGGTGTCCAACTGTCCCCAGTGTGCTGGGCGGATGTGGAGGGCGTTTTCGCTGTGTTGCAGCGAAGCCCCTTCTTCTTGCAACTGCTCGATGAGTCGAGCGAGGTCGATGGACTCAGATGTTGGAGTGGCGACAACGGCGACACTGGCGACAGCCCCCGCCGGATCTGGATTGGCACGTGGCGACAAAGTGGTGGCAGTAGCGGCGACACACCGTAGCTCGGCCGGCGAGCAATGTTGCGCTCGATAGCGGCGCACGGCGTCATTGAGTCGGAACATGGCGCACCTCGAATATGTCCCCGTCATTGTCCAGCCAGTTATGGGCAACCAGTTGCAGCAATAACTCGAAGGTGTGCCGCGTGCTTTTTCGGGCAAAGCGAGGGCCGTTGCGCGTGATATCGCGGAGGCGAAACGGTGGCCAGTTCTTCTTTATCAACCAGCGCAGGAGGCAATCAGCCTCTGCGCGAAGCTTATTCAGTGGTTCCTGTTCAGTCAGGCGTTGGTTCTCGGCCAGGTAGTAATCCATCAGCGTGGAGGCGCGCTGAATGTGCATGTCTTCCAATACAGTCGATTCCTCAACCACCGCCATCACACCAGCCATGCGTAGTACGTTCGCGGCGGCTTTGCTCGCTGCAGCTTGGACGTTGACCAGCTCGCCGAACTCCCCTGACTCGCATTCAATGGTGTCGTGAATGGCAATCCAGGCCTCACGGGCGCGTGAGCTCAACTCTATGACCGCAGGTGTGAGGCCACCGTCTTTATGCCGTGACCAAGGCTTCTGCATCAGCGCGGCAATGCGCTGCTGGTACAGGTGCACCTTTGGATCTCGGGTCAGGTCGATGGCCTTGTACAGCCGCTGTCCAACCAGACGCTCCGGCCAACTGATCAGGCAGCGCCCCAGGATGCCCTGGTCTTTGATATCTGCGTCCTGAAGCAAGCGGTCGGCCAGGCGGGGTTGCAGCATCAAGTGCATGCTGAGGCGGCGGTCATAGGCACGCAGGCTTTCCCCTGCCATCGCGCGCGACCGATCAATCGGGCTGCCGTCCCACAGCGTCGACAAGTGAGTAATCGCCTTGATCATGTTGTCCTTGCTCATGGTGCTGCCGCCCAAGAACTGGCCGCCTTCATCACTGAACAAGCCCATGCTCGGTAAGCCATGGCACAGACTTTTGACTAGACCTTCAATGGTCGGCTCAGCACTGAGGAGTCTCGGTTGGACGGGTTCAGGTTGGGCGTCCAGCGCTAGCTGTGCTGACTTTTTCGAGGTTGGCGATTTCGCGGTGAGGCTCATTGCAGCTCGGTGCGCCTTGAGCTGTTCGCCATAGGCGATCCACTGCTGTCTTTCCCAGTCGCGTACGGCCTGCAGCGCAATATGGTCCACCGCGCTTTTGCGATCACCCGAGCAAGCCACCGTCAGCAAGTACAGCGACAACGGATAGATTCGGCCGTCGAGGTGAACATTGGCGTGCGCCTGGCTCGCCAAAGCTGCCGTGGCTAGAACAGATTGCGCGGCCATGGCGCAGGGCACGCCGATCACATCGGCCATGCGCTCTACAGCCGGCCCCAAAAGATCGCCCAGCTGCGCGACCGGGTAGGGTAGGGGCGTAATCTGCTGTTCCAACAAGGGGCGTGGTGGCCCTTGGACTTCGCGCAGGTGCATAGCCTTCCTCCGAAAATTACCGATCTCTCCCTCACGTCATCCCGCCAAGAATGCTGAGTGTTATCAGGGATCAAGGCCCCTGCGACCTGTGAGGGTGTCCGCTGACGCGGGACTGGCGGCTCCTTACGACCAGGAGCAAGGGCATCTCATGATCTGGCCTCCTGAGCACCGATAGCGGTGGGCGGGTGGAGGCTGCACTGGCTGACGAGACCAGTGCCGCGAGATCCTGAGCTGGGTGGAAGCAGCACTGCGATGACCGGGGCATGCCTGACTGTCAGTCAGGTGCAGTCCATTCCCTGGTCTGCGGCACCATCATCTACAGCGCTGTTGCTGGTGACATCGGCGTTTGTCACGCCGATTGTCACGAGGGAAATTGCCGCGAAGCCATGTGCGATGAGGGCTGCAGCAGTGGTAGGAGCGCCCGTCTCTTTTCTGGAAAAAGAGACGGGCGAACGGTTGGCGCAAAACATTGGCCGAGCAGGTTCGTTGCTGCAGGGCTAAAGGGTTAGCGGGCAGCCGCACTAGGCGGATTGTTTAGAGGGCGTCCATCATTCTGGCGAATGACCGTGCGAGCCTCCGGGCGCGAATCGCACTTTGGGTTGAACCACCGGGTTAGCGGCATGACCTTGAAGGATCTGGTCATCTGGGGTGCTGCCTAAGGCAGCGCTTTGAATCTTCGTTCTATCGGTCGCTTCGGCACGGGTCAATTGGTGAAGGGCACATGGAAATGCGCCAGATTCCACCTCTGGCGTGCTTTGGAAGTCAGTGGGTGTCAGTGGCAAAGTGGCCGTTTGTCGCTTTTCTAGTGTTAGCCCGTCAGCATGGGGATGCGAAGCCTCCCCATGCTCACGGGCTTAGCCGGAGAAGCCAAAATCGAGGCGAGTTGGCGACTGTCGCCATCAGCTCAGACGACAAAGATGTAGATGGCACGCGGTCTGTCGCCAGTGTCGCCGTTGTCGCCGCCCTATCGGATGGGTACTACGTTCCGATCCCTGGCCACATTCATCGCGCTGGCCGAGAGGTTGCCCGTCGACGCCTTCAGAATGTACTCGCTCCACCAAGCCATCATCGGCCGCCGTCGCTCGATGTAGTCGGCTCGGTTGTAGGCACTGCGCACCTCATCCTTGTCAACGTGCGCCAACGCCACTTCGATGAGCTCCGGGTCCCACCCATGTTCATTCAATATGGTGCTGGCCATCGAGCGCATGCCGTGGCTGACCAAGCGGTCCTGGAAGCCCATGCGTTTCAACGCCATGTTGGCGGTCTGGCTATTGGCATGAGTACGAGGGTTTCGGTCTGCCGGGAAGACGTATTCCCGATGACCACTGTGGGACTTCAGTATCTCCAGCAATGACATGGCTTGATCGCTCAACGGGATGCTGTGCGGGCGGCGCTTCTTCATCCGCTCTGGCGGGATGGTCCAGACACGCCTTTCAAAGTCGATGTCTGCCCAGCGAGTAGTCGCTGCCTCGGCGGGGCGAGTCATGGTATGCAACTGCCATTCGATCAAGCAGCGGGTCGTGCGCTTGATACTGGCGTTCGCTATTTCCAGCATTAGCTCAGGAAGCTCCTCGGGTGGAAGCGCCGCCATGTTTTCCTTCTTCGGTTTCTTGAACACCGCCCGAATCCCGCTGAGCGGGTTCGCGAAGATCATTCCCGAATTGACACCGTAGGTCATGATCTCGTTGAGGCGCTGGCTAAGCCGCTTCACGGTTTCCAAGCTGCCTTTGGCTTCGATGGGGCGAAGGATCTTGATCACCATCGGTGCGCTTACTTCCGAGATCGGAGTCGATTTCATGCTCGGGAAAACGTGCAGAGTGAGTGAACGCCAGATGTCCTCGGCATAGGCTGGTGTGACCGAGTCTTTTTTCAGCTCGAACCAGGCGGTCGCTACTTTCTCGAACGTATGTTCCGTCTCGGCTAGCTTGGCCTGTGCGAGATCATTGCGCTGAGCTTTGGGGTCGATCCCCTGAGCAAGTACTTCCCTAGCATCAACCGCTTTCCGCCGAGCTTGCGCCAGAGAGACCTCGGGATAGGAGCCGAGCGCCATGTTGATTCGATTCTTGGTGACCGGATGCCTGTAGTTGAAATTCCACTGCATCGAGCGGTTGACCCGGACTCGGAGCTGGAGGCCGTCGCCATCCGTGAGGACGTAGTCCTTGTCTTTGGGCTTGACCGCCTTGAGCTGGCGGTCGGAGAGGCGAGCTGTTTGAGCGCACATGGGAGAAGCTCCCTGACACCTTTTGGTATTCCCAAGATTAGCCCCAGGTAGGCTGGAATACCACCGGGAATACCGGGATGGCTGGAACTCAAAAAACCGTTGTGGCCCTCAAAATAGCAGTAAACCCTTGATTTCACTGACTTCCAGGCACAAAAAAAGACGTCCGTGGACGTCTTTGATTGATCATTTGGTGGAGCCGGGGGGATTTGAACCCCCGTCCGCCAGTACTCCGCTGTCGGTACTACATGCTTAGCCGTGTCTACTGATTTAATCCGCAGCCGCCCGACGGGCAGGGTGCTTTGGATGAGTTGTGTAAGTTTTAGTCACTTCGCCCACAACGTGCTACGCGACGATCCTGTTCTGTATGACAATCAGTTCGGGTTTACAGGCATCCCCTAGTGATTGCTGGAGCCGAAGCTACCAGAAGCAACGGGTCAAGAGGGCCGCTTACGCAGCCAGCTTGTACTCCGCGCCGTAGTTTTCGTCATTGGCAACTATAAAAGTTGCAACAGTGGATTTACGAGTTCTGTTACCAACTCGGCATGCACCTAGAGTTTCGCTACCGGCGTCGAATCCTAATCGGCCCCACACTAGCGTTACGCTAACGCACCTTACGGCACGTGAGGTGGAGTATACGCCATTGCGCGGGCGACGTCGACAGCCGGTCCTGTCGCCCGCGTTCGGGGTCACGCACCGCCGCTGCCGGTGCCGCTGCCTTTCTCGGTTTTTTCCAGGCGCTCCAGCACTTTGCTGGTGATGGCGATGCATTCCTTGGTGTCGCCGGAGGCCTGGGCGGCCTTGGCTTTGTCGACGTGCTCGGTGATGGCCTTGTCCAGGCCTTCGGAGGTGGCGCCGGCGGTGGCCATGCTGTCGTCGATCTTTTGCAGGTTGGTGGTGCAGAGGTCTTCGGCGGCAAACACAGGCGAAGCCAGCAGGGTGGCGGCCGCGAACAGGGCCGAAAGCGCGGTACCTTTCATGGGTGTCTCCTCTGGGGCCTCTGGAAGGTGGGCCTGTAAGGTGGACTGTGGGGGATTGGCGGGGGTTCAATCGGGATCGGGGCTGCTGGTGCTCGCCTTTGTTGCTATAGCGCCTGGTAGACCGAGCGCCGCCCGCGCGGCGCATCGCGAGCTGCGCTCGCTCCTACGTTTGTTTCGGGCCAGTTATGCCTGCGACAGGCTCGCGCGACCGCCTTGTTTGTACGGCGCGATATCCAGCCATGCGCCAAGGCGTTCGTGTGCAAATGCCACAGGCAGGATTGGCCCTAAACAAAGGTAGGAGCGAGCGCAGCTCGCGATGCGCCGCGCGGGCGGCGCTCGGTCTCACCGGCGCCGCAAACCTAACGGCGACCCCCTCCAGCCTAAATGCTGCGCGGCCGGGTAACGCGGTCTACCAGGTAGACCAGGCCGTGATAG
Organism: Pseudomonas sp. LAIL14HWK12:I1; assembly: GCF_003202095.1. Classification (NCBI taxonomy): domain Bacteria; kingdom Pseudomonadati; phylum Pseudomonadota; class Gammaproteobacteria; order Pseudomonadales; family Pseudomonadaceae; genus Pseudomonas; species Pseudomonas sp. LAIL14HWK12:I1. Next base: position 891,171 of record NZ_QJKG01000002.1, read on the forward strand.
TCGATGCCGCTGTGGCTCGACAGGCCAATCTCGCAGGTGCGACTGGTGGAGATGCCTTCGCTGCAATACTGCACCGCATCCTTCAGGCTGCGCAGCGAGTGGGCATTGAGCTCGGGGGTGGTGAAGCCTTTGTCGCCGGCAAAGCCGCAGCAGTGAATGCCTTCCGGGATCACCACCTGTTTGCTGCAACGTCGCGCCAGGTCGATCAAAGCCTGGCTCTCACCCAGGTGCTGCGTGCTGCACGTCACGTGTACAGCCACCGGCTCGTCCTGGGGGGTGAACTCCAGGCGGTCGAGCAGGTGGGTGCGGATGAAGCGCACGGGGTCGTACAGGTCCAGCCGTGTTTCGCCCAGGTCTTGCACCAGGCGCAGGGTGCAGGGGCTGGTGTCGCAGTAGATCGGGTCAAGGCCGCCGCGGCTGGCGTGCAGCAGGGCGGTGATCAGTTCCTGGCGTTTGTGTTCGGCCTGTTCGGGGTAGCCCTTGGAGGCGAACGGCTGGCCGCAGCACAGGCTGTCGGCGTTGTCGGGGAACACCACCTGGTAGCCGGCCTTTTCCAGCAGGGCGCGGGTTTTGTCCAGCAGCGAACTTTGCTCGCGGTCGGCATAGGCCGGGCCCATCACCCGTGAAACACAGGCGGCCAGGTACACCACGCGGGGGCGGGCGTCGTTGCTGGCCGGGCCGAAGTCCAGCGGGCGCAGCGGCTGTGGCATCGCGGGCGTCCACTGGGGCAGGCGGCCTTTGCTGGCTTTGCTCAACGAGGCGGTCAGGCGGCTCAGGCGGGGGGCGCCGAGCAGCTTGCGTGCGGTGTTGGCGGCGGTCAGGGTCAGGCGGGCGCCGCCCAGTGCGGTGTGGAAGTGATCGGCCAGCCAGTCGGCGGTCTTGCCGTGGTCGGCAGCTTGGCTGCGCAGTTTTTTCACCAGTTCGCCGGTATTGATGCCCACCGGGCAGCGCTGGGCGCACAGGCCGGTGGCGGCGCAGGTGTCGATGCCTTGGTACTGGTAGGTTTGCATCAGTTCGCGGGTGTCGATGCCGGCGCGCTGCTTGGCCTGAATGTCACGCCACATGACGATGCGCTGGCGCGGGCTGAGGGTCAGGCCTTTGGACGGGCACACCGGTTCGCAGAAGCCGCACTCGATGCACTTGTCGACGATTTCGTCGGCGGCAGGCAGCGGCTTGAGGTTTTTCAGGTGGATGTCCGGGTCTTCACTCAGCACCACGTCGGGGTTGAGGATGCCATTGGGGTCGAGCAGGCGCTTTAGCGTCCACATCAGCTGGTAGGCGTCATGGCCCCATTCCAGCTCTACGAACGGCGCCATGTTGCGCCCGGTACCGTGTTCGGCCTTCAGCGAGCCGCCGAACTCCACGGCCACCAGTTGCGCCACGTCGTCCATGAACGCCTGGTAACGGGCGACTTCCTCGGCGCTGTTGAAGCCCTGGGTGAAGACGAAGTGCAGGTTGCCTTCCAGCGCGTGGCCGAAAATGATCGCTTCGTCATAGCGGTGCTTGTCGAATAGCTGGATCAGGCGGTTGACGCCTTCGGCCAGTTGCTCGACGGGGAAGGTCACGTCTTCGATGATGACCGTGGTGCCGGTCTGGCGTACGGCGCCGACAGCGGGGAAGGTGTCCTTGCGGATTTTCCACAGCTGGTTGTACACGGCCGGGTCTTCGCTGAAGTCCACCTGTTGTTCCAGCGGGAAATCGGCGATGGAGGCCATCACCTGTTGCAGTTGCTCATGCAGCAGGCTCTGGCTGGCGGCGCGGGACTCGATCAGCAGGGCGCAGGCGTTGTCCGACAGGCCTTTTACCCACAGCGGCATGCCGGGCATGTTCTGCACAGAGCGCAGGCTGCGGCGGTCGAGCAGTTCCACAGCGGAAACAGGCTGGCGCTTGAGCACGGTGACCGCGCGGCAGCAGCTTTCGACACTGGGGAACACCAGCAGGGCACTGGCCTTGTGCGGGTGGTCGGGCACGGTGTCGTAGGTGACGGCGCTGATAAAGCCCAGAGTGCCTTCGGAACCCACCAGCAGGTGTTGCAGGATGTCCAGCGGCTGGTCGAAGTCCACCAGTGCGTTCAGCGACAGGCCGGTGGTGTTCTTCAGCCGGTATTTGTGCCGAATGCGCTCAGCCAGTGCCGTGTTGGCGCGGGTTTCGCGGCCCAGGCGGGCCAGCGCCTCCAGCAGGTCGGCATGGCTGCGTTCAAAGGCGGCCACGCTGGCCGGGTCTTCGCTGTCCAGGCGGGTGCCGTCGGCCAGAACCAGGCGCAGGCCGGCCAGGGTGTGGTAGGTGTTTTGCGCGGTGCCGCAGCACATGCCGCTGGCGTTGTTGGCGACGATGCCGCCGATCTTGCAGGCGTTGATCGAGGCAGGGTCCGGGCCGATCTTGCGCCCGAAGGGGGCCAGCCAGGCGTTGGCCTGGGCGCCGATGACGCCGGGTTGCAGACGGATCTGCTCGCCCTGGCCGCGAATTTCTTTACCCCCCCAGCTATCGCCAAGCACGATCAGCACCGAGTCGGTGATGGCCTGGCCAGACAGGCTGGTGCCAGCGGCGCGGAAGGTGACCGGCACCCGCTCGCGCTGGGCCAGTTTGATCAGGCCGACCACTTCGTCTTCGGACTCGACACGCACCACCAGCTTGGGGATCAGCCGGTAGAAGCTGGCGTCGGTGCCAAAGGCCAGGGTGGAAGTGGGGTCGTCGAAGCGGCGTTCGGCGGGTATCAGGCGCTCGGCATCACGCAGGAACGCAGCGGGCAAGCTCATGCAGTCTCCTCGCGGGGCCGTGGCGTCTGTGCGCCACATGCCCCGGGTCAATCAGGCGGTCGTTCTTGCAGGCGGTCAGGCGCCCAGTTCGCGTACCAGCGAGTCGCGGGTGATCTCGCTGATCGACTTGGCGCCGGTCAGCACCATGGCCACGCGCATTTCCTTCTCGAACAGCTCCAGCAGGTTTTTCACCCCGGCCTGGCCATGCACGGCCAAGGCGTAGAGGAAGGCGCGGCCGATCAGTACAGTGTCGGCGCCCAGGGCGATCATGCGCACCACGTCGAGGCCGCTGCGGATGCCGGAGTCGGCGAGAATCTTCAGGTCGCCTTTGACCGCGTCGGCAATGGCCGGCAGGGCGCGGGCACTGGACAGCACGCCATCGAGCTGGCGGCCGCCGTGGTTGGACACCACGATACCGTCGGCGCCGAACTTGACCGCATCGCGGGCGTCATCGGCGTCGAGGATGCCTTTGATGATCATCGGGCCGTCCCAGTACTCGCGGATCCACTCCAGGTCTTTCCAGGAGATGGACGGGTCGAAGTTGTTGCCCAGCCAGCCGATGTAGTCGGCAAGGCCGGTGGGGTTGCCACGGTACTTGGAGATGTTGCCCAGGTCATGCGGGCGGCCCATCACGCCGACGTCCCACGCCCATTCAGGGTGGGTCATGGCCTGCAGCACGCGGCGCAGTGGGCCGTTCTTGCCGCTCATGCCGGAATGCGCGTCGCGGTAGCGGGCGCCGGGTACGGGCATGTCGACGGTGAACACCAAGGTCTTGACCCCGGCCGCCTTGGCCCGCTCCAGCGCGTTGCGCATGAAGCCGCGGTCTTTCAGCACGTACAGCTGGAACCACATCGGCCGGTCGATGGCCGGGGCCACTTCTTCGATCGGGCACACCGACACCGTAGACAGGGTGAACGGGATGCCGTGGGCCGCAGCCGCGCGGGCTGCCTGCACCTCGCCACGGCGGGCGTACATGCCAGTGAGGCCGACCGGGGCCAGCGCCACGGGCATGCTCAGGGTTTCGTCGAACAGTTTGGTCTCAAGGCTGAGCTCGGACATGTTGTTCAGCACGCGCTGGCGCAGGGCAATGCCGGCCAGGTCCGACACGTTGTGGCGCAGGGTGTGCTCGGCGTAGGCGCCGCCGTCGGCATAGTGGAACAGGAAAGGAGGCAGCTTGCGTTGGGCCGCGGCGCGATAGTCGGTAGAGGCAGAAATGATCATGGATTCTCGCAGCGTTGCTTGTGGGGAGTGCCGGGCGCGCCATGGCGCCCGGCCCCTTTCACTTTAGTGATGAACCAGCATGCCGGTCAGCCAGTAAGCCTGGATCAGGGTGATCAGGCCGACGATGGTGGCGAAGAACAGGCTGTGCTTGACGGTGAAGCGGAACAGGTCGGACTCCTTGCCCACCAGGCCGGTGGCGGCGCAGGCCACGGCGATCGATTGCGGCGAGATCATCTTGCCGGTCACGCCGCCGCTGGTGTTGGCGGCTACCAGCAGGGTGTCGTTCACCCCGATCTGGTGCGCGGTAGTGGCCTGCAGCGAGCTGAACAGGGCGTTGGACGACGTGTCGGAACCGGTCAGGAACACGCCCAGCCAGCCGAGGAACGGCGAGAAGAACGGGAACGCGGCGCCGGTGCCGGCCAGTACCAGGGCCATGGTCGAAGACATGCCCGAGTAGTTGGTGACGAACGCGAAGGCCAGCACCATGCCAATCGACAGGATAGGCCAGCGCAGCTCCCAGAAAGTCTCTTTGAAAGTGGTCAGACCAGTTTTGAAGTTGATCTTCAGCACCGCCATGGAAATCAGCGCTGAGAGGAAGATCGCGGTGCCGGTGGCGGAGATCGGGTCGAGCTTGAATACCGCTGGCATGGCGGTTGGCGCGGCAACGATCGGTGCGGTCTTGATCACCAGTTGGTCGAGGTGCGGGATGGCGAAGTTGAACACGAAGTTGTACATCGCGCCGCCCGGGGCGAACGCTGCCTTGAACGGCTTCAGGGTCCAGATGGTGACCAGCACGGTGAGGATCAGGAACGGCGACCAGGCCTTGAAGATCTCGCCAAAGCTGTACGGGCTAGGCTGGCTGCCGCTTGGCTGCACAACCGCTGCGCCGACGCTGCCTTTGGCTTCGCTGAACGAACGCTTGGGCTGCCACACTTTCAGGAACAGGGTCAGGGCGATCAGGCTGGCCAGGGCCGAGGTGATGTCGGGCAGTTCCGGGCCAATGAAGTTCGAAGTGAAGTACTGGGTGACGGCGAAGCTCAGGCCGGCGACCAGGGCGGCAGGCCAGGTTTCTTTCACGCCACGCAGGCCGTCCATCATGAACACCAGCCAGAACGGTACGAACAGCGACAGCAGCGGCAGCTGGCGGCCGGTCATGGCGCCGATGTGGAAGGCGTCGATGCCCGTCACCTGGCCGGCCACGATGATCGGGATGCCCAGGGCGCCAAAGGCTACCGGTGCGGTGTTGGCGATCAGGCACAGGCCGGCGGCGTACAGCGGATTGAAGCCCAGGCCCACCAGCAGCGCGGCAGTGATTGCCACCGGTGCACCAAAGCCTGCCGCACCTTCCAGGAAGGCACCGAAGCAGAAGCCGATCAGCAGCACTTGCAGGCGCTGGTCGTCGGTAATCGACAGCACCGAGCTGCGGATCACTTCGAACTGGCCGCTCTTGACCGTGAGTTTGTACAGGAACACCGCCGCAACGATGATCCAGGCAATTGGCCAGAGGCCATAGAGGAAGCCATAACCCGCGGCGGCGAAAGCCATGTCGACAGGCATCTGGAAGGCGAAGATGGCCACCAGGATCGACAACGCGAGGGTGATGCTGCCGGCTACGTGGCCTTTAAGGCGGAACACGGCGAGGGCAAGGAAGAAGAACACGATGGGAATGACCGCCGCCAATGCGGACAGGCCAAGACTACCAAGCGGGCTATAGAGTTGTTGCCAGGTTTGCATATGGGGTGGCCCCTAATTGTTGTTGGTCAGCACTGGCATTGGATAATTGGTAAGACCAATTTACAATGACTGGGCGCTAGGTTAAAAGCGCTGTCATGGGTGTGTCAATTTGTCCCGTGCAAAACTTTGGTCGCGTGCCGATGAGCGGGCACCTGATGTGCTGGGAAAATCGCGACTTGATGGGTGTTTGCGCGGCCTGGATCGGCGAGAATAGGCGCCCCCTGAAATTTGCCGGGGGTTTGTGGAGAGCATGTGATGGTTTTTGATCAGGTCCGCCAACGGCGCCTGTCCGACGACATTGTCGATCGTCTGGAAGGGATGATTCTGGAAGGTACGCTGACCTCGGGGCAGCGGCTGCCGGCCGAGCGCGTCCTTGCCGAACAGTTCGGCGTGTCCCGCCCGTCACTGCGTGAGGCGATCCAGAAACTGGTGGCCAAGGGGCTGCTGGTCAGCCGGCAGGGCGGGGGCAATTTTGTTGCCGAGTCGTTGGGGTCCACTTTCAGCGACCCGTTGCTGCAGTTGCTAGAGCACAGTGCCGAGGCCCAGCGTGATTTGCTTGAGTTCCGCCACACGTTGGAGGCGTCCTGCGCCTATTACGCTGCCCAGCGTGCCACCGAGCCGGATCGGGTGCGGTTGAAGGCTGCCTTCGATGCACTGCAGGACTGCTATGCCCGGGTCGATGAAGTGACCCGTGCGGAAGAGGGCGCAGCCGATGCAAGCTTCCACCTGGCGATTGCCGAGGCCAGCCACAACGCGGTGTTGCTGCATACCATCCGAGGGCTGTTCGACCTGCTCAAGCGCAACGTGGTGACCAACATTGGTGGCATGTACCAGCAACGCACCGAGACCCGGGACATGCTGATCAGCCAGCACCGGGAGCTGTACCTGGCGATTGTCGAGGGCAGGGCGGAGGATGCGCGGGAGGTGTCCAGCCGGCACATTTTGTATGTGCAGGAGGTGCTGGAAGAGGCGCACGAAGAAGCGCAGCGCGTGGCGCGGGCGGAGCGGCGCAGCGGGCGTTGAGATTTGTATGGGCAGTGCTGGCCTCTTCGCGGGTAAACCCGCGAAGAGGCCGGAACAGGCTGAAGAAGAGCTAGTCTTCCTTGCCCTTGTTCCGTACAGCCCGCTGCAGCTCGCGGTTGGAATCGCGTTCGCGCATGGTGTCGCGCTTGTCGAATTCCTTCTTACCCTTGCCCAGTGCGATTTCGCACTTGATCAGGTGCTTGCTCCAGTACAGCGCCAAGGCTACGCAGGTGTAGCCTTTTTGCGCCACGGCGGCCTCCAGGCGCTCCAGCTCGCGCTTGTTCAGCAGCAGCTTGCGGGTGCGGATGGGGTCGGCGATGACGTGGGTGCTGGCGGTGGTCAGCGGGGTGATGTGGCTGCCGAACAGCCAGGCTTCACCGTCCTTGAGCAGCACATAGCTGTCTGTCAGGTGTGCCTTGCCGGCGCGCAGGCTTTTTACTTCCCAGCCGGACAGGACCAGCCCGGCCTCGAACTTGTGTTCGATGAAGTAATCGTGTCGCGCTTTCTTGTTTTGCGCGATGGTCCCGGTCGGATGTTTTTTTTGCTTAGCCATAGGGGCGGCATTATAGGCAAGTCCGCGCGTCGTCCGCTATGGGATTTCGGTGTGCTTGAGCCACTGGAATGAATACCGGACAATACAAACCCTGTCATACGCACAGAACCTGTTTTCGGCACGCTGCGAAGCGTCGCCACCCAGCCTTGGAAGTGACGCCTGGATGACTACCCATATTCAACGCTCTGCCCTGCTGCCATACCCCGCCCAGGCGCTTTACGATCTGGTCAACGATGTGGCCAGCTACCCTGAGTTTCTGCCGTGGTGCTCGGCCTCGACGGTAATGGAAGCCAGCGAAACGCATATGCGCGCCAAGCTCGAAGTGGCCAAGGGGGGCATGAGCCAGCACTTCGTCACGCGTAACGTGCTGGTACCGGGGCAGTCGATCGAGATGAACCTCGAAGAAGGGCCGTTCACCCAGCTGCATGGTGTGTGGGTGTTCAAGCCGCTCGGTGAAAAGGCCTGCAAGATCAGCCTCGACCTGTCCTTCGACTATGCCGGGCCGATTGTGCGCGCCACGTTGGGCCCACTGTTCAACCAGGCGGCCAACACGTTGGTTGATGCTTTCTGCCAGCGCGCCAAGCAACTGAATGCCTGATTGAAACGGGCGAAAACAAAAAGCCCGGAACACGTCCGGGCTTTTTTGTCCCTGCTGGCCCTATTAGCGGGTTTCCAGCGGTGCAGGGGTCGGTACCGGGGTGGTCTCGATGGTGTCGATTTCGCGCTGGATGGATTCTTCGGTCGAGCCAGGCTTGGCTGGTTTTTCCACAGGTTGCGCGGCTGGCTGTTCGGCCTGGCCTGGCTCGGTGGCCGGGCTGACCGTGGTGTCGCTGCTGCCGCCGAGGATTTCCTGGTCGCGGCTGACGCCTGGCATGAAGTCGCCAGACAGGCTGACCAGCTGGTCGCTTTCGTTGAAGAACACACTCATGCGTTCTTGCTGACGCTTACCGCCACCTGGCTGCAGGCTGTACAGGTAGTCCCAACGGTTGGTGTTGAAGGTGTCCTGAATCAGCGGGTTGCCCATGATAAACCTTACTTGCCGTCGGGTCATTCCGGGGCGTAATTGGTCTATCATGTCTTGCGTGACGACATTGCCCTGCTGGATGTCGATTTTGTAAACCCCGGGAAACGAGCAACCGGCGAGTGCGAGCAGTCCCGCGAGGGCGAGGCTGTTTAGCAAGAGCTTGGTGTTTTGCATCGGTGGGCGACTTCCACTATCTTGGCTGGACAACGTAAACCCCGATCATACCCGTATTAAGAGAAGCTGCGAAGCAGCATCGGCGAGAAAGCTGACCATGGTTGAAAATAGCGAATTGCGCAAAGCCGGTCTCAAGGTGACCCTGCCTCGAGTCAAGATCCTTCAGATGCTCGATTCCACCGAGCAGCGTCACATGAGCGCCGAAGATGTCTACAAGGCGCTGATGGAGGCAGGCGAGGACGTAGGCCTGGCCACCGTCTATCGCGTACTGACCCAGTTCGAAGCGGCTGGCCTGGTGGTTCGCCACAACTTCGACGGCGGCCACGCCGTGTTCGAGTTGGCCGATGGCGGTCACCACGACCACATGGTGAACGTGGATACCAGTGAAGTCATCGAGTTCATGGACGCCGAAATCGAGAAGCGCCAGCGCGAAATCGTGGCCGAGCATGGCTACGAGCTGGTGGACCACAATCTGGTCCTTTATGTGCGTAAGAAGAAGTAACGATTTTTTATCGTTATAAATGGCAAAGGCGACCCTAGGGTCGCCTTTGTGCTTTCTGGCTTGGGCAGAACCATGTTTTGCCTGCCGGCGATAGGGCCAGCGCGGGTAGCATTAAGCCTTGCCGGAAACGACCATCTTGCGCGCATGCGCCAGGGATTCCTTGGTCAGGTCGATGCCGCCTAGCATTCGCGCCACTTCCTCGACCCGCTCACGCTTGCCTAGGCTGGCCACGGCCGTGTGGGTGGTATCGCTGTTGCGCACCTTGTGCACGAACAGGTGGTGATGCCCTTGCGCGGCCACCTGAGGCAGGTGGGTCACGGTCAGTACTTGCCCGCGCTCGCCCAGGCGGCGCAGCAGTTGCCCGACGATTTCTGCAGTGGGGCCGCCGATGCCCACGTCGACTTCGTCGAACACCAAGGTGGGGATCCGCGAGGTCTGCGCGGTAATCACCTGGATCGCCAGGCTGATACGCGACAGTTCGCCGCCTGAGGCTACCTTTGCCAGCCCTTTGAGCGGTTGACCGGGGTTGGCGCTGACCAGCAGCTCGATCTGCTCCAAACCGTGGGGCGACAAATCTGCGCCTTCGTTGGGCGTCAGTTCGATGCAGAAGCGCCCACCAGGCATGCCCAGGCGTTGGATTTCCTGCTCCACCGCGCCTGCCAGCTGCTGCGCCGCTTGCTGGCGCAGGCTGCTGAGTTCACGAGCCTTCTCTTTATAGTGCTGGGCGAAGGCGGCAAGCTCTTCGCCCAATCGCTCGATTGACTCGTCGCTGGCGTTCAGGCCTTCGATCTCTTCCATCAACTGCTGCTGCAGGTGAGGCAGCTCGGTGGGGTGCACGCGATGTTTGCGCGCCAGCGTATAGATGGTGTCGAGGCGCTCTTCCAAGGCTTGCAGGCGCATAGGGTCGGCGTCGAAGTTGTCGAGGAAGCGGTTGAGCTCGCCCACGGCTTCTTCTACCTGGATCTGCGCGCTGGCAATCAGGTTGGCCGCTTCAACCAGGGCTTTGGGTGAGTGGGTGGCTGCACCCAGCCGGTTGAGGCTGGAGGTGAGGGCGCTCAGCACGTTGCCCGAATCGCTTTCGCTGCACTGATCGATAACCTGGCGGCAGATGCCGAACAGCGCTTCGGCGCTGGTCAGGTTCTTGTGCTCCTGCTCCAGGTGTTCCAGTTCGTGTTCACCCAGGCCAAGGTTGTCCAGTTCTTCCAGTTGATAGCTCAGCAACTGGTGGCGGGCGCGCTGCTCATCGCCGGAGTTGGACAGCCGTTCCAGCTCCAGGCGCGTCTGGTTCCAGCGCTTGGCCGCCAGTTGCACCTGGCGGGCCAGGTCGACGGCACCAGCGTACTCGTCGAGCAGGCGGCGGTGAGTATCGGTCTTGAGCAGCGACTGGTGTTCGTGCTGGCTGTGGATATCGATCAGCAGTTCGCCCAGCGCCTTGAGGTCGCCGAGCGGGCAGGGTGTGCCGTTGATGTAACCGCGGCTGCGGCCTTCGGCGGTCATGACCCGACGCAGGATGCACAGGCCGTCGTTGTCCAGGTCGCGTTCGGCCAGCCAGGCATGGGCCTCGGGAATGTCCACCAGGTCGAAGGTGGCGAGGATATCTGCCTTGTCGGTGCCGGGGCGCACCACGCCGCTGTCGGCCCGGTCGCCCAAGGCAAGGCCGAGGGCGTCGAGCATGATCGATTTGCCCGCACCGGTCTCGCCGGTGATGACGGACATGCCGCGGGCAATTTCGAGGTCGAGGTGCTCGACGATGGCGTAGTTGTGAATGGACAGGTGCACCAGCATGGGGGCGGCTCCCGAAAGTCAGGTCTGGTTATTTATACAGTACTTTTTTCAGGCCTGCCAATGCTCCTTGGCAGATTCTGTTGCTGCCCGGAAAACCACCTTGCCCCTTGAAGCTGGTTTTTCCGACCCCATATAGCCGACATCCAAGGCGAGCCTGGCTCGCAGTCCACAAAATTGCGCAGGAGAGACCCCATGGCTGACGAACAGCTGAACGAAAAAGACCTTAACGTTGAAGAAACCGGTGCAGAAACCACTGCGGACGCCCGTGTTCTGGAACTCGAGGAGCAGCTGGCCGCCGCCAAGGATCAGTCGCTGCGCGCTGTAGCCGACTTGCAGAACGTGCGCCGTCGCGCCGAGCAGGATGTGGAAAAAGCCCACAAGTTTGCCCTGGAGAAGTTCTCCAACGACCTGCTGCCGGTAATTGACAGCCTGGAGCTGGCCCTGGCGCACTCCAATGACGAAGACGAGCAAGTCAAAGCCATTCGCGAAGGCGTCAAGCTGACCCTCAAGATGTTCCAGGACACCCTCAAGCGCTACAACCTCGAAGTTGTGGATCCGCACGGTGAGCCGTTCAACCCGGAGCACCACCAGGCCATGGCTATGCAGGAAAGCGCTGAGGTCGAGCCGAACAGTGTGCTGAACGTGTTCCAGAAGGGTTACCTGCTGAACGGCCGCCTGCTGCGCCCCGCCATGGTGGTGGTCAGCAAGGCGCCGAGCGCGGCGCAACCTTCGATCAATGAAAAGGCTTGAAATCCATCGGGGCATCCCCATTTAGGTGTCAAGCCTTCAAGTATTACCGCAGTTGGCAAAAGTAGTCGCTGCTACCAAATTCAAGTTTCGGGAGAGTTAACATGGGCAAAATCATCGGTATCGACCTGGGGACCACCAACTCGTGCGTCTCCGTTCTGGAAAACGGTAACGTCAAGGTCATCGAAAACGCCGAGGGTGCGCGTACCACCCCTTCGATCGTGGCCTACGCCAACGACGGCGAAATCCTGGTTGGCCAGTCGGCCAAGCGCCAGGCCGTCACCAACCCGCACAACACCCTGTTCGCAGTGAAGCGCCTGATCGGCCGCCGCTTCGAAGAAGACGTCGTGCAGAAAGACATCAAGCTGGTGCCGTACAAGATCGTCAAGGCCAACAACGGCGACGCTTGGGTGCAGGCCAGCGGCAAGGACATGGCACCGCCGCAGATCAGCGCCGAAGTCCTGAAAAAAATGAAGAAAACCGCCGAAGACTACCTCGGCGAGCCAGTCACCGAAGCGGTCATCACCGTTCCGGCCTACTTCAACGACAGCCAGCGTCAGGCCACCAAAGACGCCGGCCGTATCGCTGGTCTGGACGTAAAACGTATCATCAACGAGCCGACCGCCGCTGCGCTGGCCTACGGCATGGACAAGGCCAAGGGCGACCACACCGTCATCGTTTATGACCTGGGTGGCGGTACCTTCGACGTGTCGGTCATCGAGATCGCCGAAGTCGACGGTGAGCACCAGTTCGAAGTACTGGCCACCAACGGTGACACCTTCCTGGGTGGTGAAGACTTCGACATGCGCCTGATCGACTACCTCGTCGACGAGTTCAAGAAAGAGTCCGGCATGGACCTGAAGAACGATCCGCTGGCCCTGCAGCGCCTGAAAGAAGCTGCTGAAAAGGCCAAGATCGAGTTGTCGTCCGCCCAGTCGACCGACGTCAACCTGCCGTACATCACTGCAGACGCCACCGGTCCGAAGCACCTGAACGTGAAGATCTCCCGCGCCAAGCTGGAGTCGCTGGTCGAAGACCTGGTCAACCGTACCATCGAGCCTTGCCGCATCGCCCTGAAAGACGCTGGCATCGATGCCAGCAAGATCGACGACGTGATCCTGGTCGGTGGCCAGACCCGTATGCCGCTGGTGCAGAAAGCCGTTGCTGACTTCTTCGGTAAAGAAGCGCGCAAGGACGTCAACCCGGACGAAGCCGTTGCCATGGGTGCTGCCATCCAGGGCGCCGTTCTGGCCGGTGACGTGAAAGACGTACTGCTGCTGGACGTCAGCCCGCTGACCCTGGGCATTGAGACCATGGGTGGCGTGATGACTTCGCTGATCGAGAAGAACACCACCATCCCGACCAAGAAGTCGCAGGTGTTCTCGACTGCCGACGACAACCAGGGCGCCGTGACCATTCACGTGCTGCAAGGCGAGCGTAAGCAGGCTGCGCAGAACAAGTCGCTGGGCAAGTTCGACCTGGCTGACATTCCGCCAGCTCCGCGTGGCGTGCCGCAAATCGAAGTTACCTTCGACATCGACGCCAACGGCATCCTGCATGTCAGCGCCAAAGACAAGGCCACCGGCAAGTCGCAGTCGATCGTGATCAAGGCCAACTCCGGTCTGTCGGACGAAGAAATCGAGCGCATGGTGCGTGACGCCGAGGCTAACGCCGAGGAAGACCGCAAGTTCGAAGAGCTGGCCGCTGCCCGTAACCAGGGTGATGCGCTGGTTCACTCGACCCGCAAGATGGTCGCTGACGCAGGTGACAAGGTTACCGCTGAAGAGAAAACCGCCATCGAGGCCGCCGTTGTTGCCCTGGAAGCCGCTGTCAAAGGCGACGACAAGGCCGCAATCGATGCCAAGGTTGAAGAGCTGTCCAAGGTCTCTGCCCCGGTTGCCCAGAAGATGTACGCCGAGCAGTCGGCTGAACAGCCTCAGGGTGGCGCGCAGCAGGCCGAGCCGGAAGCCAAGCACGATGACGTGGTTGACGCCGAGTTCGAGGAAGTGAAAGACAACAACAAGCAGTAATCCCTGCATGTTGTCGGCCAGTTCACCGCCGTTTGGCGGTGAGCTGGTAGGATGTCGCCGCGCGGGGGCTTGCTCCCGCGTTGGCGTATCTGGAATTCGAGAATTTTTACAGTATCTGTCAGCGCTCTTGGTGGGGCGGCAGGTGCTGATGGCGCGGCGCAGATGCCAGACGCCCAACAAGGTGCAAATGACCTATGTCCAAGCGTGATTACTATGAGGTTCTGGGTGTCGAGCGCGGCGCCAGTGAAGCTGACCTCAAAAAGGCTTACCGCCGACTGGCGATGAAGTACCACCCGGACCGCAACCCGGGCGATAAAGAGTCGGAAGACAAGTTCAAAGAGGCCAACGAGGCCTACGAGGTACTGTCTGATGCCAGCAAGCGTGCGGCATTCGACCAGTACGGCCATGCAGGCGTGGACCCAAGCATGGGTGGCGGCGGTGCTGGCTTCGGTGGCGCCAACTTCTCCGACATCTTCGGCGATGTATTCAGCGACTTCTTCGGTGGCGGCCGTGGTGGTGGTGGTCGTGGCGGTGCCCAGCGTGGCAGCGACCTGCGTTACACCCTGGAGCTGAACCTGGAAGAAGCGGTGCGTGGCACCACGGTCAGCATCCGCGTACCTACCCTGGTCAACTGTCAGCCTTGCGATGGCTCTGGCGCCAAAAAGGGCTCGACTCCATCGACTTGCCCGACTTGCGGTGGCATCGGTCAGGTGCGCATGCAGCAAGGTTTCTTCTCGGTACAGCAGACCTGCCCGCGCTGTCATGGCCAGGGCAAGATCATCACCGACCCATGCACCTCGTGCCACGGCGAAGGCCGGGTTGAGGAATACAAGACGCTGTCGGTCAAGGTGCCGGCGGGCGTCGATACTGGCGACCGCATCCGCCTGTCTGGCGAGGGCGAGGCGGGTACCCATGGTGGCCCGACCGGCGACCTGTATGTGGTGATCAGCGTGCGTGAGCACGAGATCTTCCAGCGTGATGGCAAGCACCTGTATTGCGAAGTACCGATCAGCTACACCGATGCTGCCTTGGGTGGTGAGCTGGAAGTGCCGACCCTGGATGGCCGCGTGAAGCTGAAAATTCCGGAAGGTACCCAGACCGGCAAGCAGTTCCGCCTGCGTGGCAAGGGTGTGGCGCCGGTGCGTGGCGGTGGTGCGGGCGACCTGCTGTGCCGTGTGGCGGTGGAAACCCCGGTCAACCTCAGCCGTCGCCAGCGCGAGCTGCTGGAAGAACTGCGTGACTCGCTGGAAGGCGACAGCTCCCACTCGCCCAAGGCCAGTGGCTGGTTCGATGGCGTGAAGCGCTTCTTCGGCGATCTCTGACAAGGAAAAGGCTATGCGACGTATTGCAGTGATGGGCGCGGCGGGGCGGATGGGCAAGACCCTTATCGAGGCCGTGCAACAAACGCCGGGTGCAGGGCTGACGGCGGCGATCGATCGCCCTGATAGCTCGCTCGTCGGGGCTGACGCCGGCGAGTTGGCGGCTCTTGGCCGGATTGGTGTGTTGTTGTCTGACGATCTGGCCAAGGTCGCCGACGAATTCGACGTGCTGATCGACTTCACCCACCCATCGGTGACCCTGAAAAACCTCGCATTCTGTCGCAAGCACGGTAAGGCGATGATCATCGGCACCACCGGTTTTACGGTTGAAGAAAAGCAGCTGCTGGCTGAAGCTGGCAAGGACATTCCAATTGTGTTCGCTGCCAACTTCAGCGTGGGTGTGAACCTTAGTCTGAAGCTGCTTGATCTGGCTGCCCGGGTGTTGGGCGATGATGTCGATATCGAGATCATCGAGGCGCATCACCGGCACAAGGTCGATGCACCGTCGGGTACTGCGCTGCGCATGGGTGAAGTGGTTGCCAATGCGCTGGGCCGCGATCTGCAGGAAGTGGCCGTGTATGGCCGTGAAGGGCAGACTGGCGCGCGTGATCGCAAGACGATCGGCTTCGCCACCGTACGCGCCGGCGATGTGGTGGGTGATCACACCGTTCTGTTCGCAGCTGAAGGCGAGCGCCTGGAAATTACCCACAAGGCCTCCAGCCGCATGACGTTTGCCAAGGGGGCCGTGCGTGCGGCGCTGTGGCTGGATGGGCGTGAGCCTGGCCTGTACGATATGCAGGATGTGCTCGAACTGCACTGAGCCTTGCAACGGGCTGGCCCGCGATTGGGGTGCGATGCACCCCTTTGTCGCAATCTTGTGTTTTAGAGGCACATCCGCGGTAGACCAAAAACGCACTTTTCTGTAAGCTACAGCTTTAGTGTGTCCACTAAAAGCGCGCAGCGAATTGAATTCAGCACATGAAAGCGGGGTGACGTGTCCATACGTCACTCCGCTTTTTTGCAACCTGCGATCGCCCTTTCATGCTTGATTTACGGGAGGTCTTCTTGACAAAGCCAGCCATACTCGCCCTTGCCGACGGCAGTATTTTCCGCGGTGAAGCTATCGGTGCCGACGGTCAGACCGTTGGTGAGGTGGTATTCAACACCGCTATGACCGGCTACCAGGAAATCCTTACAGACCCTTCCTACGCGCAGCAAATCGTTACCCTGACCTACCCGCACATCGGCAACACCGGCACCACGCCGGAAGATGCCGAGTCGAACCGCGTCTGGTCCGCAGGCCTGGTCATCCGTGATCTGCCGCTGCTGGCCAGCAACTGGCGTAACACCCAGTCGCTGCCTGAGTACCTCAAGGCCAACAACGTCGTTGCCATCGCTGGCATCGACACCCGTCGCCTGACCCGAATCCTGCGTGAAAAGGGTGCCCAGAACGGTTGCATCCTCGCCGGTGACAACATCAGCGAAGAAGCCGCCATCGCCGCCGCCCGCGGCTTCCCGGGCCTGAAGGGCATGGACCTGGCCAAGGTCGTTTCCACCAAGGAACGCTACGAGTGGCGTTCCAGCGTGTGGGAGCTGAAGACCGACAGCCACCCGACCATCGACGCGGCCGACCTGCCGTACCACGTGGTTGCCTTCGACTACGGCGTCAAGCTGAACATCCTGCGCATGCTGGTGGCCCGTGGCTGCCGCGTGACCGTGGTGCCGGCCCAGACTCCGGCCAGCGAAGTGCTGGCACTCAACCCGGACGGCGTGTTCCTGTCCAACGGCCCTGGTGACCCTGAGCCTTGCGACTACGCGATCCAGGCGATCAAGGAAATCCTCGAAACCGAGATCCCGGTATTCGGCATCTGCCTCGGCCACCAGTTGCTGGCCCTGGCTTCCGGCGCCAAGACCGTGAAAATGGGCCACGGCCACCACGGTGCCAACCACCCGGTCCAGGACCTGGACACCGGCGTGGTCATGATCACAAGCCAGAACCACGGTTTTGCCGTTGACGAGGCCACCCTGCCGGGCAACGTCCGCGCCATTCACAAGTCGCTGTTCGACGGCACCCTGCAGGGTATCGAGCGCACCGACAAGAGCGCGTTCAGCTTCCAGGGCCACCCTGAAGCGAGCCCAGGCCCGACCGATGTCGCGCCACTGTTCGATCGTTTCACCGATGCCATGGCCAAGCGCCGCTGAGCATCCTGCTTCAAGGCCCCGGGCCGGCTCGCGCCGCGCCCGGAAGCGCCTGACCCAGATTGTTCAAAGCGGCTTGCCGACTGACCCCGGATTTGAGTGACAACCATGCCAAAACGTACAGACATCAAAAGCATCCTGATTCTCGGCGCTGGCCCGATCGTGATCGGCCAGGCCTGCGAATTCGACTACTCCGGCGCCCAGGCTTGTAAAGCCCTGCGCGAGGAAGGTTTCCGCGTCATCCTGGTGAACTCCAACCCAGCCACCATCATGACCGACCCGGCCATGGCCGACGCCACCTACATCGAGCCGATCAAATGGCAGTCGGTGGCCAAGATCATCGAGAAAGAGCGCCCGGACGCCGTCCTGCCGACCATGGGTGGCCAGACCGCACTGAACTGCGCCCTGGACCTGGAGCGCCACGGCGTTCTGGAGAAGTTCGGCGTAGAGATGATCGGTGCCAACGCCGACACCATCGACAAGGCCGAAGACCGTTCGCGCTTCGACAAGGCCATGAAGGACATCGGCCTGGAGTGCCCGCGCTCCGGTATCGCCCACAGCATGGAAGAGGCCAATGCGGTCCTCGAGAAGCTGGGCTTCCCATGCATCATCCGCCCATCGTTCACCATGGGCGGTACGGGTGGTGGTATCGCCTACAACCGTGAAGAGTTCGAAGAAATCTGCACCCGTGGTCTGGACCTGTCGCCGACCAAAGAGCTGCTGATCGACGAATCGCTGATCGGCTGGAAAGAGTACGAGATGGAAGTGGTCCGTGACAAAAAGGACAACTGCATCATCGTCTGCTCGATCGAGAACTTCGACCCGATGGGCGTGCACACCGGTGACTCGATCACCGTTGCTCCGGCACAGACCCTGACCGACAAGGAATACCAGATCATGCGCAACGCCTCGCTGGCGGTGCTGCGTGAAATCGGTGTTGAGACCGGCGGTTCCAACGTGCAGTTCGGTATCTGCCCGAACACCGGCCGCATGGTCGTGATCGAGATGAACCCGCGTGTGTCGCGTTCCTCGGCACTGGCCTCCAAGGCTACCGGCTTCCCGATCGCCAAGATCGCTGCCAAGCTGGCCATTGGTTACACCCTCGACGAACTGCAGAACGACATCACCGGCGGCCGCACCCCGGCGTCCTTCGAGCCGTCGATCGACTACGTCGTCACCAAGCTGCCACGCTTCGCCTTCGAGAAATTCCCGAAAGCCGACGCCCGCCTGACCACCCAGATGAAGTCTGTGGGTGAAGTCATGGCCATCGGCCGTACCTTCCAGGAATCCCTGCAGAAAGCCCTGCGCGGCCTGGAAGTCGGTGCCTGCGGCCTCGACCCGAAAGTCGACCTGGCCAGCCCGGAAGCTGCCAGCATCCTCAAGCGCGAGCTGACTGTGCCGGGTGCCGAGCGTATCTGGTACGTGGCTGACGCCATGCGTTCCGGCATGACCATCGAGGAAATCTTCGAGCTGACCGGCATCGACCTGTGGTTCCTGGTGCAGATGGAAGACCTCATCAAGGAAGAAGAGAAGGTCAAGACCCTGGCGCTGTCGGCGATCGACAAGGACTACATGCTGCGCCTCAAGCGCAAGGGCTTCTCGGACCAGCGTCTGGCCAAGCTGCTGGGCATCACCGACAAGAACCTGCGCCGTCACCGCCACAAGCTGGAAGTGTTCCCGGTGTACAAGCGCGTCGACACCTGCGCCGCCGAGTTCGCCACCGACACCGCCTACCTGTACTCCACCTACGAGGAAGAGTGCGAGGCCAACCCGTCGACCCGCGACAAGATCATGATCCTGGGTGGTGGCCCGAACCGTATCGGTCAAGGTATCGAGTTCGACTACTGCTGCGTACACGCTGCACTGGCGCTGCGTGAAGACGGTTACGAGACCATCATGGTCAACTGCAACCCGGAAACCGTCTCCACCGACTACGACACCTCCGACCGCCTGTACTTCGAGCCGCTGACCCTGGAAGACGTGCTGGAAGTTTGCCGCGTCGAGAAGCCGAAAGGCGTGATCGTGCACTACGGCGGCCAGACGCCGCTGAAACTGGCCCGTGCCCTGGAAGAAGCCGGCGTACCGATCATCGGTACCAGCCCGGACGCCATCGACCGCGCCGAAGACCGTGAGCGCTTCCAGCAGATGGTTCAGCGCCTGAACCTGCTGCAGCCGCCAAACGCCACCGTACGCAGCGAAGAAGAAGCCATCAGCGCTGCTGGCAGCATCGGTTACCCGCTGGTGGTGCGCCCGTCGTACGTACTGGGTGGCCGCGCCATGGAAATCGTCTACGAACTGGACGAGCTCAAGCGCTACCTGCGTGAAGCCGTACAGGTGTCCAACGACAGCCCGGTACTGCTCGACCACTTCCTCAACTGCGCCATCGAGATGGACGTGGACGCCGTGTGCGACGGTACCGATGTGGTGATCGGCGCAATCATGCAGCACATCGAGCAGGCCGGCGTTCACTCCGGTGACTCGGCGTGCTCGCTGCCACCTTACTCGCTGAGCAAGGAAGTGCAGGACGAAGTTCGCGTACAGGTCAAGAAAATGGCCCTGGAGCTGGGCGTCGTCGGCCTGATGAACGTGCAGCTGGCCCTGCAAGGCGACAAAATCTACGTGATCGAAGTCAACCCGCGCGCCTCGCGTACCGTGCCGTTCGTGTCCAAGTGCATCGGCACTTCCCTGGCCATGATCGCCGCCCGCGTGATGGCTGGCAAAACCCTGAAAGAGCTGGGCTTCACCCAGGAAATCATCCCGAACTTCTACAGCGTCAAGGAAGCCGTCTTCCCGTTCGCCAAGTTCCCAGGGGTTGACCCGATCCTCGGCCCTGAGATGAAATCGACCGGTGAAGTCATGGGCGTGGGTGACAGCTTCGGTGAAGCCTTCGCCAAGGCCCAGATGGGTGCCAGCGAAGTGCTGCCGACCGGCGGTACCGCGTTCATCAGCGTGCGTGACGACGACAAGCCACAAGTGGCTGGCGTTGCCCGCGACCTGATCGCCCTGGGCTTCGAAGTGGTTGCAACTGCTGGCACCGCCAAGGTTATCGAAGCGGCTGGCCTGAAAGTGCGCCGTGTGAACAAGGTGACCGAAGGTCGCCCGCACGTGGTCGACATGATCAAGAACGACGAAGTGTCGCTGATCATCAACACCACCGAAGGCCGCCAGTCGATCGCCGATTCCTACTCGATTCGTCGCAATGCGCTGCAGCACAAGATTTACTGCACCACTACCATTGCGGCCGGTGAAGCCATCTGCGAAGCGCTGAAGTTTGGTCCGGAAAAGACCGTTCGTCGCTTGCAAGATCTGCATGCAGGACTGAAAGCATGAGCATTACCAAGTACCCGATGACCGTCCAGGGCGCTCGCGCCCTGGAAGAGGAGCACCTGTTCCTGAGCAAGACCGAGCGCCCGCGCCTGAGCCAGGCAATCGGCGAAGCGCGCGAACTGGGTGACCTCAAGGAAAACGCCGAATACCATGCAGCCCGCGAAGAGCAGGGCATGGTCGAAGCGCGTATCCGCGATATCGAAGGCCGCCTGCAGAACTCGGTGGTGATCGACGTGACCACCATCCCCCACACCGGCAAGGTCATCTTCGGCACCACCGTAGATCTGGAAAACACCGAGACCGGTGACCAGGTGACCTACCAGATCGTTGGCGAGGACGAAGCCGACATCAAGAAGGGCAAGCTCTCGGCCGGCGCGCCGATTGCCCGTGCCATCATCGGCAAGGAAGAAGGTGATATTGTCGTCGTCAAGACGCCTAGTGGCACGGTCGAGTACGAGATTGTCGAAGTCAAGCACATCTGACCGGCGCCTGCGGGCGCCATCCCTCGAGGGGATCCTCTGGCAGCTGGCCCAGGTTTTCTGGGTCGGCGGCCTTTGGGTGTTTCACGTGGGGCTGGTGCCTGCGCTGAAGGTCAGTGGCCTGGCGCCGCTGCTGGTGCAGGATATCGCCGGGCAGATCGACCGCTGGTTGATCGGTGTGGCGTTGCTTGGCTTGTTGACCCAGCTGGCAGTGCTGGCAAGGGTGGACGGCCTGGCGGCCTGGTGGCGGCAGTTCCGTGGCCAGATGCTGTTGCTCGGCTTCGGCGCCTGCGTGGGGTACTACACCTTGCGCTACGGTATTTCCGTGGGCGAGCGCTGGCAGATGTTCTGCTTCCTGGTACTGGGCTTTTCCGGCATCGTGCAGGTGGCCCAGCCGGTGCCGGTCAGGGCGCGTTCGCCGCGCCACTGACCGGAGCCACCGCTACTTGTAGCGGTGGATGTTGGACAGCTGCTTGTTCGGCTGTGGATTCTTGCGGTAGATCAGGGCCTTCTTGCCAATGGTCTGCACCAGCTCGGCACGGCCAGCCTTGCACAGCTCGGCAATGGTTTCGGCGCGTTCTTCGCGGTCTTCCGAGCGAATCTCGACCTTGATCAGTTCATGGTCGACCAGCGCGCGTTCCAGTTCGGCGATGACGCCTTCATTCAAACCGTTGCCAGCAACGATCAGGACCGGCTTCAGGTCATGACCAATGGACTTGTATTGCTTCTTCTGCTCGTTATTGAGCGGCATAATCTGACCCTTTCCGTCTGATTCTGTAAAATTGACGGGCATTTTACCCGAGGGCCACCGGCTCCGCCCAGTCAATCACGACGCATATCATCGAGGTGCCCCGTGGTACAACGTTCCAAAAGCAGCGCAAACTGGCTGCGAGAGCATTTCAACGATCCTTTTGTGAAGCAGGCGCAGAAGGATGGCTACCGCTCGCGTGCGAGCTACAAACTGCTTGAGATCCAGGAAAAGGACCGCCTGATCCGCCCAGGCATGAGCGTAATCGACCTCGGTGCGGCCCCGGGGGGCTGGTCGCAGGTGACCAGTCGTCTGATTGGTGGTCAGGGCCGGCTGATCGCGTCCGACATCCTGGAAATGGACTCGATCGCCGACGTGACCTTCATCCAGGGCGATTTCACCCACGACGAAGTCCTGCAGCGCATTCTCGAAGCGGTCGGTGATTCGCACGTAGACCTTGTGATTTCCGACATGGCCCCCAATATGAGTGGTACGCCTGCGGTGGACATACCGCGCGCCATGTTCCTCTGCGAGCTGGCCCTCGATCTGGCGACCCGCGTGCTCAAGCCCGGCGGCGACTTCCTGATCAAGATTTTCCAGGGCGAAGGTTTTGACGTGTACCTGAAGGACGTGCGCAGCAAGTTCGACAAGGTGCAGATGCGCAAGCCGTCGTCGTCGCGGGACCGTTCCCGTGAGCAGTACCTGTTGGGCAGGGGCTTCAAAGGGGCGTGAAAGGTGTGAAGCGGGGTGGCCGATAGTTAATTCCAATCGGCCACTGCGTCAGGATTGTCCGAACTTCGTGTAGTCTAGCTTTCACAAAGGGTTACAGACGGTGCCTGCGGCTGCGTGGGTAATGTAGTAAGTTAGGGCGATGAATATCATGCGAGGCACGGCTGCGTCGTGCGCCGGCCTCAGAGGGTAGCGAATTGAACGACATGGCAAAGAATCTGATCCTGTGGTTGATCATCGCAGCTGTCCTGGTGACAGTGATGAACAACTTCTCCAGCCCTAACGAGCCGCAGACCCTCAACTACTCCGACTTCATCCAGCAGGTCAAGGATGGCAAGGTCGAGCGTGTGACCGTCGACGGCTACATCATTACCGGCAAGCGCGCCGACGGCGACAACTTCAAGACCGTGCGCCCGGCCATTACCGACAATGGTCTGATCGGTGACCTGGTCGATAACCACGTCATCATCGAAGGCAAGCAGCCTGAGCAGCAGAGCATCTGGACGCAATTGCTGGTGGCGAGCTTCCCGATCCTGGTCATCATTGCCGTGTTCATGTTCTTCATGCGCCAGATGCAAGGCGGTGCGGGCGGCAAGGGTGGGCCGATGAGCTTTGGCAAGAGCAAGGCGCGCCTGCTGTCCGAAGACCAGGTCAAGACTACGCTGGCCGATGTTGCCGGCTGCGACGAGGCCAAGGAAGAGGTTGGCGAGCTGGTCGAGTTCCTGCGTGATCCGGGCAAATTCCAGCGTCTGGGTGGCCGCATCCCGCGCGGTGTGCTGATGGTTGGTCCGCCAGGTACCGGTAAGACCCTGCTGGCCAAGGCAATTGCCGGCGAAGCGAAAGTACCGTTCTTCACCATTTCCGGTTCGGACTTCGTGGAAATGTTCGTAGGTGTCGGTGCCAGCCGTGTGCGCGACATGTTCGAGCAAGCCAAGAAGCATGCTCCGTGCATTATCTTCATCGACGAGATCGACGCTGTGGGTCGCCACCGTGGCGCCGGCATGGGCGGTGGTCACGACGAGCGTGAACAAACCCTCAACCAGCTGCTGGTAGAGATGGACGGCTTCGAGATGAACGATGGCATCATCGTCATCGCTGCTACCAACCGACCGGACGTACTCGACCCGGCGCTGCTTCGTCCTGGCCGTTTCGACCGCCAGGTGGTGGTAGGTCTGCCAGACATCCGCGGTCGCGAACAGATCCTCAAGGTGCACATGCGCAAGGTGCCGGTCGGCGAAAACGTCAACCCGGCGGTCATTGCCCGTGGTACCCCCGGTTTCTCCGGTGCCGACCTGGCCAACCTGGTCAACGAAGCCTCGCTGTTTGCCGCACGCTCCAACAAGCGCCTGGTCGAAATGAAAGAGTTCGAGCTGGCCAAGGACAAGATCATGATGGGCGCCGAGCGCAAGACCATGGTCATGTCCGAGAAAGAAAAGCGCAACACGGCCTACCATGAGGCTGGCCACGCCATTGTTGGTCGCCTGGTGCCTGAGCACGACCCGGTCTACAAGGTTTCCATCATTCCGCGCGGTCGCGCCCTGGGTGTGACCATGTTCCTGCCGGAAGAAGACCGCTACAGCCTGTCCAAGCGTGCGCTGATCAGCCAGATCTGCTCGCTGTACGGTGGCCGTATCGCCGAAGAGATGACCTTGGGCTTCGATGGCGTCACGACCGGCGCGTCCAACGACATCATGCGTGCCAGCCAGATCGCGCGTAACATGGTCACCAAATGGGGCCTGTCCGAGAAGCTCGGGCCGCTGATGTACGCAGAAGAAGAGGGTGAGGTGTTCCTCGGTCGTAGCGCCGGCAGCCAGCACGCCAGTGTTTCTGGCGAGACTGCCAAGCTGATCGACTCCGAGGTGCGCAGCATCATCGATCAGTGCTATGCCACAGCCAAGCAGCTGCTGGTCGACAACCGCGACAAGCTCGAAGCGATGACCGAAGCGCTGATGAAGTATGAGACCATCGATGCCGATCAGATCGACGACATCATGGCTGGGCGTACGCCGCGCGAACCGCGTGACTGGGACGATGACAAGGATTCGGGTACGCCTGCGGCCCAGAATGACCGTCCGGAATCGCCAATCGGCGGCCCAGCAGCTCAACACTAAGGGCATCTATGAGCTCAGTGCAGTACCCGACCCGGTTGCCTTGCGGCAACCGGGTTCTTGATTTGTCGCGTACCCATGTCATGGGTATTCTCAATATCACCCCCGATTCCTTTTCCGATGGCGGACGCTTCAGTCAGCGTGACGAGGCTCTGCGCCATGCGGAGGCAATGGTCGCCGCCGGCGCCACGCTGATCGACATCGGTGGCGAGTCCACGCGCCCTGGTGCGCGGGCGGTATCGGTCACTGAGGAGTTGGAGCGTGTCGCGCCGATGGTCGAGGCAATCAACAGCCGCCTCGATGTGGTCATCTCGGTCGACACTTCTACGCCTGCCGTCATCCGTGAATCGGCCCGTCTCGGTGCCGGGCTCATCAATGACGTGCGCGCCCTGGAGCGCGATGGGGCTCTGGACGCTGCGGCGGATACCGGCCTGCCGGTGTGCCTCATGCACATGCGTGGCGAGCCGGGTAACATGCAGGACGACCCGCATTACGATGATGTGACCGCTGACGTTACGCGCTATCTTGAGCAGCGGATGGCCGCCTGTGCGGCGGTGGGCATCGACGCAAACAGAATCATCCTTGACCCGGGCTTTGGTTTCGCCAAGACACTGGCGCACAACCTGAGCCTGTTCAAGCACATGGAAGCGCTCTATCGCCTTGGGCGCCCGCTGCTGGTGGGCGTTTCACGAAAGAGCATGATCGGCCTGACGCTGGAACGTCCGGTCGGCGAGCGGTTGTACGGCAGCCTTGCGCTGGCGGCGTTGGCCATGACCAAGGGGGCGAGCATCCTTCGTGTCCATGACGTGGCTGAAACTGTCGATGTGGTGCGCATGATTGCTGCGGTACAAAACGCCGAATAAGAACATTGGAGTCCCTATGAGCAGAAAATACTTTGGTACCGACGGCATTCGTGGCCGCGTCGGCGAATACCCGATCACGCCTGACTTCATGCTGAAGCTGGGTTGGGCGGCCGGCATGGCCTTCCGCAAGCAAGGCCATTGCCGGGTGCTGGTGGGCAAGGACACGCGTATCTCCGGCTACATGTTCGAGTCTGCACTCGAAGCCGGTCTGGCCGCGGCAGGTGCCGACGTCATGCTGCTGGGGCCAATGCCTACGCCGGCCATCGCCTATCTGACGCGCACGTTCCATGCCCAGGCTGGCATTGTCATCAGTGCCTCGCACAACCCGCACGAAGACAACGGCATCAAGTTCTTCTCGGGCCAGGGCACCAAGCTGCCAGACGAAGTCGAGCTGATGATCGAAGAGCTGCTCGACCAGCCGATGACCGTGGTCGACTCGGGCAAGTTGGGCAAGGTTTCGCGCATCAACGACGCTGCCGGCCGTTATATCGAGTTCTGCAAGAGCAGCGTACCCACGGGTACTGGCTTTGAAGGCCTCAAGCTGGTGGTCGATTGCGCCCACGGTGCCACCTACAAGGTTGCGCCGAGCGTGTTCCGTGAGTTGGGTGCCGACGTGACCGTGCTGCATGCGCAGCCGGATGGCCTTAACATCAACGAAGGTTGCGGCTCGACGCACATCGAATCGCTGCAGGCCGCCGTGCTGGTGGGGCATGCCGACCTCGGTATCGCCTTCGACGGAGACGGCGATCGCGTGTTGATGGTCGACCACACCGGCGCCATCGTCGATGGTGACGAGTTGCTGTTCATCATCGCCCGGGATCTGCGCGACCGCGGCAAGCTGCAGGGCGGGGTAGTGGGCACGCTGATGAGCAACCTGGGCCTGGAGCTGGCGCTGAAGGACCTGGATATACCGTTCGTGCGGGCCAAGGTCGGTGACCGTTACGTCATGTCCGAGCTGCTTGAGCGTGAGTGGCTGGTCGGTGGTGAAAACTCCGGCCACGTCGTGTGCTGCAACCACACCACTACCGGTGATGCGATCATCGCCGCGCTGCAGGTGCTGATGGCGCTCAAGCGCCGTGGCGAAACCCTTGCCCAGGCCCGCCAGGCCCTGCGCAAGTGCCCGCAGGTGCTGATCAACGTGCGCTTCGGCGCTAGCAAGGTCGACCCGCTGGAGCACCCGGCTGTCAAGGAAGCCAGTGCCAAGGTGACCGAGGCGTTGGCTGGCCGTGGTCGTGTGCTGTTGCGCAAATCCGGTACCGAGCCGCTGGTTCGGGTCATGGTCGAGGGCGAGGACGAAAACCAGGTGCGGATGCACGCTGAAGCGCTGGCCAAACTGGTCGGCGAAGTTTGTGTCTGAAGGCGCTTGCCAGCGCAGATCTGGTTGGGTAAGATCTGCGCCCACTTTGACCGACGAGGTAAAGCATGCGTCGCCCTATGGTAGCTGGTAACTGGAAGATGCACGGTACCCGCGCTAGCGTCGCTGAGCTGACCAAAGGCTTGAGTAATCTCGCCTTGCCGAGCGGAGTGGAAGTCGCGGTATTTCCGCCGGCCTTGTTCATCAATCAAGTGATTGATGGCCTGGCAGGTAAAGAAATTACTGTTGGCGCACAGAATTCTGCTGTACAACCCGAACAGGGTGCGCTGACCGGGGAAGTTGCTCCCGAGCAGCTGGTTGAAGCGGGTTGCAAGTTGGTGTTGATTGGTCATTCGGAGCGTCGCCAGATCATTGGTGAAACCGACGAAGTGCTCAATCGCAAGTTTGCAGCAGCGCAGGCCAAAGGTTTGAAGCCAGTGCTTTGCATCGGGGAAACCCTTGAAGAGCGCGAGGCTGGCAAGACGCTTGAAGTTGTCGGGCGTCAACTAAGCAGTATCATCGAAGCATTCGGTGTTAAGGCTTTTGCCAATGCAGTAATTGCCTATGAGCCTGTATGGGCCATCGGCACTGGCCTGACGGCCACGCCTCAGCAGGCCCAGGATGTGCATGCCGCCATCCGCGGCCAGCTGGCGGCAGAAGATGCTGAAGTGGCTGCGAAGGTGCAGTTGCTCTACGGCGGCAGCGTGAAGGCGGCCAATGCGGCCGAACTGTTCGGCATGCCGGATATCGATGGGGGTCTCATTGGTGGGGCTTCCCTGAACGCAGACGAATTCGGTGCAATTTGTCGCGCCGCAGGAAACTGAACAAATGCTGGAAACAGTCATCGTTGTTTTTCATCTGTTGGCAGCGCTGTCGCTAGTAGTGCTGGTTCTGTTGCAACAGGGTAAGGGTGCTGAAGCAGGTGCATCTTTCGGCGCGGGTGCCTCAAACACCGTGTTCGGAAGCCAGGGCTCTGCAACGTTCCTAAGTAAATTAACTGCTATACTCGCTGCCACTTTCTTTTTGACAGCACTTGGGTTAGGATACTTCGCGAAGCAACAAGCTCACCAGCTTAGCCAAGCAGGTCTTCCAGATCCAGCAGTGCTAGAAGTGAAAGAGCCGCAAAAACCGGCAGTTAATGATGATGTACCGGTGCTCCAGCAGCAGAAGAGTGAAACCACCAGCAACTCGGGTGATGTACCTCCTCCGGCACAAGAGCAGAAGTAACGGGTTTCAAGTAGTAGTATTGCCGAGGTGGTGGAATTGGTAGACACGCAACCTTGAGGTGGTTGTGCCCATAGGGTGTAGGGGTTCGAGTCCCCTTCTCGGTACCAATTAAAGCTTGAGAGCCCGCTTTAGCGGGCTTTCTTGCAGGTGAAGGTTCTGATTTGACCCTCAACAGGGTTCGGTCTTATACTTTTGCCCCAGCTTTGTCGCGGGGTGGAGCAGCTTGGTAGCTCGTCGGGCTCATAACCCGAAGGTCGTTGGTTCAAATCCAGCCCCCGCAACCAGCTTCAGCGGAGCCCCTTTTCAGGGGCTTTTTGCTAACCGAACAGTTTTCGGCGTCGTTGTCCAACGGCGCTTTCAGGGATGGGCGCTTTGCCCATTTTTTATTTGCACAGCATGCACGAGGGGGTTCAGGTGTCGAGCAAGCTAGAACAGTTGCAGGCCTTGTTGGCCCCGGTTGTCGAGGGTCTGGGCTATCAGTGCTGGGGGATCGAGTTCGTTTCCCAGGGTAAGCATTCGGTACTGCGCATCTACATCGACAAGGAAGGTGGCATCCTGGTGGACGACTGCGAAGCGGTCAGCCGTCAGGCCAGCGCAATCCTCGATGTGGAAGATCCAATCAGCAGTGAGTACACCCTCGAGGTGTCTTCTCCAGGCATGGATCGCCCACTGTTCACTCTGGAACAGTTTGCCTCGCATGCCGGCGAACAAGTGAAGATCAAGCTGCGCTCACCCTTCGAGGGTCGTCGTAACTTCCAGGGCCTTCTCCGCGGTGTGGAGGAGCAGGATGTGGTGGTCCAGGTGGACAACCAGGAGTTCCTGTTGCCGATCGACTCGATCGACAAGGCCAATATTATTCCCAGTTTTGACTGAGACGTGCCGGGCCCGGTGAACTGTCCGGGCCCAATGGCTTGCGCAAGGCGAGGCGTACGATGAGCAAAGAAGTACTGCTGGTTGTTGAATCGGTATCCAACGAAAAAGGTGTACCGCCCGGCGTCATTTTCGAAGCGCTGGAAGTGGCCCTGGCCACTGCAACCAAAAAACGTTTTGAAGACGAAGTCGACCTGCGTGTGGAAATCAACCGCCACACCGGTAGCTACGAGACTTTCCGTCGCTGGACCGTGGTCGACGAAGCTGATCTTGATGATCCGGCAATCGAGACCTGGCTGGACAAGATCAAGGACACCCACCCTGAAGCCAAGGTCGGTGACGTGATCGAGGAGAAGATCGAGTCCATCGAGTTCGGTCGTATCGCCGCCCAGACCGCCAAGCAGGTCATCGTGCAGAAGGTACGTGAGGCCGAGCGTGCGCAGGTGGTCGATGCTTACCGTGAGCGCGTGGGCGAGATCATCTCCGGCACCGTCAAAAAGGTTACCCGCGACAACGTGATCGTTGACCTGGGCAACAACGCCGAGGCCCTGCTGGCCCGCGAAGACATCATTCCGCGCGAAACCTTCCGTGTTGGTGTGCGCCTGCGTGCGCTGCTCAAGGAAATTCGCACCGAAAACCGTGGCCCACAGCTGATCCTGTCGCGCACCGCGCCGCAGATGCTGATCGAGCTTTTCCGCATTGAAGTGCCGGAAATTGCCGAGGGCCTGATCGAAGTCATGGCTGCTTCCCGTGATCCGGGTTCGCGAGCCAAGATCGCCGTCCGCTCCAAGGACAAGCGCATCGACCCGCAAGGCGCCTGCATCGGCATGCGTGGTTCGCGCGTCCAGGCCGTATCCGGGGAGCTGGGTGGTGAGCGTGTGGATATCGTCCTGTGGGACGATAACCCGGCGCAGTTCGTCATCAACGCCATGTCGCCGGCTGAAGTCGCGGCGATCATCGTTGATGAAGATGCCCATGCCATGGACATCGCCGTCGCCGAGGACAACCTGGCTCAGGCCATTGGCCGTGGTGGTCAGAACGTTCGCCTGGCCAGTCAGCTGACCGGCTGGACCCTGAACGTGATGACCGAGAAGGACATCCAGGCCAAGCAGCAGGCCGAAACCGGTGACATCCTGCGCAATTTCATCGATGAGCTGGAAGTCGACGAGGAGCTGGCCCAAGTGCTGGTCGACGAAGGCTTCACCAGCCTCGAAGAAATTGCCTACGTACCGTTGGAAGAAATGCTCAACATCGATGGCTTTGACGAAGATATCGTCAATGAGCTCCGCGCTCGAGCCAAGGACCGTTTGTTGACCAAGGCCATCGCTACCGAAGAAAAACTGGCAGACGCCCACCCGGCCGAAGACCTGCTCTCCCTTGAGGGCATGGACAAGGACCTGGCGGCTGAACTGGCGGTGCGCGGCGTGGTTAACCGCGAAGACCTGGCCGAGCAGTCGATCGACGATCTGCTCGACATCGACGGCATCGACGAAGAGCGTGCCGGCAAGTTGATCATGGCCGCCCGAGCCCATTGGTTCGAGTAATTAGGCGCGGCCTGAGGAGAGAAGTGCATGACGCAAGTCACGGTGAAAGAACTGGCCCAAGAGGTCGAGGCACCGGTAGAGCGCCTGCTGCAGCAGATGCGTGAGGCAGGTCTGCCGCACACCGACGCCGGTCAGGTAGTGACCGACAATGAGAAGCAGACCCTGCTGACTCATTTGAAGAGCAGCCACAAAAGCAAGGCGGAAGAACCGCGCAAGATTACCTTGCAGCGCAAAACCACCAGTACGCTGCGTGTCGCCGGTAGCAAGAGCATCAGCGTAGAAGTACGCAAGAAGAAAGTATTCGTGCAGCGCAGCCCTGAAGAAATTCAGGCTGAGCAGAAGCGTGAGCTGGATGAGCGCCGCGCGGCTGAAAATGCCGCTCGCGACAAGGTCGAGGCCGAAGTTCGCCAGCGCAACGAAGAGCAGGCTCGCCGTCAGGCCGCCGAAGCTGCTGTATCCGCACCTGCGCCAGCCGCCAAGCCTGAGCCGGCGCCTGCCGCTGCTCCGGCCCCGGTAGTCGCCGACGCCCCGGCGTCCGAAGACGCCGCAGCCCGTGCTGCCGAGCGCAAGAAGGACGAAGCCCGTCGCAACGAAGGCCGTACCCGTGACGAAGACCGTCGTGGCGGCGAGCGTCGTGGCGAAGCCCCGCGCGTGTCGATCAAGGTCAAGGTCAAGGAGAAGGAAAAGGCTCCGACTCCACGTGCCGCACCGCGCACCACCGATGAAGAAAGCGATGGCGTACGCCGTGGCCGCGGTGGCAAGAGCAAACTGAAGAAGCGCAATCAGCATGGCTTCCAGAACCCGACTGGCCCCATCATCCGTGATGTGACCATCGGCGAGACCATCACGGTCTCTGAACTGGCCAACCAGATGTCCGTCAAGGGCGCTGAAGTCGTCAAGTTCATGTTCAAGCTGGGCACCCCGGTTACCATCAACCAGGTGCTCGACCAGGAAACCGCTCAGCTGATCGCGGAAGAGCTGGGCCACAAGGTCACCCTGGTCAGCGATACCGCACTGGAAGACTCCCTGGCCGAATCGCTCAAGTTCGAAGGCCAGACCGAGTCGCGTGCACCGGTCGTTACTGTGATGGGTCACGTTGACCACGGTAAGACCTCGCTGCTCGACTACATCCGTCGTGCCAAGGTGGCTGCTGGCGAAGCCGGTGGTATTACCCAGCACATCGGTGCGTACCACGTGGAAACCGACCGTGGCATGGTCACCTTCCTCGACACCCCTGGCCACGCCGCGTTTACCGCCATGCGTGCCCGTGGTGCCAAGGCCACCGACATCGTCATCCTGGTGGTGGCGGCGGACGACGGCGTGATGCCGCAAACCCGCGAAGCGGTTCAGCATGCCAAGGCAGCTGGCGTTCCGCTGGTGGTTGCAGTGAACAAGATCGACAAGCCGGGTGCCGACCTCGATCGCATCCGCAACGAGCTGGCCGTCGAAGGCGTTACCTCCGAGGACTGGGGTGGTGACACGCCGTTCGTCAAGGTCTCGGCGAAGATGGGTACCGGTGTCGACGAACTGCTCGAAGCCGTCCTGCTGCAGGCCGAGATTCTCGAACTGACCGCTACCCCGACCGCTCCAGGTCGTGGCGTGGTCGTTGAATCGCGCCTGGACAAGGGCCGCGGCCCGGTGGCGACCATCCTGGTTCAGGACGGTACCCTGCGTCAGGGCGACATGGTCCTGTGTGGTTCCAACTATGGCCGCGTGCGCGCCATGCTCGACGAGAACGGCAAGCCTGTGAAGGAAGCCGGCCCGTCGATCCCGGTCGAAATCCTCGGCCTGGACGGTACTCCGGAAGCCGGTGACGAGCTGTCCGTGGTTGCCGACGAGAAGAAAGCCCGCGAAGTTGCCCTGTTCCGTCAAGGCAAGTACCGCGAGGTCAAGCTGGCCCGTGCTCACGCCGGCAAGCTGGAAAACATCTTCGAGACCATGGGTCAGGAAGAGAAGAAGACCCTCAACATCGTCCTCAAGACCGACGTGCGTGGTTCCCTGGAAGCACTGCAGGGCTCGCTCGGCAGCCTGGGCAACGACGAAGTTCAGGTGCGCGTGATTGGTGGCGGCGTCGGTGGTATCACCGAAAGCGATGCCAACCTGGCGCTGGCTTCGAATGCAGTACTGTTCGGCTTCAACGTGCGTGCCGATGCCGGCGCGCGCAAGATCGTCGAGCAGGAAGGTCTGGATATGCGTTACTACAACGTGATCTACGACATCATCGAAGACGTCAAGAAGGCCCTGACCGGTATGCTGGGCAGCGATGTTCGCGAGAACATCCTGGGCGTTGCCGAAGTACGTGACGTGTTCCGTTCGCCGAAGTTCGGCGCCATCGCTGGCTGTATGGTCATCGAGGGTACCGTGTACCGCAACCGTCCGATCCGCGTACTGCGCGAAGACGTTGTGATCTTCGAAGGCGAGCTGGAATCGCTGCGTCGCTTCAAGGACGATGCCGCCGAAGTGCGTAACGGCATGGAGTGCGGTATTGGCGTCAAGAGCTACAACGACGTCAAGGTCGGCGACAAGATCGAAGTCTTCGAGAAAGTCCAGGTTGCTCGTACCCTCTAAGGGTGAGCTGGCTGCAAACCGCTTCTCTACGCGGCGGTTTTCAGCACCTCTACAGGTAGCGCCCGGTCAGGCATTGGTCTGACCGGGCGTTTGCCGCTTTAAGTTACAGGTAACAAGAATGGCCAAAGAATATAGCCGTACCCAACGTATTGGCGATCAGATGCAGCGTGAGCTGGCCGAGCTGATCCGTCGCGAAGTCAAAGACCCGCGTGTTGGCCTGGTGACCATCACCGCCGTGGACGTCAGCCGTGACCTGGGCCATGCCAAGGTGTTCATCACCGTCATGGGCGAGGAAACGCCAGATGCCGTGCAGCAGTCGCTGAAGGCGTTGAACAGTGCTGCCAGCTTCCTGCGTTTGCACCTGGGCCGCTCGATGCAGCTGCGCAGCGTGCCGCAACTGCACTTCCACTTCGATGAAAGCGTCAGCCGCGGTGTCCACCTGTCGGCGCTGATCGAACGTGCAGTGGCCGAAGACCGCATGCACAAGGAAGCCGACGAGCCGGACACCAAGGAGTAAGCGGTGGCCCAGGTCAAACGTATCCGCCGCAACGTCAGCGGCATCATCCTGCTCGACAAGCCGCTGGGTTTCACCTCCAATGCCGCCCTGCAAAAGGTGCGCTGGCTGCTCAATGCGGAAAAGGCCGGCCACACCGGTAGCCTCGACCCGCTGGCAACCGGCGTGCTGCCGCTGTGCTTCGGTGAAGCGACCAAGTTTTCGCAGTACCTGCTCGATTCCGACAAGGGCTACGAAACCGTCATGCAGATGGGGCAGACTACCAACACCGGCGATGCCGAAGGTGAGGTACTGCAGACCCGCGACGTGACCGTTGGTCGCGCCGACATCGAGGCGCTGTTGCCGCGTTTTCGTGGCCAGATCAGCCAGATACCGCCGATGTACTCGGCGCTCAAGCGTGACGGCCAGCCACTGTATAAGCTGGCTCGTGCAGGAGAGGTAGTGGAGCGCGAGGCGCGTTCTGTTACTATTAACCGCTTGGAGTTGCTCGAGTGCGAAGGCACCCGTGCACGGTTGAGCGTAGGATGCAGCAAAGGCACCTATATCCGCACCCTGGTGGAGGATATTGGCGAGGCCCTTGGCTGTGGCGCCTATGTTGCCGAGCTGCGCAGGACCCAGGCCGGGCCTTTCGCGCTGGCACAGACGGTCACCCTCGAGGCGCTCGAACAGGCCCACGCCGAAGGTGGCAACGAAGCGCTCGATCGCTTCCTGATGCCATCGGACAGCGGCCTGCAGGACTGGCCTTTGGTGTGCCTGTCCGAACACAGTGCGTTCTACTGGCTGCATGGGCAGGCGGTACGCGCACCGGACGCGCCACAATTTGGCATGGTCCGGGTACAGGATCACAATGCGCGCTTCATCGGTATCGGTGAAGTGAGCGAAGACGGGCGCATTGCGCCGCGTCGGCTGATTCGGTCGGAATGACCGAAACCGGGGGGCCAGGCAGTAGCCGAACCCCACGGCATCAAGGGTGGCTGTCAGTAGGCACGGTCACACCTTTTTTATTAATACAGGGATTTGTCCCTGGCCTATTGGACCCCGCTTGCGGGATCCGTTATCAGGAGAAGCCAAATGGCCCTCAGCGTTGAAGAAAAAGCTCAGATCGTTGCCGAATACCAGCAAGCCGCCGGCGATACCGGTAGCCCGGAAGTGCAGGTTGCTCTGCTGACCGCCAACATCAACAAGCTGCAAGGCCACTTCAAGGCCAACGATAAAGACCACCACTCCCGTCGTGGTCTGATCCGTATGGTTAACCAGCGTCGTAAGCTGCTGGACTACCTGAAGGGCAAAGACACCACTCGTTACAGCGCCCTGATCGGTCGCCTGGGCCTGCGTCGCTAATAGCGGCCTGGTCAGTGGTGTGCATGGCGTGTCGCAGGCTTCGGCAGGGCTGTTTTGCAGCGCTGACGTTGGACACGCCACGCGTATCTCCGAGGTTGGCAGCCTGGCAATGCTGAGCGGTTTTTCCGCTTGGTGCCAGGCTCCCAGCCTCGTGTTGTATCTGGACGGTCAATGGGGCCGATTCCCCGTTCTGCCCAAGAATTCGCAAGAAACCAGTTCCCCCAAGAGCCACTGAAAAAGGTAGGAAACCGTGAACCCGGTAATCAAGACTTTCCAGTTCGGTCAATCGACCGTTACTCTCGAAACGGGCCGTATTGCCCGTCAGGCAACCGGCGCCGTGCTGGTTACCGTCGACAACGACGTCACCGTGCTGGTGACTGTGGTAGGCGCCAAACAGGCTGATCCAGGCAAGGGCTTCTTCCCGCTGTCGGTTCACTACCAGGAAAAGACCTACGCCGCCGGCAAGATCCCGGGTGGCTTCTTCAAGCGTGAAGGCCGTCCTTCCGAGAAAGAGACCCTGACCTCGCGCCTGATCGACCGTCCGATCCGTCCGCTGTTCCCGGAAGGCTTCATGAACGAAGTGCAGGTCGTCTGCACCGTGGTTTCCACCAGCAAGAAGACCGACCCGGACATCGCCGCGATGATCGGTACCTCGGCTGCCCTGGCCATCTCCGGCATTCCGTTCGAAGGCCCGATCGGCGCCGCTCGCGTTGCCTTCCACGAAAGCACCGGCTACCTGCTGAACCCGACTTACGAGCAACTGGCTGCTTCGAGCCTGGACATGGTCGTAGCCGGTACTTCCGACGCCGTACTGATGGTTGAATCGGAAGCTCAAGAGCTGACCGAAGACCAGATGCTGGGTGCCGTACTGTTCGCCCACGACGAATTCCAGGCCGTTATCCAGGCTGTCAAGGAACTGGCTGCCGAAGCTGGCAAGCCGACCTGGGACTGGAAACCAGCCGTTGCCAACACCGAGCTGTTCAACGCCATCCGCGCCGAGTTCGGCGAAGCGGTTTCGCAGGGCTACACCATCACCGTCAAGGCTGACCGCTACGCGCGCCTGGGTGAGCTGCGTGACCAGGCCGTTGCCAAGTTCTCGGGTGAAGAAGGCCAGCCTACGGCCTCCGAAGTAAAAGAAATCTTCGGCGAAATCGAATACCGCACCGTTCGCGAAAACATCGTAAACGGCAAGCCACGTATCGACGGCCGCGACACCAAGACTGTTCGCCCGCTGAACATCGAAGTAGGCGTGCTGCCGAAAACTCACGGTTCGGCACTGTTCACCCGTGGCGAAACTCAGGCTCTGGTCGTTGCGACCCTGGGTACTGCCCGCGACGCCCAGCTGCTGGACACCCTCGAAGGCGAGAAGAAAGACCCCTTCATGCTGCACTACAACTTCCCACCGTTCTCGGTAGGTGAGTGTGGGCGCATGGGCGGTGCTGGCCGTCGCGAAATCGGCCACGGCCGTCTGGCCCGTCGTTCGGTCCAGGCCATGCTGCCGGCCGCCGACGTGTTCCCGTACACCATCCGCGTGGTGTCGGAAATCACCGAATCCAACGGTTCCAGCTCCATGGCTTCGGTCTGCGGTGCTTCCCTGGCCCTGATGGACGCTGGTGTGCCGATGAAGGCGCCAGTTGCCGGTATCGCCATGGGCCTGGTCAAGGAAGGCGACAAGTTCGCGGTCCTGACCGACATCCTCGGTGACGAAGACCACCTGGGCGACATGGACTTCAAGGTAGCCGGTACCGCCAAAGGCGTTACTGCGCTGCAGATGGACATCAAGATCAACGGCATCACCGAAGAGATCATGGAAATCGCCCTGGGCCAGGCCCTGGAAGCGCGCCTGAACATCCTCGGCCAGATGAACCAGATCATTGGCCAGTCGCGTACCGAGCTGTCGGCCAACGCCCCGACCATGATCGCGATGAAGATCGACACCGACAAGATCCGTGACGTCATCGGTAAAGGCGGCGCCACCATTCGCGCCATCTGCGAAGAGACCAAGGCTTCGATCGATATCGAAGACGATGGCTCGATCAAGATCTTCGGCGAAACCAAGGAAGCTGCAGATGCTGCCAAGCAGCGCATCCTGGGCATCACCGCCGAGGCCGAAATCGGCAAGATCTACGTCGGCAAGGTTGAGCGCATCGTCGACTTCGGCGCCTTCGTCAACATCCTGCCTGGCAAGGACGGCCTGGTGCACATCTCCATGCTGAGCGATGCTCGCGTCGAGAAAGTCACCGACATCCTGAAAGAAGGCCAGGAAGTTGAAGTACTGGTACTGGACGTGGACAACCGCGGCCGTATCAAGCTGTCGATCAAGGACGTAGCCGCGGCTAAGGCCTCGGGCGTCTAAGCGACAGCCATGCAACAGGAAAAGGGCCCTTCGGGGCCCTTTTTTCATGGGCTGCGGGAACCTTTTGCGGACTTGCATCTTGCATGCAGGTTTACCGTGCAGGTTGCAAAATGCACGACACTGGAAGTGATGTCTTTTTGCTAACCTATTGATTTAAAAGGGTTAAGTGGTGGCGATAAAGCTGGCACAGCACATGCACCTACCTTCATACCTGCCGCCAGGACATACGGCGCAGACCTTTCGATAAACAGGAGTGACCCACATGAAGAAGTTCGCCATTGCTGCCGCTACTGCTACCGCTCTGACCCTGACCATGGCTAACGCGGCATTCGCCCAACAGTCCACCCAGGCCCCCATGACGCTGGCGGCCGGTGAGGTGACCAAAGCCAAGGAAGCTACCTCCGATACCTGGATCACCACCAAGGTCAAAGCTGACCTGATGACCGAGAAAGGCGTGCCAGGCAGTGACATCAAAGTCGAGACCAATAAAGGTGTCGTGTCGCTGTCGTCCGACGTGGCCATTACCGATGCACAGAAAGAGATGGCAGTCGCCATCGCCAAGAAGATCAAAGGCGTCCAGGCCGTTTCGGCTGATGGCCTGAAGTCCGAATAAGGGATGTCCCGTCGGCCAAACGGATTTGGCCACCTCTACCGAAGCCCTGGCCTGTGCCGGGGCTTTGCTTTTGCGCTCAGTAGCCCGGGTTGAGGGCGATTACATCGCTTTCGAAGCATTCCTGCTCGACGATCAGCGGCTCCACCAGTGGCCGGCTGTCGCGAAAGTGCGCGGTCTGGGTATGCGCTTCATAGGCTGCATCATCGCGG
Source organism: Pseudomonas sp. LAIL14HWK12:I1 (assembly GCF_003202095.1). NCBI lineage: Bacteria > Pseudomonadati > Pseudomonadota > Gammaproteobacteria > Pseudomonadales > Pseudomonadaceae > Pseudomonas > Pseudomonas sp. LAIL14HWK12:I1. The sequence goes on from NZ_QJKG01000002.1 coordinate 929,088, forward strand.
TAGATTTCGTACAGGTAGATTACCTCCGGATCGAGTCGGTCCTGCGACACATCGAATACCAGGCAGCCTGGCTCGTTGGCGACAGAAGCCGCGGCATTGATCTTGATCGCTGTCAGGAAATCCTCGGCGCAACCGGGCTTCACACGGGTCTTGATAAACAGGCTATACACAAGTCGCTCCTTTTGTTTTAAATTCATAAATGAATTGTATACAAAAGTGGAGTCTCGCCGATGTCCGAATTGCCTGCACGCCCCGGCCGCCTGAATGGCTTGCGCCATATCGCCTTGCTGGTACCCAACCTGGAAGAGTGCGAACGCTTTTATGTCGATGTGCTGGGTATGGAGGTGTTGAACCGTGCCAACGAAGACCTGGTGTACCTCACCTGTGGCAACGACAACCTTTCGCTGGGGCGTGGGGCAGGGGCGGCCAACGGGCTGCAGACGCTGGACCATTACGGGTTCATTGTGGACAGCGTGGAGGAGCTGGAGGCGTGGTACCAGTACTTCAAGGCCCACGGTGTGACGCTGCTGGACCGGCCATTCAACCACGGTGACGGGGCGCGTAGCTTCCATCTGCTGGACCCGGCGGGGAACAAGGTGCAGCCGCTGTATCACCCGGCGGTGTCGGGGCAGCGATTGGTCTGATGCCTGTGCCGGCCCATTCGCGGGCACGCCCGCGAAGAGGCCAGACCTGCTGTCAGAGGTTATTCAGCATCCAGATGCATTGGCGTCACCACCCGCCCATCGCTCTCAGGCTGCCCAAGGCTGGTATCGATGAAATACACCCGGTCATCTTCCAGCTTGCCCTTGTCCACCAGGTAATCCTTGATACTGCTGGCCCGCTCCTGGCCCAGCGTGCGCAGCAAGGCGGTACTCTCGGCCCACGACTTGATCACTGCTTCGCGCAGCTTGGTGGTGCGTTCGTCGCGGCCCAGTTGCTCCCATTCGGCAGGTGGCTGCTGCTTCAGGCGAGTGCGGTAAATGCCTTCGAGCATTGCCGGTTTATCGCTGTCGTCCACCACCAGCATCGAGGCATTGGCCGGCACCTTGTCGCCCCGGCGCTGCAGGATCTTGTACCAGGTGGCCTGGTACTCACGCTCCAGGCGCTGCTGGGCGATCAGCGGGCCATCGCTGGCCTGGGCGCTGGTGCCTTCGATTTCCAGGCGCAGTTCCGGGCGTTCTTTCAGCGCGGATGCCAGCTTGTCCAGGGACGACTGGGCATCGCCACTGAGCTCGCTGGACCCTGGGGCGAAAGCCACGTTGCCCAGGTCTTCCGAGCCACCGCCGGTAATCAGCCCGCCAATGAACTTGAACGGCGCCTGTGCCGCACGCAGTACCAGGTTGCGCAGGGTTTGCCAGACGATCGGCATCACACTGAATTGCGGGTTGTTGAGGTCGCCAGACACGGGCAGCTCGATCGAAATCTTGCCCTCGGTATCTTTCAGCAACGCCACCGCAAGGCGGATCGGCAGGTCGACTGCGTCTGGGCTGTCGACTTTTTCACCCAGTTGCAGTTGCTCCACCACCACCTTGTTCTCGGCCTTGAGCTGGCCGTTGGTAATCAGGTAGTGCAGGTCGAGGTTGAGCCGGCCTTTGCGAATGCGGAAGCCCGCGAACTTGCCGGAGTAGGGCGTGAGGGTGGTCAGTTCGACGCGCTTGAAGCTGGTGGCGATATCCAGGCTGGCCAGCGGGTTGAACGGGTTGAGTGCGCCCTTGATGGTGACCGGTGCGTAGCGGTCGACCTTGCCCTTCACGTCGACCTTGGCCGGCACCGGCTTGCGGTTGTCGATGGTGCCGATCTGGCCATTGAGCTGCTGAATGGCCGTGGCGAAGTTGGGGGTGAGGGAGAGGTCGGCGAAGTTGGCCGAGCCGTCGTTGATGTCGATCTGGCCGATGTGGATACCCAGCGGCTTGTCGCTGCTGGCTGCGGCCGGCTTGGCCTGGCTTTTCGCCGGGGTTCCAGCCGGTTGCGGGATCAGCAGGTCGTTGACGTTGGTGGTGCGGTCTTCGTTGATGATGAAGCGTGCATAGGGTTGCAGCAGGGTTACCTTGTCGATCGACAACGCATCGCCGTGTACATAAGACAAGCCATCGACGTTCACCTGCTGCCATTTGACGAAGTCGCGGCTCTTGATGGTGTCGAGGGTGTGCAGTTGGTTCACCTGGGCCTTGCCTGTGATATTGAAGGCCAGCGGTGCGGTGTTCTTAAGGTCGACCTTGAGGTCGCTGGAGAGCATGCCACTGCGCAGTTCCAGCAGGATGAACGGGTTGATATAGGCCTGTGCTACGCGCAGGTCGATATCGCGGGTGCTTACGTCCAGCTTGGCCCATACCGGCGCCAGGTTGACCTGGCCGGCCGCCTGCAGCTTGCCTTGCTTGCCTACGCCCGTATCGAGCTTAAGCGTGAAGGGCGACTGGTTGAGGCTGTCGAAGCCTTGCAGGTCGGCGTTGAGCGGGCCGATGTCCAAGGCTACCGGTTCTTTCTGGCTGCGGTCTGCCAGGTGCACCAGGTAGTTGCGCAATTGCACGTCCTTGAGCAGCACTTGCCAAGGCTTGCTCGGCTCTTTGGCGGCTTGCTGCTCAGGTGTCGGCTCGGCGGCTGCCGGCTCTGCCTTTTCCTTCGGCGTGGCTTTGGCAGGCTGGCTGGCAAACAGCTTTTGCCAATCGAGCTGGCCGTCTTTTTCCAGCGCAGCCCAGGTTTCGAGTTTCTCGCTGCGGATTTTGCCTACGGTGACCTGTTGCTTGACCAGGTCAACGGAGGTTTCGCTCACCTCCAGGCTGGCCAGGCGTGCCAAGGGGCGGCCATCCGGCGCCTTGATGGCGAACGGTGCAATGCGCACGGAGGCGTTTTCCAGCAACAGCTCCGTCTGTTTGGCGAGGTTGAGCTTGTAGTGCGTGTCGAGGCTGACCACGCCGTCTTCCAGCACCAGTGGCACCGCATCACGCACGTACGGCCAGAATGCCTTCATCTTGCCTTCTGTGATCTTCAGCGTGCCTTCAGAGGCGATCGGTGACAGGCTCAGTGTCCCGTTCCAATCAATGCGCCCGCCATTGGGGCCGTTGGCCACCAAGGTCATGTCGGCACTGTCGTCGGGCAAGGTGCTGAGGTTTTTCAGCTCCAGGTTCATGTTGTCGTAGAGGAACTCGATCGGCTCGCTGGGGCGCAAATCCTCGAAATGCAGGTAGCCGTCGATGAGCTTGATACTACCGATGCGCAGCGGAAACGGATCGCTGGGGGGCTCGTCTGGTTTGGCTTCGTTGGCGGGCAGCTTGAACAGGCCGGTCAGGTTAAGGCTACCGTCCTTGGCAAACAGCACCTCGTTACGCGGTTTGTCGAGCTCGACGGCTTCCAGGTGCAGCGCTTTGGTCCACAGGCTGTCGAGCGAAAGGTTGGCGTACAGCCGCTCGAACCCGACCTGTTCCTTGCCGGTCTCGCCGATCTGCAGGCCCCACAATGTCAGCTCCAGGCTGAAGGGGTTGAGTTCGATCCGTTCGAGGTGGGCCGGCACCGTCGCGTACTGGGCCAACTGCTGGTTGGCGATGCGCAGTGCCACACCGGGAAGAATGAGAAAGCCGAGCAGGCTGTAGAGGGCCACCAGGGCCAAGATTGCGCCAGCGGCGCGAGTCAATCCTTTGTACATGTGTCGCTTCGTCTGTCTAAGCAGGAGTGCTTGGAGTATGGCACGTTAAATCAGTTCCGCAGGGGCGACCATTTGACCTTATTCGATGCCCATGCGCCGTTTGGCCCGGTGCGCCGAACCGTCTCGCATGGCCCAGCGCAATACCGGTGCGGTGCGTCGCAGGCCCAGGCGTATCATGCGCTGCTGCAAGGGCCCGTGCTCCAGGCCGAGCAGGGTCTGGGCCCAATCCGGCAACAGGTCGATACCGGCGTGCAGCATCAGTTTGCCCACCGGCTGTGCCAGGCGGCTGGGGGCCGGGGCATCGAGCAGAATCCCGACTACCTCGTGGCTGCGGCTGTCGCAGCGCAACTGCGCACGCATGCGCAGCAGGTAGTCTTCGATCTGCTGGCACGAACGTGGCACGTCACGGGCGCCAAGGCGCTCGGCAATCAGGGCGATTTCGGCGTAGTAGGCATCTTGCTCGGCGCGCGACAGCTGCGGGTTGCGGTAGCGCAAGTGGGCAGCGAGGAAGCTGCTGACCTCTGCCACATGAACCCAGGTCAGCAGGTCGGGGTCGCTGGCCGCATAAGGGCGGCCATCCGGCGCAGTGCCGGTGACCTGTAGGTGAATGGTGCGCACTTTGTCGATCAGCCATTCGGCATCGCGCGTGGAACCGAAGGTGGTGCCGGAAATAAACTGGCTGGTACGGCGCAAGCGGCCGATCAGGTCCTCACGGAAATTGGAGTGGTCCCACACACCGGCCAGGGCCAGCGGGTGCAGTAACTGCAGCATGAGTGCACTGATGCCGCCGACAAGCATGCTCGGGAAGTCGCCATGCACTTGCCAACTGATGCTGTGAGGGCCGAACAGGCCGGGGTCGCCCTTGGGCGTTTCCAGGTCGAGCTGGCCGAGGGCCAGCCCGGTGAGGCTCATGACCTGGGTTTCGATACGGCGACGAAGGGCTTCCATGGCGACCTGCGGTGCAGGGCGGCCATGAGCAGCGGCCGCCGGTTACTGGTTGAGGCGTTTGTCGATCAGGCCTTGGACTACGCTGGGGTCGGCCAGGGTAGAGGTGTCACCCAGGTTGTCCAGCTCGTTGCAGGCGATTTTGCGCAGTATACGCCGCATGATCTTGCCTGAGCGTGTCTTGGGCAGAGCCGGGGCCCACTGGATCAGCTCGGGCTTGGCAAAACTGCCGATTTCCTTGCTGACGAGGGCCAGCAGTTCGACCTTCAGCGTGTCGTCTGGCGTCACGCCATTCATAGGCGTGACGAAGGCGTAGACGCCTTGGCCTTTGAGGTCGTGGGGGTATCCGACCACTGCCGCTTCGGCGACGCTGTCATGCAGCACCAGTGCGCTTTCCACTTCGGCGGTGCCGATGCGGTGGCCCGAGACATTGATCACATCGTCGATGCGGCCGGTAATCCAGTAGTCGCCGTCGGCATCGCGGCGGGCACCGTCGCCGGTGAAGTAATAGCCGGGCATGGGCTTGAAGTAGGTATCCACCATGCGCTGGTGGTCGCCATACACGCTGCGAATCTGCCCAGGCCAGCTGGCCTTGATCACCAGCAGGCCGGCGCCGGGGCCTTCGATCAGCTTGCCCTTTTCGTCCAGCAGTACCGGTTGCACGCCGAACATGGGCTGGGTCGCGCAGCCGGGCTTGAGTGACTGGGAGCCGGGAAGCGGGGTAAGCATGATGCCGCCGGTTTCGGTCTGCCACCAGGTGTCGACGATGGGGCAGCGCTTTTGCCCGACTTCCTCGAAATACCATTCCCAGGCTTCGGGGTTGATCGGCTCGCCGACGCTGCCCAGCAGGCGCAAGCTTTTGCGCGAAGTGCTCTGCAGTGGCGCCGAGCCCTCGCGCATCAGTGCGCGCAGGGCGGTCGGGGCGGTGTAGAAGATGTTCACCTGATGCTTGTCCACCACCTGCCAGAAGCGTGAGGTGTCCGGGTAGTTGGGCACGCCTTCGAACATCAGCGAAATCGCGCCATTGGCCAGTGGGCCGTAGACGATGTAGCTGTGGCCGGTGACCCAGCCGACGTCGGCGGTGCACCAGAACACCTCGCCGTCACGGTAGTCGAACACCACCTTGAAGGTCATCGTCGCCTGTAGCAGGTAACCGGCGGTGGTGTGCAGCACGCCCTTGGGTTTGCCGGTGCTGCCAGAGGTGTAGAGGATGAACAGCGGGTCTTCGGCATCCATCGGCTCGGGAGCGCAGTCGTTGCCGGCATTTTCTGTTGCCTCGTGGTACCAAAGGTCACGGCCCTCGACCCAGGCAATATCGCCACCGGTGCGGCGCACCACGAATACGCTGCTGACGGCAGGGCAACTGGCAAGGGCCTTGTCGACGTTCTGTTTCAGCGGGATGCGCTTGCCGCCACGCACACCTTCATCGGCGGTGATCACGGTGCGGCAGTCGGCATCGAGAATACGGTCACGCAGGGCATCGGGGGAGAAACCGCCGAACACCACCGAGTGGATGGCGCCTATGCGGGTGCAGGCCAGCATGGCGAAGGCGGCCTCGGGAATCATCGGCATGTAGATGCATACCCGGTCGCCTTTCTTTACCCCGTGTGCCTTCAGGGCATTGGCCAGGCGGCAGACCTGGCGGTGCAGTTCGCGGTAGGTGATCGCTTTGGCGTCTTTCGGGTCGTCACCTTCCCACAGCAGTGCGGTCTGCTCGCCACGCTGGGACAGGTGGCGATCAATACAGTTGTAGCTGACATTGAGTTGGGCACCGTCGAACCAACGGGCCTTGCCGGTTTTCAGGTCGCATTGCTGCACGCTGGACCAAGGTTTGATCCAGTCCAGGCGCTTGGCCTGTTCGGCCCAGAAGGTATCGGGGTCATCGACCGACTGGCGGTAGAGGCGGCGGTATTCGTCGGGAGTGAGGGCGGCAGACTGGCTGACGGCCAGGGCCTGGGGATACTGCTTGATATCGAACATGGCGGGTGGTCCTGCTCTTGTAAGGGGCGATGGACAGCAACGGCTATTCGATAGGACAGTGTAGCTGGGAGAGGTGTTCAACCTGTGCCGGCCTCTTCGCGGGCTTGCCCGCTCCCACAGGTACTGCACAGTCGTTGAAGGCTGTGTTGTCCCTGTGGGAGCGGGCGAGCCCGCGAAGAGGCCAGCGAAGGTATCAGATCAACCGCGGTGACGGCCGCGGAAGTAGTTGATCAGGCCTTGGGTAGAGCCATCTTCGGCGCTGTCTTCCAGGCTGCCGACCAGGCGCTGGTAAACGCCTTTGCCCAGCTCTTTGCCCAGCTCTACGCCCCACTGGTCGAACGCGTTGATACCCCAAATCACGCTCTGCACGAAGACCTTGTGCTCGTACATCGCCACCAGCGCACCCAGGCGGCGAGGGCTGATGCGCTCCACGACCAAGGTGTTGCTCGGGCGGTTGCCCGGGATCACCTTGTGCGGGGCCAGCTTTTCGATGTCCGCTTCGTTCAGGCCTTTGCTGCGCAACTCGGCTTCGGCTTCTTCGCGGGTTTTGCCCAGCATCAGCGCCTGGCTCTGCGACAGGCAGTTGGCGTACAGCCACTGGTGATGGTCGGCCACCGGGTTGAAGCTCACCACCGGCACGATGAAGTCTGCCGGAATCAGCTGGGTGCCCTGGTGCAGCAACTGGTGGTAGGCGTGCTGGCCGTTACAGCCGACGCCGCCCCAGATCACCGGGCCGGTATCAACTTTTACCGGGGTGCCGTCCTGCAGCACGCTCTTGCCGTTGGACTCCATGTCCAGCTGCTGCAGGTGTTTGGTGATGTTACGCAGGTAGTGGTCGTACGGCAGGATCGCATGGCTGTTGGCGCCCCAGAAGTTGCCGTACCACACGCCTAGCAGGGCCAGCAGCACTGGCATGTTCTTGTCGAACGGCGCGGTCTGGAAGTGCTGGTCCATGGTGTAGGCACCCGACAGCAACTCCTTGAAGTTGGCCATGCCGATAGCCAGAGCGATTGGCAGGCCGATGGCCGACCACAGCGAGTAACGCCCGCCTACCCAGTCCCACATCGGGAAGATGTTCTCTTCGCGGATACCAAAGGCCACGGCGGCAGCCTTGTTGCTGGAAACGGCGATGAAGTGGCGGTACAGCTCGGCTTCCGAGCCGCCCTGGGCCAGGTACCAGGTACGCGCGGCCATGGCGTTTTTCAGGGTTTCGAGGGTATTGAACGACTTCGACGAGACAATGAACAGGGTGGTTTCGGCACGCAGGTTGGCCGACAGCTCGTGGAACTCACTGCCGTCGATGTTCGCCAGGTAGTGGCAGCGCACGCCGCGTTGGGCGTACGGCAGCAGTGCTTCGGACACCAGTTCGGGGCCGAGGAACGAGCCGCCGATGCCGATGTTGACCACGTCGGTGATCGGCTTTTCGCTGTAGCCGCGCCACAGGCCGTCGTGGATGCGCCCCACCAGCTCGGTGATCTGGTTGAGCACCTTGTGTACTTCCGGCATGACGTTCACGCCGTTGACGCTGAGCTTGTCGCCCACTGGCCGGCGCAGCGCAGTGTGCAGCACGGGGCGGCCTTCGGAGGCGTTGACGATTTCGCCGCCGAACATCGACTTGATGGCGTCTTGCAGGCCCACTTCGTTGGCCAGGTTGACCAGCAGGTCGCGGCTTTGTTCGGTGATCAGGTTTTTCGAGTAGTCCAGGAACAGGCCGCAGCAGCTCAGGGAGAACTGGTCGAAGCGTTTGGCATCGGCGGCAAAGGCTTCGCGCATGCTGAAACCTTGCATGGCGTCGCGGTGTTGCTGAAGCGCCTGCCAGGCGGGCAGGGCCGTCACATCGTGGGGTGTACGGTAATACGCCATTGCGCGGGGTTCCCTTGGTGCGTGGTGATGCCTTGGACACGGCAGTCATTGCCGGGTTCAGGCTGGCATCATTATAGGCAAAGGCCACGCGCTGGGAATGGGTATGGTAGGGTGATTTTGGGGCTGCAAAGCAGCCCCAGGCTATTACGCGGTCTTGTCTTCGACGTGCAGGTAAAGGTTGTCGATCAAGCGGGTGTTACCGAGGTAAGCCGCCGCGATCACAACCAGGTCGCGATCATCGATCATTGCCGGGCGCAGGCTCACGGCATGACGCACTTCCAGGTAGTCCGGGCGGAAACCGGCAGTGCTCAGTTGCGCCTGGCCTTCAGCGACCAGCGCGGCAAAATCCCGTTGGCCACGGCTGATGCCCGCTGCAATGTGCTGCAGTGTGCGGTACAGCGCGGGCGCTGCAATACGCTGCTCGGGCGTGAGGTAACCATTGCGCGACGACAGCGCCAGGCCATCTTCAGCACGCACGGTGGGCTCGCCGATGATCTGGACCGGCATGTTCAGGTCGCGCACCATGGCACGGATCACTGCCAGTTGCTGAAAGTCCTTTTCACCGAATACGGCAAGGTCCGGCTGGACCATGTTGAACAGCTTGTTGACCACGGTGGCCACGCCTTCGAAATGCCCAGGCCGGCTGGCGCCGCAGAGGCCTTCGGAAAGCTGCGGTACGCTGACTCGGGTTTGCACGCTCATGCCGTCGGGGTACATCTCTTCCACGGTGGGCGCGAACAGCAGGTTGCAGCCGGCTTGCAGCAGGCGTTCCTGGTCGGCGGCCAGGGTGCGCGGGTATTTGTCCAGGTCTTCGTTGGCACCGAACTGCAGCGGGTTGACGAAGATGCTGGCCACCACAAAGTCGGCGCGCTGTGCAGCTTTGGTCACCAAGGCTGCGTGGCCGCTGTGCAGGTTGCCCATGGTCGGCACGAAGCCGATGCGTTTGCCTTCACCGCGGGCGCGGGCAACGGCTGCACGCAGTTCACGGACGGTTTTGACTGTATTCATGCACTGAACCCGTGTTCGCTACCTGGGAAGCTGACTTGCTTGACGGCCTCGACATAGGCGACAAGGGCACCTTGAATGTCTGGCTGGCCTTCCATGAAGTTCTTCACGAACTTCGGTACCCGGCCGCTCAGTGACAGGCCGAGCATGTCGTGCAGCACCAGCACCTGGCCATCGGTGGCGCTGCCGGCGCCGATGCCGATTACCGGGATGCCCACGGCATTGGTGATTTCTGCCGCCAGTTCGCTGGGTACACATTCAAGCAGCAGCATGGCGGCACCGGCCTGCTCCAGGGCGATGGCGTCGGCACGCATCTGCCGGGCCTGGGCCTCCTGGCGGCCCTGGACCTTGTAGCCGCCCAGCACGTTGACGGTCTGCGGGGTCAGGCCCATGTGTGCGCACACCGGCACGCCACGCTCGGCCAGCAGGCGGATGGTTTCTGCCAGCCAGGCAGCGCCTTCGATCTTGATCATGTGGGCGCCGGCTTGCATCAGCGTGGCGCTGTTGGCGAAGGCCAGCTCCGGGGTGGCATGTGCCATGAACGGCAGGTCGGCAAGGATCAGGGCGCCGTCATTACCGCGTTTGACGCAGGCGGTGTGGTAGGCCATGTCTGCTGTGGTGACCGGCAAGGTGCTGTCGTGGCCCTGCAGGACCATCCCCAGCGAGTCGCCCACCAGCAACACTTCGACACCGGCCTGGCTGGCGGCCTTGGCGAAGGTCGCGTCGTAGCAGGTCAGCATGGTGATTTTTTCACCCTTGGCCTTGAGGCCATTGAGGGTGGTGAGGGTTACTTCAGGCATGTAGGAAATTCCTCGTTCAGGCGCTGTAAAAAACGACTGCATTCAACGCGTGTAGTCATCTTCCGGAGCGGCACATCATCGCGCGTGATGTTCGGGCACAGGTCCGTCCGGGCCTAAATACGGGTATGCGGCACTTTGGTGTCACACGGGACGCCTATAGTCGTGAGCGAGGTGGGGGAAGTCAATCACCCTGTTACCGCATTGTTACGATCAGGGTGTTACTGGCGTTACCGCGGTGGCGTGCCAGGCTGGAACGCCCGGTTTACAAGCGTTCCAGGCCGACGAACGGACAGTCGTCGAGTAACTGTGCGAGGGCGCGGCCATCGGCCAGGCGGAAATCGCCCGGTACCAGTTCGGCCAGCGGGTACAGCACGAAGGGGCGGGCGTGCATGTGGTAGTGCGGCACTTTCAGGCGTGGTTCGTCGAGTACCTGATCACCGAACAGCAGGATGTCCAGGTCCAGCGTGCGCGGGCCCCAGCGTTCCTTGCGTACGCGGCCCTGGTCGTTCTCGATGGCCTGCAGCGCATCGAGCAGGGCCAGGGGCGGCAGAGCGGTGTCCAGGGCAGCAACTGCGTTGGTGTAGCGCGGTTGGCCGGGCAGCAACGAGTCGCTGGTGTACAGGGCCGAGGCCGCTACCAGGCGCGTTCCGTCCACCTGGTCAAGCGCCTGCAAGGCGCTGCGCAGTTGCTCGGCAGGTGCGTCCAGGTTGCTGCCCAGACCGACGTAGGCGCGGGTCTTCACTCGAACGCCTCGTCGCCACCGCGTTTGCGCTTGCTGCCGCTGCGCTTGCGTTTGCGCGGGCCGGCACCGGTGCCTTCGTCACGGCTGCCCAGCTCGCGGATCATCTCGCGGCGCTCGCTGTCGTTGGCATCCTGGTAATCGGTCCACCACTGGCCGAGGTCGTCGGTTTCTTCGCCTGCGCTTTCACGCAGCAGCAGGAAGTCGTAACCGGCGCGGAAGCGCGGGTTGTCCAGCAGCATGTCGGCACGCTTGCCACTGCGCCGTGGCAGGCGCTCCTGCATGTCCCAGATCTCGCGGATTGGCAGGGTGAAGCGCTTGGGGATGGCGATGCGTGCGCATTGCTCGGCGATCAGGTCGTGAGCGGCACCGTTCATGGCCGGAATCGGCGGTACACCCTGGTTCTGCAGGTGCAGCACGCGGGACGGCAAGGCTGGCCACAGCAGTGCAGCGAACAGGAACGCCGGCGTGACCGGCTTGCCTTGCTTCACGCGCAGGTCGGTGTTGTTCAGTGCCTGGCTGATCAGCGTGTGGGTGTAGGTCGGGCGCTCGTCCAGGGCGTGGGCACTGGCCGGGAACAGCGGCTCGAACAGCTGCAGGTCGACCAGCATTTCGAAAGCGATGGCGCCTTGGCCGGAAAGGAACAGCTTGAGGCTTTCCTCGAACAGGCGCGCTGGCGGGATCTCGCGCAGCAACGGGGCCAGTTCGCGAATCGGCTGGACCGTGTGCTTTTCGATGCCAAAGTCGAGCTTGGCGGCAAAACGCACCGCGCGCAGCATGCGCACCGGGTCTTCCTGGTAGCGGTGGGTCGGGTCACCGATCAGCCGCAGCAGGCGGTTGCGCACGTCGTGCACACCGTTGGCGTAATCGAGAATGCGCTCGCTGACCGGGTCGTAGTACAGGGCGTTGATGGTGAAGTCGCGGCGTTGCGCGTCTTCTTCCAGGGAGCCGTACACGTTGTCACGCAGGATGCGGCCACTGGCATTGTGCGACGAACGGTGGCTGTCGCCCTGATCGTCTTCCGAGTGAGGGGCGCGGAAGGTGGCGACTTCGATGATCTCACGGCCGAAATGCACGTGGACCAGCTTGAAGCGGCGACCAATGATGCGCGCGTTGCGGAACTCGGCACGGACCTGTTCGGGAGTGGCACTGGTGGCGACGTCGAAGTCTTTCGGCGTGATGCCCAGCATCAGGTCGCGGACACAACCACCGACCAGGTAAGCCTGGTAGCCGGCGCTTTGCAGGCGTTCCACGATGTTCACCGCATGGCGGCTGAACTGGTGGCGCTGCAGCGAGTGCTGGCTTTTGTTGATCACCTCAGGCGTGGTGCGCCTGTGGTGCTGGCCCGGTACGGGCGGGCGGAACGACTGGAACAGCTTCTTCAGCATGGGATGCACTGTTTGAAGGAATGTTCGGCCAAGAATAGGAGAATGGCCGCATGATGGGCGGGGATTCTAGCATTTACTCAGGGAATGGTGTAGGCGGGTAGCAGGATGCCTGCCAGAAGGGTAGAAACGACAAGGGGAGCCTAAGCTCCCCAAGAAGTCGTTGCGTGCTCTTATTGTTTTTTTGCTGGGCTTCTTGTTTTTGTTGAGTGCCCTGTCCACAAATCTCGAAGCTTGTGGACGACCCCCAATCCAGGGGTTAAGAGCAAACGGATTGCTTTGGCCGCTGATGTCACGTTGATCTGTCGATCCAACCAGTTCAGGCGCTGCTTTTTAGTGCAGTTTTTGTTGTTCTCTGCCTGGTTGTGGGGCAAGCCCCAAACACGCATCCTCTCCAAAAGAATCAGTTAGCTGCGCCTCCGCCGTCTTGTTTTTATTGTGCGTGAGCCGTTTCGTCTTGTTCTTATTCTGAGTTGCAGTGCTTGTTATTGTTTTTGTACTAAGCATATAGCAGGTGCCGTGCCAACTTTTGCAAACCCAATAAAATCAAGGGTTTGGGGCGTTCAAGCGATTTTCGAGGGGCTGAAAATGTCGGGATTTCGTTACCGTACGCCTCGGGAACTGTTACGACGGAAAGGTTGGGTAACAGATTTTTGCGGGGACTGATGTGTTACCTGGGGTGTGGTGGCTAGCTATGCTGGCCCTTTCGCGGGCTTGCCCGCTCCCACAGGATCACCACGGGCTGCCAGGTTGTGCGGTCCCTGTGGGAGCGGGCGAGCCCGCGAATAGGCCGGTGAGGCTGGTAGAGAAGGGGCAGGAGGAACCTCCCGCCCAGGCAGGTCAGTTATCGCTGGTAACGTTGCTCTTGCGCCGTGGGATGCCCAGGCGTTGGCGGCGTTCCCAGAGGCACTTGCGGCTGACGCCAAGCTTGCGTGCCAGCTCGGTCTCGGTCATGTGGTCCTGGTGTTCGAGCACGAAGTGCTGGAAGTAGTCTTCCAGCGACAGGTCTTCGGTCGGCTCGTGGCTGGCATTGGCAGCACTGGCTGCAACCAAAGCGTTGTTGAGGATTTCGTCCTCCTCCAGGTCGCCCAGTTCAATGTCGATGCCCAGCAGGTCGGCCGAAATTTCTGCGCTCTCGCTAAGAATCACCGCACGCTCCACGGCGTTTTCCAGCTCACGCACGTTACCCGGCCAGCTGTAATGACGAATGGCTTGCTCGGCTTCAGCCGAGAAGTGCAGGTCGTCGCGACCGATACGCGCGCGTTGGCGGGCGAGGAAGGCGCTGGCGATCTCGTTCACGTCACTGCCGCGCTCGCGCAGGGCAGGCAGTTTCAGGGCGATGACGTGCAGGCGATAGTAAAGGTCTTCGCGGAACTGGCCGGCCTTGGCCAGGTTCTTCAGGTCGCGGTGGGTCGCAGCTATCAGGCGCACATCGACCTTTTGCGACTGCACCGAACCCACCCGGCGAATCTCGCCTTCCTGCAGTACACGCAGCAGACGGGCCTGGGCTTCCAGTGGCAGTTCACCGATTTCGTCAAGGAACAGCGTGCCACCGTCGGCGGCCTCTACCAGGCCCGCACGCCCGGCGCTGGCACCGGTGAATGCGCCTTTCTCGTGGCCGAACAGTTCGGACTCGATCAAGGTCTCGGGGATGGCTGCGCAGTTCACCGAGATCATCGGTGCCTTGGCCCGGCGTGACAGGTTGTGCAGGGCGCGGGCCACCAGCTCTTTACCGGTACCCGACTCACCCTGGATCAGCACATTGGAGTCGGTGGGTGCAACCTTGCGGATCTTGCTGTACATGTCCTGCATGGGCGGGCATGAACCGATGATGCCGATTTCGCCATTGGCCGCAGCCGTGCTGCCTTTGTCGGCCGGGGCGGCCTTGCCATTGGTGGCGCGTGGCTCGGCAGCCGGTGCGGCGGCCGGAGCGTTCTGCCGGTCGCGCAGGATGCGTGCCACGGCCTGCAGCATCTCGTCGTGGTCAAAGGGCTTGGCGATGTAGTCCACCGCGCCCATTTTCATCGAGTCCACCGCCGAGCGCAGGCTGGCGTAGCTGGTCATGATCAGCACCGGGGTACCTTGGCCGAGCTTGATCAGCTCGGTGCCGGGCGCACCTGGCAGGCGCAGGTCGCTGACGATGAGGTCGAAGGTGGCAATGCTGAAGCGTTCCTGGGCTTCCTGCACCGAGCCGGCTTCGCTGACCTGGTACTGGTTCCGCTCGAGCAGGCGACGCAAGGCCGAGCGGATGATGGTTTCGTCTTCGACGATCAGAATGTGCGGCATTGATTCAATTCTCTCGACGGTCTCGAATTTCAGGGGACGTCGCTACGACATGCCGGGGCAGGGTCACGCGGATCCGGGTGCCACGTTGCCGTTCGATATCGGCCGGGCTGTCGATGGTGATTTGCCCATAATGCTCTTCCACGATGGAATAGACCAGAGCGAGCCCCAGTCCGGTTCCTTCGCCCGGGTCCTTGGTGGTGAAGAAGGGTTCGAAAAGGCGGTCCATGATGCTCTTCGGTATTCCGCTGCCCTCATCCTCGACGATCAGGTCGACGGTGTGCTCGCTCACTTCGCTGCGCACGCGCACGGCGCTGCCGGGCTTTGATGCGTCGCGGGCGTTGGAGAGCAGGTTGATCAGCACCTGAGCCAGGCGCTGCGGGTCCCCTTCGGCCCAGTGGTCCGGGTCGCAGAGGTTGAAGAACTGTACTTCGAAATTGCGCCGGTTCAACGCCAGCAGACCGATGGCGTCCTGCGCCACTTCGGCCAGGCACACCGGCTCTTCGCTGTTCTGGTGGCTGCCGCCGGCATGGGCGAAGCTCATCAGCGACTGGACGATGCGTGAGACGCGCTTGGTCTGGTCGAGGATCTGGCTGGACAGCTCGATGATTTCGCCATCACCTTCACGTTCCTCACGAAGGTTTTGCGCCAGGCAGGCGATGCCGGTAATCGGGTTGCCGATTTCGTGGGCTACGCCAGCGGCCAGGCGGCCGATGCTGGCCAGGCGCTCGGAATGCACCAGCTTGTCTTCCAGTGCCTGGGTTTCGGTCAAGTCTTCCACCAGCAGCACCAGGCCGCTGTTTCCGGGTGCCAGCGGCTCGTCGATGGCGGCCTTGTGCAGGTTCAGCCAGCGCGGCTGGCCGTCCAGCGCCAGGCGCTGCTTGTGCAGGTGCTCGTCGGGCACGTTGATGAAGCCTTGCAGCAGGCCGCGCCAAGGCTCGTCGATGGTGACCAGACGCGAGCCGACCACATGCTTGGCCGCGATGCCGGTGAGCTCCTCCATGGCCTTGTTCCACATCAGGATTTCCTGGTCCTTGGCCAGCGAGCAGACGCCCATGGGCAGCTCCTGCAGGGTCTGGCGGTGGTAACGGCGCAGGGCATCGAGCTCTGCGGCAAGGCCGGTCAGGCGCGAGTGGTAGTCTTCCAGGCGGCTTTCGATGAAATGGATGTCTTCGGTCACGTAGTTTTCGTTACCGGACTTGTACGGCAGGAAGGTCTCGACCATGTCCTGGGCCACGCTCGGTCCCATCAACCCGGACAGGTTGGCTTCGATGCGGTCTCGCAGGCGACGCAGGGCATAGGGGCGGCGCTCGTCGAACGGCAGGTAGAGGTCGCGCAGGGCCTGCTCCACTTCCTTTTGTGCGGCCTTGGCGCCCAGCGGTTTGGCCAGCTGGGTGGCGAACTCCTGGGGCGAGGCAGCGTGCAGCTCGCGGCGCTGCGGACGGCGCACGTTGTCCACCGCGCAGGCTTCGGCCGCGCTGACTTCTTCGTTGCTGGCGTTGGTGAACAGCGAGATCAGGGTAAACAGCAGCACGTTGGCCGCCAGCGAGGCAATGGCCGCCATGTGCCAGCTGGTGTCGTCCAGCACATAGATCATGTCCAGCAGCGGGATGTAGAAGCCCTGCAGGTTGCCCAGCAGCGGCAGCAGCATGGTCACCATCCACACCAGGGTGCCGGCCAGGAGCCCGGCGATGAAGCCGCGGCGGTTGGCGGTGGGCCAGTACAGCACCGACAGCACCCCAGGCAGGAACTGCAGGGTGGCGACGAAGGCGACGATGCCCAGATTGGCCAGGCTCTGGTGGTTGTTCTGGGTCAGGTAGAACATGAAGCCGGCAGTGATGATGGCAACGATCAGCGCGCGGCGGGTCCACTTCAGCCAGCGGTAGATGTTGCCCTCGGCCGGGGGTTGATACAGCGGCAACACCAGGTGGTTGAGGGCCATGCCCGACAGCGCCAGGGTGGTAACAATGATCAGGCCGCTGGCGGCCGACAAGCCGCCGACGTAGGCCAACAGTGCCAGTGCCTCGTTGTTGGCGGCAATACCCAGGCCCAGGGTGAAGTACTCTGGGTTGGTACTGGCGCCCAGGCGCAGGCCGGCCCACAGCACCAGCGGCACGGCCAGGCTCATCAGCAGCAGGAACAGCGGCAGGCCCCAGCTGGCACTGACCAGCGAGCGGGGGTTGAGGTTTTCGGTGAAGGCCATGTGGTACATGTGCGGCATGACGATGGCCGAGGCGAAGAACACCAGCAGCAGGGTGCGCCATGGCCCTTCCTGCAGCGGGGTGTGCAGGGCGGCCAGGGCGGTCTGGTTCTGCAGCAGCCAGACTTCCAGTTCGTGCGGGCCGCCAAATACGCCATAAAGGGCGTAGAGGCCGATGCCGCCCAGGGCCAGCAGCTTGATCACCGATTCGAAGGCGATGGCGAACACCAGCCCTTCGTGTTTCTCGCGCGTGGCGATGTGCCGCGAACCGAAGAAGATGGTGAACAGGATGATCAGCGTACAGAAGGCGAATGCCACCCTTGCCTTGACCGGCTCACCGGTGAGGATGCTGATCGAGTCGGCCACCGCCTGGATTTGCAGCGCCAGCAAAGGCAACACGCCAATCAGCATGATGATGGTGGTCAGCGCCCCCGCCCAGGTACTGCGGAAGCGGAATGCCAGCAGGTCGGCCAGTGATGACAGCTGGTAGGTGCGGGTGATCTTGAGGATCGGGTATAGCAGCACCGGTGCCAGCAGGAACGCGCCGGACACGCCCAGGTAACAGGCGAGGAAGCCGTAGCCGTACTGGTAGGCCAGGCCGACTGAGCCATAGAAGGCCCAGGCACTGGCGTATACGCCCAGCGACAGGGTGTAGGTAAGCGGGTGGCGAATGATCGAGCGCGGGATGACCCCCCGCTCGCTGATCCAGGCCACGCCAAACAGCACCATGAGGTACCCGGCGCTGATCAGGATCATCTGGGTCAGGCTAAAGCTCATCGGCATCTCGTTGGCTCTGCAGGATGAAGGTGACGACGATCAGGATCAGCCAGAGCAGGTAAGGGCGGTACCAGGCACCGGTCGGTTCGATCCACCAGTCCATGATGGCCGGGGAGAACAGGTAGATCCCCACGACCAGAAGCAGGACCAAACGATAGATGTACATGCTGGCCTCGATGGTTGGGCGCTGCGGGCTTGGACTTATTATTGGCGCAAATGGCGGGGGGGATGCTAGCGGGAATCCACGGTGTTCGCCAAGGGTTTGAATTTGTTGGGCTTTTGATGCTCGGTGTGATGCCCCTTTTTCAGCTTTTTGCGATCCCTGTAGGAGCGCATTGCCAGTCAGGTATGGGGCTCAGCGCAAATCAGCCTCTGGCACCGTTGTCCGCTGCGCAATCGCCTCTGGCCGCCACTGCTTGCGCGCCACCGCTAGCACTTCAGCCGGTGTTGCCAGCAGTAACTCGGGGTCTGCTTCTTGCCCCAGCGCCCGCAAGGCCCGGAGCAACAACGGCGTAGCATGCTCCGCCTGCAACGGCGGCGAGCGGTACGACTTGCCCAGCTTGTGCCCGTCCGGCTGTACGATCAGTGGAATATGCAGGTAGCGCGGCTGCGAAAAGCCCAGCAGCTCTTGCAGGTACAGCTGGCGCGGGGTGTTGTCGAGCAGGTCGGCGCCACGCACGATATCGGTAACACCCTGCCAGGCATCGTCCAGCACCACTGCCAGCTGGTAAGCATACAGCCCGTCACGGCGCTGGATGACAAAGTCGCCCACCTCACGCCCCAGGTGTTGCTGGTACTCACCCTGCACCCGGTCGGTAAAGCGGTAGATCAGCTCGGGCACGCGCAAGCGGATTGCTGCGCCTTCACGGGCATGCCCGGCGTTGCGGCACAGGCCCGGGTAAATCCCGTTGTAACCCTCCAGTTGCTTGCGCGAACACGTGCAGGCATAAGCCAGGCCCATGTTGAACAGGCGGTCGACCACCGCCGCGTAGGCGTCGTGGCGCTGGCTCTGGAACACAACCTCATCATCCCATTCCAGGCCGTAACGTTCGAGGGTTTGCAGGATGGCATCGCGGGCGCCGGGCATTTCGCGGGGTGGGTCGGTGTCTTCCATGCGCAGCAGCCAGCGGCCGTTGACGGCGCGGGCATCGAGCCAGGAGGCGAGGGCGGCGACCAGCGAGCCGAAGTGCAGGAAGCCGCTGGGGGTAGGGGCAAAGCGCCCGATGTAGCTGGAGTCGGTCATGGTCTGGCTGGGCATATAAATGAAACGGGGCGCATCGAGCGCCCCGTTCAGGTGGAAGAAAGATCAGCCTTTGCCGACCGTTTTTTCCTTTTTCTCGGCGATTTCCTTGCAGTCGAAGCACAGGTCCGCGGTCGGACGGGCTTCCAGGCGGCGCAGGCCGATTTCGATACCGCACGACTCACACCAGCCGTATTCGTCGGCCTTGATCTTGTCGAGGGTCTTGTCGATTTTCTTGATCAGCTTGCGCTCGCGGTCGCGGTTGCGCAGCTCCAGGGCGAATTCTTCTTCCTGGCTGGCGCGGTCGGCCGGGTCGGGGAAGTTGGCTGCTTCGTCCTTCATGTGGTCCACAGTACGGTCCACACTGGTCATCAGCTCTTGCTTCCAGGCGCCGAGAAGCTTGGTGAAGTGCTTTTTCATGGGCTCGCCCATGTACTCTTCACCCTTGGTTTCTACGTATGGCTCGACACCGTACATGGTCTGGGCTTTTTGCTTTTCTACGGTGGACATGAATAGACCGCCTCTCACTCATCTGATCCAATGCGCAGGCTGCTCCATCTCCGGCACCCGCCGGCCCTGCGACTGCGAGCCGCCGAACTTACCAGATAGATCGGGGGTGCGCTACCCCGCCTGTTACTGGCAATTGACAGCGGCCTGAGCCGTACGTTCGGTAGCGTGCAGAGGTAGAATCTCCAGTTTAGACCCAATTGAGAGAAGGTCATGGCCCACCCCTACAGTGCGCGCAGTCGCGCCATCGAACCCTTCCATGTCATGGCACTGCTGGCCCGGGCCAACGAGCTGCAGGCGGCCGGGCACGACGTGATCCACCTGGAAATCGGCGAACCGGACTTCACCACTGCCACACCGATCGTCGCCGCCGGGCAGGCAGCGTTGGCCGCCGGGCACACCCGCTACACCGCTGCACGTGGGCTGCCACAACTGCGCGAAGCCATTGCCGGCTTTTATGGCCAGCGGTATGGGCTGAGTATCGACCCGGAGCGCATCCTCATCACCCCGGGGGGCTCTGGTGCATTGCTGTTGGCCACCAGCCTGTTGGTTGACCCAGGCAAGCACTGGCTGCTGGCGGACCCGGGCTACCCGTGCAACCGCCACTTCCTGCGCCTGGTCGAGGGTGGCGCGCAGTTGGTGCCGGTAGGGCCGGACGTGAATTACCAACTGACGGCCGACCTGGTCGAGCGTTACTGGGACAAGGACACGGTGGGCGCTCTGGTCGCTTCGCCGGCCAACCCGACCGGCACCGTGCTGGGGCGTGACGAGCTGGCCAGCCTTGCCAGGGCCACCCATGAGCGTCACGGCCACCTGGTGGTGGACGAGATCTACCATGGCCTCACCTATGGCATGGACGCGCCAAGCGTGCTGGAAGTCGACAACTCGGCGTTCGTCCTGAATAGTTTTTCCAAGTATTTCGGCATGACCGGTTGGCGCCTCGGCTGGCTGGTGGCGCCGCCCGGCGCAGTGGCCGATCTGGAAAAACTGGCGCAGAACCTGTACATCAGCGCACCTAGCATGGCGCAGCATGCCGCTCTGGCATGCTTCCAGCCGGAAACCCTGGCCATTTTCGAAGAACGCCGCGCCGAATTCGCCCGCCGTCGCGACTACCTGTTGCCAGCCCTGCGCGAACTGGGCTTCCGCATTGCCGTCGAGCCACAGGGCGCGTTCTACCTGTATGCCGACATCAGTGCCTTTGGCGGTGATGCGTTCGCCTTCTGTCGGCACTTCCTCGAAACCGAGCACCTGGCCTTCACGCCGGGCCTGGACTTCGGCCGCCACCTGGCCGGCCACCATGTGCGCTTTGCCTACACCCAGAGCCTGCCACGCCTGGAGGAGGCGGTGCAGCGCATTGCCCGTGGCCTGCGGAGCTGGCAAGGCTGATGCGTTTCTCTCCTTCACTTGAGCAGGGCCGCCTGCTGCGCCGCTACAAGCGCTTTCTGGCCGATATCGAACTGGCCAACGGTGAACAGCTGACCATTCACTGCCCGAACACCGGCTCCATGCTCAACTGCATGCGTGAAGGCGGGCAGGTGTGGTTCAGCCGCTCCAACGACCCCAAGCGCAAGCTGCCGGGCACCTGGGAAATCAGCGAAACGCCGCAGGGTCGGCTGGCCTGTGTGAATACCGGGCGGGCCAATGCGCTGGTCGAGGAGGCACTGCGGGCAGACGTGATTACCGAGCTGGCCGGCTTCACGGCGCTCAAGCGCGAAGTGGCTTACGGCGAGGAAGGCAGCCGGATCGACTTTCGCCTGGAGTTTGACGGTGCCCCCGTGTATGTCGAGGTCAAGAGCGTGACCTTGGGCTACCCCGACAGCACGGTCGCAGCGTTCCCGGATGCGGTGACGCAGCGCGGTGCCAAGCACCTGCGCGAGTTGGCCACGCTGGCCCGGCAGGGCGTGCGGGCGGTACAACTGTATTGTGTGAACCTGACCGGTATCGATGCCGTGCGCCCGGCCGAGGAAATCGACGGTGCCTACGCTCAGGCGCTGCGTGCCGCAGTGGCCGACGGAGTGGAGGTACTGGCTTACGGGACCCGCCTGGACGCTGAAGGCATCGTCATCTACCGCCGCTTGCCAGTGCTGCTCAACCCTTGAACCAGATGCCCTGGCTGTCTTCGTGGCAGCCCATGGGCTGAAGTTGCTCTCCTTCACAGGGGCCGGCCACACATTCGCCGCTTTCTATCAGGAACAGCGCGCCATGGTGGGCACAGTGGATGAGGCTGGCGCTGTCATCCAGAAACACGTCTTCTGCCCAGTTCAGCGGGATCCCCCGATGCGGGCAGCGGTTGCGGTACAGGTACACCTGGCCCTGGCGGCGCACGCCGAACAGTTCGACGCCGTCTACGCTGAAGGCGCGGCTTTGGCCTTCGGCCAGGCCGTGGGAGGTACAAAGGAAGTGCATGGCAAGGACGACTCGTGAAACAGATGATGGCTTGACGCACCAATGCGAATAATTATCAAATTGCCCGCATTCGCTGCGCCTGGCTACCTATGGTGCGCAGTTCTGCCGCTCGCCACAAGGCGCGCGGCCCGCCTTCAGAAGGAACCCGATGATGCGCCGTCCCGTCGCCTTGCTCGCGCTGTGCGCAAACCTTGTGCTCTCTACCCAGGCCTTGGCGGCCGAGCTGCCGCAACGCTGGGTCAGCGCGGGTGGTGCACTGAGTGAGTGGATAACTGCGCTGGGCGGTGAAGCGCGGCTGGTGGGGGTTGATACCACCAGCCAGCACCCGGCATCGTTGAAATCACTGCCTAGCGTGGGTTACCAGCGGCAACTGTCGGCAGAAGGCATCCTCAGTCTGCGACCGGATGTGTTGGTGGGCACCGAAGAAATGGGCCCGCCACCGGTGCTCGCGCAAATCCGCAAGGCGGGTGTGCAGGTGGAGTTGTTTTCCAGCAAGGCCGAGCTGTCGGCGGTGGATGAAAACCTCGAGCACTTGGGCCAGTTGCTTGGCGCCGAGCAGCAAGCGTCGGCGTTGGCGGCCAGTTACCACCAGCAAGTTGAGGGTTTGCAGGCCAAGGTCAAGCAGGCCCAGGCAGGGCACAAGGCGCCGGGCGTGCTGCTACTCGTCGGGCATGCCGGTGCCAAGCCGCTGATTGCCGGGCAGGGCACTGCGGGTGACTGGCTGTTGGGCCAGGCGGGTGGGCGTAACCTGGCAGCGCATCAGGGTTACAAGAATTTCTCCAACGAAGCACTGGCTGCACTGGACCCGGATGTGATCGTGTTCTCCGACCGGGCGCTGGCCGATGAGCAGGCCTTGCAGGCGCTGCTGAAAGAGAACCCTGCGCTGGCGGCGTCCCGTGCGGTGCGTGAGAAGCGCCTTGTATCGCTTGACCCAACATTGCTGGTCGGCGGTCTTGGGCCACGACTGCCGGCTACCTTGCAGTCGCTGGCTGCCAACTTCTACCCGGCGGCCAAGGCCAGCTTTGCACAATGAAGCAGCGGGTGCAGCCACGTACGTTGTTCATTTGCCTGAGCCTGTTGTGCCTGTTGGCGGTCTGGCTGTCGTTGGCCTTGGGGCCGGTCAGCCTGCCGCTGTTCGACACCCTGCGTGCCGGCCTGCGCCTGCTGAGGATGCCGATTGCGGCTGACGGCCTGCAACAGGCCGAGATGATCCTGGGCCAGATCCGCCTGCCGCGTACCCTGTTGGGGTTGGCGGTGGGCGCGGTGCTGGCGCTGTCCGGTGTGGCCATGCAGGGGCTGTTCCGTAACCCGCTGGCCGACCCAGGGCTGGTGGGGGTGGCCGCCGGGGCTGCGATGGGGGCTGCGGTCGCGATTGTCGGTGGTGCCTGGTTTGGTGGCATGCCGGAGGCCTTCGCGCCCTATTTGCTGTCCTTTTGCGCGTTTGTCGGGGGGCTTGGGGTAACCGCGCTGGTTTACCGCCTGGGGCGGCGCGATGGGCAGACAAACGTAGCCACGATGCTGCTGGCCGGTGTGGCCATGACCGCGCTGGGCGGTGCGGCCGTGGGGCTGTTCTCCTACCTGGCCGACGACGCTACCCTGCGCACCCTGACGTTCTGGAACCTCGGTAGCCTGAATGGCGCCAGCTACGAGCGGCTGTGGCCGTTGCTGCTGGTGGCCGCGGGTGTGGCGGTGTGGTTGCCACGCCGCGCCAAGGCGCTGAATGCGCTGTTGCTGGGTGAGTCGGAGGCACGCCACCTGGGCGTTGATGTGGAGCGGCTCAAGCGTGAGCTGGTGTTCTGCACGGCGCTGGGGGTGGGGGCAGCAGTGGCTGCCGCCGGGCTGATCGGTTTCATCGGCCTGGTGGTGCCACACCTGGTGCGCTTGCTGGCCGGGCCTGATCACCGGGTGGTGCTGCCGGCTTCGTTGCTGGCGGGCGGCGTGCTGATGCTGTTCGCCGACCTGGCCGCGCGGCTGCTGCTGGCCCCTGCCGAGTTGCCGATCGGTATCGTCACGGCCTTTATCGGTGCGCCGTTCTTCCTGTTCCTGCTGATACGAGGGCGCAGCTGATGTTGCAAGTGGAAGGGCTGCACCTGCGGCGGGGCAGCAATGAGGTGCTGCACGACATTCACCTGCAACTGAGCCCGGGGCAGGTTGTGGGTGTGCTAGGCCCCAACGGTGCCGGCAAAAGCAGCCTGTTGGGGGTGTTGTGTGGCGAACTGGCACCGGACCGTGGGCAGGTAACGCTACAGGGACGGCCATTGGCTGACTGGGGTGGGCAGGAGCGTGCCAGGCGCCTGGCCGTGCTGCCGCAGGTGTCCAGCCTGGGCTTCTCGTTCCGGGTGGAAGAGGTTGTGAGCATGGGGCGCATGCCGCATGGCACCGGGCAGCGGCGCGATGCAGAAATTGTTGCAGCGGCCTTGCAGGCGGCAGATGCCTGGCATCTGGTGGACCGCAGTTACCTGGCCTTATCGGGAGGAGAGCGGCAGCGAGTGCACCTGGCCCGCGTGCTGGCGCAGTTGTGGCCGGGCGAAGAGGGCACCACGCTGCTGCTCGACGAGCCCACCTCGATGCTCGACCCGCTGCACCAGCACACGACGCTGGAGTCTGTACGCCGTTTCGCCGACCGTGGCGCCGCAGTGCTGGTGATCCTGCACGACTTGAACCTGGCGGCGCGTTACTGTGACCGTATCCTGTTGCTGGAACAGGGGCGCTGCCATGCCTTTGCCACGCCCGAGGCGGTGTTGACACCTGCTGCGTTGAAAGCGGTATACGGAATTGACGTGCTGGTGCAGGCGCACCCGGAGCGTGGGCATCCACTGATCATCACCCGCTAGGAGGCATTGCCGATGCGTCATCTGCTGCTGGCTGGTCTCTGCCTGATGCTGTCACTGGGTGGCTGCCAGGCCAGCTTGCCGCCATTACCCGCCTGGCAGAGCAGTGAAGGGCGCACGTATGCCGAGTTGGGGCACATCATCGATCTTGCCAGTGGTCAGGTGATCAGCCCTGAGCAGCTGGTGCAGCGCTTGGCAGACGTTCCCCAAGTCATTGTGGGCGAGAAGCACGACAACCCCGATCATCATGCGCTGCAGCTTTGGCTGCTACGCGCTTTGCACGCTCGGCGCGCGCAAGGCAGCCTCTTGCTGGAAATGCTGCAGCCCGAGCAGCAACCGCTGGTCGACAAGGTGCAGGCGCATGCTTTGCCGGCAGACTTGCCCAAGGCCCTGGCGTGGCAAGAGGGTTGGGACTGGAAGTTGTACGGGCCGATCGTGCGTGAGGCCTTGCAGCTGCGTGTGCCGCTGCTGGCGGCCAACCTGTCGCCTGGCGAGATGCGCCAGGCTTATCGGCAGCCCGCTTCGTTAAAGGGTGATAAGTCCAATGCTCCAACGGTAAAGGCTGCGTTGCTGGAGCAAGTGCGCGCTGGGCACTGCGGGATGCTGCCTGAAAGCCAGTTGCCAGCGATGCTTGCCGTGCAGCAACAGCGCGACCGGCGCATGGCCGAGCGCTTGCTGGCGGCACCGCAGCCGGCGTTGCTGTTCGCAGGGGCCTTCCACGCGCGCAAGGACCTGGGCGTGCCACTGCATCTGGCTGATCTGGGCGCATCGGGGCAGAGCAAGGTACTGCTGCTTACCGAGGTGGGCGAGCAGGTCGAGCCGGGCGAGGCGGACTACGTGTGGTACACGGCGGCGATGCCGGAGCAGGACTATTGCGCGCAGTTTCGTCAGTAATGTGAGCGGTGACAGGGTCAGGCCAGGCGACACAAAACCTGCAGGCAAAAAAAGACCCGGCAAATTGCCGGGTCAATAACCGTGATTAGCCTGATGAGGAGATAATCTGAGAGTCCGAACCAGGGGCTCTTAGCTTATCCAACCAGTCTCGCGACCAGTTGTGATAATCATAACAATTCTCATTTAGGTGTCAATCCCCTTTTCACGATTATTTTGGATTTTTTTGCGGAGGGTTCTTCGCGTCGAGTTGTTGGTTGAGTGCTTCTTTGCGTTCGAGCGGCAAATCGTTCCAGTGCATGTCCAGCAGGGCGCCTTCAATGGCATACAACAGCACCTTTGATGCGCGAAACCCTCGTGTCTTCACGGCCTGGTACGCACCCACCGCGCCCAGGCGGCGCAAATCCGATGCACTGTGAATGCCGGCTGCGTGCAGCCACTGCGCAGAGGTCTTGCCAAGGTTCTTCAGATGCTGCAATTCATCGTTCATCGAGCCTCCTTGCGATGGCTGAACGGGTCTGGGGGATAAATCGCGAGCAGGTCAGAGAGGAGTGTAGCGGGGGTTGGGAAATGCGCGGCCTTTTGCCATCGGGGGTGACGAGATGCCTTGAGGAGCATGTGCCGGCCTCTTCGCGGGTAAACCCGCGAGAGGCCGGCACATGAAAGCGGCGAACTTACAGCCCAGGCAAGCGCTGGCGAATCTGCTCGATCACCTGGTCCATGCTGCCGGCGGTCTGGGTATCGACCTGGGTGCTTTGCACAAGCTCCTGTCCATCCAGCGGCTCACGGCTGGCCTGTTGCGCCTTGACCACTTCCAGCGTGGCATCCGACGGGTCGCTGTTCTGCGCCTGGCGCTGCTCCAGCCAGCTGGCGATGACCGCATCCGGGGCGTGGCAGTCGAGGATCAGGAATGGCACACCGGTCTGGCTGGCAACGTCGGCCGCAGCCTGGCGCTGCTCACGCTTGAGGTACGTGGCATCCAGTACCACCGGGAAACCGGCACGCAGCACGGCTGCCGCCACTTCGTGCAGGCGCTGGTAGGTCGCTACATTGGCGTCCTGGCCATAGATACCGGTGCTCAGCGGGCCAGCGTCGGCCTGCTGTTGTTCACCGAACAGACGCTTGCGCTCGACATCAGAGCGCACGCGAATGGCGCCCAAGGCCTCCACCAGGCGCATTGCTACATGGCTCTTGCCCACTGCCGAAACGCCATGGGTGATGGCCAGGAGACGCGAAGGAATGGCGCTGTAGCTTTCTGCCAGGTTGGCGTAGTTGCGGTAGGTGCGCAGGGTGGTGGCCCGTTGTACGCCATCGGCATTGGCCGGCATGCTGAACAGCGCGACCTTGGCTCGTACCAGGGCGCGATAGGCTTTGTAGAAGTTGAGCACTTCCAGGCCTTCATAATCCCCCGTCAGCTCCAGGTACTGGCTGATGAAGCGTCGTGCCAGGCACT
This sequence comes from Pseudomonas sp. LAIL14HWK12:I1, assembly GCF_003202095.1. NCBI lineage: Bacteria > Pseudomonadati > Pseudomonadota > Gammaproteobacteria > Pseudomonadales > Pseudomonadaceae > Pseudomonas > Pseudomonas sp. LAIL14HWK12:I1. The sequence goes on from NZ_QJKG01000002.1 coordinate 956,033, forward strand.
TGAGGCCGCGGTCTTCCAGGTCCATGGCGAGGAAGGCGGTGTCGGCCCAGACATCGGTCTTGCGGAACGGTTCGTTGAACTCGATGCAGTCGAAGATCACCACCTGGCCGTTGATCAGGGTGGCGTTGCCCAGATGGATGTCGCCATGGCACTCGCGGGTGAAACCATTGGCCTTGCGTGAGGCAAACAGGCCTTGCAGCCGCTCGAAACTGCTCCGCGCCCAGGCTTGCAGGTTGTCCAGTTGCAGCAGGTCCGCCTTGTCGGTGAGGAATGGGCGGATCTGCTCGAAGTTCTGCTCGACCGGAGCCATGACGCTTTCAGGCGAACCGTAGGGCTGGTCGGCAGATACCTTGGGGGTCTGCAGGTGGAACTCGGCGATTTGCCGGGCCATCTGGTCGATGTGCGCGGCATTCAGTTCGCCGTTGGCCTGCAGGGTGCTGAGCATCTGCCCCTGGGGGAACTGGCGCATCTTCAGCGCGTATTCGATGGCCTCGCCTTCGCCACCGATCTGCGGCGCATCGACGCTACCGGTGATCGGCAACACTTCCAGGTAAAGGCCGTCGGTCATGCGCTGGTTCAAGCGCAACTCTTCGTTACAGAAATGCTGGCGCTGGTCCAGGCTGGTGAAGTCGAGGAATCCGAAGTTCATCGGTTTCTTGATCTTGTAGGCATACTCGCCGGTGAGCAGCACCCAGGAGATATGCGTCTCGATGAGCTGGAACCCATCCACAGGGTGAGGGTACAGGGCTGGGTTCTGCAACGCAGTGATAAGAGCTTGGCTCACGGCAAATCCTTCCGGGGCAAGGGAATTCGAATGCGCCATTATGGTCAATGGTGCCGTCCCTGCCTACCGCCGGGCCGTCTGCCCAGCCTTTATAAAGTGCGTATAATCCGCCGCCATGACCCGAACCCGAAATCCCCGTACCCCTCCGAAACGCCCGACCGGCCGCTCCCGCGCCTGGCTGGGCTGGGCTTTGAAGCTCAGCCTGGTAGGCCTGGTGATCGTTGCCGGCTTCGCGGTTTACCTCGATGCCGTTGTGCAGGAGAAGTTCTCCGGCAAGCGCTGGACCATCCCGGCCAAGGTGTATGCCCGGCCACTGGAGTTGTTCACCGGCCAGAAACTGAGCAAGAACGACTTCCTCACCGAGCTCGATGCGCTCGGTTACCGCCGTGAGAGTGCGGCCAACGGCCCGGGTGCTGCGGCGATCAACGGTAATACCGTCGACCTCAATACCCGAGGCTTCCAGTTCTACGAGGGCATGGAGCCGGCGCAGTTCGTGCGCGTGCGTTTCTCGGGCGATTACGTGGCGGGCCTTTCCGGCGCCAACGGCAAGGCACTGGATGTGGTGCGCCTGGAGCCGCTGATGATTGGCGGTATCTACCCGAAAAACCTCGAAGACCGCATCCTGATCAAGATCGACCAGGTGCCCAAGTACCTGCTCGAAACCCTGGTGGCCACCGAAGACCGCGACTTCTACAGCCACTTTGGTGTGTCGCCCAAGTCCATCGCCCGGGCCATGTGGGTCAACACCTCGTCCGGCTCGATGCGCCAGGGTGGCAGTACCCTGACCCAGCAGTTGGTGAAAAACTTCTACCTCAGCAGCGAGCGCAGCCTCAGCCGCAAGCTGACCGAGGCGATGATGGCGGTGCTGCTGGAGCTGCACTACGACAAGCGCGAAATCCTGGAGGCCTACCTCAACGAGGTGTTCGTCGGTCAGGACGGCCAGCGTGCCGTTCACGGCTTCGGTTTGGCCAGCCAGTTCTTCTTCAGCCAGCCGCTGTCGGAGCTGAAACTGCACCAGATCGCCTTGCTGGTAGGCATGGTCAAAGGCCCGTCCTACTACAACCCACGGCGTTACCCTGACCGCGCCCTGGCCCGCCGTAACCTGGTGCTGGACCTGGTGGCCGAGCAAGGCGTGGCCAGTCAGGCAGAAGTCGATGCAGCGAAGAAGATGCCGCTGGGCGTGACCAAGCGTGGCAGCCTGGCCGACAGCTCGTTCCCGGCCTTCCTCGACCTGGTCAAGCGCCAGTTGCGCCAGGACTACCGCGACGAAGACTTGACCGAAGAAGGGCTGCGTATCTTCACCAGTTTCGACCCGATCCTGCAGATGAAGGCCGAAACTTCGATGAACGAGACCTTCAAGCGCCTGGCGGGGCGCAAGGGCGCTGACGAGGTGGAGTCGGCAATGGTCGTGACCAACCCGGAAACCGGTGAAGTACAAGCCCTGATCGGAAGCCGCCAGGCAGGCTTCGCCGGCTTCAACCGGGCCATCGACGCTGTGCGCCCGATCGGCTCGCTGGTCAAACCGTCGGTGTACCTGACGGCGCTGGAGCAGCCGAGCAAGTACACCCTGACCAGCTGGGTGCAGGACGAGCCATTCTCGGTCAAAGGTGCCGACGGCCAGGTCTGGCGCCCGCAAAACTATGACCGCCGCCCGCACGGGACCATCTACCTGTATCAGGGGTTGGCCAACTCGTACAACTTGTCGACCGCCAAGCTCGGTCTGGAAGTGGGCGTGCCCAACGTGATCAAGACCATCGGCCGTCTGGGGGTGAATGTCGACTGGCCAGCCTTCCCGGCCATGCTGCTGGGTGCCGGTGGCATGTCGCCGATGCAGGTTGCGACCATGTACCAGACCATCGCCAACGGCGGCTTCAATACACCGATGCGCGGTATCCGCAGCGTGCTCACTGCCGAAGGCGAACCGCTCAAGCGCTACCCGTTCCAGATCCAGCAAACCTTCGACCCGGGCGCCATCTATCTGGTGCAGAACGCCATGCAGCGGGTGATGCGTGAAGGTACCGGGCGCTCCGTGTACAACACCCTGCCACGCTCGCTGACCCTGGCGGGCAAGACCGGTACCAGTAACGACTCGCGCGACAGCTGGTTCTCCGGCTTCAGCCAGGACCTGCTGGCCGTGGTGTGGATGGGCCGTGACGATAATGGCAAAACGCCATTTACCGGTGCCACCGGTGCCCTGCAGGTCTGGACCAGCTTCATGAAGAAGGCCGACCCGCTGCCGCTGGACATGCCGCAGCCGGACAACGTGGTGCAGGCCTGGATCGACCCGTACACGGGTCATGGGTCTGATGCCAGCTGTCCGGGAGCGGTGCAGATGCCGTATATTCGCGGCAGTGAGCCCCCCGCCGGCGCGACCTGTGGCGGCGAGCAGGACCCAGTCGAATCGGTCATGGACTGGGTCAAGGGCTGGATGAACTAAGCACAGGCTGCATTGATGAGGTGTGACGTGAACAAGTGGCTGTTTCCTGCCGTGACGGCGCTGGCAGTGCTCCAGGGGTGCTCCAGCGTCCCGCGCGGCAATATTCCGGTGGTCGATTCGAGCACCCGCGTGTCCAACAGCGAACGCGTAACAGCCAACCGCACGGCGGGTGGCTATAACACGGGCACCGCCCAGGCGCAGACGCTACCCGAGGATTCTGGCGTCACCGTGATGATCCCGCAGGGCGCTGGCGCCTCGGGCATCCAGACGTTCCCGGCGGCCAATGGTGCGGCGCCAATCAGCACCTCGCCGATCACACCTGGCCCGATTACCCCAGGCCCGGTAAGTTCGGCGCCAATGACCACCAATCCAAACCCGATCGCCGACGAACCGTTCGACATCGCCGCGATGAACAGCACCCCGCAGAGCACCAGCGCGCCAACCGGCATTCCGCGCAGCAGTGCTGGCGGCGGGCTGTCTGCCGACGAGCAACTCGACGGCCCGGTACTGGCATTGCTGACCACCGCCAAGACCCAGCAGGGCAGTGGCGACTTCAACGGCGCCGCGTCTAGCCTGGAGCGTGCCCAACGCATTGCCCCGCGCGAGCCGCAGGTGTTGTACCGCCTCGCCCAGGTGCGCCTGTCGCAGGGTGATGCGGCGCAGGCCGAGCAGCTGGCGCGCCGCGCGCTCACTTACGCCAACGGCCGCCCAAGCCTGCAGGCCGAGCTGTGGAACACCATCGCCCAGGCCCGTGAAAAGCAGGGTGACAGCGCGGGTGCCGCACTGGCTCGGCAAAAAGCGCGGGTCAATTCGTAATGATCGAGCAACGCATTCTGGACATTGCCGACCACCTGTTGCTGATCGAGCGAGAGCTGCAGGTGCAAGGCTGGTGGGATGACGAACCGCCAAGCGACGAGGCATTGGCCAGTACCGTGCCGTTCGCCGTCGATACCCTCAGTTTCGAGCAATGGCTGCAATGGATCTTCCTGCCCCGCATGAAGATCATCATCGAGCTGGGCCACCCGCTGCCCAACGCGTCGAGCATTCTCGTCATGGCCGAAACCGTGTTTACCGACCGCCCGGAGCAAAGTCGTGAGCTTCGCCGCCTGTTGGCAGCTTTTGACCAATTGATCGCTCCTTCCGCCTGATTTCTTCAGTTTTTCCTTCAAGGGCCGCAGATTGTGGCCCTTTTTTTGGGAAATCTTATTAATTCTGCTGCTGAAGCGATTTTTAGTGGTGGCAGGAATTCATCTTGGGGAAAAATTGGCAATAATTTTTCTTGACTTGTTGGCGCCGAATCACAAGAATCCAACTTCCGCTGTAGAGGGACTGCCAGAAGCAGACCCGCTAAGCAGATCATGAGGTGCACACCCGCACCGACCTGTTACACCCCGCAACGCGTTACCTCGCGCTGGGTGGGAAAACCCCGCAACACTCTGGGGTGCTCCCAATACTTGCTCAGTCAGTGCTGACGTTCGCTCATGCTCTGCTTGGCAGTAAACCTATTAAGACCCGTCCAGTGAGGGCGGTATTCTGGCGTTTTAGAGGTGAACAACGTGGAGCTTTTATCTGGCGCTGAGATGGTCGTCCGCTTCTTGCGTGACGAAGGCGTTAAGCACATCTACGGGTACCCTGGTGGTGCTCTCCTGCATGTTTACGACGCATTGTTCAAAGAACCGGAAGTGGAACACATCCTGGTTCGTCACGAGCAGGCGGCAACCCATATGGCGGACGGCTACGCCCGCGCCACCGGCAAGGCCGGTGTGGTGCTGGTAACCTCCGGCCCGGGCGCGACCAATGCCATTACCGGCATTGCCACCGCCTACATGGACTCCATTCCGATGGTCATCCTGTCCGGTCAGGTGCCTAGCACCATGGTGGGTACCGATGCCTTCCAGGAAACCGACATGATCGGTATCTCGCGGCCGATCGTGAAGCACAGCTTCATGATCAAGAACCCGACCGAGATCCCGGAAGTTCTGAAAAAAGCGTTCTACCTGGCGCAATCCGGTCGCCCAGGTCCAGTCGTGGTCGACATTCCAAAAGACATGACCAACCCGGCTGAGAAGTTCGAATACGTCTACCCGAAAAAGGTCAAGCTGCGTTCCTACAGCCCGGCGGTCCGTGGCCACTCCGGCCAGATCCGCAAGGCTGCCGAAATGCTGCTGGCGGCCAAGCGCCCGATCGTCTACTCCGGCGGTGGCGTGATCCTCGGCGGTGGCTCCGAAGCCCTGACCGAAATTGCCAAGTCGCTGAACCTGCCGGTCACCAATACCCTGATGGGCCTCGGTGGCTTCCCGGGTACCGACCGCCAGTTCCTCGGCATGCTCGGCATGCACGGCAGCTTCACCGCCAACATGGCCATGCACAACGCCGACGTGATCCTTGCCGTGGGCGCGCGTTTTGACGACCGCGTGGTAAACGGCCCGGCCAAGTTCTGCCCGAACGCCAAGATCATCCACATCGACATCGACCCGGCGTCGATCTCCAAGATGATCAAGGCCGACGTGCCAATCGTAGGGCCGGTCGACAGCGTGCTCAGCGAAATGCTCGGCATCCTCAAGGAAATCGGCGAGCAGCCTGACAAGGTTGCGTTGGATGCCTGGTGGAAGCAGATCGACGAATGGCGTGGCAATGGCGAGCTGTTCCCTTACGACAAGGGCGACGGCAACGTCATCAAGCCGCAGAAAGTCATCGAGACCCTGTGCGAAGTGACCCATGGCGATGCCTTCGTCACCTCCGACGTGGGCCAGCACCAGATGTTCGCGGCGCAGTACTACCGCTTCAACAAGCCGAACCGCTGGATCAACTCCGGTGGCCTGGGCACCATGGGCTTCGGCTTCCCGGCGGCGATGGGCGTCAAGCTCAACTTCCCGGACCAGGACGTCGCCTGTGTGACTGGCGAAGGCAGCATCCAGATGAACATCCAGGAGCTGTCCACCTGCATGCAGTACGGCCTGCCGGTGAAGATCGTCAACCTGAACAACGGTGTGTTGGGCATGGTTCGCCAGTGGCAGGACATGGCCTACAACGGTCGTCACTCGCACTCGTACGTCGAATCGCTGCCTGACTTCATCAAGCTGGCCGAGGCCTATGGCCATGTGGGTATCCGCATCACCAGCCTGAAGGACCTCAAGCCGAAGCTGGAAGAAGCGTTTGCGATGAAGGACCGCCTGGTGTTCATCGACATCGCGGTTGACCGCAGTGAGCACGTCTATCCGATGCAGATCAAGGATGGCTCGATGCGTGACATGTGGCTGAGCAAGACGGAGCGTACCTGATATGCGGCACATCATTTCCCTGCTGCTGGAAAACGAACCCGGTGCTCTGTCCCGCGTGGTCGGCTTGTTCTCCCAGCGCAACTACAACATTGAAAGCCTGACCGTGGCGCCGACCGAAGACCCGACCCTGTCGCGTCTGACGCTGACCACCGTTGGCCATGACGAAGTGATCGAGCAGATCACCAAGAACCTGAACAAGCTGGTCGAAGTGGTCAAGCTTGTCGACCTGTCGGAAAGCGCTCACATCGAGCGTGAACTGATGCTGGTCAAGGTCAAGGCCACCGGTGCCCAGCGCGCCGAGATCAAGCGCACCACGGATATCTTCCGTGGCCAGATCGTCGATGTAACCGCCAGCGTGTACACCGTACAGCTGAGCGGTACCAGCGACAAACTGGACAGCTTCATCCAGGCGATCGGCACTGCATCGATTCTCGAAACCGTGCGCAGCGGCGTTACCGGCATTGCCCGTGGCGACAAAGTGCTCAGCATCTAAATTCAAAAATTAGCGATGGCTCCGCAGGGGCCGAGATATAACCAGGGGTATTTTCATGAAAGTTTTCTACGATAAAGACTGCGACCTTTCCATCATCCAGGGCAAGAAAGTCGCCATCATCGGTTACGGCTCCCAGGGCCACGCTCAGGCGTGCAACCTGAAGGACTCCGGTGTAGACGTTACTGTCGGTCTGCGTAAAGGTTCGGCTACCGTTGCCAAGGCTGAAGCCCACGGCCTGAAAGTTGCTGACGTTGCTACCGCTGTCGCTGCGGCTGACCTGGTCATGATCCTGACCCCGGACGAGTTCCAGGGCGCGCTGTACAAGAACGAGATCGAGCCGAACATCAAGAAGGGCGCTACCCTGGCCTTCTCGCACGGCTTCTCGATCCACTACAACCAGGTTGTGCCACGTGCCGACCTCGACGTGATCATGATCGCGCCGAAGGCCCCGGGCCACACCGTTCGCTCCGAGTTCGTCAAAGGCGGCGGCATCCCTGACCTGATCGCTATCTACCAGGACGCTTCGGGCAACGCCAAGAACGTCGCCCTGTCCTACGCTTCGGGCGTTGGCGGTGGCCGTACCGGCATCATCGAAACCACCTTCAAGGACGAGACCGAAACCGACCTGTTCGGTGAGCAAGCCGTTCTGTGCGGCGGTACCGTCGAGCTGGTCAAAGCCGGTTTCGAAACCCTGGTCGAAGCTGGCTACGCGCCAGAAATGGCCTACTTCGAGTGCTTGCACGAGCTGAAGCTGATCGTTGACCTCATGTACGAAGGCGGCATCGCCAACATGAACTACTCGATCTCCAACAACGCCGAATACGGTGAGTACGTCACTGGCCCGGAAGTCATCAACGAAGAATCCCGCAAGGCCATGCGCAACGCCCTGAAGCGCATCCAGGACGGCGAATACGCGAAGATGTTCATCTCCGAAGGTGCTACCAACTACCCATCGATGACCGCCAAGCGCCGCAACAACGCCGCTCACGGCATCGAAATCATCGGCGAGCAACTGCGTTCGATGATGCCGTGGATCTCGGCTAACAAAATCGTCGACAAGACCAAGAACTAAGTCTTATCGAAAGATTAAAAACGCGGCTTCGGCCGCGTTTTTTCGTTCTGGCAGTCCGCTTCTGGTATAAAGCAGACCAGTGGCCTGCCGTCAGAACCTGTTTCGCAGGCCCGTGTCGAACATTTTCCATCCTGTTGCAAGGTACCCTCCATGAGCGAACGTCCCGAAGAGCCGAACAAGCCCTCCGACGCCGAAAGCCTGCTACCTGTCGATGAGCACGTTGAAGAAGGGCATGACGCCGAAGGGCGCAAGGTGCGTCACCGCGGCATCTATTTGCTGCCCAACCTGTTTACCACCGCCAACCTGTTTGCCGGTTTCTATTCCATCATCAGCTCGATGAGCGCGCAGAGCGCCCTGAGTGCCGGTGACCCGCGTGAGGCGAGCAAGTACTTCGCCTTTGCCGCCATCGCCATCTTCGTGGCCATGGTGCTCGACGGCCTGGATGGCCGCGTTGCGCGCATGACCAATACCCAGAGTGCCTTCGGCGCCGAGTACGACTCGCTGTCGGACATGGTTGCCTTCGGCGTGGCCCCAGCCTTGCTGGCCTTCGGCTGGGCGCTGGGTGACATGGGCAAGGTCGGCTGGATGGTCGCCTTCATCTATGTGGCCGGTGCAGCGCTGCGCCTGGCACGCTTCAATACCCAGGTCGGCACCGCCGACAAGCGCTACTTCATTGGCCTGGCCAGCCCGGCTGCCGCAGGTGTGGTGGCGGGTACCGTGTGGGCGTTCAGCGACTACGGCATCCAGGGCTCCAAGCTGTCGTTCCTGGTGGCGCTGTTGGTAGCGGCTGCCGGCATGCTGATGGTCAGTAACATCAAGTACAACAGCTTCAAGGAGCTGGACCTCAAAGGGCGCGTACCGTTCGTGGCCATCCTGGCGGTGGTGCTGGTGTTTGCCGTGGTATTCAGCGATCCACCGCGCATCCTGCTGCTGATCTTCCTCGCCTATGCGGCATCGGGGCCGATCCAGTTCCTGTTGAAGGCGCGCCGGCGCAAAGCGTAAAAATCGCTTAATGCTGGAATAACCCTCCGGCTCCATAGTCTTACTGGTACATCCGTTATCCAGTGCTGTGGAGCCGCCCATGCTCATCAAGCTTCCCAGGTCTTCCGAGTGCAAGGCGTCGGAGATCACCCCCGAAGGCATCTACCTTTCCCGTCGCACCCTGCTGGGTGGCTCGTTGGCCGGCCTGGCGCTGGGTGCGTTACCGCGCATGGGGCTGGCGGCAGAGCCCAGTCGATATGCCGATGTCGAGGCAGGCAAGGCGCCAGGCTGGTTCAGTGACAAGCTTTCTTCTGCTCACTGGCAGGCTGTGACGGTGCAGGGGGAGGCGATCACGCCTTTCAAGGATGCCACCCACTACAACAACTTCTATGAATTCGGCCCCGACAAGGGCGACCCGGCGGCTAATGGCAGCAGCCTGCAGACCGAGCCATGGTCGGTTGTAGTGGATGGTGAGGTAGGTAAGCCAGGCCGATATGCGCTGGAAGACTTCGTTAAACCCTATCAGCTTGAAGAGCGCATCTACCGGTTGCGTTGCGTCGAAGCCTGGTCGATGGTCATTCCCTGGTTGGGCATTCCCTTGGCGCAGGTGCTCAAGCAGGTCGAGCCGACTTCGAAGGCGCGCTACGTGCGCTTCGAGACATTGAAAGACCCGCAGCATCTGCCGGGGCAGCGCTCCGGGTTCGCCCTGATCGACTGGCCTTATAGAGAGGGGTTGCGGCTGGATGAGGCAATGCACCCGCTGGCGATCCTGGCGGTGGGCATGTATGGGCGGGTGTTACCCAACCAGAATGGTGCGCCGTTGCGGTTGGTGGTGCCCTGGAAGTATGGCTTCAAGAGCATCAAGTCGATCGTGCGCATCAGCCTGGTGGCTGAACAGCCCGCGACCACTTGGCAAGGGTTGGCGCCGGATGAGTACGGCTTCTATGCCAACGTGAACCCGACGGTCGACCACCCGCGCTGGACCCAGGCGCGTGAGCGGCGCTTGCCCAGCGGGTTGTTCAGCCCCAATGTGCGTGAAACACAGATGTTCAATGGCTACGCTGATGAAGTGGCTTCACTGTACAGCGGGCTGGATCTGCGGAAGAACTATTGATGCGCTATCCCTGGTTTCGCCTGGCCATCTTCGTTGTGGGGTGCCTGTTCCCGGCGTGGTGGTTGTATGAGGCAGCGATGAATCTGCTGGGGCCGGACCCCGGCAAGGTCATGATGGATCGTCTTGGGCTCGGGGCGCTCACTTTCCTGCTGGTAACCTTGAGCATGACGCCGCTACAGAAGCTGACAGGCTGGTCGGGCTGGGTCGTGGTGCGTCGGCAGCTGGGGCTGTGGGTGTTTGCTTACATCGTGCTGCACATCCTGGCCTACCTTTTCTTTATTCTGGGGCTGGATTGGGGACAGCTGGCGGTGGAGCTGCGTAAGCGGCCTTACATTATTGTGGGGGCGCTGGGGTTTCTCGGCTTGCTGGCCTTGGCGGTGACCTCGAATCGCTACAGCCAGAGGCGGTTGGGGGCCAGGTGGAAAAAGTTGCACAGGTTGGTGTACGTGATTCTTGGCTTGGGGTTGCTGCACTTTTTGTGGATCGTGCGCTCGGACCTCAGGGAGTGGGCGATCTACGCAGGGGTTGGGACTTTACTGATGCTGCTGCGTATTCCGGCTATTACGCGTGCTCTGCCCAAGTTCGCCCGTGGGCGGGGTAGGGCAGTTTGAAACATTTCTGAAGATAAGGGTTGACGCGCTTTTGAATCCCCTTATAATGCGCCCCACTTCCAGCGACATCGGAACGAAAAACTCCTTGAGATTCAATGAGTTAAATAGTTAAGGTGGCGTTGAAAGGGCTACGATCAAATGATCGCAAGCGGTTGAAATGGTGGTTGACAGCGGTTTTAAACGCTGTATGATTCGCCTCCCGCTACGAGAGATCGCAGCGAGCCAAGTGTTTGAAGCTAAACGAGTTTCTCGCAAAAAACTTCAAAATAAACGCTTGACAGGCTCTGAGGAAAGCGTAGAATGCGCGCCTCGGTTGAGACGAAAAGCTCTTAACCAAACGCTCTTTAACAAATCGAATCAAGCAATTCGTGTGGGTGCTTGTGAGTACGGACTGATAGTCAAAAAGATTATCAGCATCACAAGTGGCCATGCGAGAA